>CAMXQE010000033.1 GCA_947246015.1 uncultured Lachnospiraceae bacterium | reverse complement strand
TTTACTGGGCTCACAGCGATTTTGTTTCTTACAAACTGTCAAAGACAGGATTATACCATTAAATGCTTGCAGAATCAAGAAAATATAACGGTTTCTGACTCACAGGTCTTTTAGCGCAGATAACAGGACCGGCAGATATGCTTCATGAATTGTCCCATTGGGTGGAAAACGGGTGCAGAAAGTAATTTCTGCACCCGCCGTTAGCTGCATTAAAATTTTATGAACCTGCAGGGATTACATTGCCGCATAAGCGCCATTGGTAATCTTCACTGCTTTCGGATCTTTATTCGGTTCCCCGGAAACATCCCATGTCATACCTACACCGGTAAGACCGTCTAAAGAAATCTGAGGCATAGCTGCTTTCAGAGCTTCACAGATAGCGGACATATCCATATCAGCCGTAATTCCTGCCTTTTCACCGGCTGCTTTAATTGCATAAACCGCATCGTAAGCATCTGCCGCAAACTGGTTCGGTGTATCGCCGAATTTTTCCTTGTATGCAGATACGAAGTTCTGTGTCAGTTCATCCTGGGCATCCGCCGCAAAAGGAGTTAAGAGCATAACGCCTTCTGCCAGGGAAGTATCAAAATTCTCTACGTTCAGGATACCGTCCAGACCGTCGCATCCGAAAAAGATAGGCGCATAACCCAATGTAGAGGACTGTGAAAGAATCAGGGAAGCCTCTGTATAATAAATAGGTAAGAATACCAGTTCTGCACCTGCATCCTTTGCTTTCTGAAGCTGAACGGAGAAATCTGTCTTGCTGTCAGCGGTAAACGCTTCTGCAGAAACAATCTCAAAAGGCTGATTTGCCGCTTCTGCTACGAATTTCTCATAGATTCCGGAAGAATAAATATCGGAACTGTCATAAATTACCGCAACGGTAGAAGCAACCGCATTTTCTCCGATGTATTTTGCGGAAGCCATTCCCTGGTTCGGATCGGAGAAACATACGCGGAAAGAGTTGTCATATTTTACACAATCCACGGAAGAACCGGAAGGAGTCAGCTGGAACATATTGTCCTCCGCCGTCTTTTCCGAAACTGCGACGCTGCATCCGCTGGTAACAGCGCCTACAAGCATCTGCATTCCCCAATCCTTTAATGTATTGTATGCATTTACGGATTTCTCTGCATCACATTCATCATCTTCAAACTTGAACTCAATCTGTATACCGTTAATGCCACCGGCTGCATTAATTTCATCCACTGCAAGCTGCGCTGCATTCTGGACAGCAAGCCCGTATACTGCCGCACTTCCGGTTGTAGGGCCGATGCCTCCGATTTTAAGGACACCTCCGCCATTGCTTCCTGCTGATGCAGTTTCACCGCCGGCTTCTGTATTTTCTGCGGCAGGCGCCGTATTGTCTGCGGAGGAACTTCCGCTGTCGGCAGAGTTTCCACAGCCTGCAAACAAGGTAGCAACCATCGCTGAGGCCATGACGGCACTGATGATTTTCTTGTACTTTTTCATAATATCTCCTCCATAAATTATTTTTGGATAATATTACTCTGAAAAAAAGTCTTTGTCAATGTCATTTTATAATTTTGTAAGAAATAGCAATATTCATGGATAAATTTCTTTTTTTATGGGCAAAATAACATCGATATATGAGTAAATATCAGAAAGATTAAGAAATGGAGGTTTTGGAAATGAATAATAAAGCATTGGACTATACGGCCCTTACACTGGCTATAATCGGCGCAGTTAACTGGGGGCTCATCGGTTTTTTCAGCTTTGACCTTGTTGCCTTTATCTTCGGTAATCTGACATGGATATCCAGAATCATATATGCAATTGTGGGCGTCTGCGGTATATATCTCATCACATTTTATATGTATCCGGGACGTTCCGCCGAAGAATCGTAACCAAACGGATGGAATCGAAAAGCGGCGCTGTTTCTTAAGCAGCGCCGCTTTTTACGATGACATTCATCCAGACTCCCTTTTTCAAAAGCACAAACCCGATGATGCACTTTACGATATCAATCAACTGACAGGCCAGAAACAGAGGCACGATGTGCAGGCCGGTATAGCGGGACAGCACGTAAGCTAAAGGAATGTTTACCAGCCACGCATAGACACTGTCAAAGAAAAAGGTAATCAATGTCTTTCCTCCGCATCGCAGTGTGAAATAAGAAACATTCACAAACGCATACATCGGCATACAGACAGAACAGATGATGATAAACTGTGCCGCCAGCTGCCGGATTTCTTCCGTAGTATTGTAAAGCAGCGGAAACAAAGAGGAACATAAGGACATAATTATACCAATCAGCATACAGCCGGCAGTTGAAAAGAAAATCAGCTTCCGGTCGGTATCTTTTGCTTCTTCCAGTCTGCCCGCACCTAAAAGCTGGCCGACGATAATTCCCACCGCATTGCCGAGTGCAATGAAAACCACATTGAACACATTGGATATGGTGGAAGAAATGTTAAGAGCGGCAATCACGTCAAGTCCGCGGACGGAATAACATTGCATAAGCACTGCCTGTCCAAAAGACCACAATGCTTCGTTCAGCATTAAGGGAAATCCGGTAACAATAATCTTGACAGCCAGGTTTCCCGGAATCCGGAAACTGCGGTATACCCCTTCAATAAACGGATGCTCCTCTTTATGCTTATGGGTCCAGCTTATTACGATAAATAATTCCACAAAACGGGAAACCGTAGTCGCAATGGCCGCGCCTTCCACTCCCAGTGCCGGAGCGCCGAATTTTCCGAAAATCAAAATGTAATTCAATACCAGGTTAACCAATACAGCCGCAATCCCGGCTTTCATGGGCAGCATAGTCTCCCCGGTTTCGCGCAGCGTACCGGAATAAGCCTGTATGATGGCAAAGGGGACAAGTTCAATCATTATGATACGCAGGTAACGGCGGGCATATCCTAAAGTAGCCGCCAGTGTATCCGCTTTTCCCGTATCATGCAGGTAGAAAGAAATCAACTGCTCTCCATAGAAAGCAAATATAAGTATGCCAATCACTGTAACCGCCAGGCAAATCAATAGTTTGAAGCGAAATGTGCTGCGCACCCCTTTATGGTCTTTGCATCCATGATACTGGGCGGTAAAAATGCCCGCCCCTGACACTCCTCCGAAAATACAGATGTTAAATACGAAAATCAGCTGATTGACAATCGCAACACCGGACATCTGCTCTGTCCCTATCTGTCCTACCATGATATTGTCCAATAAGCTGACAAAATTTGTAATGCCGTTCTGTATCATAATCGGAACGGCAACGGCCAGTACCATCCGGTAAAATTTCCTGTCTCCTATATACTTTTTCATATTATCCTCAGACTGATTCCTTTACTCTTATTCCTTTATTCTCTAAATTCTGAAAGTTCTATTTGTTTTCCGTCCCGCCAGATACGTTCCAAATCATAGAACAACCTGTTCTCACGGTCAAAAATATGGACGATGACATCGCCAAAATCCATCAGCACCCAGTTCGCCGTATCATAGCCCTCAATCTGTTTCACAGGAAAACCGCTTTTTCCGAGCAGTTCCTCCACATGGTCCGTAAGCGCCTGTATCTGACTGCGGTTGGAACCGCTGGCAATAATGAAATAATCCGCCAGAATGGTAACTTCCCTGATATCAATTACCGTAATATCTTCTGCCTTTTTATCTTCCAATGCTTTCAGTGCAAGCCTCGTCATTTCCCATTCCTGTTCTTTTCCCTTCATACCATTCCACTCCTTTTTGATTGTCCTTCCGCATTCTTTCCATGTTCCATATAGTTTTTATAAAATTCGTATGTCTTCTGCGTCATCGGGTCTGTTTCACCGTCTACCTGATTCAAATAGACCAGGGTATCTTTCAGGATGCGGAACAGCGCCACGTCCAAATCCTCAAATGCCAGCCGCCGGATTTCTCCCAGATTCGGCGCCTGTTTCCGTCCCGGTTCGATATAATCCGCCACATAGACAATTTTTTCCAGCAGCGACATATCCGGCCTTCCGGTTGTATGGTTCAGAATGGCATTGATGATATCACTGTCATGGATGTTGTATTTCTGCATGGCAATGTAACTTCCTACTTTTGCATGGAGCAGGAACGGGTTCCGCCGTTCAATTTCATTGACGGCAATATTATGCTTTGCACAAATGTTCAGGCGTTTTTCATTACTCATGCACTTGGCACAGTCATGCAGCATTCCCGCAGTCTGTGCCTTTTGTATATCATAGCCGTAACGCATGGCAAGCGCAGCCGCAGTATAGGCAACTCCCAGGGTGTGTTCAAAACGTTTTGCATCCAAAGTCTTTTCCATGGCTTTACGGATTTTCTTTAAGCTCGAAGATTTGGCTTCCATTCTGTATCCTCCCTATATAAATGATGGGTTTCTATATAAGAAATCACTTTATCCGGAACCATATAACGGATGGATTGTCCGTTTGACAGTCTCATGCGGATATCCGTTGAAGAAATGTCAATCTCCCGGAATGAAATCTGGCAGATACGCGCACCGAACTTCTCCTGCAGATAAAGAATCTGTTCCTGCAGTTTATCACTGTCCTTATCGTCCCGTACCGCTGCAAGTACAATACAGTCGCGGAAGATAGATTCCGGCTTCCGCCATGTTTCCATGGAAAAAAGGCTGTCCGCACCGACAATAAAATAAAATTCCGTTTCCGGTTCCTGTTCTTTCAACTGCGAAAGCGTATCACAGGTATAAGTGTTGCCTTCGCGTTTCACTTCTATATCGGATATGGAAAATGCAGGATTGTCCTCGATTGCAAGACGGGTCATTTCATAGCGTCCACGCCTGTCTAAAATTTCTGATTCCCGCTTCATATAAGAACGCCCGCTCGGAATGAACAGGATATGATCCAGCCCGAAACTGTCCCTTGCGCTTTCTGCCAGCAATAGATGTCCTACATGAATGGGATTGAATGTGCCGCCCATAATACCGGTTTTTTTCTTCTGTCCGGCCTTTCCGTGTTCTTCTTTTTCTTCCATATTATATTCCATACCGTGTTCACTTCCTGTCAGGGAAGAATGATTTTCTTATGCTCCCTGCTTTCCTTATACAGAATGATTTTTTTGCCGATAACCTGTACCACCTGGGAATGCGTTCTTCCCGCAAGGGCTTCTGCTATTACCCTGGGATCGTCGATACAATTCTTCAATACAGCCACCTTAATCAGTTCATGTGTATTGAAAGCCTCGGAAACCGCTTCGGTTACTTCCGGTGTCAGGCTGGATTTCCCGATTTGGAAAATCGGTTCCAGATTGCTGGCAAGGCTTTTTAAATAGCTTCTCTGTTTGCTTGTCATAAGTTTTCTCCATTATTTATAATAATCAAAAGAAAGTCCGTACATGCGTACCGTATCCCCTTCTTCAATGCCAAGTTTCTCCAACTCATCCAATATGCCGTTATCTTTCAGGAAATTCTGGAAAAAGGTAAATCCCTTTTCGGATTCCAGATTGGTATATCCGAGCATTTTTTCAATGCGCGGCCCCTCGATGATATATTCCTGCTCCTTTTCATCATAAGTAACGGTATAAGGTTCCTCTTTTGCCGTAAATTCCGGAAAATATTCCTGTTCAAAAATGACCGGCTGGTCGTCCATCCCGTCTAAAAGGTTATTCACTGCATACAGCAGTTCCCTGACGCCCTGGCCGCTTACTGCTGAAATCGGGAATACGGGAATTCCCTTCGGTTCGAACTCCTGCCGGATGAGGCGCAGTGTTTCGCTTTCTGCTTCTGCATCGGCAAACATATCGATTTTATTTGCTGCAATCACCTGCGGACGGGCTGCGATTGCAGGATTATAAGCCGACAACTCTTTATTGATGGCGCGGATATCTTCCAGCGGGTCCCTTCCCTCGGTAGAAGCGGCATCCACGATGTGGATGATTAATTTGGTCCGTTCAATATGGCGGAGAAATTCGTGTCCCAGCCCCACACCCTCAGAGGCGCCTTCAATCAGCCCCGGAATATCGGCGATGACAAAGCCGTTTGCATCCTCCAAATCGACTACGCCCAGATTGGGATTGAGCGTTGTAAAATGGTAATTGGCAATCTTGGGCCTTGCATTGGTCACCCTGGCAAGAAGCGTGGATTTCCCCACATTCGGGAATCCTACCAGTCCGACATCTGCAATGACTTTTAATTCCAGCAAAAGCTCCAGTTCCTTTGCCTCCTGTCCCGGCTGGGCATATTTAGGAGCCTGCATGGTGCTGGTAGCATAGTGCTGGTTCCCGTTGCCGCCCCTGCCGCCCGTCAACAGTACGGTCCGCCGGTTCTCACCCGACATATCGGTAATGACTTTTCCGCTTTCCGCTTCCTTGATAACTGTCCCGTGGGGTACTTTAATCACGATGTCCTCTCCGCTTTTGCCGCGGCAGTTCTTTTTCCCGCCTTCTTCTCCGTTTCCCGCACAGTATTTGCGGATATGCCGGAAATCGGTAAGGGTATTCAGTCCCTCGTCCACCTCAAATATAACGCTGCCGCCATCCCCGCCGTCTCCTCCGTCCGGTCCGCCGTTCGGAACATATTTTTCCCTGCGGAACGAAACATGGCCGTCTCCGCCTTTTCCGCTTTTTACATATATTTTGGCTCTGTCTGCAAACATATCCCTAACCATAACCTTTCATAGCTCATCTTATAAGGCAAAAAGGGCTTCAAACACATGGTATGTTTGAAGCCCGATTCGTTCGTATTATTTCTCGACAGGATATACGGAAGCCTGTTTTTTATCTCTTCCTTTTCTTTCAAACCTAAGTACACCGTCTACCAATGCGAATAACGTATCATCCCCGCCTCTTCCTACGTTGATACCAGGATGAATCTTTGTTCCGCGCTGTCTGTACAGAATGTTTCCTGCTTTTACGAATTGTCCGTCAGCTCTTTTCGCACCAAGTCTTTTGGATTCGGAATCCCTACCGTTCTTTGTGGAACCAACACCCTTTTTATGAGCGAAAAATTGAAGGTTCATATTCAACATGGTTTTACACCTCCTCGAAATTAAGTGTCAGATATTTCCTGCCGTACTGCTCTGCAATCTTCGACAGGCCCAGCACCATGGAATCCATAAAAAGCTTTCCTTCATAGGACAGAGTATCCTGAAACCGGCAGTCGATAAAACCTGTCTCTTCCTCCGCGGTCACTTCCATCTTTTCACCGGCCAATTCTTCTAATGAATTAACGGTATTAATGACCAGTACGGATACAGAAGCACATACAATATCCCTGCCCCTCTTGGCATATCCGGAATGTCCCATGCAGGTGAATCCCCTATAAACTCCGTCAGCTGTTTTCTTAATGATAACTGTTGTCATGTTCAGCACTACCAAATCGTTAAAATATTATAAATGAATACATTATAAATAAGCTTACGCATTTATTTTATCGATTTTAACCTGAGTGTATGCTTGTCTATGACCATTTTTCTTATGGTAACCGGTTTTTCTCTTGTACTTGTATACGATAACCTTCTTACCTCTGCCCTGTTCCATAACAGTAGCGGATACGGTAGAGTTGGCTACATCGCCGGCAACCTTAAGCCCGTTGTCGCTGATAGCGATAACCTGATCAAATGTTACAGCCGTTCCGGGTTCTGCATTCAGTTTTTCTACCTTAATCACATCACCTTCGGAAACTTTGTACTGCTTTCCACCTGTGGCAATAATTGCGTACATATTGCACCTCCTATCACAAACTTTTATCGGTTTGTCTACTCGCTAGGGTCGGCGGTGTTCCGCTTTACATCCGGAAACACTCTTAAAGCCTATCTATGCGGCATACTCCTATACTTTAGCATCTATGACTGGATGTGTCAAGATTTTTTTTGCATATTTATGCCATGTCTGCGCCCGGAAAAAGATTTTTGGAAAAGAAATAAGCAATCATCTGCGCCCGGGAACTGAATTCCTCTGTCTGCAAAAGAGCGGCTGTCTCTTCACGGCTGTAAAAGCCGGCTTCAATCATTTCATTTTCGGACGTATGGTCTTCAAATTCTCCTTCTGCTTCCACAAAAACGATATGGGTCTTCATATCGGATATCGCCACAGCAGCAAAGGACGCCGGAAGGATATCGATGATTTTTTTCACGGAAAGCCCTGTTTCCTCGTATAGTTCCCGCCTGATGCAGTCCATGACCGTCTCGCCCTCCTCCATCATTCCGGCGCACAGATTATATACGCTTTTGTTTACACCCATACGGAATTCCTTCAATAACAGGAGCTTCCCGCCGTTTACGGCGGCTATGGATATTCCGCTGACTTTTTTCCCGATATCTTCTGCATTTTTCAGCTCTTTCCGGCTGACAATCTCATATTTCTTCTCCCTGCCCGCTTTGTTCAGGTAGGTAAGTTCATAATTTTTCAGATATTTCCCATCCTTCACTTTTTCCATTTTAATAAGCTGCATCATTTTATTCCTTCCTCGTCTGAAATTCCTGTAGTTTGCAAACACGCTTTAGGAATGCGGCATTAACTGCTCGCTGAGCGGTTTGCTTGTTTTCATTCTTGTAATTTCCACCAGCCCCAATGCCGTGATATCGATTAAAGCAGTTTTTACCGCGTCTTTCTTTAACAGTTCCCGCAAATGTTCCATCAGCATCTGGCGGTATTGTTCTTTTGGCATATTGATGAAATCTACGATGATAATGCCGGACAGATTCCGCAGGGAAAGCTGTCTGGCGATTTCTTCGGCCGCCTCCATGTTTGTCTGGAAATGATTATCCTGAGCCTCTTTCCCTGAAGTCACTTTACCGGTGTTCACATCAATGACAGTAAGCGCTTCCGTAGGTTCTATCAAAAGATATCCCCCTGATTTCAGCCATACCTTTTTATCAAGCGCTTCTTTCAGCCGGGTTTCCACTGCATAGAGCTTTGCAAGGGGAAGCCGCTCATCCTGATAGAACCGTACCGCCGGAAGTTGGAAATCCGGATGTTCCCTGACATAATCACAGACGTTCCGGTAAATATCTTCCCCGTCCGTAAGAATCTCATCGCACCAGCCGTCCTGCAAATCACGCAGTTTCTGCAAGTATCCGGAAGGTTTTTGCAAAAGTACGGAATAACAGGTGCGATGGATACCGTTTTGAAGGATGTTCTGCAGCTGCTTAGCCAATATGGCAATTTCCTGCATCAGTGGCATAAGGTCTGTCTCCAGTCCGCCTGCATTCGTACGGATGATTATGCCGTATTCCTTTCCGTATTCATCCAGCGGGAAATCCACCTTCTCCAGTTCCCGGCTTAACTGCTCTTTTGTCTTTGCCGATAGTTTGGACGAATAAGCAATACCGGGTTTACCCTTCGTCACCACGCAGTATTTGCCATCCAGTGAAAGCGCGCAGGTGACAGCCGGAGGTTTGTTTCTGGCTGCTTCTTTATAAACCTGAACGATAATCTCATCCTCTGCAAGAAGTCTCCCGTCGTAACGGCGGTTCAGCAAAATCGGTTCTTTTGCTTCCCGAAGGTCGAGAAAGCAGTTTTTTCCCGGTTCTATTTCCACAAATGCAGCATGGATGTTTTTCACGATGTTCTTCACACGGGCCACATAGATATTTCCCAACAGACTGTCTGTGCATTGTTCTTCTTCCGCGTGGGCTGCCATCAGCCGGCTGCCGTGAAACAAAAGGGACACAATCTGCCTGTTACGTCTCAGCACAATATATTTCCTGTCATTCATGGTGGTTTCCATTCCCTTCATCAGAAAGATTTTCCGACCTCCTCTAAAGGCACCAGTCTGGGCTGCTTTTCCGTACCCGCATTGGTGAACGTATCTTCCCTCGTTATGAGGAGGGATAAATCTGAAAAATCTTCCCCGTTTTCTTTAAGAAAAGTTTCCATAACTAAGGCCGGTTTGATATTTCCGGAACTGCTGGCATCCACCAGCAGATAAAGGACAGGTCTTCCATCTTCTCCTTCCCGTACCTCCATGGAATAGATGGACGGCTTTAAATCCAGCTGTACTTCACTTTTTTTTGTTTTCTTCGTTACCGGAATGGACGGTTTTGCATAAAAAAGCGCCGACTGACTCACCCAGTCAAATTTAGGCTCGTATCCGTCCCGGAAACGGACAGAGTAAGCTGCCGCTGCCACGCTTGCCATCGCATTTTTCGTATGTTCATCCAATAAAGTAACGCTTAATATCTCCATTCCCGGCACCATAACCTGATTCAGCCGTTCTTTCATTTCTTCTGATGAGGTATAAGAATGAACCTCCAGATCGAAATACTCTCCTCTGCTTTCCAGTCCAACGCCTAAGGGTGCGGCAAAAGACATAATCTGATGCGGGCTGAACCCCTCCGAATAGGCAACATCGATTCCGGCTCTCCGGATAGCTTTCTGAAAATACCGCATCACATCCAAATGCCCGATAAAACGCATAGCGCCTGATTTGGCAAATTTTATCCTTAATTTCATATTCTGCATTCCAATTCCTTTCCGGATTCTAATTCCTTTCCGATAGAAGCATTCTTTTCCTCAAAGCAGACACCGCCGCCAAAGCGGTTTGCGCCGCATCCCTGACACTGTATCCGGCAGTTGGGCGAAACCGTTTCACTTTTCGCTTTCTTCCATTCCCTTAACAGAAATTCCTTCGTTATACCGCAGTCAAGAAAATCCCAGGGGAAAATTTCCTCCGGTTCCCGTTCCCTTGTGGTATAAAAACCGATATCAATGCCGCATTCCTCAAAAGCCTCCATCCATACTCCGTTTTGGAAATATTCGCTCCATGCATCAAAAAGACAACCTTTTTCGTAGGCTTTTAGAATGACGTTTGCTATTTTCCGGTCGCCTCTCGCAAAAACACCTTCCAAAACGCTGACATCCGCTTCATGCCAGTTATATTTGATGCTTTTCTGGTTCAGCTGTTCCTTAATGGAGGTGCGGGTGGCATAAGCCTTGTCCAAAAATTCCTCCTTCGTACACATGGCTGCCCACTGGAAGGGAGTAAAAGGCTTGGGAATAAAGAACGAAGTACTTGCCACAATCTGTACTTTCCCGTTCACCCGCTGTTCTTTAGGAACGGTTTCAAAAAATACCGCCGCAATCTTGTTACATAAGTCGCCGATTCCCTTAATATCCTCTTCCGTCTCCGTAGGCAGACCCAGCATGAAATAAAGTTTCACCCTGGTCCATCCCCCTTTGAATGCCATAGCGGCCCCTTCCAGTATGACTGACTCGGTCAATCCTTTGTTGATGACATCTCTCAGCCTTTGGCTGCCGGCCTCCGGAGCAAACGTCAGGCTGCTCTTCCGTACATCCTGTACCTTGCTCATGACATCTAAGGAGAAAGCGTCAATCCTTAAGGACGGAAGGGAAATATTAATGTTCTTCCTACGGCACTCTTCTATAAGAAAGTCGATTAATTCCGGCAGTTTGGAATAGTCGCTGGAACTTAAGGAACTTAAGGAGATTTCTTCGTGTCCTGTATTTTTCAACATGTCCAGCGCATATTCCTTCAGCATGTCCACATCCCGTTCCCTGACGGGCCGGTACAGCTGTCCGGCCTGGCAGAAACGGCAGCCACGGATACAGCCTCTTTGGATTTCCAATACGACTCTGTCCTGTGTCACTTTAATAAAAGGAACAATTGGTTTACGCGGATAATAGGTATCCGATACCTCCATTTCGATTTCTTTCCGGATAGTCTCCGGAATCCCTTCCTCAACAGGTTTCATGGATTGAATCGTACCGTTTTCTTTGTATTCCACCTGATAAAATGCCGGTACATAGATACCGGGCAGTTTCGCGGCCCTTCTTAGAAATTCCGTTCTTGTTACACCCTCTCTGCGTGCTTCTTTATAGAGGTCAAGGAGCTCCCGGTAGCGTGTTTCCCCTTCTCCGATGTAAAAAAGGTCAAAAAATTCCGCAATCGGCTCCGGATTGTAAGTACAGGGCCCTCCTCCTATGACAATCGGATGCTCCCATGTCCGGTCCTTTGCACAGAGCGGAATCTGTGATAAGTCGAGTATCTGTAAAATATTTGTATAACACATCTCATACTGAATCGTAATAGCCAGAAAATCCAGGTCCTTAACCGGTTCCTGTGACTCCAGCCCGAAAAGAGGGATGTTTTCCTCCCTCATAATCCGGTCCAAATCCACCCATGGCGAATAAACCCGTTCGCACCATACATCTTCGAAACGGTTGAACATATCATACAGAATCTGGATGCCCAGATGCGACATGCCGATTTCATACACATCCGGAAAACACATCGCCATGCGGACATCTACCTCATTCTTATCTTTTATTACGGCATTGACCTCGTTGCCGATATAGCGTGCCGGCTTCTCTATGCGAAGCAGTATTTCATCTTTTAATGCAAGCTTTCCCATAATTCTCCAATCTGCGTTTTTTATTCTTTTGAAATGTCTTCAAATAGAGTATACGGGAAATTATTCTCAAAATCAAATACTACTTCATCCAAACCGGTATCAAAATCCTTATTGATTTCTTCCCGTACCGCTGCCGTGGAGAATCCGGCGATGCTTCCGCTGCCTGAATCCGCCAGAAGAAAGGCGGTAAACAGGACTGCCGCAAGTACAAGCCTGAATTTAAAGGACGAGAAGGAAACTTCCCCGGCAGGAGCTGTTTCTTCTTCCAAGGCATATAGTTCCCGTCCTCCTTTTCCATAATCGTGGTATCCCTTACTGAATAAAGGAAGTTCCTCCTCCGTTTTACCGCCTCCATACAGCAGCCGTTCACGGCTTCTCATCCGCATCCGGTTATCCATGCTTTCTGCCCGTATCCTTTGTACCAGCTGAAGCTTCTGATCCGTTGAAATTTTTCCCATATCGCCTAATCCCCTTCTATCCCCGTTTATACCACAGCGCATGGTTCTTAACGCCATTACCGTTCCTGCTTTCCATTACTGTACCAAATCAGACAAAGGCTTAAACGTATAGCCCATTTCCTCCCATTTCGTCAGCAGTTCATCCATGATTTCCCCATTCGTCTGAGAAGTGCTGTGCAGCAGCACGATAGCTCCGGGATGAATCCGGCCTGTCAGTTTCTCAAAAGCTTCCTCTTTTGACGGCTGTTTATCCTGATACCAGTCCACATAAGCAAGGCTCCAGAAAAATGTCTTATAACCCAGTTCCTTCGCCATGGCAAGATTTTCTACACTGTATTTGCCCTGGGGAGGCCGGTAATACATGGTGAGTTCTTCTCCGGTAATTTCTTTATATGCCTTTGCCACATCGTCCATTTCTTTTTGGAAGGAAGCCTTATCTGATATTTTGGACATATCCGGATGATGGTAGGTATGATTTCCTACACAATGGCCTTCTGCTGCCATCCGTTTCACCAGTTCAGGCGCCGATTCCAGATAATGTCCTACGACAAAAAACGTAGCGGGTGCATTGTGTTTCTTTAGTGCATCCAGAATAGGCTCCGTATTACCATTTTCATATCCGGCATCGAACGTCAGGTAAATGACTTTTTCCTTCGCATCCCCTACATAATAGGCATCGTATTTCTTCAGTTCCTCTGCGGAGGCAATTCCCGTGGGCTGGGTCTCATCCCCGTAACCGCCCAGCCCCCAGTTTTCGGAAGCGGCAATATGGGTGGAGCCTACGGAATTAATCGGGCGGCCTGAAGCAGCCTCCAGTTTCTGTGTCAGATATCCGGCTCCCCTGCCAGCGAAAAACATGGCGCACAGAATGAGCGCAATCAGAATGTTTTTCCGCTGTTTTTTTAGTTTGTTTCCAATCATGCATGTTACCTGCAACGGTCTTTGTAATATATATTAGGAAAATCGCAAAACTATGACACTCCATACTTCTTTCCGACGGTTAAAAATTCAGCCCAGCCCCAGTAAAATCCGGCTTTCCCTCAGAACATTGCTGGAATCATAATCATATTCGATGGTCTGAATATTCACTCCGGGATACCGCATACGCAGCTTATGCAGGATTCCTCTTTCGCATACATGGCTGACCAGACAGCCAAAAGGATGGAGAATCAGCACATTTTTACATCCACATTCGACAGCTGCCCCGACTTCCGCAGCCACCAGCCATCCGTCTCCGGTTATACAGCTGCAGCCAATGATATCTTCCGCTTTTTTCTTAAGGCTGTCAAAAGGCAGCTCTGCCCGGAAACGGCCGCTTCGTCCGATTTCAAGATAAAGTTCTTTCTGAACCCTTTTCAGATATTTTAAGATCATATCGTATGCCTTAAGCGGTATCTTATTCGAATGGTTCAGTTGGTAAACACTTTTTTCGCTGTCCATGATATAAATTGCATAATTGATGAAGCCGCCCGTCATACACTCGCAGTTGTGCTCCAGCAGAAAGTCTTCCAAACCGTGATTTCCGATGGAAGAAAATTTCACATAGATTTCACCTGTAATTCCAATCTTTTTCTTTTCTTCTTTATGCACGGCAATTCCTGCAAATGCCTTTATCATATGACGGTAAATCTCTCTTCTTTTCTTTCCATGTATTCCCTGATGCATCCGGAGATGCTCCATGATTTCCTGTTCCAGCTCATACCGCACCCGGTCCGCCTCACCACTCCTGTCTTCATATGGCTTTACCTGTTGATACAGACACATCATTAAATCCCCGAAACAAACGGCTGCAACCGCAGCTGACAAAAGCTTCGGCGTAATGCGGAAACCGGGATGTTTTTCCTGCCCGCGGAAATTCAAAGAAATGACGGGAATCTGTTCCTGTCCGCATTTTTTCAAAGTATGGATAATCGTCTGATAATAATTTCCGGCCCGGCAGGCCCCTCCGGCCTGCGGTTCCATAAAAGCAATCCGGTCCGCCGGATAACTCTTTTCCTCTAAGACTTCCAATATCTGTCCAACAATCAACACGCCCGGATAACAGTAATCATGATTGATATATTTTAACGCCCTGTCTTTTAATTTCTTACTCCCATGCATGATATCAAAGCGGTAACCGCTTCCTTCAAAAGCGGCCTTTAGGAAACAGGAATGATATTCCAGCATCTGCGGCAGGAGGATGGTGTGGGTTTTTTTCATTTTTCTTGTAAAACATGCATTTTTCTTACTTTTATTCACTTTCCCTTCCTCCGCTGACCGGTATAATGACGGGAAAGCCGCAGAACCCAATGCTCTGCGGCTGACCATATACTGTCCCGTATAAAATTCTTATTTTACCAACGCAACTGTTTCTCTTGCGATAGCCAGTTCTTCATTGGTAGGGATTACCAAAACTTTCGTCCCGGAATCCGCAGTGGATATCACAATATCCTCGCCGCGTTTGCCGTTTGCTTCCGCGTCGATTGCGATTCCGAGATAGCCTAAGTATTCACAAATCATGCTCCGTACGAAAGAACCGTTCTCACCCAATCCTGCCGTGAAGCAGATGGCATCCACTCCGTTCATTGCGGCCGTATATGCGCCGATATATTTCGCCACCCGATAGGAAAAGGTCTTTAAAGTACGGATACCTGCCTCCTCTCCTTTACGGTAGCTTTCCTCCAAATCACGGAAATCGGAAGAGAGTCCGTCGGAAAGTCCCAGCACGCCGGATTCTTTGTTCAGGACTTTCATAATATCGTCAATACTCTTATTCTCTTTATGTGCGAGGAATTCAATAATCGCCGGGTCGATATCACCGGAACGGGTTCCCATAATCAGGCCCTCCAAAGGAGTAAGCCCCATGGAAGTATCCACGCATTTACCATTCTTAACGGCGGATACGCTGGCGCCGTTGCCCAAATGGCAGACAATTATCTTCAAATCTTCATAGTTCCGGTTCAGAACTTCCGCCGCTCTATGGGAAACATAGGAATGGCTTGTGCCATGGAAGCCGTATCTTCTTACTTTATATTTTTTATAATATTCATAGGGAAGACCGTACATATAGGCTTCTTCCGGCATCGTCTGATGGAACGCTGTGTCAAAGACTCCCACCATGGGTGTCTCCGGCATCAGTTCCCTGCACGCTGCAATGCCGATTAAGTTAGCGGGATTATGCAGAGGCGCCAATTCATTGCATTCTTCGATAGCCTGTATCACTTCGTCCGTAATCAGTGTAGAAGCTGCAAATTTTTCCCCGCCATGTACGATGCGGTGTCCGACTGCCCCGATTTCATCCAGGCTTTTTACCACTCCCGTTTTCTCGTCGGTCAATGCCTGTAATACCAGTTTAATGGCCGCCGTATGGTCAGGCATGGGGGTTACGGTCGTTGTTTTCTCTCCGCCGGCAGGACTGTATACAAGCTGGCTGCCCTCAATACCGATTCTTTCACATAATCCCTTTGCACTGACCTGTTCGCTTTCAGAATCAATTAACTGGAATTTCAGTGATGAGCTTCCGCAGTTAATGACTAATATATTCATTTCTCTTTCCCTCCAATTTCCTATGTGCTATATCAGACAGGAATACCTGCCCTCTCTGAACAACCATGCCTACGCAAGCTGTGCCTGTACTGCCGTCAAAGCTACAACGCCTACGATATCCTGCCAGGAACAGCCGCGGGATAAATCGTTGACAGGCTTTGAAATTCCCTGAAGCATAGGGCCGTAAGCTTCTGCCTTTGCCAGTCTCTGCACCAGTTTGTAGCCGATATTTCCGCAATCCAGGTTGGGGAAAATAAGCACGTTTGCCTTACCTGCCACTTCACTTTCAGGAGCCTTGGATTTCGCAACCTGCGGAACCAGTGCCGCATCGGCCTGTAATTCTCCGTCCAGCGCAAGGTGCGGATATTTTTCACGGGCAATTGCCGTAGCCTCTACTACTTTATCTACCAAAGCGTGTTTAGCGCTTCCTTTTGTAGAATGGGACAGCATGGCAATAATCGGTTTGGAACCTACCAGCTGCTTAAAACTCTTTGCGCTGGAATCTGCAATAGCTGCCAGTTCTTCCGCTGTCGGGTCCTGATTCAGTCCGCAGTCCGCGAACAGGAAAGTCCCGCCGTCGCCGAATTCGCAATCCGGTACATCCATTAAGAAGAATCCGGAAACCAGTTTCACACCCGGAGCCGTCTTTAATATCTGGAGCG
The DNA here is from genome assembly GCA_947246015.1 of uncultured Lachnospiraceae bacterium. Classification (GTDB taxonomy): domain Bacteria; phylum Bacillota; class Clostridia; order Lachnospirales; family Lachnospiraceae; genus Kineothrix. The sequence continues at coordinate 22,398 of CAMXQE010000033.1, read as the reverse complement.
CCGGTCTTAACGTATCAGCCGTTGCATGGCACGCACCCGCAACCATACCGTCTGCATCATTCGCTTTTACCATCATGACACCAAATGTCAGATAATCGCCTTTTAAGATTTCTCTTGCCTTCTCCGGCGTCATTCCTTTTGCTTTTCTCGTTTCATATAAAAGTTCTGTATACTCATCCAGCTTATCCGTCGTCTCGGGATCGATGATGGTTGCTCCTTCCAGTTCTACTTCCAGCCAGCCGGCACCGTCCATAATCTTTTCTTCATTACCTACCAGAATAATATTCGCGATTCCCTCCGCCATAATATGGGATGCCGCAATCAATGTCCTCTTATCCGTAGTTTCCGGCAAAACAATAGTTTTTTTGTCGCTTCTCGCCTTGTCTTTGATAATGTCTATATAAGACATAGCCCTGTCTCCTTTCCGAATATAAATTTTTCACAAGTTTTTCTTTCCATAACTTGTATTATATACACAAATTATACAAGATTTGTCCTCTGCATACAAGCCAAAAATCATCCAAAATCTTGCAAATATTGTGTTTAATTCAGTACAAAAGTATAAGCATATTCTGTTAAAATATTAACAAATAGATTCTGCATTGAATTACGGACAGAAACATGTTACGCTTTCAACAGATTAAAATCCGAAGAATGTGCAGGTTATGTTTTGGTATGAAAATTACAGGGATTATTGCAGAATACAATCCGTTCCATAACGGACACAAATATCACTTGGAAGAAACGCGCCGGATAACGGGCGCCGATTATATCATTGCTGTTATCAGCGGCGATTTTGTACAGCGCGGCGCGCCTGCCATAATGGATAAATACCTGCGCACCGAAGCTGCATTAAAAAACGGCGTGGATTTAGTGCTGGAACTGCCGCTTTTTTATGCGGCGGGAAGCGCGGAGTATTTTGCCATGGGAGCCGTTACGCTCCTGGATAAGCTGGGCTGTGTGAATGCACTTTGTTTCGGCAGCGAATGCGGCAGCGTCGTGGAACTTTCGGCCATTGCTTCCGTTCTGGCAAAAGAGCCGGAAGAGTACCGGATTTTTTTGCAAAAAGAGCTGAAATGCGGCCATTCCTTTCCAAAAGCGCGCAGCCTCACCCTGAAAGCATTCCTGAACGGTTTTTCTTATAAATCATTCCTTGAACCATCCCTCTTTTCCTCACCCAACAACATTCTTGGCACGGAGTATATCAAATCATTGCTTATCCGGAACAGTTCCATTGTTCCCTGCACCATAAAGCGCACAGGCAGCCAATATCATGACACCGTCCTGACACCCGCCGCAAAACAGCCGGAAGCAGGCAAAGCATTGGGTTCCGCCACCGCCCTGCGCCGCATGATGGCAGGAAACGGAGCGCTTTCCGCCCTCCGCCCCTATGTTCCGGCTTCTGTGTATCCTTTGCTGGAACAGTCCTCAGACCGCCGTTTTCCTGTCTGCAGCAATGACTTTTCCACCCTGCTTCATTATAAACTCCTGCAGGATGCTCCCGACGGCTTTTATCGTTATCTGGATGTCACCCATGACTTATCCGATAAAATATGCCGGAATCTTCCCGGTTTTACCGGATATGATGCTTTCTGCAGCCTATTAAAATCCAAAGATGTTACTTATGCCCGTTTAAGCCGCAGTCTTCTCCACATTCTTTTGAACATGGAGAAAGCACAGATGGAAGAATATATCCAAAACGACTATATTGCCTATGCACGGATTCTGGGATTTTGCAAAACTGCCTCTCCGCTTCTGAAAGTACTAAAAGCGCATACGGCTGTCCCGGTGATTTCCAAACTCTCCGGCGCACGCCGCCTGCTTACCGCGGAAGGATACTCCATGTTGGAACAGGATATACGGGCTTCCCACATCTACCGTTCCGTGACAGCCTCTAAGTTTCGCGTTCCTTTTACCCATGAATATGCCATACAGCCCATTATTGTTTAGAGCGTGTTGAAGATTGCTTTCTGCCAGCTGTGATTCACAATCTGGCAAAAAAGCAATTTTCGGACACGCTCCAAAACACGGGCATATGTATAAATATCTGTAGCAATTATAACTGTAAACAGGCAGCAATAAGATTTACCGTTCCGTGTAATAACCAACAGGGAATGATAGAGCCGCCCAACCGCTTTTCATTCAGCCAGCCCTCAAACCAGCCGAATGCGCCCGGAAGGACTGTCAGTATCACGGTTACGGTCACGCTGCCCGTTATGAGTCCAAACGGAATGCCATGAACCGCACCGAAAATCAACGCCTGTATCGTGTTTCCCGCATAAAATCCAAATTTTGAAGAAATTCTTTTTAGCAGGAAGCCTCTGAACAGCAGTTCTTCGGCTAATCCGGTCTGTATATATGCATATATCAGGACGGCAGGAACTGCACTGACGCCTTTTCCTGCAAACTGGCTGCCCGCTTCTGTGATTCCTTCTGAAAAACTGTTTATAAAAAGTGTGGTAAGCATTCCATATGCCACTGTCGCCAAAACAGTAAGCATTACAGTTTGACGGAATAAAGCGTTTCTTTCCGGTTTTAAAAATCCCAGCCAGTGAAAAAAGTTCTCTTTACGGGCAGAAACCAGCCACCATAAAAAGGGTATAATTGAAAATAAACTGACCTGTAATAGTGCGCTCAGCAGTTCCGAAATAAAAAAAGCTATCATGTGATGTATTCCTCTATCCTTTCGTATGCAGCAATTCATGCGCCCTCTCACTCAAAGGTTCGCCAAGATATTCTTTATACAGTTTCTGAATCTCCGGATTTTCATGGGAATACCGGATTGGACGGTTCCGGTCCAGTTCATATAGTTTGGGCGCCCGCACCACGGCTAATTCCTCGCCGTCCTTAATGGGCTGCCCGCCGCCGCCCACACAGCCGCCGGGACATGCCATGACTTCCACGAAATCATAATGCACGCTTCCTTTTTTAATATCCTCCATCAAATCCCTTGCATTTTTTAAGCCGCTCACCGTACAGGTAGACAACTCCCTCTCTCCGATGCGGAACGTACTTTCCTTTCTGCCTTCCATTCCCCTCACGGTTTGGAAATCAGGTACCGGATTCTCACCGGTCAGGACATAAGCCGCCGTCCGCAGCGCCGCTTCCATAACCCCTCCGGTAGCACCGAAAATCACACCCGCTCCGGTGCTTTCACCCAACGGAGAATCAAAATCCATTTCCTCCAAAAGTTCCGGCGTGATATGTTCTGCCCTCACCAGCCTTCCAAACTCCCTTGTGGTAAGTACCAAATCCACATCCGCTCCTGCTCCGCTGCTGTACATATCCGGCAGCGTTGCTTCTCTTTTCTTGGAAACACAGGGCATAATGGAAATACTGAAAATCTTTTCCGCCGGTATCCCTGCTTTTTCCGCAAAATAAGTCTTTGCCACCGCGCCGAACATCTGCTGGGGCGATTTTGCCGTGGACAGATTCCCCGCCATTTCCGGATACTGGGATTTCATGAAGCTGACCCAGCCGGGACAGCAGGAGGTAAACATCGGATATTCGTGTTCTTCCCCGTCGGACAGCCTGTGAATCAGTTCTGTTCCTTCTTCCATAATGGTCAGGTCGGCAGAAAAATTCGTATCAAACACATAGTCAAACCCAATCTGTTTCAGAGCGGAAACCATCCGGCCCTCTGTGGCAGCCGATGCCGGGAGTCCCAGAGCTTCCCCCCATGCCGCCCTTACTGCCGGAGCCACCTGCACAACCGTTACCGTTTCAGGGTCGGCCAGCGCACGGAACACTTTCGGAAGGTCATCCCTTTCCCTGAGCGCTCCCGTCGGACAATGGGTAATACACTGTCCGCACAGGCTGCAGTCGGATTCTTCAATGCATCTGTTCTGGCTGACGTCCACCGTTGTTCTGGAACCGGTATTTTGTACATCCCAGATATGTAAATCCTGCACTTTGTCACAAATCTGCACACAGCGCATACACTTAATGCATTTTGCCGAATCCCGGATTAACGGGAACTCCTTATTCCACGGATGATACTGCACTTCTTTTTCATAAGGGACTTCCAGAATCCCCAAATCATTTGCCAATTTCTGCAGATTGCAGTTGCCGCTTCTCACGCAGGTCGCGCAGCTGCAGTCATGCTGGGACAGAATCAGTTCCACATTCGTCCTGCGGACTGAACGGGCCTTCGGTGAATTGGTATACAGCACCATCCCCTCTTCCACCGGATTGTTGCAGGCCGTAATCAGTTTCGTCTTGCCCTGCATCTCTACCACGCATACCTTGCAGGCTCCGATTTCATTGATTCCTTCCAGATAACACAGATGCGGTATCCGGATTCCGACGCTTGCCGCCGCTTTCATAATGGTAGTGCCTTCGCGTACCCGTAACTTTTTACCGTCAATTGTCAGATTTACCATATCGCTGCACGCCCTCCTTTCAGATTGCCGTATCCGTAATGGTCACAGCGCAGACATCTGCCTGCTTCCTGTGCCGCCTCCTGCTTTGTCATACATTCTTCAATTGCACAGAAATCGTGTTTCCGTTCTCCGGCTTCCCGTTCTGTCATATTCACCCTGCCGCAAGGCTGTCTGTCCGCATAATTCACCTGCGGGATTTCCACATCGCACGGAATGACATGGTGATAACCAAGGTACTCATCAATATTTGCCGCCGCCACCTTACCGGCTGCAATGGCACGTATTACGGTAGCAGGTCCTGTCACACAGTCTCCGCCTGCAAACATACCGGGGAGATTCTCTATGCTGCTCTCGCTCATCGCCTGAAGCACACCTCTCTTGATTGGTATTCCGGCTTCTTCAAAATGTCTGGACTCAATCCCCTGCCCAATCGCGACCACTACAATATCGCAGGGAATTCTCTTAAGCTCCACTTCCGCCCTTACGGGTCTTGCCCGTCCCCATGCATCGATGGCGCCGATAATCTGCGGTTCCACCCAGATAGCCGTCACCTGTCCGTTTTCATCGGCTTCTATTTTATGCGGCGCCTTTAAACTGTATAATTCAGCGCCCTCTGCAATCGCTCCTTCGATTTCCTCCGGAAGCGCTGTCATATCTTCCTGCCGTCTCCGGTATGCGATTCCTACTTTTTCCGCTCCGAGACGGATTGCAGAACGGGTACAGTCCATGGCAACATTGCCGCCTCCTACCACCACTACGGTCTTGCCTGTAAAGTCGGGCGGATTGTCATCGCCGATGCTGCGCAGCATTTCCACTGCGGAAATAACCCCTTTTGCATCCTCTCCCTCTATGCCGATTTTCTTGTCTGTATGGGCGCCGATTGCAACATATACTGCATCATACTCTTTCCGTAAATCGCTCAGGGACATATCATCTTCTTCGTTTCCGATTGTGACATTGGTATGTACCTCCACGCCTGTGGACAGAATCGCCTCAATATCTTCATCCAGACGTTCTCTGGGGAAACGGTAATTCGGTATGCCGTAACGCAGCATTCCGCCGAGTTTGCTCTTCTCTTCAAACACTACCGCATGGTGTCCCATCAGTTCCAGATAATAAGCCGCCGACAAACCGCCAGGCCCGCCTCCTACGATAGCCACTTTCTTTCCTGTGGCAGCCGCTTTCTTCGGCACAGGAACCGTATTGGCACGGGCGTTATCCACCGCCATGCGCTTTAATCCCCGGATATTGACTGAACTGTCTATCATATTCCGGCGGCATCTTGCCTCACAGGGATGTTCGCAGATGAGCGCACAGGCAGTCGGAAACGGATTATCCTTACGAATCAGCGTCACTGCATCCGCATACCGCTCCTCTCCTACCAGTGCAATATAGCCCGGAATATCTACTCCTGCAGGACAGAGCGCCACACAGGGCACCGGCTGCGTAATCGTATAGGAACATTTTCCCGTTTTGATATGATGCAGGTAATCTTCTTTGAATCCTTCCAATCCGGCGAGTACCATATGCGCCGCCTCATAGCCGATGGCACAGTCCGCCGAATCCGTAATATTGTTTGCCGTTTCTTCAATAAGGGCTATGGTTTCTTCCGTTGCCCTTCCCTCCAGCACATCCTCCATTAAATGCTGGAGCTGAAGCAGTCCCACACGGCAGGGCACACACTTTCCGCAGGTCTGCGCATGGCACAGCTTTAAAAAAGACAGCTGCAAATCCACCGGACACAGTCCCGGCGGACTGGCAATAATATGGCGTTCCAAATCCTTGTACAAACGTTCCACCGTCAACTGTGCCGCATTCGGCGTACTGATTTTCAATCGGCTCATTCATCTACCTCCTCTTTTCATCTGATTGTTTTTTTGCTATAATTTACAGTTAGAACATAACGAAAAAATTATTGGAAAAGGAAAAAAACACATGCAGAACATTCATATCATTCCAAAAGACAGCATTGAAGCTGTACTGAACACGCTTCCGTCCCAACCGGCGGAACCTGTAAACATCTACCTTGCTTCCGGTACTTATCGGGAAAAACTTGTCATTGACAGACCTTACCTGAATTTTATCGGAGAATCCGCCGCAGACACGGTTATCGCTTACGACGATTATGCCAAATTCCTGATGCCGGACGGCACCAAACGGGGCACCTTCCGTTCCTATACCGTGCTTTTGGATGCCCATGACGTAACGATGGAAAATCTTACCATTGCTAATCTTGCGGCTCCGAGAAAAAAAGCCGGACAGGCAGTTGCCCTCTATGCCGACGGCGACCGTCTGGTTTTCAAAAACTGCCGTTTCACAGGCAATCAGGATACCCTGTTCACCGGTCCTCTGCCCCCTTCTCCCAAAGAACCGGGCGGCTTCACCGGACCGAAAGAATTCGCTCCCCGCATAAACGGCAGACAGCTCTATGACAACTGTTATATCTGCGGAAATGTAGATTTTATTTTCGGGAGCGCTACTGCATACTTCCGTAACTGCCATATCGAGGCCATCGGGGACGGGGCAATCAGCAGTGATACAGAGGGCAATCCTGTCTGCGGTTATATCACCGCCGCGTCCACACCGGAAGGCCAGCCATACGGCTATGTCTTTGCAGACTGCCGCATTACCGGCAGCAACTGTCCGGCGGAAAGCTTTTATCTCGGACGCCCATGGCGCAACTATGCGAAAACCGTATTCATAAACTGCACTATGGATTCCTGCATCCATCCCGCCGGCTTTCATGACTGGAAAAAGCCTGAAGCCCATGACACCGTATATTATGCGGAATACAACAGTCTCGGAGATGGCGGCTCCTGTAAGAACCGCGCTCCGTTTACGCATGTCCTGACCGACAGCGAAGCGCAAAACTACACCATCGATAAAGTATTAGGCGAAGATTTTCCCCTCCCCTGATATAGTTTCCTCAGAACTTTGGGAGAAGCCTACGCTTCATCCCAAAGTTTCTGAATATGTTTCCTTGCTGCCACCGCATTATCCGGCACCGTATCTTCCAGTGTTGCATGAATATATGGTTTTTCTTTTTTCATGAACTGTATCAAATCCGAATAATCCATCTCTCCGGTACCCGCCGCTACCGATTTCAGTTTGCCGTCTGCTGCCTGATAATCTTTAATATGCACCACGGCGACTTCTTTTCCCAACAGTTCCACCGCTTCCTTCACAATTTCCTTCTGTTCCTTATAATTACTGATATCCAGCATATTCACAGGGTCCAGAATAATCTGTAAGTTCGGGGAATTTATAGCATCCAGAACTTTCCTTGCCCGCGCCGGATTATATACAATATGCTTAAATACCGGCTCAATGGCAAAAATGACACCCATCTGCTCCGCGTAACGCACTACAGGCGTTACATTCTTAATAAAAATCTGCAATGCTTCTTCACTATGACAGGCTTCCTCATAAGAATAAGTCTCATTGGGCGCCCCTGTCTCAGTACCCACCACACCGCAGCCAAGCAGCGATGCAAAGCGGATATGCGCTTTATAACGCTCTTGCGTCTCCTTCAGTTTCTGTTCATTGGGATTGGCCAGATTCAGATAACAGCCAAGCACGGCCACATCAATATCATATTTTGCAAACAGCTTTTTCAGATACATAGCATAACCGGGCGTCAGCGCACTGTCAGCCGTACTGTACTCATCAATCACCTTGGAAAGCGCCAGATGCCCGCACGCAAACCCCTGCTCCTTCGCAATCGCCAGGCGCTCCTCCAAAGTCCCCTTAGCAATATCATGTAAACGAATCCCTAACTGCATATACATACCTCCATAATAAATTTTTTTAACCCCATTCAAAATACACATAAAAACCAAACTACAGGATGTCCGGAAGCGTCGCCCCTCATCCTCATTAGCAAGATAGAGGGTGAATACCACCCTCTACCTAACCAAGACTATCATATATATAATTTTTAGGAGAAACTATTTTTTAATGACGGATGTACAACTAACGCTGTACCCTGCCGGATGCATCCCCGCCTGCCAGTTTTTTCACTTCATCTACAGATACCTGATTGAAGTCGCCTTCGATACTGTGTTTCAGGCAGCTTGCCGCTACCGCAAACTCAATGGTATCCTGTGCGCCCATATCATTCAGACATGCATAAATCAATCCGGCTCCGAAAGAATCTCCGCCGCCTACACGGTCTACAATGTGCATGGTGTATTTCTTGCTGAAATAATATTCGCCATCTGTATAAAGCATGGCTGCCCAGTTATTGTCATTGGCGGAAATGGACTCCCTTAAAGTGATTGCAACTTTCTTGAAACCAAAGCGGTCTGCAAGCTGCTTCGCTACATCCTTGTATCCTTCATGGTTCACTTTCCCGCTGGTTACATCGGTATCCGCTGCCTTGATGCCGAAAACATCTCCTGCATCTTCCTCGTTTGCAATGCAAACGTCCACATACTTGCAAAGCTCACCCATGACTTCCCCTGCTTTTTCCTTGCTCCACAGTTTATTTCTGTAATTTAAGTCACAGCTTACCGTAATGCCCTTTTCTTTCGCTTTCTTACATGCTTCCAGACAGATTTCTGCCACGTTGTCGCCAAGAGCGGGGGTAATGCCCGTAAAGTGGAACCAGTCTGCACCTTCAAAAATTTCATCCCAGTTGAAATCAGCTTTGACTGCTTCCGCGATGGAAGAACCGGCACGGTCATAAATAACCTTGGAAGGTCTTTGGGAAGCGCCTTTTTCAAGGAAATAAATACCTACACGGCTGCCGCCCCTGACAATATGGGAAGTATCTACGCCGAACTTCCTTAAGGAATTCACGCCCGCCTGTCCGATTTCATGTGCGGGAAGCTTGGTTACGAAGCTGGACTCCAATCCGTAATTTGCCAGAGAAACGGACACGTTCGCTTCTCCGCCGCCGTAAGTCGCACCATAGCTTTCTGCCTGTACGAAGCGGTAATAGCCTTCCGGCGCCAGTCTCAACATAATTTCACCAAATGTTACTGTTTTTTTTGCCATTGTTGTTTTTCCATACCTTTCTGTAAAATACCTTTTATGCTTATAAAGTCACGCCCTGTTTGAAGATTGCCATGTCGTGGAAGCCCGCTTCCTCGCTCCTTACCTGTTTTCCCGATGCTACTTCCAGCACATACTGAAAGAACCGTTCTGCCGTGGAATCCATGTCTTCTCCTTCGGTCAGTACGCCTGCATTGAAATCAATCCATCCGCTCTTCTTTCCGGCAATCCTGGAATTACTGGATATCTTCACCGTAGGAACCGGAGAAGCGAACGGTGTTCCTCTTCCCGTCGTGAACAGGACAATGTGCGCCCCTGCTGCCGCCAGTGCAGTAGCAGCCACCAAATCATTACCCGGTGCACTGAGCAGATTCAGTCCCGCTTCTTTTACGGTTTCACCGTAAGAAAGCACTCCTTTTACCGGAGCGGAACCGGATTTCTGCGTACAGCCCAAAGACTTATCTTCCAATGTGGAAATGCCGCCCTTTTTATTTCCCGGAGAAGGATTTTCATAAATGGTCTGGTTATGGCTCTTAAAATAATTTTTGAAATCATTAATTAAATCTACCGTTTTGTGGAAAAGTTCCTCGGTTTCACAGCGGTTCATAAGCAGGGTTTCCGCACCGAACATTTCCGGCACTTCCGTAAGGATGGTCGTTCCGCCTCTGCCAATCAGCATATCGGAAAACCTTCCTACCAGCGGGTTAGCCGTAATGCCGGAAAATCCGTCACTTCCTCCGCACTTCAGTCCGATAATGAGTTTTTCCGCACTGATTTCCGTACGTTCTAACGAAGATGCCTGCTCAATCAACTCCCCGATAAGCTGCAGCCCGTCCGCCATCTCGTCGTCACTCTCCTGGCAGACCAGGAATTTCACCCGCTTTTCATCATATGCACCGATATACTTTTTCAATTCGTCAATATTGCTGTTTTCACAGCCAAGCCCTAATACGAGCACACCGCCTGCATTGGGATGGTTGACCAAATCGGCAAGAATCTGTCTTGTATGTTCCTGGTCGTCCCCCATCTGTGAACATCCGTAGGGATGCGGAAATGCCACCACATCTTCCACGCTTCCTTTCACAAGGGATGCCGCTTGTTTTGCCATCGCCGTAGCGATATTATTTACACAGCCGACAGTCGGGATAATCCATATTTCATTCCGGACGCCGACTTTTCCGCCGTCCCGTTCAAATCCCATAAAATATGCTTTTTCCGCCGCTTCCAGCTTCGCGCCCACCGGCTCATAGCTGTAAGTAAGCAAATCGCCCAAACCGGTTTTTACATTGTGGGTATGAATCCATTCGCCTTTTGCCACATTCGCTGTGGTATACCCAATCGGGCATCCATACTTTGTGACCGGGGTTTTCTCCTCCATGTCACAAAGCGCCACTTTATGTCCTGCGGGGACATCCGTTACAGCCTCCAGCTCTTCGCCGTTTACTGTAAACTTATCCCCTTTTTTCAATTCTTCTATTGCTACTGCCACATTATCATCTTTATGGATTTTAATGATCTTTGCCATATGCTTCTCCTATTTTGCAAAATTCTTTTCCATAGCGCCACGCATACCCAGTTCCTTTATCTCGTTCAGATAAGCAGTAACCTGAGCCGTCAATCCGTCTACTTTGGTCAGATCCTGTCCAAAGAATTCTTCGTTGGATAAGAACAGTTTTACGAACTCTTCCGTTTCCTTTGCGCTGTTTTCGGCAAAGAACTGAAGCACTGCTTCGTCATCCAGAATCTTGTATTCTTCTTCGCCGCGCTTGCCAATCAATGCCTTATCCCTGATTTCGCTGCCCGTATAGAACGCCATCAGCGCTGCAATGGAGAAGGTAAGGTGTTCCGGCAGTTTCCCTGTATTTTCCACATAGCCGAGGAAGCTGGGCATACATCTTGCACGCCATTTGGATACGGAATTGAGGGCAATGGATAACAGTGCGTGTTTTACATAAGGATTGTTGAACCTCGTAACAACCGCTTCTGCAAAATCCTTCAGTTCCTTTTCCGGAAGCGTAAGGGTCGGAATGACTTCATCGTAAATGGTATGATACATGAAATCATATACCAGCTTATCTTCCATGGACTGAAGCACATAATCATTGCCGGCAAGGTAGGATGCAAGCACGAATGATGTGTGCGCACCGTTGAGTATCCGGACTTTTCTCTGCTTATAAGGTTTCTGATTATCCGTAAAGATAACGGGAAGTCCTGCTTTCACAAGGGGAAGTTCGTCGGAAATATCTTTCTCACTCTCGATAACCCAAAGTGCAAAAGGCTCACCTGTTACAATCAGATTATCTTCATAACCGAACTGCTCCCAAAGTTCCTTATCTTCATCCTTGGGATATCCGGTTATAATGCGGTCTACTAACGTAGAGCAGAATACACATGCTTCATTCAGCCATGTCTTAAAGCCGTCCTCCAGCTGCCATAAATCAGCCAGCTTCATGACACATTCCTTCAAATGGATTCCATTATCGTCAATCAGTTCTACCGGAAGCATAACCAGACCCTTGTCCGCTGCCCCGTTAAAATGTTTGTATCTTTCATATAAGAATTTCGCAAGTTTTCCCGGATAGCTGTGAGGAGGAGTCATTTCCAGTCTGTCCGTATCGTCATATACGATTCCGGCTTCTGTCGTATTGGAAACGATGAAACGGAGAGAATCCAGTTTTGCATATGCGCTGTATTTTTCATATTCTTCACATGCAGCCACCGCATCCGTAACGCTTGTCACAATACGGTTCTGCACAGCAGCTTTGCCGTCCACGATTCCTCTTAAGGAAACGGTATACTGGCATTCCTGATTATGTAATCTGTCCAGAGTTCCGAATTCAATCGGTTTTACCAGTACGATATCTCCGTCAAAGTATCCCTTCTCATTTGCGATATCTATCATATAGTCTACAAATCCGCGGAGAAAATTTCCCTCTCCAAACTGCAATACTTTCACGGGTCTCTCTTTCTTCTTCGTCAACGCTTTGTTTAACAATTCCATTTTCCTGCACCTTTCCCTTCCCATATTTTGATAAAACATTTTAATGAAAGTCCATGGCTTTATGAAAGCCCTTACATCAACAATTTTACAACGTTTTTCAAATATAGTCAATAGGTTTTTGTCTATTTACGATACTTTTTAAAAATTTCTTGAATTTAATTAATTAGTATTGTATAATAACTTTGAATTACTCAATGTAACCATTTACACAATTGTTTCATTTCTTATGAAAAAAATATGTGTTAGGTTTCACGTCTGAAAATAGGAGGTGACCTGAATGACCATTTACGACATTTCCAAAATGGCCGGTGTTTCCATTGCCACCGTTTCCCGCGTTTTGAACGGCAATACGAATGTAACACCCAAGACAAAGAAAAAGGTACTGGATATCATTGAGCAGAGCGGTTACACTCCTAACGCATTTGCGCGCGGGCTTGGCTTAAATTCCATGAATACTATAGGAATTCTCTGTGCCGACTCCTCGGATCTTTACCTTGCAAAAGCAATTTATTATATAGAACGCAATCTGCGTGCCGGCGGTTATAATTCCATTTTATGCTGTACCGGTTACGATTTGGAAAGCAAGAAAAATTGTCTTAATCTGATTATCTCACAGAAGGTTGACAGCGTGATTATGGTGGGCTCGAATTTTGTGGAGGCGGAAACATCCTATAATCAGTATATAAGAGATGCCGCGCAGCAGGTTCCAATCATGCTGCTGAATGCGGATTTTGACTGCCCGAATGTTTTCTGCACTTTGTGCGACGATTTCAGGGCGATGCAGGAAACGGCTTTAAGCCTGATTGACAGCGGAATTAAGGATATCCTTTATCTGTATAATTCCAAATCATACAGCGGCATGAAGAAGCTGACCGGATTTCAATCCGCCTACCTTTTGCGTGATTTGCCTTTGGACAGGAAATACCAGCAGTTCTATCCCGGCGCAAGGGATGACATAGACGGCGTCTGCCGCTTTTTGAATCAGTTAAAGGAAAAAGGACTTTCTTTCCATGCGGTCATCGCCTCGGAGGACCTCCTTGCTACTGCTGCCATGAAATATGCAAGACTGAACAATCTGCACATTCCTGAGGACTTATCCGTCATCGGTTATAACAATTCACTGCTTGCCATATGCAGCGAACCGGAGCTGACTTCTGTAGATAACCGTTTGGAAAGTCTCTGCCAGCAGCTGGTAAAAACGCTCATCGACACTTTGAACGGCAGCGAAATGCCGCAGAAAACCATTTTCTCCGGCGAACTGGTAAAACGCGGCACTACCGCTTACTGAACCGAACATAAGGATGCCCAATGCATCCGTTGTTAAATAAGGATGGCTTCTGCACAGCATCCGTCATTTCATTATTTATTTTAATTTTATTCATGAAGGAGGATACCCCAATGAAAAATTTTATGGACAAAGATTTTTTGTTAAACAGTCCGACCGCACAGACACTTTACCATGAATATGCGGCCAAAACCCCTATTCTGGATTACCACTGCCATATCAATCCGCAGGAAATCGCACAGGACAGACAGTTCGAGAACATTACGCAGGTGTGGCTGGGCGGCGACCACTATAAATGGCGCTTTATGCGTTCCTGCGGCATCGACGAGCATTACATAACAGGGGATGCTCCCGATAAGGAGAAATTCTTTAAATGGGCAGAAGTCCTTGGAAAAGCTATCGGCAACCCGCTCTTCCACTGGAGCCATCTGGAACTCCAGCGTTATTTCGGCTATAACGGGGTACTGAATAAAAATACGGCGGAAGAGGTATGGAACCTCTGCAATGAAAAGCTGGCAGACCCTTCCATGAGCGTGCGTTCCCTTATTAAACAGTCCAATGTTACCTTAATCTGCACTACGGACGATCCGGTAGACAGTCTGGAATGGCATAAGCAGATTGCGGAAGATGATTCTTTTGATGTACAGGTTCTTCCCGCATGGCGCCCTGACAAGGCCATGAATCTGGAAAAGCCCGAATATTTGGATTATCTGTCCAAACTTTCCGAAGCAAGCGGCGTTGCAGTAAATTCTTTCAAGGATTTAAAAGAAGCCCTTAGCAAACGCATGGATTTCTTTGCTTCTATGGGATGCAGCGTATCTGACCATGCATTGGAATATGTTATGTACGCTCCTGCTTCCGATGAAGAAATCGAAGCTATTTTTGCCAAAAGGTTAAAGGCTGCTTCCGGCGATGTGATTACCAAAGAGGAAGAACTGAAATTCAAGACTGCTTTCATGCTTTTCGTAGGCACTGAATACAATAAGCGCAACTGGGTAATGCAGCTTCACTATGGCACGAAACGCGATAACAACAGAACTATGTATGAAAAACTCGGTCCTGACACCGGTTACGACTGCATCAATAATTATGCGCCGTCTTCCCAGACTGCTGATTTCTTAAATGCACTGGAAGTAAACAAAGCGCTGCCAAAGACCATTATTTACAGCCTGAATCCTAATGATAATGCTGCAATCGGCACCATTCTCGGCTGCTTCCAGGATTCTACCGCAGTTGCTAAAATACAACAGGGAAGCGCATGGTGGTTCAATGACCACAAGCAGGGCATGACCGACCAGCTGACCTCTCTCGCAAACCTGGGTAATCTTTCCGGTTTCGTAGGTATGCTGACGGATTCCAGAAGCTTCCTGTCCTATGCCAGACATGAATACTTCCGGCGCATCCTGTGCAATTTCATGGGAGAACTGGTTGAAAACGGAGAATTTCCTTCCGATATGGATACCTTATCTGAAATCGTAACGGATATTTCTTACAATAACGCAGTTCGTTACTTCGGCTTTAAGCTTTGAGTTGATAAGTCTTAAAAAAAATATCCTGCCCTATAACAATTTCTGTTATAGGGCAGTTTTTCGTACTATATATTTTTTACATTATCATGTATAATACTATCAGATGCTGCACATGTCATACGGTGAAACTGCCTGACAGACAATATTTTTGAAAGGAACAGACAATCATGTTTGATTTACAACAACAGCCGGAAATCACGACCATTGAACAATACAGGAGTCTTCCGAACCATGCTTCGGCGGAAGTATTCGACGGACAGGTCTGTTATATGCCCAGCCATTCCCGGACACACAGGGCTATCCTGTCAGAACTCACTTCGCGGCTCAGCGCTTATGTCACGCAGAAAAACGGGGATTGTGAGGTTATTCCCGCTCCTTTTGACGTAAAGCTGTCCGGTAGTCCGTTTACACTCGTGCATCCTGATATTATAATCGTCTGCAACCGGCATAAACTGGTAGGAACCTGGTGCAACGGGGCACCCGACTTTATTATTGAGATTGTATCTCCCGGCTACCCTGTCGATGATTATGTCCGTAAACTGTATTATTACCAAAAGAACAGCGTACGTGAATATTGGATTGTGGACCCGAAAAGAAGGAGCGTATTTGTCAATTACTTTGAAGAAAATCTTTTTAATGTGCCTTATACATTCGATTCCATCATAAAAGTCAATATATACGATGATTTATATATCAATTTCTCGAATATTGCTACTTTCCTGAATTTGTAGGAATCAGGCCGTGACCTCCTCAAACTGCGAATTATAAAGTTCCGCATAAAATCCGTTTTCCGCCAGCAGTTCCTCATGGTTCCCCTGCTCTATGATATCCCCGTCCTTCATCACCAGAATCAAATCCGCATCCCGTATGGTGGAAAGCCTGTGGGCAATCACGAAACTGGTTCTGCCTTTCATCAGGTTATTCATTGCTTTCTGAATCCGCGCTTCCGTTCTGGTGTCCACGGAACTGGTTGCCTCATCCAGTATCATAATCCGGTTGTCGGCAAGAATGGCACGGGCGATGGTCAGTAACTGCCGCTGCCCCTGTGATACATTGCTGGCATCCTCGTTCAGCTCCATCTGATATCCGCCGGGCAACGTCTTAATAAACCGGTGGGCATGTGCTGCTTTCGCCGCCTCTATGACCTCCTCATCGGTGGCGTCCAGCCTGCCGTAACGGATGTTCTCCATAATGGTTCCTTTAAAGAGCCACGTATCCTGCAAAACCATGCCGAATCCTTCCCGCAGTTCACTCCGGTTAAATTCCCGTATGTCGTGTCCGTCCAGCTCTATCTTCCCGCCGTTCACGTCATAGAAACGCATCAGCAGTTTTACCATTGTCGTTTTTCCGGCTCCGGTAGGACCCACGATTGCCACCATCTGTCCCGGCTTTACCTCACTGCTGAAATCATGGATGATGATTTTATCCGGCTTGTAGCCAAACTTCACATGGCTGAACCGGACGCTGCCCTGTATCTTCTCCGGACTGGCCGCATGTTCCACATTCACGTCCTCCTCTTTTTCTTCTAAAAATTCCAAAACCCTCTCTGCGGCTGCCGCCATGGACTGCAACATATTGGATACCTGTGCCACCTGTGTAATCGGCTGGGTAAAGTTCTTCACATACTGGATAAATGCCTGTATGTCACCCACCTGAATCGTTCCTTTTATGGCAAGCAGGCTTCCGCTGACCGCTACTGCCACATAACCAAGATTGCCGACAAACATCATCACCGGCTGCATCATGCCGGAAAGAAACTGGGATTTCCATGCGGACTGGTACAGCACCTCATTGGTCTCGTTAAATTCGCGGAGCGCCTGTTCTTCCCTGTTAAACGCCTTGACGATATTGTGACCGCTGTATACTTCCTCTACCTGTCCGTTGATTTTCCCAAGATAGCTCTGCTGTGCCACGAAATACTTTTGGGAAAATTTCACCACAAGCCCAATCAGTGTTCCCGACACCGGAAGAATTACCAAAGCAATCAATGTCATCAGCGGACTGATGCTGAGCATCATCACCAATACCCCGATAATGGTCGTCACCGAAGTAAGAAGCTGTGTAATGCTCTGATTCAGGCTCTGCCCCAGCGTATCCACATCATTGGTGATGCGGGAAAGCACCTCTCCCACTGTTCTTGATTCAAAATACTCCAAAGGCATCCGGTTGATTTTCTCCGAAATCTCTTTACGGAAGCGGTAGCACATCTTTTGGGAAATACCAGTCATAATCATTCCCTGTATAAAAGAAAGACAGGAACTCAGGACATATATCCCCAAAAGAATCAGCAGTATCCTTCCGATTTTCCCGAAATCAATCCCTCCGGTTCCCGATACCTTCGCCATCAGACCATTGAAAAGCTCCGTGGTTGCCTGACTTAAGATTTTCGGGCCGATGATGTTAAATGCCGTACCGCCTACTGCAAACACCATGACCGCTATCAGACCATAACGGTAGGCACCCATATACCGCAGCATCTTTTGCAGCGTACCCTTAAAATCCTTCGCTTTCTCTCCCGGCATCATTCCCGGTCCGTGGGGTCCCCTTCTGGGGGGTCTTGTCTGTTCGCTCATGATACCCTGCCTCCTTCCAGTTCCTTTTCTGATAGCTGTGAACGTGCGATTTCCCGATAAGCCTCACAATCCGCCAGTAATTCCTGATGAGTGCCGATTCCCGCTATCTTTCCATCGTCCAGTACGATAATCCGGTCTGCATGGAGAATGGTGCTGATTCTCTGTGCCACGATAATCACTGTGGCATCCGCCAGCTTCTCATGCAGGGCTTTGCGCAGTACCACATCGGTTTTATAATCCAGTGCTGAAAAACTGTCATCGAACAGACATATTTTCGGATGTTTGGCAATCGCCCTTGCGATGGACAGTCGCTGCTTCTGTCCGCCGGACACGTTCGTACCGCCCTGTGAAATCTCACTTTGGAACCGTTTCGGCTTACTGTCGATAAATTCCATCGCCTGTGCAATCTGCGCTGCCTCCTCCATATCTCCGTCAGTAATAAAATCCCCTCCGAATTTCAGGTTGGATTCGATATCCCCCGAAAACAGTACACCCTTTTGGGGGACATAGCCCAACAGCTCATGAAGCCTGTGCTGGGACAGGTCACGGATATCCACACCGTCTATGGTAATGCGCCCCTTCGTCACATCATAGTAGCGCGGAATCAGCCGGATTAATGTGGATTTTCCGCATCCGGTACTTCCGATGATTGCCGTCGTTTCTCCCGGATTGGCAGTAAAATCAATGCCCTCCAGTGCCTCCTCATCCGCCCCCGGATATCTGAAGCTGACATTTTCAAACCGCAGCACGCCTTTTGCCTGTTCCAGCTCTTTATCCAATGTCTGCGCCTTGTCGTGAATCGTCACTTCCGTTCCCAGCACTTCCTCAATACGCTCCGCCGCTACGCCTGCACGGGGCAGCATAATGGAAATCATCGTAATCATCAGAAAGGCCATGACAATCTGCATCGTATAAGTAATAAATGCAAGCATATCGCCCACCTGCAGATTTCCCAAATCCACGCCTTTTGCCCCGAACCATACAATCATAACCGCAATGCCGTTCATAATCAGCATCATGGCCGGCATCATAATGGTCATGACACGGTTTGTAAATAACTGAGTACCCATCAGTTCCTGATTGGCCTTATCAAAACGTTCTTCCTCAAATTTTTCCCTGCTGAATGCACGGATAACCATAATACCCGTTAAAATTTCCCTGGAAACCAGATTCATCCGGTCTACCAGACTCTGCATAATCTTGAATTTAGGCATGGCAACTGCCATCAGCACTCCCACCAGAGCCATAATAGCGAGAACGGCAACCGCAATAATCCATCCCATCCCTGTCCGTGTATGAACTACTTTTAAGACGCCTCCCACACCTACGATGGGCGCGTAGAGCACCATCCTGAGAATCATCACGGATACCATCTGTATCTGCTGGATATCATTGGTGCTTCTGGTAATCAGGGATGCCGTGGAAAACTGATCCATTTCCGCATCGGAGAAGGACACTACCTTGTGGAACAGGCTGCCCCGCAGGTCGCGTCCGATTTTTGCCGAAGTCCTTGCCGCCAGAAGCCCTGCCAGTATGGAAGCTGCCATCATCAGAACAGACAGCCCCAGCATATGACTTCCTTTCCTTAAAAGATAACGGGTCTGCACGGAAGCAATATCCATGCCCAGCGCTTCATATTCCGTTTTTACGGAATTGATTGCCATTTGGGATATCATGGAATTGCTCATTTCCCCATAGCTTTCCAGCGCGGAATCCCTGTATTGCAGTATTTCTTCTTTTGTGACTGCCCCGCTCTCCATCATCTGTCCCAAAATTTCCGGAGACATTTCCCCCGAAGCGGAAAGCATGGAAAGCAGTGCCATGGGAATACTTATTCCGGCATCCAGCGCTTCCCTGTCTGCATCGTTTGCAAGTATATATCTGCCGTTTTCATCTGCGGTATATGCTGCCAGCAATGCTTCCTCCTCCTCTGCCGTCATCAGCATACGGACAGCTGTAAACGTTTCCTCCCGCATCTGCTCCGGCACCCCGTATTCGATACCGCCCTGTCCGATGCCCACATCTACAATATCCGCCGTATACTGAGGCAGGGCCAGGTCACAGTATGCCTGAAGGATTAAAAGTGCCACAATAGCGGCAACCGCCGCCTTGGATTTGCTTAAATATTTTAAGATTTTAAACATCTTCTGCCCTCAACTCCTGTTCCATAATATCTGCCAATCGGTTCCATAACATAATTAACTGCTGCATATCATCTTCTCCCATACGAAGCGTCACCCGTTCCATCAGCCTGCACAGCGCCGTCTCCGATTCCTTCTTCGCCGCCCTGCCCTTTTCTGTCAGGTAAATATAAGTATTCCTTCTGTCCTCCTTGTCCATGCCCCGCCCTATATAACCTTTTTCCTCCATCATGCCAACCATCCTGGATATCGCAGGGGATGACACTTTCAGCCGGAGTGCCAGTTCGGAAACACAGATGCCCTTTTTCCTCTCGCCTTTTCCACTACTGCCCATGCAGTCTGTGCTGTCATCGCAGTCTCTGCCATCCATACCATTCATGCAATCCATGTAATCCTGAACTGCCGCCATCAGCTCATACTCCCTTCTGGAGATATCCGGAAGCAGACCTTCGTAGTGCATCCTGTGAAAGCGGTTTGTTGTTCTTAATATTTTCTCCTGTATATCACAGGTATCCATTTTCCCATCTCCTGCCTGTTTTTCCATGAGCAGCGTCCCCATCCTTATGAAAAATGACTTTCCGGATTTCCATAAGGGAATCTGCAATTGGTTAACTATGTTATATATTTACAAGGTTATATATTAATACCATTTTTTTCATGATGCAATAAAAAAATTATAAAATAAGTATTAAAAAGCAGCTATCCGAAAGAACCTCTTCCGAATAGCTGCTTTTTCCTGATGCAATTTTTTTTATTAAGATTTTATAGCTGATAACCTATAATTTCGCTAAGTAAGAAGCTCTTTCGCTCTTTGGAATCTTCAATAAATCCATTGCCTGTTCCGCAGTATACTTAAGCGACTCCATGATATTTTTAATGTCCTTCATATGTGCTTCATTTATCTTTTCATTAATTTCATCTTTCATTAATTCTCTCATCGCTTCGCACATAACCGCATCCCTCCTTATTCTCTGATACAATTCAAAGTTTACACTTACACTTACCTGCAACACAGCATCAATATTATTGCGTTCCCTCGGACTTGTCATTTTTCTTGCCGCTTTCAGAAATGTCTGAATATCTTCTTTATTGGCATGATTAGACAAAATTCTCAGACTACTGTGTGTTTCTTTGCTTAATTCTCGTGTTACTACAACCTGTGCTGGAAATGGCAGCTTATTTGTCACATAATAAATACCAGAATATTTTTCTTCAATCTTATGCCCTTCCTTTTCCAATGATAAAAACATTTCCCGTGGATGTGCCTCCCGAAATACTGAAACTGTCAGTTCACTTAACGGTATCTTATCTATGCTTTCACCATAACCCTTATATAAACAAGCGTAACCGATTGTTTTGTAAAAATCATCAATAGTAAGGGAATCATCAGGACTTTTATATTCTATTACATTGTATTTTTTCATAATATGACCAATTTCATTCTTAATTTTTCCTGTCTGCTTCCCATTTTTTATGATTAGCAGGTCAATGCGAATCGGTTCTTTGCTGAGATTATATTCCGGTATTAACTCCAATTCTTCTATATTTGCCTGCAATTCCAAACCTGCGGCAGCATAAAATGCTGGATGCCACTGAATTTTATCCGGTGAATCAGTCAAAGCGCTACCCCCCTGTATCAATCGCCTTTCTTAAGAATATTATACCACAATTTCACTTCACTTGCTATAACCGCTTCAAAATCCTGTCCACATCCTCATTCCGTCCCAAAACCATAAGATGTTCGTCCTTTTTCAGTACATAATCCGCCCCCGGAAGCAGCGACAGTTCCCCGTCCTTCTTCGTCCCCAGCACATTCACACGGTATTTGGCACGGATATCGATATCGCCGATAGTTCTTCCCACCCATTCTTTAATCAGCGGAATTTCATAAATGGAATGCTCCTCTGTCAGCTCTATATAATCAAACACATGGTTTGCACTGACCTTCATCGCCAGTTTCTCTGCAATATCACGGTCGGGATAAATCACCTCATCCGCTCCGTTCCGTAACAGAAACTTGGCATGGATATCCCTGTTTGCCTTACTGATGACATATTTTGCCCCCATTTCCTTTAACAGGCTGGTAATCTCCAGGCTGCTTTGAAAATTCGTCCCGATGCAGACAAAACAGAGGTCAAAATTCCTGACCCCCAGACTTTTCAACACTTCCTCGTTGGTACAGTCCCCGATTTTCGCGCTGGTGACAACAGGCAGCAGGTCTTCCAATACCTCCTCCCTGTCATCCACAATCATAATCTCATTTCCCAGCCTTGCCAGATTCATGCATAAATGATGTCCGAATTTCCCCATTCCGATAATTAAAATTGATTTCACAGACCCTTTTCCTCCTCTTTTAGCTGTTTCATGCTCCCTGCATTTCTATCCCGTCCAATAATAAAATCACCATACTAACCGATAATAATCTTCTCCGCCGGAAGCTGTACCGGCGCTACTTTCTTCCTCTCCGTAAAAGAAAGGGCAAATGTCATACT
>CAMXQE010000032.1 GCA_947246015.1 uncultured Lachnospiraceae bacterium | reverse complement strand
TCGTTTGAAGACACGTTGAAGACAACGTGCTTTCCTCCTTGATTTTATGGGCTTTCCGGGGCTAAATTAAGATATGCAGTTAATTTATTCTGTTGCAGGAACCGTTGACAGTGCTACCGTGCCGTTAACCTTGATTCCGCTTACGCCGAGTCCCGTTGACAGGTATGTAGCGTCACCGGCGGTTGCCGTTACTGTAAATCCAGTGGTATCAACACCTTCCGCGAAAGTTACGTTCAGATACCAAAGATTATCATCGCCCTGTCCAAGCGTTACATTGTTGAATGCCACCGCATTGCCATTAGCGTCGGCCACTTTGAAGGATGCCCTGCTGATACCGCAATGGTATATCTGATATGCAGTGTAGTCAGCACTTGTAACGATACGGAATTTCTGACCGCCTGTTACGCATACGGTTGCGTCCTTAGAACCCTTCTTAGACGTAACAGTGCTGGCAGGGGCATTGTTGACAGGCGCATTACTGGAAGAAGCCTTGCCGGATGAACCGCTGTCATAAGATGCACTGCTGTCAGAAGAAGAACTTCCGCTGTTGGATGGACTGCTGTTGTGAGAAGGTTCGCTGTAAGAAGAATTATCTTCTGCCGGAGCCGGTGCGGGTTCACTGGAATTTGAACTGCTGTCGTCAACGTAATTATGTTCATTCCAAAAGTCATTAGCCGACCCGTCGTTACCCACTTCGCTCGGACTATCAAAATCACCTTTTAATCCTGCGCTTGCATGAGTGTCCATTGTTGCCATCGGTGAGGCTACTACGAGTGCCATTGCGCAAGATGTTGCTAAAACTTTATAAAATCTTTTCATATCGTATTCCTCCATGTTATCAATTTGTTTTTTGAATTGTTGAAGTTATCTTTTTCGGAACTGTCAGCGTCATAACTCCATTGCTGAATACCAGTATTCTAACCACTGTAATTTCCATAGTTTTGATTAAAGTGTTTTCTTCTTCCTCTATTCCTCCTTTTGTCCTATAAAATGTATTTGATGTATTAAACGCCTTTTAATACATACATAAAAATCTTGAACAGTCCAGCAGAGAGGGACTATTTATATATCCCTCTGCCAGCCTGCCAAGATAAATAATAAAAGACGGTGCAGGAAGTCTTTTTTCCTACACCGTCAATAAAATCAAACACCACAACACTTTCTACCCAATATCTGCTTGTTACACTTGAAAATGTCAGGCTAATTGGGTACAATAAGGTTGGTGCAATAATAATATTGCTGTGTGGGAGAGTCGGATTCTCCTGCATAGGGGTGTAGGGAATTGGCGTTCCCTACATCCTGCCTTTAAATACTATTTATCTTGTTCCTTCATTATAGCAAAGTAAAATCAGATTCGCAAGGGGATAATGATATCCATTTGGGAATGTTCCGGCAAAAAGTAAAGATATTTTCCGAAAAAGGATTCATAATATATTTATGGATTCTTTTTTGTATCGGCTATAATAACCGTACCAGTCAGCCGCACTAAGTTCGCTACGATTTTTTGTCTGTCAGTTTTGGTATGCGGTAGGTTGGACAGACAAAAAATCTACCTCTCTAAGTGCTTTGTGACAGCCTAGACGCTAGGCATTTTTCGGACAAGGAAATATGGGAGGGTGCAACTTAAACTTTTACGGCTGTCCGTCAATGCGCTGTAAAATCTTTAAATAAAGAAGGATAATATTCTAAATAACATCTAATTTATTGGAACAAACAAAAAAACAAGATACCTATAACGATACCTTGTTTTTATCATATTTTAGTTGACTTATATATCCCGTTCAAGGAATCTTCGTTTGAAGACACGTTGAAGACAACGTGCTTTCCTCCTTGATTTTATGGGCTTTTCGGGACTAAAAAGAGTTCGAGTCCCGTCTCGCGCTCTTTTTCATTTCAGTAAAAGCGGCGGAAACGTTGATAAATACAGCGTTTCCGTTCTTTTTTTGTGTCTGCAAATCGGTAGACAGCTGTAGACAGTACTTTCGTACTATCACAATGCCTTTGTTATGAGGTCATAGGTTTCTTTTTCCGTCAACGGATTATAGATATATTCCAAGGTCGTGGAAAGATTACTGTGCCCCAGCATCTCTCTGATACAGTCAAGCGGTACGCCGTTCGCGCTCAGATTGCTTGCATAGGTCTTGCGCATTTTATGGGTACTCTTTGTACGTTTGCCCTGCCGCTCCGCAAACTTCTCCAACACATAAGCAACCTGTCTGGATGTGATGCGCTCCCCATCTCTCATAAAGATATACTTGCCCTGTTTCGGTATCTTCTGCAAGATTGCTACCGCTTTCGGGATAAGGACAACAAAGCGGTCACGGTTGGTTTTCGTGTGTTCTACTACCTCATATTGGTTTGTCTCCTGATTTCTGATTTCTTCACGGACAATATGAAGATGCGGAAGTTCCCGGCAGTCTTCCCATTTCAAGGCAACCAGTTCACCCACACGCAGACCGAGCAGGAAATTGATTTTCACCGCTAAGAAAGCTACATCCTCCGTTTCCGTATACATTTTGTCAAGATAACGGTTTAACTCTTCTAATTCTTCCGTATTATAGGTTTCTGTCTTTCCCGTCTTCTTGACGATTTGTCTGTACTTGACATAGATCTGCACCTTATCCATAGGATTTTCCGCAAGATACCGTTTCCGCACAGCATAGGTAAACATGCCGTTTAGAATCGTTTTGATATTGCACCACTCTTTCCTTGACAGGTTAAACTCCCTGACAATGCGGTTGCACTCCTGCTCTAACATGAGTTCATCAATCTTCTTCACTTTCCTGCCATGCAGAACAGACGGTTCAAAATATTTACGGTAGTGCTGTTTATGCCTTTTAATGGTGTTAGAACTGTTGGTTACTGTAGCCTTGTACGCCAACCATTCCTCATACAATCCGTAAAATGTTAATTTGTCAATGTGCGTATTCGCGAAATATATCGGAATCAGTTTATCCAATAATTCCTCTTTTGATTGTGCCTTGATATTCTTTCGTTTTCCCTTTTCATCCTTATAGCAAGTCTGCCAGCGTCCGCCCTCTGAAGCGGGCGGTGTAATCGCATAAGGGTGTATTTTCAATATGTTCTCTCTTTTTGATGCCATAAGCGTATCAAGCACACTGTCTATATCTAATATACCGAAATTTACAGCTTCTTGCAATAAACACAACTTTAAATTGTTTGCTCTCCTATTCTCTTCCATAATCGCACCACTTCTTACAGTATTAAAATAAATGTTTATTTCTTTCTGTAAAAGAAGACAGTGCGCAAACTACCCCCGAAAAAAAGCTTTTCCTAACATGCTCTATATGCTGTATCATTTTTTGCCGTTTGTTCCTTATTTATGGGAAAGATTGCGTTTTCTCAACATAATAGGGGAATTGTCTGTATTTTTCTTATTTTTGTTATTTTTTCTATGGAATGAAATACAATGGAATCTTTAAGATTAAACTCTGAAAAAGGAAATTTTTATTCAGATTGCGGCTGATTTTCAGCCTATGTGCGGAAAGAACAGGGATTTTATTGAGTATAGAAGCATAAAATGGCTTTTTTGCGTCAGACAGGAGTCTCAATCTGATGCCATTTTGTTAAGCGCAGGCACCTGTTTTTTTGAAAAATGCCTAATTTACACTGTTTTTGGGGGATTTTTTAGGAAAAAATAAAGATGGCGGTTATCTTCCGTCATCTTTATAGAAAATGGTTTATAAAGTCTGGTCGTTGTCGTTATATCTTTTCTATATTTGAAGTTGCATAAAACCTTATGATATTTCCAGAAATTGCCTCATTCCTGTTGAAGTCATAGAAAAGCCTAATTTTTCATAAAAAGGCTCTTTTCCTTTCACTGCCGTTAGACCTACATCTATTATAGTTTCCGAAAGAGCAGTCCTTTTAATATGCTCCAGCAACCTGTTTACAATACTTTTTCCAATTCCTTTTCCTTGATATTCTGGATGAACAATAATTTCCTGTAAATACCAATACATAGCACCATCACCAACAAGTCTCCCCATTCCAACAACCTTTCCATCGCATATTGCCGAAACATTAAATAATCCATTTTTGAGAGCAAGTTCAACTTGATGTACAGGTCTTTCTATAAATCCAGTTGCTAACTTTAACCGAATAAAGTCCTCCGCACTTAATATATTATCTACTAATTCAAATTGCTTTTTTTCCATTCGCATTAGCCTCCCTTCATTAAGTAAATTCCCATTTTATCAGTACCATTATAATTTACTTTTAAAGAATACACAATCCCGAAAAAAGATCATAGAATAAATATATGTGAAACAGTAAAGGCAATCACTACTTTCATCTATAAATAAAGTCTGTAACCACCTTTATGATTATTCCGCATTTTATTCCTTGACATTTTAATATAAAACGATATACTTAACTTAAAAGAGCAACCGCCCACAAGGTGGGTTGACCTGTTTATGAGTAGAAAAACCACCCCATCACCGGGCCAAAGTTTAGGGGTGGTTTTTCTATGTAGCTTTACTTCAAAATTTAGTTCGGGTCCCGTCTCGCGCTCTTTTTCATTTCAGTAAAAGCGGCGGAAACGTTGATAAATACAGCGTTTCCGTTCTTTTTTGTGTCTGCAAACCGGCAGACAGTTGCAGACAGTACTTTCATACTATCACAATGCCTTTGTTATGAGGTCATAGGTTTCCTTTTCCGTCAGCGGATTAATTATTTGGTCACAACATAGATGCACCCATAAGACCATATCCTATAGCCTTAAGGGTGCACTTAACACGGTTCCAATCTGTCAAATCCTATTGGTTCCGAAACATTTCTCCTCAAAGAAATGGGAACTTCACATTTTCTTCCGTGTCAAGCAAATTCCAACGATTGCTCCAAGCAAAGCAGGCGGCGCTATTCTAACGAACAGCCACTCAAATGCGTGAAACACTACTCCAACAACTGCTGTTTCGGGATCGTTATAATCCCATCCCAAGTAAGGACTGTTTAATACTATTATGACTGCAAAAACAGCCGCTATAACCGCACATAATGAGATAAAAAGCCAGTGAATCACTTTTTGTTTCGTTGCCTTTCTATTCGCAAGTTGCTGGTTTATAACCTCAAGTTTTTCAGAAATTGCTTTTAAGTCATCAACTCTCGTCTCGACAACCGTTTCTCCAAGCAGTGTGCTTACAGGCATTTCAAATACCTCTGCTATGGAAATCAGCATATCGGCGTCCGGAACCGACAAACCCTGCTCCCATTTCGATATTGTTTGTCTCACCACACTCAACTTGATTGCCAGTTCCTCTTGCGAAAGTCCTCTGGATTTTCTGATTGCTTTGATGTTTTCGTTTAGCATTAGGGATGACCTCCTTTCACCGCCATTATACGGAGAAAAGCCCGTTGCGGCAAGCAACGCAGATTAACATTTCACCAAATCCAAAGTTATCGTTCTTCCTGATACGCATATCCAAAATTAACAGGCGGTGCTGTTACCGAAACATATACAAATTCATCCGTTCCATCATTTAATAACCCATGAACATCTTTATCTGCAAATCGGACTACATCACCAGCTTTAAATTCCTTTTCCTGATCATCTGCCAGCAAAAGCTTCCCTGTTCCTTGTGTAGCATACCAAATTTGTTCAGAGGCATCATGTGTGTGCCTTGGCTGAGTTGCTCCTACCTCTAAATGTACTTCTGTTATTGTTACTCTTTGACTTACAGAATTTTCAGTATTTAACAACTGCCTTTATAATTATGTAAAAACAATTACAGGTATCCAGTCAACAGGCTCTCCTATTCCCTGAATATTCTTACACATTTCTTTTACCGTTAAAAAATCTAAATCTATCAGTCCATATTCTGAAAAAGATATATCCTTAAATTTTTTCTGCAATGAATTGCATAAAAATGAATGAAATGAATCAATATCAAATCCTATGATATCACAGCCCAATATCTGCTTTTCTTTCATTGAAACCAACTGTTTGCTCTGTTTAAAAGAACAATTATCAATCAATGCCGCATAATATTCGTATTCTGTCGCAAAAGAAATAAGCATGTATTGCTGATTGTTAAAGTATTTGCAATAGAAATATTTTGCATCTTCTTCATTTGAAAAACGTCCATCGACAAAATATCTGCCACTTTCAAAAACATTTTGTATCTCATTGCTATAGTCAAAATATTGTTTTTGGGTTAGCTCAAGTTTTTCCATATATTCAACATTATCGCCATTTGGCTTCCAACCATGGCATAAATAGATTTGCGGCTCGTGAGTACACAAACAATCACTTAAAGAAATGAGTTTATTTGATATTCCATTTAAATATTTAGGTGTATCTTCTATTCTGCAAATATAAAAACCCAAATTGTATAATTCTTCATTCATATAAACCGCCCTTGCAAATTCCGATTGTGATTTGATGATTTTCAAGTGAAACATTAGCTGTTATAATTAATCATGCAAAAACACTCCTTTGTTTTGTTGTTTGTCGTGATTCAATTATAACAAAGGTTCTGTGTTTTTGCATTTTTTAATTATGTCAAAAATGGAGAAACTCAAACATGCTCATGTTGACTTCATTGCATGAAACAATTACAATATGGGTAGAATATTACTACCGTTGATTTAAGAGGTGTCGCTATGAATATTCGCCCATCAGCAGCAATCAGACAGAATTACAATGAGATTGCTGAGATATAAACTCAGAACACCGCAAAAATCACGGCAATTACAATTGCCGGCAGGACATTCGCAACCCGGATTGTTTTCGGCCAAATCAGATTGACACCGACGCACAGAATCAGGACATTGCCCACTAACGCAATGTTGCTGATAGCCGCTTCCGTCATGACAGGCGCCGCTTCTCTTGCCAATATTGTAATTGTTCCCTGGAGGACAGCTACCGGTATGGCCGAAAAAATACATCCTCTCCCAAGCGATGCCGTCATCATCATAATGATAATCAGGTCAAGGATTGCTTTCGCATACAGGGTTTCATGATTCCCGCTGATTCCGTCCTGCATGGCGCCTATGACAGCCATCGCCCCGACACATACCGTCAGGGAGGCCGAGACAAACGCATCGATGAAACGACCGTCTTCCTGACTCCCTGTCTTATCGCGCAGCCATGTGCCGAATCGTTCAAACCAGTGCTCCAAATTGATAAATTCCCCAAGCAGCGCTCCTGCCGCAAGAGAAATAACCATCATCATGGTTCCCTGTGTATCCAGGCTTCCACTCAGTTGGTCTGCATCTGCCGATATTTTCACCACAAACATCTGTGACAAGGTACTGCCCAGTGCCATGACAATAATTGCAAATCCCATTGCTTTCGTAATGGTTTCCTGATACCGTTCTTTCAGGAACCGTCCCGATATAAGCCCTGCCACACCTCCGGCAATGATTGCAGCCACATTCACTATTGTTCCTAATCCTGTCATATCAAACGATTACCTCCGGCATTGACTCTAAACAACTCAGCAATTCCCCACAAACACATGCTCCAGATACTTCCCTGCCATTTCCGCAAGGCGGTAAATCTGCCCGATTTCCGTTGCCCCTCTGTCCGTCATGCGGTACCGCGGAAAAAAACAGGTGATATGGAGGGGGATTTCCTTTCCAAGCGTGCTTATCCACTCCGCTTCTTCTTCCATTTCATCTGCCCCGTCATTCTCTCCCGGAACAATCAAGGTAGTAAGCTCCACATGGCAGTCTTTCACTGCACGGGCGATAAATGCTTTCACTGTCCCGAAATCCCCGCCCAGCTTCCGGTAATATTCCCCGCTAAATCCTTTCAAATCAATATTCATGGCATCTATAAAAGGAAGCACTTCCTCCAGCACCTCCATGGACGCCAAACCATTAGTAACCAGCACGGTCTCCATACCGGCCTCCTTCACCAGTTTTGCAGTATCCCGCACATACTCCCATCCGACCAGCGGCTCGTTATAGGTAAAAGCCACCCCGATATTTCCTGCCGGCCGGCATTCCGATGCTTTCCGGGCCAAATCCTCCGGAGCCAGATACACCAGACCCGTAACTGCCTCCGCCGTTTCCTCATCTGCCATGGAAATTTCATGGTTCTGGCAAAACGGGCACTTCAGGTTACAGCCGAAACTACCCACCGACAAAACCCGGCTGCCGGGATGAAACAGGTTGAGCGGCTTCTTTTCAATGGGGTCCAAAGCCAGCGAAGTAACCATTCCATAGTTCTCACACAGAATCCTGCCGCCCTCATTCTTTCTCGCCAGACAGATTCCTCTCTGCCCCGGCGCCAAACTGCAATGGTGCATACATACATGACATGTCTGTTTCATCCTTATCCCTCATTTCTTATTCCTCATTTTCCTCATTCCTGTCCGTCCTGCTGTGCGGATTTCCTGCCCACACACTCAATGATGCCGGACCACTTCAAATCGTTCCAGCTCCGCTTTCTCCGTTCTGCCGATTCCTGCTTTGCTTTTGGCTATCGCCACCTGTTCCTCCACCGTATCCACGCCTTCCAGATTCGGAAGCAGCAGTCCCCGCTTATGCCCCTTTGTCACCACCACACCATATTTCTTTACATCCAGTTCCTCCAGCGACTCAATCGGTTCCATATCCCCCAGTACATCCACACTGATTACCAGCTTCTCCAATTCCGCAGGTTCAACCGGCCGGAATCGGGTATCTCTGGTAGACGCGCTGATTGCATTCTCAATAATTTCCTCTGCAATCGATTCCCGTACCGCCCGAATGGTTCCGATACAGCCCCTCAGCTGCCCTTCTTTCTTAATCGAAACGAAAACTCCTGCTTTGCGTTCATACATCTCTTCCGGCAGTTCCTCCGGCACCTCTGTCCTTCTCCCGCTGCGCACATATTCCTCTATTGCCCTGCGTGCCAGACGTACATAGGCATCCTCGTTTTCCCTCTGTTCCAAAATCCGCTTCTTCTCCTTTTCCTCATACTGCTCTTTAAAATTCCGCTCCGAATCCATACCGCAGGGTACGAAACTACAGATACCATAACCTACCCCGAAAGGCCCCTCATAGGAAAGCGCCTCCGCTTCAACCTTCGTCTTATCCAATGCCCCCGCCATAATTGTAAACGAGCGGTGCCCGCACTCTCCCGCCTTTTCGCAGAAATCTTCGGAAAATTCCAAAAGTTCCCCGAACGCTGCTCTTTTCATCACATCCATGATACGGCTGTCATAAACCGGCCCCTCCTCCCTGTATCCGTAAGGGCCGTCCTCTTTCAGCCTGTGGGACAAATCCCCGCTGCCAATCAGCACCACCTTTCTATCCAGTATTTCCGCAGCTTTCTGTATGCACTGCCCAAGTTCATAATGCCTGGCCAGAGGCAGACCCGACAGGCCAATCCGTACCAACTGATATTCTTTCCAATACTGTTCAACGAAATAAAGCGGAACCATCGTTCCATGATCCAGTTTTTTCTCCCTTTCCCCCATGGTTCCGGCCGGAAATCCTTCCATATCCGCCAGTCTGCACAGTTCCTCTACAAATGCAGTATCATAAGAAACCTCAAATTTCACTTTTCCCGCACGGAACTGCCCCATATCTCCTTTCGCCCCTTTTCCGGGCGATATATGGAAATAATCCGCATACATAATCTGATGCGGCGAAATAAGGACGATGGTTTCCGGTTTCTGTTTCCCAATCCTCTTTCCTATCTCCTGATAAGCTGCTATCGTATCCGCTATCTTTCTTTCCTCTCCCTTTCCCACATCCGGCACAATCAACGGCGGATGGGGAACCATGAACGCTGCTGTAATTCCCATCTTGACCTCCATACTGCCGGTTATCCGCAGACCCGGATACCGGCCCCGATTCTTTTCCAATTACCTTCCATTGCTTCCAATCATCACTGCTTGCTGTCTTTCTCTTTCGCAGAAAAAGCAGTGCACCGGCTTTTTAATTTTTCCCGGTTCCACTGCTCCGCCTCTTCTGTACCGCCAGAGCGTGTTTGAAACATCATTCCCACCTGCTGTGCGTCACAGTTTGTGGAAAATATTTTTCAAACACGCTCCAGGCAGGGTCATTCACCTGTGCCCTGGCCAGCCTCCGCTTCCGTACTGCCCTCTGCGTTCTGGCCCTCTTCCATATCCGGACTGCCTTCCGATTCCTGATTTTCTCCCATCACGTCCACAATATTACCTTCTGCATCAATCCGGTTCCTGAATTTCACACGGTAAATCCGCTTCAGCGATTCATTGATACGTTCTTCCGCAATGACTCCCTCCTGTACCGCATTCATCACGCCCTTATAAGCCAGCTCAAAATCTTCCGGCATAAGAATCATATCGGCTCCCGCCTTCAGCGCCCTGACTGCTGCATCGTCCGCTGTAAAATATTCTGTAATCGCCGCCATATCCATGGCATCGGTAATGATAATCCCCTCATACCCAAGCTCCCCGCGCAGCAGGTTGGTGATTATCTCTTCCGACAGGGAACAGGGCGTATTATCACCCACTACATTCGGCGCCGAGACATGTCCCACCATGACAAAATCAGCTCCAGCTTCGATACCTGCCTGAAAAGCCGGAAATTCCGCCGCCCGCAGTTCATCCAGACTCTTCTCCATGACAGCCATCCCGTCATGGGTATCCTCCGCCGCAGAGCCGATACCCGGAAAATGCTTCAGACAGGAACTGACTCCCATCTCCTGAATCCCCCTGACTGTTTCAGCCGCCATGCTTCCTACCAGGGCCGAATCCCCGCCAAAGGAACGTCTCCCGATTGCCGAACCTTCCATATCTTCCACAATATCCGCTACAGGCGCAAAATCTACATTCAATCCCAGCTTATTCAGGTAAAATCCTATCTTGCTCCCTGCATCATACGCTTTCGCCGTATCCCCTTCGGCGCCGATATCTGCCATATCGCCTACTTCTTCTACTTCAATGCTGCTTCCCCCAATGCTTCTTACGGAACCGCCTTCCTCATCTACTGCAAGGAACAGCGGATACTCCGGTCTCATCCCCATTGTATTGGAAAGCATCTGTGTAAACTGTCCTTCATCTATGATATTTTGCTGATTATATATAAAGCCGCCGACCGGATATTTGTTTAAAGCATCCCGCGTCCCGTCTCCTGCCTGTATTGCCTGCGACACCCCGGTCACCGCTTCGGGAGCCACGATAAACAAACCTGCAACCTTATCCTCCAACGACATATAATCCACGGAAGATACTACCCTTTCCTCCAGCCAGTCCACCTCTTCCTCCGGTTCCTCCACGGAAACCGGAGGTTCAATGACTACCTCTTCTTCCTCGTTCGTTATATCCTCCAACTGTTTCTCCAGCTCCTCCGCCTGCTTTCTCTCTGAAATCAGCTTTGTCACCGCACGGATTCCGAACACTGCTCCTGTTATAATAGCCGCAATAAATATTATCACCGTCACGTACGCGATAATCTGATTCCGGATTCTCCGCTTTCTTCTGTATGCGCGTCTCTCATCATAGTCATTTTCTTTATTTTTACCCATAAATCTCTCCTAAAAAAGCAATATATAGCTATCATAACCCATATTCCTGATTTTTTCCACATAAAAATATCGAAATCTACAAAGAGGAGGGGTTCGGGTATAATTGGGTTGGGTGGAGGGGGGGACGCGCCGGATAGAGGAGGGCTATCTTAAGCACGCGCTTTCGCTCGACTCCAAACGCAACGGTACTAAGCTCGTTAATACCTCGCTAAGTACCGGCGTTTTCCGACGGTGCTTAAGATAGCCCTCCTCTATCCGGCGCTGTGCTCTGCCACAATATCATTTTAGCCCTGAACGAAAAGGAGCTATGATGATGCACCGAATGAACTGCGTAGCGGCTGACTTCCTTACGC
Organism: uncultured Lachnospiraceae bacterium; assembly: GCA_947246015.1. Classification (GTDB taxonomy): domain Bacteria; phylum Bacillota; class Clostridia; order Lachnospirales; family Lachnospiraceae; genus Kineothrix. The sequence continues at coordinate 28,349 of CAMXQE010000032.1, read as the reverse complement.
ATCCCTGTACACAGCAGAAGCGGATATCAATCTTTTCGATTAATACCCGCTTCTAAACTATGCTATCCAATGGCCTATACCTCCGTCTTCTTAGATTTTCAAGCTTTCCAATATTCTTTTTTTCTTTCGTACTCTTTCCATTTTTCCTCTGTACTACCGTACTGTAACGGCTGATAAACTTTTTTTAATTGTTATCCTTTGCTGCTCGTTACCTTTTCCTATGTACTCGACTACGATTTCTTTGGTTTATTAATTCTTTTGTACTTCAAATGAATTAATTAAATTAAGTTTTCGGTGGTCCGTACCTCTCTTTCTTTCGTATTTTGTTGCATCTATGTGAATTCTTTTGTTTATGTCTTTATTATAGACGCTCATCTTTTATTTGTCAACACTTTTTTCTAAAAAAATATAATTTTTTTCATTTTATTTGTTTCTTCGGCATTTTATTCCAAATAATTCCATTTTTCATTATTATATTCTCTTTTTATCCTGTATTTTTATAAATTATCTGTATTTTAATCTTATATTCGCCCTCACAGACACGAAATGCACGGAAGCAATTTTTCCTTTTCACCCCTTAGAAAATCAATTATAATATCTATACAGACAGAGCACCTGCTCTCACTGTACGACAATGCTTAAAGGAGGTAGAACCTATGACACACAAACAAGCGGCCTTTCAGACAGCTGCGGGCACGATTATTAAAAATCTGGAGAAACGGGGAATGGAGGGATATTTCTTTGAAGATTCCGCATCCTGCACCGACGCCATCCTCGCATCCATTCCTGAGAACAGTACCATTTCGTGGGGCGGAAGCGAATCCATAAAAGAATCCGGCCTGATGGACCGGATAAGGAACGGGAATTATCAGCTCATCGACCGCATGAGCGCTTCTACACCGGAAGAGAGCCGCGCGCTGTATGCGCAGGCAGTCCTTTCCGATTATTATCTTATGAGTTCCAATGCTGTTGCCCTGTCCGGCGAACTCATTAACATCGACGGAACCGGCAACCGCGTGGCATGTCTCATCCATGGCCCCGCAAACATCATCATGGTCGTCGGCATGAACAAAATCGTCACGGATGTTACCGCCGGCGTAGAACGGGTGCGCAATTTTGCGTCTCCGCCCAATGCCAAACGGCTGAACCGCCAGACTCCCTGCAATGCTGCCGGACACTGCAATGACTGTCTGTCTCCCGACTGCATGTGCAATCAGATTGTCATCACACGCCGCAGCGGTATCAAAGGACGGATAAAGATTTATTTTGTAGCGGAAGAACTGGGTTATTGAACCAGTTCTTCCATTTTTTCCTTTACCCTCCGGGATACTTCCCCGACCTTCTCCGTAGCCGCTGCAATTTCCTCCGTAGCCGCTGCCAGACTTGTTACTTTCTGGTTTACGTTATTGATGGTTCCTATTAAATCTTCCGCTTTCTGCAGCAGCATTTCAACCGCGTCCCCTATCTTTGCCTGATTTGCTTCGCTGTCTGCCGCCGTCTCTTTGGAAGAATCCGCCAGTTTCTTGATATTCTCCGCAATAATCGCAAACCCTCTGCCTGCGCTTCCTGCCCTCGCCGCTTCTATGCTGGCATTCAGGGAAAGTAAATTAGTTTCATCCGCAACATTTGTAATCTCTTCGTTATTATTCTGCAGGCTCTGCGTCAGCGTTTCTATCCCGCTCAGCGCTTTTTTCAGTTCCTCACTGAACTCCATTACACTCGTCATCAATATATTGATGCTCGTACTTTCCGCCGCATTGCTGGAATTTCCCACTGCCATTTCCTGAATGGAATCGTCTAAAAGCTGGAAGTCTTTTGCCACGCTTTCCGCCAGTTCGGCAACCTGCCGGTTCTTTCTTTCAATGATAACATTCTTTTCCTGCATTTCCGTGGAAAGCGCCTGCGCAGTTTCATTTTCTATTTCAATCATATTCTTCATATAATGAAGACAATTGCTTTTTGTATTGCATCCGTTGTAAATAGCCCTTGCCATTTTTTTACAGGTTTCATAACCGCAGGCCGAACAGTTAATCTGTCTTTCCTGATTCGTCCTCTTCTCCATGCTGTTATAAATCTCTTCCAGTTCCGCATTGCTGGGCTTCTTAATTACAATATCCCTTGAATGGTCCGTATACTTCCTGATAAAATCGTTAATGTCCAGTTTGGCAAACTGACTGTTCAGTTTTTTCAGCCTCTGCTTCGCCGAAAGCCCCCTGGCAAACGGATGATTCTTTCCGCTGCGCTTGCTCTTTTCCTTAATTTCCTGAAGCGTGTACAGATTGTCATCTCCCCCGGCTTTTTCCGGCTCTATTGCCGTACCGTATACACAGCCGTTTGCACAGTTCAGGGCATCCACCATAAAAGGCAGACGCTTTCCGTTCAGCACCCGCTCTCTGTAATCTTCCAGAAATTCATACATGTGTTTCTCGCCTTCTATCTGACGGATAAACACTTCCTCTCCGCAGAACCAGTAAACGTTTTCTTTCAGACCGCCCGGCATCGGATAAATGGAACCAAGCCCGTACTCAATTTCATCGGATACATCCTCTCCCCTGATATTGTGTTCACGAACATAATCCATCAGATGGTCAAACGTGACATTATAAGAAACATAGCCATATGTATTCGGGTCTTCAATTTCATTCTTCTTTGCTATGCACGGACTGATAAATGCCAGCTTGTCCGGAAGTTTCATATATTTCTTTACATAAATCGCACCGCACATCATAGGGGAATGGATAGGAACCAGCTTCGGAATCAATTCCGGTACGTACTTCTCAATATAACCGACTACTGCCGGACATGGCTGGGATATGCCGCCTGTAAAATTGTGCTCCGTGATATATTTAATATAACCCCAGGTCGTGATGTCCGCCCCGAAACTCACACTGATAATATGATTGACGCCCAGTTTCTTCAAACCTCCCAGCACGGAAGCATATTCCGTCGGATAATTCGCCAGAAATGCCGGCGCCAGCAGCAGGGATATCTTCTCCCCTTTCTTCAAATCTGCAAAAAACCGCTCTGTATCGTCCCGATAACTTCTCGCATCATGCTCGCAGGCATCAAAACACGCTCCGCAGCTGATGCAGGCATCCCCGTTTACCACTATTTTGTTTTTCCCATCCTGCTCCACTGCGTAATTTGCAGTCAATACCGGACACGCCGAAATGCATTTATTGCACCCAATACAATTCTCATTTGTAAAAACCAATGCCTCCCCCGACATGCTCATCCCCATTTCCTCCTTGGCACAAAATTCCTTTCATCTTTCAAACTTTATTTTATCATATATCCTATCACTTTACAAACTTATTTTGCCACATATTACAGGGAGAGCGCACTGCAGAAACTGTAGTGCGCTCTCTTGGTATGCACAGGAGTGTGTAAGGTAATCAGTTACTTTGCAACACGCCCGGCAGAAAACAGGAAGAGAATCTTCCCTGCTCCGTTCATCTTAATTTTATTTCAAAACCGTAACTATACTAACGGATACTTATCTGTCAGTTCCTGCACAATCGCGCGCGCCTCTGCAATCTTATCCTCACCGCCTTTGATAACCAGTGCAATTGCCTCTGCAATCCTGTCCATATCAGCCGTATTCATGCCCCTGGAAGTAACCGCAGGCGTTCCGAGCCTGATACCGCTTGTAACAAACGGTGATTTCGGGTCGTTAGGAATCGTATTTTTATTCGCCGTAATATGCGCTTCGTCTAAAAGCTTCTCCACCGCTTTTCCGGTCAAATCAAAATTCGTCAAATCTACCAGCATCAGATGATTGTCCGTCCCGCCGGAAACAATCTGAATCCCTCTGTCCGTCAGACCCTTGCAGAGAGCCTGCGCATTCTCCACGATGCCCTTCTGATACGTTTTGAACTCTTCACTCAGCGCCTCCTTAAAGCACACTGCCTTAGCCGCAATCACGTGCATCAGCGGACCGCCCTGAATACCGGGGAAAACTGCTTTATTGAAATTATATTTATCCGCCGCTTCCTGATTGCAGAGAATCAGACCGCCGCGGGGGCCGCGCAGCGTCTTATGGGTTGTCGTCGTAACCACATCCGCATAGGGCATCGGACTGGGATGAAGCCCTGCCGCCACCAATCCGGCGATATGCGCCATATCCACCATGAGGACGGCTCCTACTTCGTCCGCTACCTCTCTGAATTTCTTAAAATCTATCGTCCTCGCATAAGCGGAAGCCCCTGCAATAATCATTTTCGGCTTTGCCTCCAGTGCGATTTCCCTCAGCCTGTCATAATCAAGGAACCCTTCGTCATTTACCCCGTAAGGCACGATTTTAAAATATTTTCCGGAAATATTGACCGGACTTCCGTGCGTCAGGTGGCCGCCATGGTCCAGGTTCATCCCCATAATGGTATCGCCCGGATTACAGATGGCAAACTGCACCGCAAGATTTGCCTGCGCACCGGAATGAGGCTGTACATTGGCATAATCACAGCCAAACAATTCCTTCGCCCTCTCAATCGCCAGATTCTCTACTACATCCACGCAGCCGCATCCGCCGTAATACCTCTTACCCGGATATCCTTCCGCATACTTATTGGTAAGCGGGCTGCCCATGGCTGCCATCACCGCCTTACTCACCCAGTTTTCCGATGCAATCAGCTCGATATGGCTGTTCTGTCTGTTCTGTTCATCCACAATCGCCTGCGCAATTTCAGGATCCACATTCTTCACTTCATCAAATGAATACATATACCGATTCCTCCGTCTTCTTCGCACTTATTTTTTCTTTCCATCTGAAGTCTAAACCAACCCCCGCGGCATTCGTCACATATCCAGAGATAGTTATATCTCCCGCGGGAATCAAAATATATTTTGAAGTATATCATAAATTAAATTGAATGAAAACCATAAAAAGGAATAAGTATTACATATATTAAAAATTATTAAGAAAAATATAGGAAAAGAATCCTTTACTTCATAAAAAAATGCTGTTACAATGAGGAATGGTTTAACAGTAGATGTAAATTAACCTTTTATTATCTTTACCAAAGAGGTATGCCATGTATTATGTTATCGTAAACCCCGCTTCCAAGTCGGGACGGGGAAAGAAAATATGGGCCGGTCTGGAACCGGTATTCATACAAAACGGCATTGCTTATAAAGTGATTTTTTCCAAAGGAACGGGACACGTAACGCGCATCGTGTCGAAACTGACCGCACCGGAGCGGCTGCCTGCGGACGCCGCCCCCGTTAATCTGATTATTCTGGGCGGCGACGGCACTATGAACGAAGCCTTACAGGGCATTTCCGATTTCGGTAGAATCCGGCTGGGCTATATTCCCACCGGTTCCAGCAACGACCTTGCCAGGGACTTAGCCCTGCCAAAGAACCCGGCGCTTATCCTACAGACGATACTAAAAGGTGAAACCGTACGCACGATGGACATCGGCACACTCACTTACGGCTGCACCGAAGACGCATCTTCCGCGGCTTCCGTAAGCGAAACGGCTTCCGTAAGACGCTTTGCGGTCAGCTGCGGCATCGGCTTTGATGCCGCCGTATGTCAGGAGGCGCTTGCTTCCCGCTTTAAAAATACATTGAACCGTCTTGGGCTTGGAAAACTTACCTATCTTTCCATTGCCCTGAAACAGTTGATTGCCGCCAGGTCGGTCTCCTGTGATATCTATCTGGACCATGCAAAAGAACCGGTTCATTTAAACCACTTTCTTTTCACCGCATTTATGATTCACAGGTACGAAGGCGGCGGTTTCCAGTTCTGCCCGATGGCGGATGCATCCGACGGAATACTGGATTTATGCGCGGTAGGAAGGATTCCCAAACCCGTTATCCTGCTGGCGCTTCCTACGGCATTTTGGGGAAAACATTATATATTCCCGTCTATCCGCCACTATGCCGCATCACAGGTCACACTGCGGGCCTCCGCTCCCCTGTGGGTCCATACGGACGGGGAAGTTTCCCGCAAATCGGACTGTATCACCGTTACATGCACGAAGCAGCAGCTCCGTCTCATGATGTAACGTTAGAAAGGTATGAGGATGAAGATGAAAACAACCCATAAAACATTGCAGTTCCATCTGCTGTATGAAAAATATAAGCACGCCGTTCCGCTTCTGATTTACGGCATCATTTACATGATATGGTTCTTATGGCTGGAAGAAAACATAACAGACCGTTATGCTGTAATACATGTGACTTTGGATGATTACATCCCTTTCTGCGAATTGTTTGTGATTCCGTACTTCCTTTGGTTTGCCTATGTATCCCTTGTGGTCTTATGGCTCTTTTTTAAGGATAAGGATGACTATTACAGGGCATGTGTCTTCCTCTTCACCGGAATGACGGTTTTCCTCGTAATATCCACACTGTTTCCGAACGGACACCATCTGCGCCCGTCCGTCATGCCGAGGGACAACATCTTCACGCAGCTTGTATCCCACTTATACCGTACGGATACTCCCACCAATCTGTGGCCCAGCATCCACGTATATAATTCACTGGGCGCACATTTCGCCATTGTCCGCAACCGGCGGCTTTCGGAAATCCGGTGGGTAAAAACCGGCTCGCTTATTTTAAGCGTTTCCATTATCCTGTCCACTATGTTCATCAAACAGCATTCTGTATTTGATGTGGTAACTGCCTTTATCATGGCAGCCGTCATGTACGGCATCACCTACAAATATGATATTCTGGAAGCATACCGTGCACATATGCGCACACGCAAAAAAGCGACACCGCAGGTCAATTGAAAGAAAACGCTTTCCCAGATTCGGATGTCCGGTCTGGGAAAGCATTTTTAATTGAATGAATTGAATTAATTGAATTTAAAAAAACGCCGGCAGATTTTATATCCTTCCACCGAAATCTTCCGTCCTCCTTTTCCGGGAAGATTCATGGAATTGCCGAGGATACCGTACCGGAGCCTGCCGTACAGCAGCCGGTCTTTCTGTTTAATATAATTCCAAAGCTCTTTCTTTTTCTCCAAATGTTCTTCCGTTCCTCCACGTATCAGCAGAATGGAAGAAACCGTAGTGATGATTTCCAGATAATTGGTCATATAAATCCGCATCTTCCGGCTGTTTTTCATCCGCTCCTTATTTTCTACCAAATAGTCAACCATTCTCTTATTGACCGTAATCTGCTGGTCAATCCTTGATATCATAACCGTTTCATTCACCGACTGTCCTTCACGCCCGATATAATAACGGTAAAAATTCACATCCATGTAATACATGCTTTTCACAAAAGGAAGAGGTTCGAATACAAACAGGTTATCCACATAAAAAGTATGTTCCGGCAGCACCAGCCCGCAGTCCTTCAAGAGCTTCGTCCGGAAAATGACAGAATGCATCAGGATATACTGCCCTTTGTGGAAATGCCGCACTTCATTCCATGTGAAAATCTCGTTTTGGGGAAGCGCATGACGGTAACGCATGACTTTATTCTTTTTCTCCCCTTCTTTTTCATAAACAAAATTGCTGATAAGCATATCCAGCGCGGTTTCCCCTCCTGCCAGTTCCCGCAGAGCGGCAAGTATCTGCCTGTAATCGGCCTCCTTTACCCAGTCGTCGCTGTCCACGACTTTAAAGAACAGTCCGGACGCATGTTCCAGTCCCGCATTGACTGCGGAACCATGCCCTCCGTTTTCCTTGTGTATCACCTTCACAATGGACGGATACCTCCTGGCATATTCATCCGCTATCGAAGCGGTATCGTCCGCAGAGCCGTCATCCACTATAATGATTTCCACATCCTCTCCGCCAACCAGCAGGGAATCCACACACTTTGCCATATACCCCTGCGAATTGTAACACGGTACCGTAAACGTCAGTAATTTCATTTCTTTCCTTTCTCCTCCCCGGAACCACCCTGTTTCATGGCTCTATATTCCCAGCCGGATATCCAGATATTCCGCATAGGCAGCATAGGCCGACGGAATCGGATATTTTTCCCTTGCTTCTTCTCTGTCCGCAAAAATCCAGCCTTCCGCAGACCCGCCTGCTTCTGTCCGTTCCAACTCATCCACACGCACTGCATACCCTTTCATATGCCACTCCTTATGGGAAAAAATATGCTTTGCCTCCCCTATGGGACGAATCCGGATGACTTTCAGCCCGATTTCTTTTAAATATTCCAGTACCTCTTCCTCCGTCCGGAATCCCTCCAGCATCGGAAAGCCGTACATCCCTGCCAGCAGACCCTTTTCCGGCCGCTTATAAAATGCAGCCCTCTCCTCATCCCTGATGATTAATACGGTTTTTTCCTCTATGGTTCTCGCTTTTTTTGACTTCTTCTTCGGAAATTCCTGCCACCGCCCCGACTGATGCGCCTGACAGAAGGTCTCCCACGGGCATTCCCCGCATTTCGGCTCCCCGCCCGGCAGACAGACCGTTGCACCCAGCTCCATCAGCGCCTGGTTAAAATCGCCTGCCCTGTCCGCCGGTATGACGGCCGACAGCTCCGTCTCTACCCGTTTCTTTGTCTTCTGCGCCAGTATATCCGCATCATCCATGCGCAGCCTGGCCAGCACCCGCAGCACATTGCCGTCCACTGCAGGAACCGCCTGCCCGTATGCAATGGAAGCTATGGCCCCCGCCGTATAACTCCCGATTCCTGGCAGTCCGGTCAGCTGTCCGTATTCCGAAGGCATTCTGCCCCCGTATTCCTCCATAATAATCCGTGCCGCCTTCTGCAGATTGCGGACGCGGTTATAATAGCCCAGCCCTTCCCACAGCTTCACCAGCTTTTCCTCTTCCAGTCCCGCCAGTGTCCCGATATCCGGCACATTCTGTATAAACCGGTCAAAATAAGGCTTCACGGCTTCCACCCGCGTCTGCTGCAGCATAATCTCCGACAGCCACACATAATAGGGTTCCGGTTTTTCCCTCCATGGAAGGACACGCCTGCCCCTGTCATACCATGCCAGCAGCGGCTCCACAATCCGCCCTGTCAGCGGCTGCGGCACTGTCCCGCCTGTTTCCGCATATTCCTCCTCTGTCAGCCTGACCGCTACCGGATTCCTTATTTCCATCCCGTCCGGCATGACACGGCAGTCATAGGCAAGAATCTTCACCCCCGCCTGCCGCGCCCGTTCCAATGCCTGCGCAAAGGCCGGCTGTGTCTCCCTGTTGGGAGAAAAGAAATCAATCCCTTCCATTTGGATTACAAAGACAATATACGCCCCGTAACCTTCCCGCTTCGCCTCTATCAGTTCCTCTACGTGCTTAACAGCCCGTTCCGACGGGGCATCGGGAAAATAAGCGGCGTTTTCCTTTTCCAGCGTCACGCCCTTTACCTCAAGAAAGATTTTTTCCTCCTCCGTTTCCACATAAAAGTCAAAACGTGAATGCCTGTATGTCTTCTCCGCTGCCACAGTCTTCAGCGATGGAAACAGCTCTTTCGTAAGCAGCCACTCTCCCACCGCTTTATTCGGGGCATTGGAATCCATGTTTATGACACGCTCCCCTTTTTTTACCGCTACCAAATCATATGCGGTAGAACGTTCCTTATTGCCGCTCTTCTCCAAAAAAACGGCCGCCTGTTCCGTTAGCAGTTCCTGACACCTTCCGGTATTCTTCACATGTACTTTTTCTGTTTTTCCGCCGATATCAACGTATGCGGTAAAACGGTTCGGCCTGTTTATAAATCTGCCCTCTGTGATATGATTGTACTTCATGCTGTTCCTGTGCTTTCTCTTCCTTTCCAAAATCTACCGTAGCCGGTTGCATTCGAATTTTTCCAAAGTATGCAGGCAGTTGCGCAGTTCCGCATAGCGTTCCTCCACATCGCCCGGCTTCACTTCGATATCCGTTGCCATCGCCATAACATTAATCATATCATCCGTTATCCGGTAATGCAGCCCCGCAAGAATGTTCAGCCGCTCTTCATAGGTGGATGCATCCAAAAATTCCAATACCATAGGGTCCATATTCAGCTCTTCGGCTTCTTTTGCTATGCTTTCGCTGTATTCTTCCCTGCTGATGACAGTGTGTTCTTCTTTTGTTTCCTCTGCTTCTTCTGTTTTTGCTTCTTCTGTTTTTGCTTCTTCCTTCGTTTCCTCTATCGTTTCATCAAAATTTTCATCGGGATTTGCCGTTTCGGTTCTGTCTGCCTGCTCCTGCTTCTTATCCACTGGTTCAAAGCGGTATTCCTGTTTTGCATCAGGGTATTTCATCCGGTCCACTTTCTCCATGAACATGGCAAGAGGGCGGGCATAGGTCCGGAATTCCCCATACATCGCCTGATATATCACAAGCTGTTCGCCTGTCTCCGAATGTTCGGCGAGTGTCAGAACCTGATACAGGTTTCCTTTGAAATGTCTGTATATTTCCTGTGGTCTGGGCGTATGCTGCATAATCATCCTCCATTCCTGTTTCTTCTTATCTTCTTATCATTGCCGCTTTCTCACGATTGAAGCATTTCTCCCACAATTTTATTCACCAAAGCGCCGTCTGCTTTCCCCCTGACCTTCGGCATCAGCTCTTTCATTACCTTCCCCTTATCTTTCGCAGAAGGATTCTCTATTCCCAAAGCGGCAAGCACTTCTTTTATCACGTCCCGTATCGCATCCCCGCTCATCTCTTCCGGTGCAAACTCCTGCAATACGGCCAGACGTTTCTGACATTGTTCCTTAATATCTGTTCTGTCTTCCGGCGCAAGTTCCATGGTTTCCTTTGTCTGCTTGATTTCTTTTTTGATTACTTCGTATTCCTCTGCTTCGGTCAGGTCTTCCCTTTTATCGATTGCCTTATTTTTCAGGGCTGCAAGCAGCATGGACAACGTATCTTTTCTCTCCTTATCCTTATTTTTCATAGCCGTTACCATCTCTGCACGGATTTCATCAATTTTACTCATTTTCTTTTCCTCTCTTTCTTTTCCTCTCTTTATTCCCGCGAGCAACGAGCCAAGTGACTGCTTGCAGGCATTTGGCGACTGCCGCGAGGGTCAAATACCCCGCCCCTTGGGGCGTTGCAAATTTGATGCCCCGCTGCTTGCGGCGGGGTCTTTGACTTCCGGTTCCGTCACCAGTCTCCCGGCGCCGGACTTTACTTTTCTAACCTTTTATCCAGTAATCCAGGTCGGGATACAGGCTCCCCGCTTCATCTGAACCTGATACCTCCTGCATTTTCACCAGTTTTCCCATTTCATAATAAGATAAACTCCATGCCGCATTTTTTTCACTGTATACCAGCTCCAGTTCCCGCGTACATACATATTCCCCGTCCACGACTCCGAGTTCTGTCACATGTTCATATCCTACCCCCATACTCCCATGCGTTACTACCCTCTGTCTGTCAAATTCCAGGCAAACCAGCTGCTCCGGAAAGGACGGATAATATTCAAACTCACCTGTTTCCTCCCTCCAGACAACAGCCCTGTAATTACTCCAGCTTCCCCCGCTGCCGCTCGAATAACCCTCATGAATCAGCAAATCCTTTTTCCCGTCGAAGTCAATATCCTCCGCCTCCACACAATTCTCATATCCGGAGCCAAGCCTGCCCATTTCCATCTCCGTATAGGGGATATACAGGTGCTGCTCCTGTATCTGCTTCCCTTCCCATTCCCCCTCTAAAAGAATATGGTATCCTTCCCCGTTTCCTTTGCTGTAAGGGCTCATTCCGCCGACTTCGAACAGGCAGCAGGTAAGCCCGCCAATCCGTTCTATTTCCATGTAACGCAGACAGCCCTCTTCCTGTTCCACTGCCGTTTCAATGATTTTTCCCCACGATTCACCTGCCAGCGCGGAAAAAGGCGTCATGGCATACGGCATTCCCGGCTTCCATTCCTCTTCTCCGTCCTCTCCGAACGGCCAGAAAAACAGGCTGACGTAATAGCCGTCCTGCTTACCGTTTCTATCCCATCTCTCCTTCAGCATCTTTGACGTTTCCTGCATCTCCAAATCCCGCGCCTCGACTCTCAGCCAGACCCTGCAGTCGGGAAACGCTTCCAAATGCTGTTCCAGCTCCCTGACTTCCTCTTCCCCGTCCACACCGATGCAGACTTCCTCTTCCGGGGATTTATCCATCCCATTCCTGATATCCAGATTTCTTATTCGCGCTGCGCTTCCTGTATGAATCAAACCTTCCGTCTCTCCCCCGTCAGGGACAAATTTTCCTTTTATATAATGTCCGTCCCCGTCAAAGGTTCCGTTAAACGGCCTCTGCTGTGTGCCGATGGAAAACCAGTCCTGCATTTCCAAACTGTCCCGCAGCCGGTAAGAAGCCTCCGCTGCATCCACCCCCTGCTCAATTTCTTCACCTTCCCTTACCATTTCGGCTAACTTCGATAACTGGCGGCCGGAATCAATCAAATAAAAACCGCCTTTTTTCACAAATCCGGTCTCTGTTTCATATTCCGCTGCATCCAAAATCTCTGTCAGCCGGGCCTGTGCCAGTTCCGCAGCTTCCTGCTTCTGCCGCATCTCTTCCACACAGGCTTTTATCAATCTGTCCTTATCCGCCAGTTCCTCCTGCAACTGCCTGTTCTGCAGGATATAGCTCCGGCACTGAAAACCAAGAAACATGATAAGTCCTGCAGCAGCCGCAAAAAGTATCCCCGTTATTTTTTTCATATGAATCCTTCCTATTGCCCGCCGGCTTATACGCTATACCGTACAATCAGGAGTTCCACACTCATCACATCATTCATCCGCCCTGTTTTCACAGCTTCCTCCGCTTCCACACAGGCTTCCAGCGCTTTCCGCAGGTCACTGCTCTTGAATTTCGCCGCCTGCGCCGCATATTTCCCTGCAATAAAGGGCTGCAGCCCTACCTTACCGCCGATGGTTTTATTGTCATACCCTTTTCCCTTCAGTTCCTTTACCTGAAGCAGCATATTGAACTGCCTTGCAATCAGAAAAAGGATACGCATGGCAGGCTCTTTCAGGGCCAGCAGGTCATAATACAAATCCAGCGCCTTTTTCTGCTTTCTGTCCGCAATGGCATTGACCATATCGAAAATATGGCTGCTGACACGATGCGTGCAGATATCCTCGATATCCTGTCCGGATACCGCTTCTTTATCCATGCAGTAACACATCAGCTTTTCCAGTTCCTTCCGGATGTTTTCCATATCCGTTCCCGTTTTCTCCAGAAAAAGTTCCAGCGATTGTTCCGTAATCCGCTTATTCTCCTTCTTTATCATACCGAGCACCCATTTTTTTAAGGTTGCCTCATTCTGCACCGGAAATTCCACAGCCGTCCCCTTCGCAGAAACCATTTTAAACAGCCTGCTCCTTTTATCGATTTCCTTTTCAACAAAGACAAAATATGCCGTCTCCGCCGGTTTCTCCAGATATTCCGCCATCTTCTCGCCGCCCGCCTTGAAAAGATTGCTGTTTTCTATGACAATCACTCTCCGGTCCGCCAAAAAAGGAAGAGTCTCCGCCAAATCAATCACAGCCCCCACGGAAATATCCTTTCCTTCAAAATAGCTGTAATTCATCGTATCCCCGTCCGCAGCCAGCGCATTTTGCAGCCTGTCCCGATACTGCCTGCGCAGATACGCTTCCTCTCCGTAAAGAAGATAAACCTGTTTCAATTGCCCGCTTTTAATATCCTCATTAATCCGCTGCATCGGACACCTCCCTGCTTTTCCATCATACTTCATTCTATGCGAAACTTCAATCCTTAAGTTCCGTATAATTGAGTAGGGAAGCTTTTCTCCCTACTCGCCGCGCGGGGTGCGTGCTGCATAGCAGCTAATTTCCTTACGCACCCCTGTGCATAAAAAACCCCGCCTTTTGGGCGGGGTTTTTTATGTCCCATATCCTTACCGGATGAAATTCATCGGCTGGAACGGTTCTTTTTCAGGAATTCCATACTCTGCTTTTCCAAGGGCAATGCTCTTCATCAGGAATGCCATATTTTTTGCAAGCGTACGCATAATCTGAAGACCCTCCGTATCCTGTCCGGCTTCTCCGGGAGCCGAGCCGTGGATACTGTTCCAATACTGTCCGGACGCTACCGGCATTCCGGAAATCGTAAAGAACTTATTCAATTCATCAAATGTGGAAGACAATCCGCCACGGCGCGCGGCAACCACACTGGCGCCCACTTTCATTGTCTTATCAAAGGACGTGCTGTAAAACAGCCGGGTCAGGAACGCCACCAGTGTCGCGTTTGCAGAAGCATAATAAACCGGACTTCCGATTACAAGCCCGTCGCACGCTTCAAACTTCGGCGCCGTCTCATTCACCAGGTCGTCAAACACACACTTTCCTTTTTCCTTGCAGGAACGGCATCCGATACACCCCCGGATATCCTTATTTCCGATATGTAAAAGTTCTGTTTCGATTCCTTCCTGCGTAAAGATTTTCTCCATTTCGTACAGCGCGGTATACGTGTTCCCTTTCGCATGGGGACTTCCGTTCAACATTAAAACTTTCATTCTGTCAACCTCTCTTTCCTTCTCTCATTATAATATGCCATTCTTTTCTTTATGTCCTTATCCTATTCCTGCCCCCAATATTCACGAATCAGCTGATAAGCCTCTTCACTGACAGCAGGCGGTACCTCTCCCGGACGGGCGAGGAAATAACCCTGAAGCAAATCCACTCCCAGTTCCAGCGACTTCTTCACTTCCTCCGCTGTTTCCAGTCCCTCTGCAATGACCATCATGTTCCGCTTATGGGCATACTGTACGATATTCGTCACAATCTGCTGTTTATTCACATCCTTATCCATATCCCGTACAATCGTAATATCCACTTTGACAAACTGCGGTTTTAATTCCAGCAGATTAATTTCGCTGTTATAGCCGCTCCCGTAATCATCCAGCGCAAACATGCCTGAGAATCCTTCCACACTCTTCTTTCCTTCTACCAGTTCCATATCCAGATGCTCAGACTCCGTAATTTCAATCACAATGCGGGGCTGCAGTTTTCCAAACCGTTCATGATATTCCCGTTCCTCCGCCTCTGTCATACGCACGTTAGCAATGGAATTCACAAACAGAAATGCCTGTTCGGAAACTACCCCCTGTTCCAGCAGCTTTTCATAACGTTCACAGGAGCAGAACAGCGTCATATACTCTACATCACTCATCCGCCCTTCTTCTCTTGCCAGGCGCAATACCGTTTCCGGTGAACGCAGCGTCGGGAAATCCACCCGCATCAATGCCTCATATGCATATGGTTCTCCTGTCCTGCTATGGAAAATCGGCTGGTAATGGTAATTTACCTGCCTGCTTTCCAGCAACTGGTTAAATTCCAGTCTGCTCTGATTCTGATATATCTTCTCCTGATAAGCTTCCGCATCAAATTCTCTCAGGTTTCCCTTTTTCGAACGTTTCACCTGATACATGGCAAAATCCGAATACTTCATCAGCTCGGACAACTCTTCGCTGTCCTCCGGATACCATGCCACACCGCCGGAAGCGCTCAGTCCCATGTTGCTTCCATTAGGAAGGACAAACTCCACTTCCCCAATAGCCCGGTAAAGCTTCTTTATCTTCTCCCGTATCTCATCCCGGCTATCATATCCATAGAACAGCAGAAGAAATTCATCCCCCGAAATACGGGCACATATAGTATTTGCCGGCGTATTGTCCAGAAAACACTTCCCGGCAGTCTGAATATACATATCGCCGAAGTTATGGCCGAATCTGTCGTTCGTGGATTTCAGGTTATCCAGGTCTATCATCAGAAGCCCCGCATGTTTCAGCTTATCCGGCTTTAAAAACAGCGCATCCGCCACCCTCCGGAATCCCCGTCTTGCATACAGCTTTGTCAGTCCGTCGCAGTCTCTTTCCCGTTCCACTCTCATCCGCTCCAGTGTTGAGACCGTCACATCCTCAATCAGCCCGACCTGCCGTTCCCCTTCCGTTACATCCTCAAAGCGCAGATACCGCGTTCCTTCCGGCTCTACCGGAATCTGATATACCACGCTGCCATCCTCGGAAACGGTATACTCAAAATCCTGAAGGGCCTCTTTTTGTTTCCTTTTAAATGCCTCTGCCGTGAGATTCCCGATATCCACGCCTTCCAGCCCCATCAGAGGAAAATAGTTCTCTGTTACAAACACACCATCGTGACCTTCTTTTATCTCATATCCGGCCAAATCCACGCTGGCCATATTCATAATCTGCACAAACCGCGTGGAAGAATCAATGACTTCCCCCTGAAGTCTGGTAATGGCTCCGGCAAACTGGTCGATTTCCCGTATTCCCGTTGTGGAAAGCACAGGCAGGACATTGCTCTGCTTCGCCTCTTCCACCTCATGGGACAGTCTTTGGATAGGTTTGGACAGCCGGTAACTGACCCAAAAGATACCGACCAGGCCAATCAGCATTGTCAGCGCAAAGGATGCCAGCAATATCCTCTGTATCTGTGTTGCAAATGCAAACAGATTCTCCTTCGCACCGATTCCAACCAGATACCATTTATCCGAGTCAAACGGAGCATTGTTGCTGTACACTGCCAGCGGCTTCACCGCTCCGTAATACTTCCCGCTTCCCTCTTCCGCTTCCCTGTCATTGACCTCGCTCCTTGTAAACCGGAGTTCTTCCAATGTTCCCTTTGTCATGGATTCACTGGAAAAAATTACCGGCTCCAGCAGACTGTTCCCTTCTTTGGAAACTGCCAGCAGATAAGACCCCCGCTCCTTTTCCATTAATTCCCCGCACGGCAGAAGCGACTGGACATAATCCTCCAGTAACTCTATCCCCAGCACTCCGTATACGCTTCCGTCCTTCAAAATCAACGGAACGGAATAAGAAATGGCCCGCCGGTTATCCCCCGCCAGACAGTAAGTCTCCGTTGTCCAATATCCATACTCTTTCGCTGCCAGCCGCCGCTCATCACCATATGCCGTCTGGAAAGGTTTATAAAAAAATGGCTGATTTATGTCCTCACCGGAAAAAAACGGCTGCCAGCCCGTGTCCGTAGCAATGCGCCCCGAACGTACCACATCCACCGGCGCCCGCTCCGTCAGGATATCCTCATTCCGCTGGGAAGGTGTGGAAGTCGGGTCCAAATCCCGCAGATAAATACCGGACAGCGACTCCGGAGCCTCCTCTCCCTCCAAATCATAAGTATTCAGAATCAGGAAAATTCCCGAAACCTGCTTGTTGTACATTGTCTCTACCAGCTCCGGCCTTATTTCTTTCAAGAGCCCGGTACACTTTTCGCTGTTACCGTTCAGTTCCTCTAACTGAAACTGTTTCGCATCCAGTTTTCCCTGTACTATGGTATTGATTTCTTCCGAGAGCATACTCAGATTCGACCAATTCCCAATCATATCATTCATCAGATAATTTCCGCGGTTTTCCACCTGCTGTGCCAGCATATCCTGCGCATTCTGATTCAGTTTCGTCATTACGCCGCCGAACAGCAGACTCCCTGCCAGCACGCATAATTCCACTGCCAACAGACTTATTAACGGCAGCACTATCACATGGAAGATGGTTCTGTCTTTTCTCCGTTCCGACATGACAGCCTCCTTAGTTTTCAAATGCCTGCAGCTGTTTCAATGTATCTTCATACCACGCATCAAAATATTCATCTGAAACAAATTCCGAAACAGCTTCCTCCAGGCTCATCCCCGATGCCAGTCTGGACACTACCGCTTCACGGTCCGCCGCCGCACGGTCGCTCATGGCATATTCCAATATATTACGCGCTTTTGTTCCCGTTTCAAACGCCCTCGTTGTATACATTTTATTCCCGTTTACCGTATCCACGGCAACTGAAAGCATTTTGCCCATATTATCGCTTATCTGCGCCCCGCTGTCCATAACTGCGGTTTTATCATTTGCCGTCTTTGTTACCGGAAGATATCCGGAGTTCACAGAAAATTTTATATTCCGTTCATCCGCAGTGAACCATTTCAGGAATTCCACGGATGCATAGATTTCCGCCTCGCTTCCTTTTGTCACAACCATGCCGGCCCCCTGCTGTACCGCATAGGTCGAATCCTCCCCTTCGAATTTCGGGCAGGGAAGTATCTCCATCTCGATAGGATAACTCTCCGCATCACTGATATTGACCGATTCCGGAAGGAACGAAACACCCGAAGAAGCTCCCACATAAGCGATAATATTACCTGTTTTGATGTCATCGCTGCGGAAGCGCCCTGTTGCAGCAAAATATCCTTTTACAAAAGGCACATAATAATGGTCCCAAAGGTTCCGTACCGTTTCTTTATCGAAATTCAGCGTCATCTTTCCCTCTGACACCTGAAAAATCTCTGTCCCCATCTGCATACTGCCGATTAACATATAATTCGCCATGGCATCCCTGCCAAACAGGGCTTTCCCGTCATTCGGCACATCGGGCGTCTTCCCGTCGCTCCATTCATAATAACGCTGCGCCGTCTCCACCAGACCGTCCATATCCGCCATATCTTCATAGGCGGCTCCGGTTTCCGACGCGAAAACATCCCAGTCCGTCTTATTCAGAACAAATATTTCCGTAGATTTCGCAGTCGGAAATATCTTAATCTCTCCTCCGCCGCTGAAATCCCCCTCCCTGATATAACTGTCTATATAGGCAGAGACTTCCTCCTCGCTCAGATAATCCTTCAAATCCACTACCTGACCCATCTGGTCTACCGCGTATGCCGTATCCGCATATGCCGCAAAGATATTCGGCACCTCATCCGCACCGACCTCTCCCTTTACTGCCGCCAGCACATTCGTCTCCAAATCGTTCACGGAACCCTGGCTGTAACCTTTTATGATAATCCCTTCTTCTTTTCCTACCGTCTCGTTAAATTCCTCTACCAGACTGTCAAATGCCGTAAGCTGGTCACCGTTATAATAGGTCCATACATCAATTGTCACAGGATTCTTTGCATCCAGCGGCGACTTATCCCCGCATCCGCCCAAAATAATCCCAAGCGCACAGACTCCCCACAACAGTCGCACTTTCTTTTGCAACATAATATCTCCCTCCGTCCATATGTCTCCGGTATACTGTTCATAAATACAAATTTCTACCACATTGTATCATATGCACACATAGGATTCAACCAAAAAACACTTTTTCCGGCAGATACTACGACAGTTTTATCCGGTACTCTTTCAGCCAGTAATTCACCTGAATCAGATATGCTAACAGCTGCGGGCCTGCCATCAGCTGTCCGTAAAAGGGCCTTGCATAATCCGAAGGCCGCTCCATGAACTCCCGCACCTTCTTTCCGTCAATCAGCACATTCACCGGCTCTTTGCCATCCTCTACGATTTCCCGCATCTTTCCCCGCAATAACCGTTCGTAAGCAGGATCGTAGGTCTTCGGATACGGGCTTTTCTTCCGGTAAAGCACTTCATGCGGCAGATAATCTTTCCCGGCCGCCCGCAGCAGCCCTTTCACAACCCCTTCACGGCATTTCATATCCCACGGCACATTCCACGCATATTCCACGATACGATGGTCTGCAAACGGAACCCGCGCTTCCAGTCCCACATGCATACTCGTGCGGTCCATCCGGTCTAACAGCGTCTGCATGAACCACTTCAGGTTCAGATAGGAAATCTCCCTGCGCCGTTTTTCTTCCGGTTTCTCGCCCTCTAAAACAGGCGTTTCCTCTATTGTCCTGTGATATGCTTCCCCGGCATAAGCCTCTAACGGCAGCTCTTTTGCCACTTCTTCCCTTAACAGCATCGTCCGTGGGCCGAAATCCATCGACCAGGGAAAAGTATCCGCCTCAAAACATTCCTTTTTATGGAACCATGGATATCCGCCGAATATCTCATCCGCACACTCCCCGGTCAATGTCACCTTGTGCCGTTTGGCCACTTTTTTGCAGAAATACAGCATGGAAGATTCCACATCCGCCATACAGGGCAAATCTCTGGCGTCCACCGCTTCAAACAAATAGTCATACAGTTCTTCGTTCCTGCACTCCAAATAATGGTGGGCCGTCTGTGCATGTTCTTTCACCTTATCCACCCAGGGCCTATCCTGCGAAGGCTGGAACGCATTTGCCTGAAAATGAATGTCGTTGTCCTTGAAATCAAACGAATAGGTATCCAGCGTCTTTCCCTGTTTCCTCAGCTCCCTGCTGCAGATTGCAGTCACCAGGCTGCTGTCCACGCCGCCGGATAAAAAAGTACATACAGGCACATCCGACAACATCTGAAGCCGCACCGCATCCTCTACCAGATACTGCATCTTTTCCGCCGTTTCCTCCCAACTGTCTTCGTGGGGACTGCTTTCCAGTTTCCAGTAACAGTGCACTTTCACGCCTTCCCTGTCACATTCGAGGAAATGCCCCGGAACCACTTCCGATATCCCCCGGAAAACTCCTTTTCCGTACGTCTTCGCCGGCCCCAGCCCCAGCACTTCACACAGTCCCTCTTTATCCACCTGCGCCTCCATACCCGGATAGCACAGGACGCCTTTGATTTCCGAGGAAAAAAGAATGCCGTTCTCCCGCTTTGCGTAGAAGCAGGGTTTTACTCCCAGCCGGTCACGGAACAGATACAGCTTCCGCTTTCTTCCATCCCAAATGGCGAAAGCAAAGATTCCGTTCAGTCTTTTCACGAAATCAACTCCATGTTCCATATATCCGGCCAGTATGACTTCCGTATCGCTGTTTGTGGAAAACGTCACCCCCTCTCTCTCCAGTTCCTTCCGAAGCTGTTTCATATTGTAAATTTCCCCGTTGTATACAATCGCCCACTCATATCCGCCGGCCCGCTTCACCATAGGCTGCTGCCCGCCTGCTAAATCAATAATGGACAGCCTCACATGAGCCAGCCCGCAATTCCCTGACAGATAGATTCCGTCCGCATCCGGCCCCCTGTGCTTCTGCCTGCGGTTCATCTGCTTCAGAACCGCCTCCCACTTTTCTCTCTCTGCTCTGTAGTCCGCTTTCGCATCAAAGAAACCAGCAATTCCGCACATAATTTCCCTCATTTCTGCGCTGCTTTTTGCGCATGTCAAGTTTGTGGATGCAGCGCAGACACAAACTTGTGGAGCGAAAGATTTGAAAAATCTTTCACTCTTTTCCTCCACACATTTATACTAACAAAGGCTGTATCTGTTTATGTTCCAGCGCCGCCTCCAAAGCCGGAAGCAGCATATCGGCATGTGCCACCAGTGAATTCGGTTTCTTTTTCCAGTCGTCCTGTCCGAAGGGCACAAAATAAATGTTCTTCGTATTCAGCAGCAGCCCGATATTTTTCAGATTCATTCCCAGTCCGTCGTTGGTAGAAATAAAAATTACCAGCGGCTTATTGTTCCTCAAATGAGCTTTTGAGGCCATTAACACCGGACTGTCCGTAATCCCGTTTGCCAGCTTCGCCGCCGTATTTCCTGTACACGGAACGATTGCCAGCACATCCAGATATCCTTTCGGACCGACAGGTTCCGCTCCCTCTATACTCATAACCGGAGCCCTTCCTGTTATCTCTTCCACCCGTTTCCGGTATTCCTCCGGTGTTCCGAACCGGCTCGATATCTGCTGCGCCGCATCGGAAAAAAACGGATAAATCTCCGCTCCGGCCTCCGCCAGATGTTCCATCTGGCTAAAAACCTTATCAAACATGCAAAAGGAACCGCTCATTGCTATCCCTATTTTCTTTCCTTTCAATTCTGCATATTCTGCATATTCCCCATATTCCATATGACAACCTGCCTTTCACGCACTTTAAAGCTTCTCTGCCACATACTCTGTCAGCCGTTTTGCCGATATTTTTCCGGCATACTTACCCGGCAGTCCCAGGCAGTGCAGCGCTTTCACCCCCAGCCGCTCCGCGGCCTGATAATCCACGCCTCCCTTACCCGATGCAATGTCGATGATAAGGGCATCCTTCTGCAGATTTCCCTGCATCCTCTCTTCCAGCACGAGAGCCGGAATCGTATTATAAAGGTATTCAAACTCTCCTATCTTTTCTTCCAGACGGTCCAAAAGCAAAGTTTCCATTCCCATCGCTTCCGCCCGTGCCAGTTCCACGGGACTGCTGCTGCAGACGGTCACATAAGCAGACAGGCCCTTCAGTTTCTGTGCCAATGCCATCCCGCATCTTCCATAGCCCAATACCAGCGTGCGGCTTCTGTGGATATTTGTATCCTTATGAATCAGCGCTTCCAAAATAGCGCCCTCTGCTGTCGCTACCGCATTGAATACCGCAATGCTTTCATCCTTCATAAAATCATAACAGCAGATTCCCCTTTCATCACACTCCTGGCGGAACGCCTCCGGTATCACACCTCCGAACACTATATGGTGTTTCCGCAGGTGCCTGGACAACTCCCTGATATGCACGATTCCTTTCTTCTCAATGGGGATTCCCCCTACAATGACTTTCGCCGATTCCACCGCCTGTTTCAATGATTCCGCCGTGCCGTCCGTCTCTATCTTCCCCGCTTTTACATGGCTTATTTTATAACAAATCACGCGATATCCCATTTCCCTGAAAAAAGGCACCATACAGGCTGTGCGTTTATCCCCGCCTATTACCGCAATATCATATTCTGCCATAATTCCCTCCATATCCTTCCGGTCTGTATCCATGCAATGCCAAATCTGTTTTTTGTCATAAAAAATCTGTATACCAATATAATAATTAAGAATGGTTTTATTTGTGCATGTTTTCCCTCATTTCTGTGCGGAAGTAAAAAACCTGCCGGAATATCATTTACGGATACTCCGGCAGGTTCTGCCTGTTACTGATTCAGCGGTATTCTGCTCTTACGTTCTTTTCTTTGTTTATACGTTTTCTTCGTTTCCACTTTTTCTTCGTTTATACGTTTTCTTATCGTATTCTTATTTTCTGTCCTGTTATTTTTTTCTTACCAGGTGTCTCGGCAGGCCGTTTACAAACAGCGGCTGTAATTCTCCCATGATAAGAGGTCTTGCATATTTCTCATATCCCTCGTTCAGACCGCAGCCGTCCTCGGTAATCCACTCATCCGGAACTGCCCTCTCCACATTGGCAATAGCGTGGATATCATATGCGCTGGTACCGCACTGATACGGGTCATCGCCGTTCCTGTTCAAAGTAATCATCATGCCTGTCTTGCCTTCTTCTGCTGCCAGAACTGCGTCATGGCCTACCTGGAATGCTTCGTTGATATCTGTCAGGGAAGCAAGGTGAGTAGCCGCACGCTGTAAGGTAGAGAACTCGATGGCACGTGTCTTCAGCCCTGTTAATTTTGCTGCTTCTGCTGCAAGGTAAGCAGCCGTACCAGACATCTGCTTATGTCCGAATGCATCCACTGCCACATTTTCATTTGCCAGCTCACATACATAACGTCCGTCCGCAATCTTGATACCTTCGGAAACAGCAATCACAACGGAAGACTTGGTTTCGCCAAGATGTTTTACTTTCTGCATGAATGCATCCACGTCAAAGGTTTTCTCCGGCAGATAAATCGCATCTACGCCGCTGCAGTCCTCGCCCTTTGCCAGAGCTGCCGCTGCCGTCAGCCATCCTGCATTACGTCCCATGATTTCAACGATACATACGGTAGGCTTCTCTACGCCGAAAGACTCGTTATCACGGATGACTTCCTTTAAGCTGGCTGCGATATATTTTGCTGCCGAACCGTATCCGGGGCAGTGGTCCGTAATCGGAAGGTCGTTATCTATGGTCTTCGGAACGCCCATAAACCTCTGCGGTTTGTTATGGGCTGCCGCATAATCGGACAACATCTTAACGGTATCCATGGAATCATTGCCGCCTGCATAGAACAAACATTCAATGTCATGTTTTTCCATGATTTCAAATACTTTTTCGTATACTTCTTCATGTCCTTCGATTTTAGGCATCTTGAAACGGCAGGAGCCTAAAAATGCGGAAGGGGTTCTCTTCAACAGTTCAATCCCTGTCTCATCTGCCAGATATTCATCAAGGTCGCACAGGTTGTCCTGTAAAAATCCCTGAATACCGTGTACCATACCATATACTTTCTTTACTCCCAGCTTCTTTGCCGCAGCATATACACCGGCAACGGAAGAGTTAATTACGGCAGTAGGGCCGCCGGACTGTCCAACAACAATATTTCCTTTCATTGTTCCCTCTCCTTTTGTTTTATAATATTTCCTATTTTCCGGATGTTCCGGATGTTCCGCTTAACGGATACCGCATTCTTTTTCAGTCCGCTGTCCCGTCATATGGAAATTCCGGCCATTCCGTTATTTATTATATCAGATTGACGATACAAGCACAAGGAAAAATATACCTGCTTCCGGAAATCATAATGGCCCGGCATAACAGTCATCATTTATAAGCAGCTCATAAAATAAGCATAAAGATTCTGATAGGTTTCCGCATTAAAATGAAGCCCGTCCACCAGTTTATAACCAATGGAATTCAAATAACTATGGCTATCTATCCAGCGTACGTCCCCGCTCAGCCCCGCCTGCATCTGACTGTTGAAATATTCCACCTGTTCTTCCGTCGTATAGGGATTTTCCCATACCGGATTCACGGAAGCGTAATACACTTTCGCGCCTTTGCCGACCCACTCCGCAGCTTTGGCATTTACCAGCGCCAGATAATCGTTTACATGGCCGGGGTCATTCACTCCCAGATTGATTAGAATTTTTGAGCCTTTTCCCACACAGCCGTCAATCCTCGCAACCGCCGTTTCATTGAACCAGTTGTATCCCTTCCCGTTCTCTGCTATCCATGTACAGCTGTTCTCCCCTATGTTTGCCTGCATCTGTACGAAACGGGAATCACCCACCATAATCACGCCGGCCACATTCTTAACCTCCGTCACCGGCTGTCCCTGTGCTGCTGCCTGCTGCTGGGGCGCAGGTTCCTCCTCCGGTTTTTCCTTCTGAAGATAATGTCCGCTGACATATGCCTTTCCGTCTCCGTAAACAATCTCATACCAGCCCGTGTCCGCCTGTCCCGTTACCGATACTTCCTGCCCCCGTCTCAGGCCGCCTGTCCGCTCAAAATCCGTCGTTGGCCCCTTCCTGACATTCACCGGATTGGAAGCATACATAACCTCCGGCTGTTCGTAAACCGTCATTTCATAATCCGCAAGCCGGGGCTGTTTCTCCTCCACTGATTCGGCATCTTCACCAGCCGCCGCTTCCATTTCCTGCGTGTCTGCAGTCTTATCGTCTTTCGTTTCTTTACCCTTTGTTCCCTCATTACTGTCATCTGCGTCCGCTTTATCCTGAACGCCTTCCCCGTCCTTTTCCGCCGCTTCCGCATTGGTTTCCATAGCTTTTTCCGTCGCGCCGCTTTCAGCCGGGACTGTTGTGCCGTCCGTATTTTCCCCTGCTTTATCCCCCTCCGCAGCTTCCTTTTCTGCCGCGTTCTTTTCTACCGCTTCCTTTTCTGCCGCCGCACCGTCATCCGCCTTGTTTTCCCCGCCGGTGCCGCCGTTCCCTTTCTCCGCTGCGTCTTCCTGTTTTTCTGCTGCGGATTCTTCCATTTCCATTTCCTTTTCCACCGCTGTTGCAGCCGCCGTCTCACCGCAGCCTCCTAACACAAGCATCCATGCCGCTAAAAACAGTACCATCATTTTTTTCATTTTACATACGCTCCTTCCCACAATCTCCACTCCATTCCTCTTGCTTCTTTCACTCCTGCGTATTATAATAGATGTAAATATAACATCAGTTCCGAAAGGAATGCGCCTGTTTACAGATGTATCGCCGGTGTCCGGTCTCACACTTGTATATCCCGTGAACACGCGGCGGCTGGTGTTATTTTTTTGTGCTTAAACGGCGCTTCCATAGATAAGTCCCTTTTCTGTATTCTGCAATCGGGTAGAAAAAAAGCTTTTCCCCTACCCTTGCGCCGCCAACGCACCACTTTAGTGGCATATTTTCTCTGCGTCGGCGTGTGCCTCAAACGCCGTCACGCTCCGCGAGCCGGCTTATTGAATGCAAAAAGGATGCTCGCCGAAGCAAACATCCTTTTCATGTAAAAGGGGAATTTTACATTGAGCTCTCTCAAGCTCATATTTAATATACCATGATATTTTAAAATATGCAAGTCTTTTTTTTAATTTTTTTAATTTTTTTCAATTTTTTTGTCGGCCGCCTTTTTTCGGCCCTTTTCAGCCTGTTTTCTTCTGCATTGTCCCAATCAATACCCGCTTTCCTTCAAAGGCTACCCCATATTTGCGGATACGCTCCCGCCTATTCCATGTGCCCTCAAAACCTGTTCGTATTTTTTTTCTTCAATCTGCCGCAGGGCCGCCTGTACCGTCTCTTCCAAATCTGCTTCCCTTTTCGGATTATAAACCTTAAATTCCAAAAGGATACCGTCATCTTCCGCCTTTAACGGCTCCAGCATCACATCGTACCGTCCGAAACCGCTTTCCCTGTTAGACGTCACTACATACCTGCCTGCAAGCTCCACCAAAAGCCCAAGCACAAACCCATGGTAAAACCGCTCAGGACTTGCCTTCGCCGAAGGTCTGTTTCCAACATCAAAGGAGCTGAACATAGATTCCGCCACATTTTCCATATAAAAATTCATTGCATCCACATCGCCCAGCAAAAGAGCCTTGACGAATCGGTTATAATTCGGCGCATCCTCCCCAAACCAGTCAAGCACCATATTTTCAAACATCAGCTTCACTTCGTAGTTCGTCAGCATCATTTCATAAATATTTCCCCTAATCTCCACAATTTTCAAATATCCCCCTGCAAGAAGAAGACTCCATACCGCATTCTCATTCTGCCCCAGCTGATGAAAAACAATATCTTCATCAATCCGGCTTTCAATCGTCCCGCCGCCAAGCAGCTGCTCAAACTGTATCTTCATATCCTGGCTGCCCTGCCTGAGCAGTTTTCCCACCAGGCTGTTGGAACTGGTATTCGCCCAGTAGGTTTTCAATTTCCCTTTATCCAAAAAATTGATAATTGACCATGGATTATAGATATCATGCAAACTACCAATCGTAAAGCCATCATACCACCGTTTCACTTCTTCCTTATTTTCTAATCCATACTCATCCATGGCTGAAAACACCTCTTTCCCGGTAAAGCCAAAACAGGAGGCATACTTGTCGGAAGTCGTTGTAATCACATTCAGGTTATTTAAATCCGAAAACACAGACTCTTTACTAATCCGGGTAATTCCGGTCATAACCGCCCGCTCCATATAGGGATTAGTTTTAAAAGTATTGTTAAACAGACTTCTCATAAAAAAGACAAGCTCCTCCCAAAAGCCGTACATATAGGCTTCCTGCATGGGCGTATCGTATTCATCCAGCAGAATAATCACCGGCTTTCCGAAATACCGTTCCAGATACATGGAAAGCTTATGCAGTGCCATCGGCGCATCCTGCTCCGTCATATCTTCCGACAATTTCTTAAACAGCTTCCTCTCGCCCTCCGTCAGCATCTCCGACTCCGTCAGAAAATAGAATTTCACATACAAATCCTGCAAAATCCCGCAAATCCGGTACACGGCCAAACCATAAGTATTCTCCCTGACTCCTGCAAACGACAGGCTGATGACAGGATAAGTTCCCTGCAGTTTCCGGTACGCCTCATTCTCCCAAACAGCAAGTCCCTGAAAAAGTTCCCCCTGTCCCGCATATTTAAGGCTAAAGAAACGCTCCAGCATATTCATATTCAGAGTTTTGCCAAAACGCCTTGGTCTGGTAATGAGGGTAACAATATCCCTGCTCTCCCACCATTCCTGAATGAAAGCAGTCTTATCTATATAAAAGCAATTATCTGAAATCAATTTGGCAAAATCCTGTGCGCCTATCGATACCGTCCTCGCCATTCCCATTCCTCCTCATACCGGTTTTCTGTCCCTGCCATACTTATTATTCATCTTATCAAAGATATATACAGGATTCAAGAATAATATATTGACATAAAAATCATGAAATGTTAAGATAGCATACGTAATTCCACTCTTTCTGCTTACTGGCTGCATTCGTCCAAAAGCAGATAGGATGGTATAAACAGGCGGTTATGATGGAATTGGCAGACATGTAAGATTTAGGTTCTTATTCCTCGGAGTGTGGGTTCGAGTCCCACTAACCGCATAAAAAGAGAAACCCCAGTATTTATGACGGTTATTAAAAAACCTGCATAAACACTGGGATTTTAAATTATTATCTATAATACAAAAATTAAATTAAAATATAAAAATATTGTATAAGAGATAATTATGCAACACGATTTAAATTATCATTCAGCGCCCAGTAGTGCGCTGTCCTGCTATCCACATGGACAAAAAAATTGGCAAGCTGATAAAAGTGGTTCGAGCACTTACACAACTTGCCTTGGAAATCGGAACTCTCATCGCCGTTATCAAAATGATTATTGAGAGCATCCGATAAGCGGTTGGGAGGGAAATCTCCCCTACCTAAAAAATAACATAGTCTGTCTGTAAAATCAATATGATTATCATCACTGAGTATTCTTCTTCATCATTCGGGTCCGTGAAACGTACCACTGCACCCGTATAAGTCCCGGCCATCG
>CAMXQE010000031.1 GCA_947246015.1 uncultured Lachnospiraceae bacterium | reverse complement strand
CTTCCAGTACCTTTTTCACGCAGAGTAAATTCTGTCTGCTTTGCAGCCATCATTTTCTCTGGGCACTGTATGGGCGGCTGCTGTTTTTTTATTCCAGTACCGCAGCCGCCCTTCCAGTACCTTTTTCACGCAGAGTAAATTCTGTCTGCTTTGCAGCCATCATTTACTCTGGGCACTGTACGGGTGGCTGCTGCTTTTTATTCCGGTCCCGCTGCCAAACGTAAACCTTCTATTATATATACGTCGTTTTTTTGATGTTCATGACTGTTTCTCATTCGGACAGATACTCTAAAAGGTCCATATAGCATTCTTCCGCATCCCGGTAGCCTTCTTCATATAATGCCTCCAGCTTCTTTTCGTCCTTTTCGATTCTGCTTACCCCGCTCTTCTTTTTAGGACGTATAACAAAGGCATTTCCGTTCTGCACCTGCATATCCAGATAGTCCAGCATGGCATTATAATTAATATGCCGTTCCTTCATTAATTCATACACCTTCGGGTATCCGATATAGCGCGCCTTTATCAATGCAAGCTGGGCGGACGAAGCTGGTTCCCTCCGGAATCCCATCTCTTTTGTCAACACTACTACATTCTTTTTATTCCCATCCTTTATGGACTTTGCAATCGGAACAGAATCCGATATTCCGCCGTCCAGATATAATCCCTCGCCAATCCTGACATTGCGGGAGACTAACGGCATGGAACTGGAAGCGCGGACTGCCAGAATATCTTCACGCATATCCTTCATCGGAAGATATTCCGCCTTTCCGGTTTCAATATTCGTTACCACTGCATAAGCATTTCCCTCATACTGATTAAAAGCTTCATAATCATACGGGTCCAGATAATTGGGAATCAGGTCATAACACATATCTGCTCCGAACAAATCCCCTGTAGTAAGCAGACTGTAAGTCCCGCAGTATCTTTTATTATCCAGATAATTAATAGCTACCCGGTATGCCCTTTTCCTCTGCTTCGACAAAAAACTGCACAAGTGACAGGCTCCTGCTGATACCCCATAGCAGGAAGAAAACCCTATCTCCTTATCCAGAAAAAAATCTAAAACACCGGCGGTATAAATTCCTTTCATCGCTCCGCCTTCTAAAACCAATCCTGCCTGATACATAATCATCCTCCAAACTATTTGTACGCCCGGCTTTGCTATTTCACCCCATACTCTGTCCCGACAAATTTCCGGAGTGCGGGAAGCGAACGTTCCACTTTCTCCGTATCAATGCAATACGCCATCCGGAAATATCCGGGACATCCGAAGCTGTCCCCCGGTACTAAAATCAAATCATAATTTTTCGCCTTCTGGCAGAATATCTTTGCATCCTCCTCCAGCGCCTTCGGGAAAATGTAAAAAGTCCCGCCCGGTTTCACACAGGCAAAGCCAAGCCGCGTCAATTCCTCATACAAAATATTCATATTCGTCTCATATACGGAAAGATCGGAAGTCTCATCCGCCACCTCCGCCACCGCCAGCTGAATAATGGAAGTGGGACAGTTATGCCCAATGCCCCTTGAAATCTGTCCGCACATATTTACCAGGATTTCCGCATCCTTACATGCCGGATTAACTGCAATATATCCGATACGCTCCCCTGGAATGGACAGCGATTTGGAATAAGAATAGCAGCTTAATGTGTTGTCATAAAATTTCGATACATATACCTCTTCCACTCCGGCAAACAGGATTTCCCTGTACGGCTCATCGGAAATCAGATAAATTTCATGACCATATGCTTCCGCTTTTTCCGTCATTATCTCTGCCAGTTTCTCCAGCGTTTCTTTTGTATATACAATACCGGAAGGATTATTGGGCGTGTTAATCAGTACCGCCATAACCTTTTCCGTCAGCATTTCCTCAAAACATTCAAAATTTATCTGAAAGCTTTCCGTATCTGCCGGAACCACTTCCAGCCGCGCACCGGTTAAATCAATATAAGGATGGTATTCCGGAAAGAAAGGGGCAAACGTAAGCACCTCGTCTCCCGGCACTGTCACACAGCGGACTGCATGGGCAATCGCACCTGCCGCCCCTGACGTCATGAAAATATGATTTCCCGTATAGTTCATTCCAAACCGCTTATTCAGGGATTGTGCTATTTTTTCTTTTACGGAAGGAATGCCGAGACTGGGGCTGTAACCATGCACTGCCATCGAATCGCACTCCGTCAGCAGCTTTATCATCTCCCTCCTGAAACTCTCCGGCGCCGGTACGGACGGATTTCCCAGACTGTAATCAAACACATTTTCATATCCGATTTCCTTCCCTCTTGCCGTTGCATATTCCGAAAGTTCACGAATTACGGACTTCGCACCCAACATCTCTTTATACTTAGCTGCAATCATTTTTTACCTCATTTCTGCGCTGCTTTGTTCCATAAGTCCATAGCCGGTTTACAGGTTTGCGGATGCAGCGCAGACACAAACCTGAGAATGAAAAATCAGAACATCCTTCACTCCTGCTTAAACCCAATGAATACATTCTATCACAATCATCCTGATTATGGAAGCAAAGATAATCTGCCTATACGGAAATCGTAACAGTCCAGCCTTCCATGTCACTCCTTGTCCTGCTCCAGTATCACTTCTGCAGGCTTTTGCCCCATCAACTCCACGCTCCGCTCATCCGGCTGTGAAAATCCGATATAAAAACGGTATCTGTTCCCTCCCGGAATGCGCTCCCCTTCCTCATTTACCACCGTAAACGCTGACCGCGGGATTTCCAGCACGGTTTCTTTTTCTGCGCCTCCGTCCAAAAACACGCGGGTGAATGCGCAGAGCGAAGGATGCAGCGAATCATATACGGACTCTTCTTTCTTTACATATGCCTGCAGTACCTCGTGTACCGCCGTACTCCCTACATTTTTCATTCTCACCCGGACTCCGTAGGAACTGCCGTTTTCCCGGTCTTCCAGTTTCACTATCTCTGCTCCCTCCACGCTTACCTTCCCGTAAGTCAGGCCATAACCAAACGGATACTGCGCTTTTCCTTCCATATAACGGTAAGTTCTGCCCTTCATGGAATAGTCCGTGAATTCCGGCAGTTCTTCTATTGTCTCATAAAATGTGACAGGCAGTTTCCCGGACGGGGAAATATCTCCGAACAACGTTTCCGCAACTGCGGTTCCTCCCTGTCCGCCCGGATACCATACCTGCAATATGGCCGGAAAATGCCGGGCCGCATAGCTTAAATCCAGGTCGCTTCCAGCCATCATACAGAGGACAACCGGCGTTCCGGTTTCCGCCAGCGCTTCCATCAGGAGCTCTTGGGATTTTGGAAGACTCAAATCTGTTTTATCTCCGGAAGCGTAACTGTTTCCGGTATCTCCCTCTTCCCCCTCTAAAGTTTCATCTAATCCCAGGCACAGAATCACTACATCGCTGTTTTCGGCAACAATCTTCGCTTCCGCCAGCCTGTCATGAACCAGCGCAAGGGATTCTGTCTTTTCCCTGAACAGATGACAGCCTGCAGACGTCAGTACCCTTACTTCTTCTCCCAAATAACGCATCAGCCCTTCCTGTACCGTTACGAAATCAGATGCCGTACCATGATAATTCCCGACCAGCGCTGCACGGCTGTTGGCATTGGGCCCTATGACTCCCACTGTCCTTATTTTCTCTTTCTTAAGCGGCAGGATACCATCATTTTTTAACAGCACGAAACTCTCCGCCGCTGCTTTCTTTGCCAGCATCAGATGTTCCCTGCATTCCACTTTTTCATAAGGGATTCCGTCGAATTCACTGCCTTCGAACAACCCCAGCAGATAGCGTGTCGTGAACAGACGGACTGCTGCCTCTGTAATCGTTTCCTCCGATACAGTCCCATCCTCATAAGCTCCCAGTATATGCAGGTATGTCACGCCGCAGTTCAGGTCGCACCCTGCATTGATTGCCATCGCTGCGGATTCCTTCGGCGTAGAAGTCACCATATGATGTTCATGAAAATCCCTGATTGCCCAGCAATCGGAAACCACATGCCCCATAAATCCCCATTTTCCGCGCAGAATCTCCTGAATCAGCGTCCTGCTGCCGCAGCAGGGTTCCCCGTTGGTGCGGTTATAGGCGCCCATCACTGCCTCTACTCCCGCTTCCTTTACCAGCGCCTCAAAAGCCGGAAGATATGTCTCTCCCATATCCTTTTTCGATACCACTGCATCGAACTCATGGCGCAGTCCCTCCGGCCCGGAATGAACTGCAAAATGCTTGGCACATGCCGCTGCCTTCATCGTTTCTCCGTCTCCCTGCATCCCCTTTACATAGGCCACTCCCATTCTGCCGGTCAGATAAGGATCTTCTCCGTAAGTTTCGTGTCCCCTTCCCCATCTCGGATCGCGGAAAATATTCACGTTAGGCGCCCAAAAGGTAAGTCCCTTGTAGATATCCCTGTCTTCCATGGCTGTATAGGCATTGTATTTCGCCCTGCCTTCCGTTGCAACCGCATCCCCGACTTTCTCCATCAGTTCCGTATCAAAAGACGCTGCCATACCGATTGCCTGCGGAAAAACAGTCGCCTGTCCGGCCCTTGCCACCCCGTGCAGCGCCTCGTTCCACCAGTTATATGCCGGAATCCCCAGCCTCTTAACGGGTGGCGCATTATAACGGAGCTGCCCCGCTTTCTCCTCCAGCGTCATCTTCCCTACGAGTTCCTCTGCCTTTTCTCTGGCTCTTTTCCTGACTTCTTCCCTATCCATACAAACGCTTCTCCTTTCCCTGTTTTCCTATGATTCTACGGCAAAAAGCTGAACAGAGCAACCAACTGCTCCATCCAGCTTTCCGCCGATATCTGCATAAGTCAACAACCCCGCTGCAGAACAGCGGGGTTGTTGACCCTCGCCGCATTCGTCAAATATCCAGAGATATTTATATCTCTTAAGCATGGCTATTTTCCTCATTGTTCGCGGGAATTAATGATGCAATCCCGCCGCCGAAGCAATCAACTGCATATTTCCCCGCAGCTCTACTTTTCCGAACCCTGACGGAATCACAAAATGATCCCCTTTCTTAATCATCTGCCCGTTGACCAGTCCTTCCCCTTTAATGACGCTCATGTCCATAAAAGGATATTCCTGCTCAAAAGAAAATTCTTTTTCCACTTCCACCTTCCATACCGTATAATACTGATTGGTCTCCAATACATTCATGGTATTGACCGGCAGTCCCAGCGTACCCTTCACACTGTTCGCCGCGTCCTTTGCCGGTACGGTAATCACATCCATGCTTTTATCCAAATGCAGTTCCCGGGGCCTGCCGTCTACCAGACGTCCGTAATCATACAGACGGTATGTGATATCGCTGCTCTGCTGTGTTTCCAGTATCATCAGTCCGCCCTTGATGGCATGAACCGTTCCGGGATCAATCTGTATGAAATCTCCCTTATGCACCGGAAGTTCACGCAGGAACTCCGTCCACCGGCCCCCTTCTATCATCTCTTTCATCTGCTCTTTGCTTCCGGCATTATGCCCGATGACCAGACTGGAATCTTCCTCGCAGTCCACCACATACCAGCATTCCGTTTTACCCAGACTTCCATTTTCTTTTACTTTGGCATAAGCATCATCCGGATGTACCTGTATGCTCAAATCCTGTTTGGCGTCTATAATCTTGATTAACAGCGGAAAACCGGGAGCATCGTAATTTCCGAACAGCTCCGGCTGCTCCGTCCACAATTCGGACAGCTTCCTTCCCTGATAGTACCCTTCCCTCACTTCACAATCGCCGTGAGGATGTGCGCTGATTCCCCAGCACTCCCCGATATGGTCGGAGGGCAGTTCGTAACAAAACTCCGTTCCCATGCGTTCTCCACCCCAAACCATCTTCTTAAATACCGGATTGAAAAACAGGATTTCCCGCACCGGCCTGTTGATGCCAAGTTCTTTTCCGTTCGTCTCCATAACCTTCTGATACCACAAAGCAGAATCCTTCACGGTTCGTTTCTGTGTTTCAAAATCTACATGCACAATGCCGAACCGTTCGTTGTACCCTTTATCCCACTCGAAATTATCGAGGAATGTCCACAAAAAATATCCCCTGACATCCGCTCCGTCACCGCAGGCCCTCTGCAGTGCAGACAGATAGCAGTCAAGGAAATGGATACGGTTAGGATCGTGCACCCGTCCGTCCGCCGAAACAACATCATGGCAGGACATCCCGTTTTCCGTAATATACAGCGGATGCTGATACCTTTCATGCAGGAACCTCACTCCCCAGTACAGAGCCTCGGGCGTTACCGGCCAGTTCGCAGCCGTCTTTGGATGCCCTGCTTTCCTTCCCACAAATTCCGGTTCCCCATCTTTTCCCGCACGGACCATGTAGCCATTGTATATATTCTGTCCCATAAAATCCAGCGGCTGGGAAATCAGCTTCATATCCTCTTCTGTAATCTCCGGCAGATATTCCGCATACTTCTTCATACCCTCTTCCGGATAACGGCCTAAAAATACGGGGTCCGAAAACCACGCCACATTCCACGTCCAGTTTTCCAACGGATTATAAAAACCGAATAACACTTTTTTCGCCGCTGCAATATCTTCCTCACGCTCCGTTGCCGGATATGCCATGCCGCAGGTAGGCGCATAGCCAATCTGAATCGGACGGCACGCATATTTTCTTAACTGAATAACCGCCTGTCCATGAGCGCGTAGTGCATTATGCGCTATCTGAAATACGTCCTTAACCGGAAGTTTCAGTCCCGGTGCGTGTACTCCTGACAAATGCCCCAATCCGATAAAACACTGCGGTTCGTTCAGGGTAATAAAATATTCGCATACATCGGAAAAATTCTCCGCTACCACTTTCGCATATTCACCAAACCATTGGATGATTTCCTCATTCAGCCATCCGCCTTTCTCCTGTAATGCCTGGGGAAGTTCCCAATGATACATCGTGATATAAGGTGTGATACCGTTTTTCACCATCTCCTGTATCATATCGCGGTATAACCGAATCCCTTTTTCATTTACCCTGCCCGTTCCCTCCGGGAGTATTCTCGCCCAGTTTAAGGAAAAACGGTAATGTTTTATCCCCAATATACGCATCAGGGCAAAATCCTCTTTATATCTGTGGATACCGTCACAGCTTACTTCCGCATTCTGCCCGTCCGCAATCCTGCCTGCTGCAGCGAACGCATCCCATATTGTATCGCCGCAGCCATCCTCTCTGTCTTTTCCTTCTATCTGATAGGCGCTGCTCGCAACGCCCCATACAAAATCTTCTCGAAACATTCTGCAATCCACGTCCTTTCTAAATATATACGAACACACTTCCTACACAATAAATCTGCTAATTGACTTATCCAATGCATCCGCCTCTCTCTTCAATAGTTCCACATCTTCCGTCAGGTCGGAAATAATTTTCACCTGCCCATCCAAAGCAGCAGTAACTTCCTCCGTAGCAACGGCCGCCTGTTCCGAAACAACGGAAATATTCCGTATGGATTCCTGTACCATATCTTTTTCCACGTTGATTTCCCTCATGCTGTCCGCAATATCCTTCAGACCATTTACAAGACTTTCCACACAGGTGTTGATTTCACCGAATACTTCCACGGTTTCTTTCAGCGCATCCGCCTGGGCGAACACGATAGTTTCCGCTTCCTTTGCAGAATCTGTCGTTTTCTTTGTAGTCTCTACGATATTCTCCACGATATTCTTAATATTCTTTCCGGCCTGCATGGACTCATCCGCAAGTTTCCTGATTTCTTCCGCCACTACAGCAAATCCTCTTCCATTCTCTCCGGCCCTCGCCGCTTCAATGGATGCATTAAGCGAAAGCAGGTTCGTCTGCCTTGCAATGCTGTTAATCGTATCAATAAATCCCTCGATTTCCGAAGAACGCTCCTGTACATCATTAATATTATCCACAAGGACTTTTGTAATCGCTACCGTGGTTTCCGTCTTCTCACTCAGTTCATCTACAATGACGCGTCCCTGGCCGACCGCCGCCGTCGCCCGGTCTATGGTATTTCCCATATCATCGGTTCCCTCACATGCGCTGTCCACCTTTTCCGCGAAATCTGTCATCTTTTCATTGCTCTTATCCGCATCTTTTGCCTGAGACTGCGTCCCTGACGCTACATCATCCACCGCACGCGAAATCTCTTTAATGGAAGTGTCAATGGTGTCTGATTTCATGGCTACGCCATCCGCCATTTCCTTTACCTGATTTCCGAACTTCTTCATATCCGTCATCAGCGTGCGTATGCTTGCTATCATATCATTCAGGCCCTTCGCCAGCAGGCCGAACTCATCTTTCCGTTTCATATCGAAATGCTGGGTTAAATCCCCTTCCGATACTTTATCCAAACCATTGGTAATGAGTTTTACAGATTTACTCATCCCGGTTGCAATCCTGCTGCCTATCACAAATGCAATAATGCAGGCCAGTATAATCATAAACACACAGAGATTACGTATAAAACTTACTTCTTTCACGATATTGCGCTGGGGAATCAGGCTGCACAGCATAATTCCCGTCTTTCCTATCGGTGTATACAGGTACAGATAACTCTCCCCATTATACCTGACATACTGACTCCCCATCTCTTTTGCGCCAAGACTCTCTGTGTAAAACTCTTTATCCGTGAAAACCGGTCCGTCGCCTTCCGGTATGATTCCCTCGCCGCCCTGCTGGATACGGACGATTTCCCGTCCGTCCTGAGTAATAATTGCCTTGATACTGTTTTCACCGAAATCCATCCCGTTCAGTATTTCTTCCACTGCCTCTGTCGTAACATCCAGCACCAGAAATGTATTGGTTCTTAAGAACTTCTGGTAAAAAACAAGCCCGTACCGGTCAGGGGAAATCTTCATCTGGTTATCCAGAAAGGTGTGATAGCCGAACCACGCATTTTTCTGCGTACCGTTCTCCTGAAAATGCTTCCCTTCCGGAGATTCAAAAAACCTTTCCAGCACGTTATCCCCCATTGTGCCTGAAGCAGAAGTAATATAAGTTCCGTTTTCCGGAATAATACTGTAACTATATATGTATTTCACGCTTGCTTTTATCTGAAGCAGATTTTTTTTCGCATCACGCCAGTACTGCATCGCTTCCGCTTCATTCTTTTTCGCATAATAATCATAATAAGAGGACAGGTCGTCACTCGCCACCAATTCCAGCGCCTTGCTGGATACATTTCCTACCAGCATCTCGCAATACATGCCCATAGCCGCCAAAGTGGACTCCGAGGACTCCTCTACTTTATTCTTAATGGTATTGGAAGCCGTCATATAGGAAACCACACCCAGAATAATAATCAGCACAATAGGAACCATGAAAGCCCCAATCAGGGTTCTCATGATACTCGTATTTCCTTCTGAAGCAGTGCGCACCCCTTTAGGCGAAGCATTCCGGCCTTTTCCGGCGGCTGGCTGTACCGCCCTTTTTGCCTTCTTTCCCTCTCCGGCGTTTTCTCCCGGCAGAGAGTTCCTTTGGCGCTTCTTTTCCCTGGTACCGCTCTCCTTCGATGCTGAAATTCTTTGGTGCATTTTTTCCCTGATACCGTTTTTCGCTGCTCCCATATTTTCCTCCTACTGTGAACCTATCACCGATACCAGATAAAACGGAACCGCTGCCTCCTTACTTTCCACGACAGTAATCTCTACCGTATGCAATTTATTTTCCAGACGTTCCGCAATCGTATCGATGTATAAACAGTCGCCCCAGTCCTCATCGAAATTACCATCCAGAATACGGGCATTTTCTTCATCACCATCTACGGTGACACGGGCGACCGGCGCAGGTTTATGAATAGATTTCCGATATTGAACGGCAATTTCCGTTCCCTTTATGTTAAATACTATTCTATCATTTATCTCGCTTGCAGTCCAACCTTTTCGAAAATTTCCATCGCCTTTTCCCGTATCTTTTTCAAACCCAAAACACGCCGCCTCACAATTATCATTCTGGTAACGGACGGATTGCTCATAAGCATTAGGCGTTACCGCAGCCGGCAGCCCCGTTCCTTCTGTCCCGTCCTCTGTCCCTTCCTTTTCCAGTTCCTCCTTTTCCACACACACTTCCCCAAGGAATCCCCGAATGACTCCTGCCACCAGTGCATGTCCTTCATCATTGGGATGCAAATCGTCCGGTGTAATATCCCGCACGGCAATCCCGCCCTCTGCCACCTTCTCATATATCGTCGGCTTCATACTGACGCTGGGCAGCCCATACACCTTACCGATTCTCCGGTGCTGGTTCTCCGCATTCACCCCGGTATCGTACCGCACATTATGCACCAATACCACCGCCGGAGCCGAATCACTCCCGTAAATCCTCCGCACCAGCCCCTCATACGTCTCGGCAAAGTGCTCCTCATCCTCATCATTCACGCTAAACTCCACAATTACAAAATCCGGCCCATACTGCAGCAAATCTTCCTGTACCCTTGCCACCCCGAACTGGGAAGTCGTCCCCCCCACACCCGCATTCACATAAACAAACTCCGCCTCCGGAAACGTCTCCTCCCACCATTTAAATACCCGGTAAGCATAACAAGTCTCCGGCGAAGAAGACAAAGACCCCTGCGTAATAGACCCTCCGATAAACCCAATCGTCAGCTTCTCCCCGGCCTCCGCCCGCTCCATACACTTCCTAAGCCGCGAAAGATTCCCCCTATACACCATTCCATCCCTATAATCAATCCCGTACTTCTCTAGTAAAACATCCCGCATACAGCCACCCCTATTCCATTTTTATTCCGTTTTTATTCCATTTCTATTCCATTTTTATTCCGTTTCTATTTCTATTCCACTTCTATTGTTATTTTTCTTTCATCTTTATTCCACTCACATCCACCACTCATTCCCCCATAAGCCCTCCGCTATCGCACAACGCCCCCCGCGGGAGCTTCCCCGGGACGGGAAATCCGTCTGCCCGCCGCGCTCCTTCCATGACGCAGGGGTTGTTCCGGTTTTCAGACCTGTTCAAAAAAAATAGAGATATTTCTTAGCGTTATCCCCTGGCCGATGGATGGTCGTTCCAGGCGGCGCTGTCTGACGAACAAAGTGAGGAGTTCGCCGCCGCTGACCATCCATCAGCCAGGGGATAACGGTTAGAAATATCCTATTTTTGCAGCCAGGTCCGAAAACCGGAACAGCCCCTGCATCATGGAAGGAGCACGGCGGGCAGACGGATTTCCCATCCTGGGGAAGTCCCGCCCAACACTCTCGCGCTTACCGTCTGCCAATCTCCGTATCAGACGCCGTCACAACACTATGCTCCTTGATATAAGCCACAATATCCTCCAACTGTGTGAAAGCAAGCCCCACATAGCTGTCTGCAGCGCCATAATAAACCGCGATTTTCCCGCTCTCGGAATCATGAATCGTTGCGCAGGGGAAGCATACGTTAGGAACGAACCCTCTCTCCTCATACCATTCCTCCGGTGTCAGAAGGAAATTCTCACATCTGTATTTTACAATCGACGGATTGTCAATATCCAGAATAGCGCCGCCGATGGAATAAACATATCCGTTGCAGGTTCCGCTTACACCGTGATAGAACAGCAGCCAGCCTTCCGTTGTCTCGATAGGTGCTGCACCGCCGCCGATTTTCAGCGACTCCCACCATTCATTCCCCTTGCCCATCACATGTCTGTGTTTGCCCCAGTATACCAAATCCGGGCTTTCGCTTACAAACACATCGCCGAACGGCGTATGACCGCTGTCGCTGGGACGGCTGAGCATCATGAAATTGCCGTTAATCTTTCTGGGGAAGAGCACTGCATTCCTGTTGAAAGGCAGGAACGGGTTCTCCAGTCTGACAAACGTCTTGAAGTCTGTCGTCTTTGCCATACCGATTGCTGCACCGTAGAAATCCTGGCACCAGATAATATAATAAGTATCTTCCACTTTTACCAGACGGGGGTCATACGCGTACACCGGCATAAAAGGTTTGCCTTCCTCATCCACAAAAGGAATCTTCTCCTCATCAAAATCCCAATGAATCGCATCTTTACTTCTTCCCATATAGATATAAGGAATCCCGTTCACCTGCTCGCCGCGGAATACACCGATAAATTCATCCCCGTAAGGCATAACCGCACTGTTGAATATCCTTGCCACTCCTTTTACCGGATTCCTGCCGATAATCGGATTCTCGCTGTATCTCCATATCGGAGCATCTTTCAGTCCTTCCGGCCTTTCCTGCCAGGGAACATTTTTTACCGGCGCGCTAATCATTTTTACATTTCCCATTGTTGTAGTCCTTTCCCTTTCTTCTTTTCCATTTAGTTTCCATTTATCCACTTTAACTTTTAATTTCTGTTTCTTAAATATCCTGAATACATTTTATCCTGCACGCTGTTCTATATTGCAAAAATCAGTCTTCCTTTAAAAATTCCAGATTCTTACGGATTAAATCGCATCTCTGCGCTACACACTCCACAGAACGCAGCGGGTCTTCAGGCGTATGGAATACATAGTCTGTCAGCTTCTCCACCGTCGTTACCGCCACATGCATCCTCGTGTCGCTGGATGCATAATAAATCAACACCTCGCCGTTATCCTTTGCAATTGCCCCGTTGGTAAATACCACATTGGACACATCCCCTACGCGCTCCCATCCCCTGGGACCAATCAACAGTCCGGAAGGCTCTGCGATTACTTTCGTGGGATCTTTTAAATCCGTGGCAAACGCATAAATCACATACCGAAGCCCCGCTGCCGTATTGCGCACACCATGGGCAATATGAATCCATCCCTTTTCCGTCTTAATAGGCACTGCTCCGGCGCCGTTCTTGGCTTCCGTAATCGTGTGGTACTTCCGCAGGCTGGTCATCTTCTCTTCATCCACTACCGCATGTGTGATATCCTCGCACAGCCCGAAGCCGATGCCGCCGCCGGAACCTGTCTCGATAAAATCATCCATCGGCCTTGTGTAAAATGCATACTTTCCATCCACAAACTCCGGATGAAGCACTACATTCCTCTGCTGGGGAGAATTTAACGTTACTAAATTATCCAGCCGCTCCCAGTTTTTTAAATCCTTTGTCCTGACGATTCCTGCCGCCGCCACCGCTGCAGACAAATCATTCACCGTCTTATCCTTGCTCTCGGAACAGAACACCCCGTAAATATATCCGTCCTCATGTTTTGTCAAACGCATGTCATAGACATTGGTTTCCTCCGGACAGGTATCCGGCAAAAGAATCGGGTAATCCCAGAAACGAAAACCGTCAATCCCGTTGTCGCTCTCTGCCACGCCGAAGAAAGACTTTCTGTCATCCCCTTCAATGCGGGCAACCAGATAATATTTTCCATTTAATTCAATGGCGCCAGAATTCATTACTGCATTGATACCCAGACGTTTCATGAAATAGGGATTCGTCTCAGGATTCAAATCATACTGCCATGTCAGCGGAATATGTTCCCTTGTCAGCACGGGATATTTATATCTGTCATAAACACCGTTATAAAAACTCTCATCCACCTCATTTTTGCGGTTCACTAACGCTTCGTATTTCTCAAGTTCCTCATAATACTTCTTATGCAAATTCCGGGACATTCTCACTCCTCCTTATCACCTCAAAACACATTCTTCCATTGTGGTACGGGCATTTCCATGGCTCCACGATAGGTTCTTCCCCGATGGGCTTCCCTTCCTTATCCACTTTCCAGTACCACTCGCTTCCGCTCCGCTTATCTGCCAGATATTCTTTTATAAACTCCCACACACTTTTTGCCGCATCCAGATACCCGGTTTTCGAAGAATCCTGTTCATAACCGTTTAAGAATCCTACCACCGTTTCAGCCTGCACCCACCAGATACGTGTTTCATCCACCACTCCCTTTTCACACTCATTGGCAAGGGAATGGCCGTCAAATGCAGTTTTATAAATCTGTGCAGTCAGGTCCTTGGTAATCGGACGCAGTTTTTGTATATAGTTTTCATCGCCTAAAACTGCCAGCGCCCTGTCTACCAGCCATGCCGTCTCAATATCGTGCCCGTAGGAATGCAAATCCAGAATGGTATTCATCTGTGCATCAAAGAACACCTCCTGCCTGTGCAGCGGCGGATTGTATACCTTGTCGGCAAAAGTATCCAATATCCACCCGAGTTTATTTTTAACTGCCGCATCCCCGCTTACACGGTACAGTTCCGTATAGGCTTCCAATACATGCAGGAGAGTGTTCATCGTCTTATCCGCAATCACACCGTTTTCCGAAAGTTTATCGTTTTCAATTTCCTCAAACGCACGGCTGAAACATTCCAGATATCCGATATCGTCCGTACACTTCTCTTCTATAATATGGAACAGTTCAAACGCCATATCCAGCGCTTCCCTGTCCCCGCTGGCATCATAATAAGAAGAAAGGGCATAGATGGCAAATGCCTGATTATACGTATGCTTAATGGTATCCTCCGGTTCCCCGTCATAACGGATGGACCAGAAGATTCCGCCGTATTTTTTATCCATACAGTAGCTTTTCATGAATTCAAATCCATGTCTGGCATCTTCCAGCAGTTTTTCATCCTTCAGTATCATATAAGCATTGGAAAAGAACCATACAATCCTGCTGTTTAAGATACAGCCTTTCACTGCTTTCTCATCCACTTTCAAATCATATCCGACCCAGCCGTAATAGCCGCCGTTTTCCC
The DNA here is from genome assembly GCA_947246015.1 of uncultured Lachnospiraceae bacterium. Taxonomy (GTDB): domain Bacteria; phylum Bacillota; class Clostridia; order Lachnospirales; family Lachnospiraceae; genus Kineothrix. The sequence continues at coordinate 30,428 of CAMXQE010000031.1, read as the reverse complement.
TGTCCTTCAGACCTTCCCAAAAAGGTATGATAACATCTTTCAGATGCTCTTTCATCTCTCCTGCTAACATAATATTTTCTCCTACTCTCTCTGCCCTATTCCTGCTTTCTTCCTACCCTTTTACGGCACCTGCTGCAAGACCGCTGTAAATCTGCTTCTGGCAGAGGATGAAGATAAGCAGCGCCGGCAGAAGCGAAATGATAACTCCCGCACAGATTAAGTTGTACTGGCTTCCCAAAGGTCCCGTGAAAGTAAACAATGAAGTAGCAACGGTTCCCAGTTTCGTCTTATCCTGCAGATATAACTGTGCCATATAGTATTCGTTATAAGTTCCCACACCCTTAAGAATCATAGATGTTACAATTGCCGGTTTTAACAGCGGAAGAAGTATCCTTCCGTAAATCGTGAAGTAAGAAGCACCGTCTACAATCGCAGATTCATCCAGAGAGACCGGAATGTTCTCAAAGAACTGGATGAAGATGTAAATCGATATGACATCCGTCCCCATCATCAATATAATGTATCCGTACAAATGGTTGATAAATCCCAATGCATTCATAATCGAGTAAACCGATACCTGCATCGCAACGCCCGGAAGCAGAGTGGCAAAGAGGAACAGGTTACGAATCAATCCGTTACCCGGGAATTTAAACCGGTTCAGGATATAAGCAAGCTGCGTTCCGATGAGAATGGAGCCTGCCAGCACACAGACAAGCACGATACCGGAATTCAAAAAGCCGCGTCCCATATTTGCCCTTTGGAATGCCTCCGCAAAGTTGGAGAAGTTCAGCCAGCTCTGCGGCAGTGTCATAACATTGGTACTCTGATATTCCTCCGCCGTCTTAAATGCCGTAATGACACAGGATACCACCGGCAAAATGGCGATAAAGGAAAAGAATATCAGGGAAAAATACTTCAAAAAAACCAACAACCCATGCTTTATTTTACCAAATGCTGTCATATTACTTCAACCCCTTTCTTGCCCTGTATTTTGCTAATTGTTTTTCGCGCCTGATACTTGCGTTCTTATTTTCATCTTCCGCATCCTTAAATACATACTTGAAGAAAAGTTTCTGTAATATCGTCGCCGCAAAAATAATCATCAACAGTACGATTGCCATTGCCGATGCAAGACCTACCTTCTGGCTTACGTGAGCAATTTCATTCATGATAACAAAGTAAGTTCCCGTTCCGGCGCCGCCGTTTGTAATAACGTAAGGCGGTTCGAATGCACTGAGCGAACCGGTAATGGAAAGTATGACGTTAAGGGTAACGATTGTTTTAATACTCGGCAGGATAATGTAAATAAACTGGTGAAATTTATTTGCCCCGTCCAAATCCGCCGCCTCATACAAATCCGCATCCACGGACATAATCGCACCGATGAACAATACCATGTTCTGTCCGAAATACCGCCATACGCTGGTTGCCACCAAAGATATATTATTAATCCGCTGGTCTCTCAGCCAGTACGGAAGATTCTCCAGTTCAAAGCCGCACCACTGCAGCACCGTATCCAGAACAAATCCCCTCGTGTAAAAGAACTTAAAAATGAAACCGATGGCAATACCGCTGATTAAGTAAGGGAAGAACATGAATCCCTTGAAGATATTGCCGCCCTTTACCTTGAAGCTGAGCATGGTCGCAAGGTATAAGGCAATGACCAGCTGCAACAGAGCGCCCCCTATGTAATAGAGACTGAGTTTCAGAGCGCCGAAACAGTCATCTCTTTTAAATACCTGTATGTAATTATCCCATCCTACAAATTTTTTGGGTCCGATATATTTCATCCGGTAAAAACTGAACCGGAACATCTCGCCAAACGGCAGATAAGTAAATGTAAACAACAGCAGCAGCGGAATAAACATAAATGCCACTATGATAATCGACCTCTGTCCTTTTCTGCTCTTTGCCCACTTTACCAGATTAAACGGTTCCTTTTGTTTCGGTTGTGTTGCCGCCATACCCTTTCCTCCTTTTTCTCACCAGTCCTCCGTCTTATACGGAGCCCCCGACTTTTTGAATGGCAGAGCCAAGGAGAATACCCCTTGGCTCTATGCAATTCCATTTTATTATTCCATTATTTATCTTACTGGTTTGCTTCCACGCCTACCACTTCCTGTGCATCAGACCATCTCGCATTCCAGTCAGCCATAATCTCATCGAATGTCATGTCACCATTGGATGCATGTTCAACAATCTGCTGAATCTTAGTGTCACCGCCTGAGTTGATGTTGATTTCGGATTCTGCGTTCAGTTCGTTCAGGAAATCTTCTTCTCCTGCCAGAGCCGGTTCGTCAGCTACGAAATCAATGCCTTCAAATGCAGAATACAGTTCAGGATATTCACCGTTCACATCAATCGGTACACCGCCCTCGTTAAAGCTGAATCCGGATTTCTCCGTCATCCATTTTACAAATACCATAGCTGCTGCTTTGTTATCGTCAGAAGAATTTACATTAATACCATAGTTATAGTCAGGGCCTGCAGATGCATACTGTTTGCCGCCTACGGTAATCGGGAAGGACATATATCCGATATCATCGCCATGGTCGCCTGCTTCTACCATCTGTGAAAATGCCCAGGAACCCAATACCATACATCCAATCTGTCCGTTATTAATCTGTCCTTTGCAGCCTTCCCAGTCAGTTGTCATATAGTCGTCTTCTGTCAAACCATTAGCAACTGCATCATAGAGAATCTTGTATACTGCATATGCATGTGTTCCGTCACCGTAATCCTTGAAAGGATCCTGTGTATGAAGGAGCTCCTGATTCATGTACTTTGCAGATCCTGTTGCGGAACCGCCGATGTAAGCATCCCATGCACCCATGGTCCATCCTGCTGCGTAGTTGGTGTACAGCGGAATAGCATCTGTATTATCTTTGATTGCCTGCAAAGCTGCAATGAACTCATCGGGAGTCTTCGGAAGAGAAGTTACTCCTGCTGCTTCAAACACTGCCTTGTTGTATACGATACCCTGTGCGTTACCTGTGGAAGCCACGCCGTATACAATGTTGTCATACATCCAGTTATCTGCGAATCTTACTACCTGACTCATATCGGACAGGCTGCCGTAAGGTACGAAGTACTCACCAAGAAGATTCTTATCTACAGCAGGAATCATCATGATGTCGCCCCAGTCACCTGCCGAAAGACGAAGAAGTGCATCGTCTGCATAGTTCGTAATACCTTCCACTTCAACAGTGATGTTCGGGTACATCTCGTTAAATGCCGAAATATAATCAGCAACCGCGCCGCTCTCGATTAAGTCTGTCCTGTGAGTGAGCCATTTGATGCTCGTTGTGATATCTGTATAACTCTCACCGAGAACAATGCCCGTATAATTGAGGTCACCTGCAGAAGCGGTATCTGCTGCCGGAGCGCTCTCTGCCGGAGCCGTATCTGTTGCTGCCGGTGTATCTGTTGTTGCCGCTGCAGAATTGTCTGTTGTCGCACTGGGCGTTGTCGTATCTGCATTTCCGCCGCCGCATCCCACTACGGAAAAAGCCATAACTGCCGCGAGACTGAGTCCTAAAACTTTTTTCAGTTTCATAATAAAACCTCCTTTAAAATTTGAAAATTTGTATTTTATCCGACCATCCACTTGTTTGTTTCCTGTCGTTTGTGTAACTTTAATTTAATTATATTTAACTTTAAATTTTAATCATCACTTATTCTTGTTTTTAATCATTAATTCTTGTTCTTTTTATTCATTTCTTCTATTTATACAATTTTATGTGTTCATTTTTATATATTTTGCACAATTATATCTAACGCCTTTTTCGTCTTTTTTTCCTAATACTTATTTTTAAGTTCATTTTTAACTTTTATTTGAACTTATTTTTCTTTCTTATATTCTTCATAAGTAGTTTGAATCTAAAATCAACGCATTAAGCAAAACAGCTGCACTTAAATTTAGTTTAAATTAATAATTCATGAATAATTTGCATTTTCTCTTGACACACCTTACAATAGAGCTATAAATTATTCCTCCTGTTCGGAATTAAGAAAGGACACCGTAAAATGATTCACACCCAGCCTTCAAACGAATTTCCTCCCGAAAATCCGGCGGATTTTTTTACTTTCCCGCCGCGCCTTGCCGCCGGACTCACCCACAGTGTTTTCTTCGGCCGTCCATATGCGCAGAATGAAAATACCGGCAGAAAACTGATATCCATTCTGTCAGCCGGATATGTGCAGGCAAAATTCCCCTACCAGTTTTCCTTAAAGCCCCTTGGCTGTTATATGATGCTTTATACGGAAAACGGATGCGGTAAACTGTATCTGGAGGACAACACCCATGCCTTAAAAGCAGGTTCTCTCCTTTTTTTAAAATGCGATATTCCTTTTAAAATCGAAATCTGCGTCTCTCCATGGGAATACCGGACATTCTTTCTCGACGGCAGTCCTTTAGACTTTTACCATAGCTGTCTGCCCGCCGGCAGGATTCCGCTTTTTGAACTTTCTGAATATTCTCCGGTAAAAAAAGACATTCATATACTGGCGGAAGGTGATGCCGGCGGAGCCGTAAGGAATAAACTGACCGACCATCGGCTTCTTACCGATATTTTTACCGAACTTTTGCTGGAATACATGGAAGGGGATGCTCTAAGAAAAAAGACGCCCTCATATCTGCTGGAAATGAAAGAGCTCTTTGATTCGGAGTATGAACAGAACTATACGTTGGACGGGCTGGAAGAGTATTTTTCCATAAGCAAATACCGGCTCTGCAGGGAATTCCGCAGTTTTTTCGGGCAGTCCCCCCTGCAGTACCTGAATGGAACAAGGGTGGATGCCGCCAAAAAGCTGCTGCTTGACAGTGATTACCGCATTCATGAAATCGGCAGTATGGTAGGCGTCGAAAACACCAACCATTTTATTTATCTGTTCAAGAAATATACCGGAATGACACCGCTCGCTTTCCGGAGAAAATCATAATCCTGAAAGGAAAACCATGCTATGAAACTACAGTATATGACACAGAGTCTGATTCAGAACCATTATTACCTCTCTATCTTTCTGCGCCTTGCCATGGCGATGTTCATGGGCGCCGTGATTGGCTATGAACGGGCCGTAAAAAAAAGCACCGCAGGTCTGCGTACATTTTCCATTGTCTGTACCGCGGCCGCCTTCACCATGATTATCAATGAATACCTGATTGAATTATACGGCAGCGGAGACGCTGCAAGGCTTGCTGCACAGGTCATCAGCGGCATCGGGTTCCTGGGTATGGGAAGCATCATCCTCACCTCACGGAATCAGGTCCGTGGGCTTACCACTGCCGCTACGTTATGGGCAACGGCGATTTTAGGCATAGCCATCGGAGCCGGTATGCTGATACCCGGTCTGATTGCTTTCTTCATCATGCTGTTTACCATCACCATCCTGTACTATATCAGCAAACATCTGGAGCGGTATAACCGCTACATTACCATTTATCTGGAAATCGACCGGGCCGCCGGACTGCGCCAGATTGTTGACACATTAACAGAACAGGGATATGAAGTCATGCAGCTCCAGAAACATAAAAGTTCACCGGAAGGCGACCTGACTCTCCAGCTCGATTTGAATCTCAAAGGGAAATATCTGCACTCGGATATCATTTATCATTTAGGGCAGATGGAGAGTATCCATTACATTGAAGAAGTTAAGAAAAAATAAGAGCGGCCGGTTTCTTCTGAGGCCGCCCTCTCATATTCCGAAATGTTCCTGCAGTTTTTCCAAATACTCCCGCAGCTTTTCTTTCACGGATACCGGCTCCAGGATTTCAACACCGGTACCAAACCCCAAAATATAACTGTATATCCATCCGTCATCCGGAAAAACAGCATTCACGATAACGGAGCCGTCCGGCTGCGTTTCAGCATCCGCAGCAGAAAATTCATCATAGGCGCGAAAAGCCATAGACGGAGAAAAACGAAGCTTTAAACGGAGCATCTCCTCTGTTTCGGGATAAGGTTCATCTATGGAAGGAAGCGTTTCAAAAACATCGGTAAAATGCTCATTTGTCAACATAAGCGAACGAATCCTGTTAAGTTTAAAAATTCTGAAATCTTCCGCCCTTAAGCAATAAGCCTGCAGATACCAGCTCCTTGACTTAAATATCAGCCGGGCAGGTTTAATCCTCCGCTTTGTATGCTCTCCGCTGCTGCTGCAATATTCGATTTCCAACAATTGCTTTTCTAAAATCCCCTGCTTAATTTGATAAAAAGTCTCAGAATCAAACTTATGATATCCCCAGCGTGAAAAATCCACTTCTATCCAGTTACGGCCGGATTTTTGAAAAGAAGCCCCCAGTTTTGCCAGCAGTGGATTTATGTTCTGATTAGCCGCCTGAAAACTTTGCAGCACAAACAGAATTTCGTCCTGCTCCCTGTCCGAAAGGAATGATTTATCAAACTTATATCCGGGAAGCAGGGAAATCCCGCCGTTTTTTCCGGGAAGCGCATAAACCGGTATGCCGCAGGCGGACAGGGCGTCCACATCCCGATAGATGGTGCGTTGGGAAACTTCCAGTTTCTCAGCCAGTTCCGGCGCTGAAATTTTCTTTTTTTCCAGAAGCAGATACAAAATCTGAAACAAGCGATCGGTTTTCATAAATGTTCAGGTCATCTCCTTTTTGACTTTCCTCTTTTGTACCGCACACCCGCTAAACCGAAACAGAGCAGAACGGATGCGCAGGTAACGGAAACCAGCAGCGCATAACTCCAAAATCCTTCCCACTCGTTCCTGTAAATCCTGTGCAGAAACGGCATCCCCAGCACCACGGCAAAATAACAGGCCGCAGGCGGCAGATTGCACAGAACCGGACGGAGAATGCAAACATTTGTACGCCTGACGGAATCACCCCCGGCTCCGCTCCCTTCCTCACCGGCAGCCTCTTTTGCCTCTTTTAACGCTTTTCCGCCAGACCCGCCAAACAACCTCTCTGCCCCCCTGTACAGCAGAAGCAGGGATGCAAAGTACACCACGGTTCCGATTAAAGTATGCAGTTTTTCCGGTGTCAGCCATTCCTGAAAAAAAGTCATCTTCAGACTCTTTCCAAGAAGGTCTGGAAGATAAACCGCCAAAATGATTCTTAACCCGTTCGTCATGATGGTATAAACATACGCTGCCCCCATCGAGCAAACCATCCATCCCCATCTTCTCCCCGCTGTCTTCACTCTGTAAAGAAAAGGAAAGGCAAGAACCGAAAAAGCGATGAGCATAAACTGAACACCGGAACAGGACGGAGCAATCATAAAGCGCAGGGAATGATTAACATATCCGTTCTGCGGCGCCTTTTCAAAAGGAATCCCGCCCAATACCTGCACACACCGGGCGGTGGGCGCCAGAATCCATTCCAGTTCTTCGCTTCCCGCTCCGGCATACCAGTATTTTATGCCAAGAACAATAAACAATGCCATAAAATAATGAAAACCCAAACGCCGGAAAAGCATTATCCAATGCTGCCCTTTGTTCCGCATGAAACTCCCCCCTTCTTCCCATGCCTGAAAAAGAAAACAGCTGCCATAAGTAAGACCGCGAGACTGACAGGAAGCAGCATATCCGGCTCCGAACCGAACAGATAACCTCCGCCGACTGCAAGGGATGATACCTGTGAAGGAAGCGGCTGCGGCTGTTCCACATCCGTATTTTCACCGGTCGTATTCTGTACTTTTTCCAAAACGGCGATAAAAGAAGTATATGGCGTCATCATACTGTAATTCAGCCCGATAGCCGTAACTTCATCCTTTACAGTTTCATCATCCTGACTGAAACCGTAATCCATAAGCCGTTCCACCCTCGTTCTGGCCCACAGATAACCGATAGCCTGATTCTGAGGACTTACAAGTGACTCGGAAACCTGAATCTCCTGCGCATAATCCCCGCTGCCCGTCTGCCCTGATATACGTATTGTTCCCGTCGGTTCACCGCGCCATTTGCCGAACATAATAATCGGCTTCTCTGCAAAAAGAGTCGGAATCTGTAACGGTTCTACATCATAAACGTCAAAATTGTCAGCCGTCACATGGATTCCTGTTAAAACCGGCGACTGGATATATGTACGGAACTTTTCCGCCATAGCGGCAGCATCTTCTGAATCCGTTACAACGAAGGATTCCCCGCCTCCCGTTTTGGCAATCCCTTCTATCAGATATCGGTTGACAGAACCGCCAATGCCGAACGAAAAGAAATTCGTCGTGCCAAGATTCTCGTGAATCATATCAAAAATTTCCGTTTCACCGGAAATATAACCATCCGTAATGATAACAATACTCCGGGCCGTATCTTTGGATGAAGGAAGACCGATTGCATGTTCCAATGCGGGTGCAAGTTCCGTTCCGCCCGCTCCGACCTGGCCGTCCACAAGTTCCAATGCCGCTTTCACATTTTCTTCCGTAGCCGGCAGAGGCTTGGACGAAAGCTGCGTGGAAGCGCCGGAAAACAGCACTACATTAAACGTATCTGTTTCCTGCAAATCTGTAACCAGACTGCGGATAAGCTCTTTTGCCGTATCCAGGGGATAACCGCTCATGGAACCCGATACGTCTACTACGAACGTATAATCTCTCGGCGGGATATCCTCCGGCTTACACCTCTGCGGAGGCTGCACCATCAGCATAAAGAAATTTTCCGTTTCTCCTTTGTTGAGCATAAGCCCGCAATTAATATCTTCGCCCGTCAGCCTGTATTCCAAAATATAGTCACGGTTTCCGGCAAAATCTTCGGGGTTGGCAAGCGTAACCCGCGCACTGGCGTTATTGTCCCATGCAATATCCACATCATGGGATTTACAGGATAATCCGGTGATGGGAACTCCCGTGGACAGATTGACATCGATACGGTACGTCCCGGAAGCGGTTTCACCGTCTTCCAAATAGGGAGCTGCAACCCATTGGCTGTTTTCCGCTTCATCCTCCGTAAGCGGGTTTGCATATCGCGGCCCCGCCACAGTCGGAAACACAAACTGATAAATGCCGTCGGCGGCATGAATTAATTCTGTATAGTGAAGTTTCAGACTGATGGTCTGACCAGGCATCAGGTTGGACAGATTCATGGTAAAGATGTTAGGACGCTGCTGTTCCAGGAGAGATGCGCTCTTTCCCTCACTCTTTGCCTGTTCGAATTCGTTCCTGGCTTCCTCCCGCTCCCTGATTCTGGCGGCAATCACCTGGTCGCCAATCTGCATCTCCATACCATGGACAGTCACACCGGTAGAAGCCGGAAATATATAAGTGGCGCTTATCGGATTCTGCCCTTCATTGGTATAAGTCTGTGTTACATAAGTTTCCGCGATGGTGCCGTTAATAGTAACTGACACCTGCGTATCTTTCAACGGGAAATGATCGACGGCCGTATCCGCGCCTTCAATAAAAAAGTATGGCGCAAGCGGCTTGTCTGCATCATCTTCCCCCGCTTCTTCCGCATAAACCGGAAAAGGGCATATGGCTAAAACAAGCCATGCAAAAACCATGCACAGGAATTTCCTTTTTCTTTTCATATTCATACACCTCATCTGCTCTTCTGCATATTTTTTTGAATGATAACATCCTTATATATAACTTACATTGCAAAAGCATCAAAAAAGCATCAAAGATGTATCTTAGTTGCATCATTTTCTATTTTTATTGCACCGCCCAAATCCCTTAAGCACATGCGAGAGCTTCCGTCCTGCCTTCTTGCCACCCTACCTTCTTGCCACGCTTGCTTTCAGCACCATATGTCCCTCCACTGTGGAAACTTTCTGCTTTATATTTTCCCCGGAAATCTTTTTAATCATCTGATTCACGCTCACCCGCGCCATTTCCCGCATATCCACCTCATAAGTAGTAATTTCCACATCGCACAGGCCCGGATAAATATAATTGTCAAATCCAACCACGGATATATCTTCCGGCACCCGGTATCCTGTTTTCTCCAGTTTCCGAATTAACTGACCGGCAGCAAAATCACAGTTGCACACAAATGCCGTAGGCATTTCTTCCGGCAGTTTTATTTCAAATCCGGCATCTGACCTTCCTGTTTCCCTGTCCCTGTCATCAATAATCCAGTCATCCCGTGTCCGCTTTCCATGTTCCATTAATGCCTTTGCATAACCGAAATATCTGTCTGTAATGCTCTCTGTCGCCAACAGATTTCCTACATATGCAATCTCCGTATGTCCCATACTAAACAGATAATTGGTCATTTTATACATACCGAAATAGTTATCCGTAATCACCGCATCGCATTCATGATGTTTCGCATAGAAATCCAGATAGACCGCCGGCACCTTAATATCCGTACGGAGCCGTTCCAGATAGTCCTCGGCCAGTACACCAACCACTATGATACCGTCCACCTTATTCTCGCGAATCAGTGTCGGAAGGACAAGCTCTTTCTCATTCTGCGCCGCCACTACTTCCAAAGTAGCCAGACATCCTTTGGAAAGCGCATTCTGTGCTACCTCCTGATACATATTCCAGTAAAAGGACTCATACTTATCCAGGTACCGTTCTCCAACCAGTACACCGATGCTGTAACCCGTGCTTTTTCCTTCCGCTTTCATGGACGAAGGCTGCTTATATCCCATCTCATCCGCCAGTTTCTTTATTTTCTCCCGCATTTCCTCGCTGACGCCTTTCTGCCCGGACAATGCTTTGGAAACCGTTACTACACTGACATTCATCTTTTCGGCGATATCCGCCAGTTTTACCGCTTTTGCCACTGCCATATCCTCTCTTCCGCTTATTACTCCATACCCTAAAGTGCGGTTACATAAATAATCTTTCCTTTAAAATCTCCCCACATATTCTCTATCTGTATTCCGGCTTTCATCAGCGTATCCCCGCGGTATACACCATCCATGCCTTCCACCCGGTACTTCGCCGCCGCATCCAGTCCTTTCAGACAGATACGTCTGCTGTGGCGGCTTGGCCTGTTCAGCACCTGCACATACGTGACAAGCGCCTCTCTCTTATCTTTACTTACTACTTCATAACAGTCATAGCTCTGATTTTCCCCATAAGATGCGATTCTGTAATAATCCCCTTCCCGCACCAAATCATTGTATTTATGATACATGGCTACCTGCTTCGGAATCATCGCTCTGTCTTCTTCCGGAATCTTCGTCACATCCAGCTCATATCCGAACGTTCCCGCCAGTGCCACATATCCCCTTGTTTCAAAAGGTGTTACCCTGCCCACCGCATGATTCGGACAGTCGGAAACATGGGCGCCCATAGCAGAAAGCGGATAAATAAGGGAAGTCCCTTCCTGAATCATCAGCCGCTCCACTGCATCCGTATCATCGGAACACCATATCTGGGGACTGTAATAAAGCATCCCTGCATCAAACCGCGCGCCCCCGCCGGAACAGTTTTCCAAAAGAAGCGTTGGAAATTCCGTAATCAGACGTTCCTGCATTTCATATAAAGCCAGCACATAACGGTGGTACAGCTCTCCCTGCTGCCCGGCCGGAAGTCCCAAGCTTCCGATATCGCAAAGCGGACGGTTCATATCCCATTTCACATATTCGATATTGGCGCTGCGCAGGATTTTTGCCACACATTCATACGCATAATCCCGCACTTCCTTTCTCGTTAAATCCAGCACATACTGCTGTCTTGCCATCGCAGGCGTCCGTCCCGGAATCGCAAATGCCCAGTCCGGATGAGCGCGGTATAAATCGGAATCCGGCGATATCATCTCCGGCTCAAACCAGATACCGAACTTCATACCAAGCTTATTGACTTCCTTCACTAAATATTCCAGTCCGCCTTTCAGCTTCTCTTCATTGACCTGCCAGTCTCCCAACGCACAGTCATCGTTGTTCCGTCTGCCAAACCAGCCGTCATCCATGACCAGCATCTCGATTCCCAGCTCCGACGCCTGTTTTGCAATGCTGATTAATTTATCCGTATCAAAATCAAAATAAGTCGCTTCCCAGTTGTTAATCAGAATCGGACGCTTTTTATCTTTATAAGGGCTGCGGATTAAATGTTTCCGGTATAAATCATGGAAGCTGCGCGTCATACCGCCGATACCTTCTGCCGAATATACCAAAACAGCTTCCGGCGCCTGAAAACTTTCCTGCGGATTCAGTTTCCAGCTAAAATCATCCGGATTGATACCAATCTCCATGCGCACACTGTCAAACTGGCTCAGCTCCTCCTGCACCAAAAAATTACCGGAATACACAAGGTTCATGGCATATACTTCCCCCATATCCTGTGTCGTTCCCTCTGTCACCAGTGCCATAAACGGATGCTCCTGATGCCCCGGTTCTCCCCGCAGGGAAGATACCGCATATTTGCCGTATCCTACTTTCTGCCTCTGGATACGCCGTTCCCTTGCCCATGAGCCATGCAGGGTGATGCGTTCAAACGCTTTGTTATCCATGTCCAGACACGCGGACAGAACTTTCGTCAAACAGAGTTCCTCTTCCGACACATTTGTCACTTTTATGCTTCTGGCAATGGCATCCACATCCTCGAATACGGTGTACATCAAAGTTGCTTTCAGCCCTAACACCGCATCTTCACAATGAATTTCCAAAGTACTGCATTCCTTTTCCCCTCCAAAAGTCGCCGGAAGCCCTTCCAGTTTCTTCTTTCCGTCATATATGTCATGCGACACAACCGTCAGATTTATTCCGCTGTGCCCGCCCTTAGAACGCACACGAATACATCCGTCGCGGTAGTCCCCTACTCCATGCCCCGCATATTCCACCGGGAAACAATCCATGAAAGAACAGCGCTCCCTGCTATTTTCCGAAGGCACAAAAGGAGCCTCCCCGGTTCTTAATAAATAAGTCAGGTCATAGTCCTCCAGCCGCTCTCCGTAATACATATGTCCCAAAAAATTTTCCTCATCCACTACCGCCATCATATAGCTGGTGCGGGGAGTATCCAGTTTGTAGATACGCTGTTGTTCATAATATTTAATTCCCATAACGTTTCCTTTCTTTTCCATTTTTTATCAATGATATGTCCCATATATTTATCATTGCATTTAAAATTATTCCTCAAATTTTTCATTTTCAGCCATTGCCATTTATCTCAGACTGACTTTTCCTTATTATTACAAAATACCATTTTAAAAGTCCTGTGTAAAGTAAAAAATAGTTAATTTTAATTAAATTATAAATTAAAAACAAGGAATTGCATTGATTTTTGGACATTTTACACAAAAATATCCCCTGATTGCAATTACCCGCAGTCAGAGGATTTCTGTCTTATGCTTGCTGTTTTATGCTTGCTGTTTTACTCTATGCAAATTCTACGGACAGCCTAATATGCTCCACAGTTCATCAAAACTTATTCCGTTTTCATATTCTATTTTATGTGTCATCCGGGCAGTTTCGGCATCACTTCTCTCTTCATACTCCTCCCTGCTGACTTCTTCCTCTTCCCAATACCAGCCCTCCAGGGTTTCATCTCCGGCGGATGGCATATTTGCATACGCCCTGGTTATTTCCTCCAACTCGCCGTTTTGGAAATAATATGCTGTTAAGGCTGAATTTTCCGCTACAGTATTAAAATACAACAGATTCCCCTCCTTTTCCCGGTACCACAAGGCAGCTTTCTGTCCGGTAAAGTCTCCAACCTCCTTCACCTCCCCATTTTCGCAGGTAAGAAAAGAAACTGCAAACTGTGTATCGTCTGTATTGAAAAACAGCTCAGGAATCTCATCTCCGTCCACATATGCTAACCAGAACAACCGGCCGTCTTCTATAACGACATCTGCATTTCCTGCCAGATAATCTAAATAGACAAGCTTCCAGTCCGGTATTTTCTGCTGCTGTATCACCTCCCAGCCTTCCCTGCCATAGCCAACGGTCATAATCGTGTCTGTATATAAAACACCGACCGTTTTCCCACACGATTCCATTTTCAGAACAATCGTATATTCATCTGAAAAACCGTTCACGATTTCCGTATCATATGCAACCTCCGCTAATTCCGGGATATCTGCTGACGGAGAAATTTCCGTTATTGTATCATCCTCTATCTTAAAAAAATCCATTAAAATATAATCATCATGTGCAGTATTGACAAATTCCCTGTATACAACAACTTCTTCCTCACCATCGCCGGTAATATCCTTATATTCAATCCCTTTCACAATACTCAGATATGGCAATTCTTTATCCACTATGTTTCCATTGCTAAATGAAAAATGAAGAAACGGTTCGTACACTCCATCATTCATATCTTCCCACGTAACCTCTGTAAGCAAGACCTGATTCGTTGAGTTTTCCATATTCTGCTGAATTTCTTCCGCCCCGGACTTCTCTTTTACTTCTTCTGTTCCAATACGCCCTTCCGCTTCTTCCATGCCGGCACTCTTTATATTTTCATGGTTCTCCCCGCGGAATACCATTTCCTCTGCATTACTTTTACAGGCGCTTAATACAGGCAAACTAAAAAATAATATAAATGCTAAAACTCCCTGTCTTATCTTTAATGATTTTCTTTTCATAAAGCACCTGTCTTTCTCCGTATCCTTCATACAAAACAGCCAAAACAAAGCCGCCGCTTCACAAATCAATGCCTTTGTCATTTTTATGGCTATTTTCCTCATTGCTCGCGGAAATCAAGAGTGCAGAAAGGCAAAAGGCCGCTCCGGTTCACTATGCAGAAACTGCATCAGAAGATAAGCACACCGGAGCGAAACCCTCTCCTCCTGCAAAATCCGCAGCGCCTCTTTCTTATCCGCCAAAAGCACCTGTATGCTCTCACTGTCCTCCAGATAACGGTCGGTAATATTCCCATGCGCATAACCGAAAACTGCTGCCGAACACTCATCCGTGAAACCTGCTCCCATAAAGAACGGTCTGCGGAAAGCCGGATTGCCGCCCTCGTATACTTCAAAATCCAGCCCCGTTTCTTCTTTCATTTCACGGATTGCCGCCTGTGCCGGGGTTTCCCCTCCATCTACCAGCCCGGCAGGAAGCTCATAGAGATAAGCATCCAGCGGATAGCGGTACTGACGAATTATGACAATCCTGTCAGGTTCTTCCTTCAGCACCGGGTATATCACAATTCCCTCCACATTCAATGCTTTTGTTTTCAGCTTAATATGAGCTTCATCATTTCTTGAGCCGAAATAATATCCGAACGGTTTCCCGCTGTTTGTCAGCGCATCCATTTCATACAGATTAAAAAAAGGATTATCTGTCACTTTTCTGACAGCAGTAAATTTTTTCCTGTCTGCTTTATGTTCCATCTCGTTTTACCTTTTCCCTTTCTCTTTTATCAATTCCGATTTCGGCAACAGTCAAATGCCTCTATTCACCGTTTCCTTTTCAGTTTTCCGCAAGACTTAATTATAACAATACGGACAATACGGCCAAAAGCCGAACTGTTACACATCATCCGCCGCCGGCGTTTCACCATCGGAATAAGCCAGCGCACAATCTACTGCCCGCTTCCACCCCTTTAGCAGCGCTTTCCTATCCTCCTCTGCTATGGAAGGTTCAAAGGTTCTGCCTAACTGCCAGTTGGCGCATATCTCCTCTTTATCCTTATAATACCCGGTGGCAAGCCCTGCCAGATAAGCCGCTCCCAATGCTGTTGTTTCAATGCACTTTGGGCGGTGCACCACCGCATCTATGATGCCCGCCTGAAATTTCATCAGAAAATTATTGGCGCTGGCGCCGCCGTCCACCTTTAATTCCTTTAAACGGATTCCCGTATCTTCCTCCATCGCCCGCAGTACATCCGCCGTCTGATAGGCAACAGACTCCAATGCCGCCCGTATAAAATGCTCCTTCCGACACCCCCTTGTGATTCCCGTCACCGTTCCCCTTGCGTACTGGTTCCAGTAAGGCGCGCCAAGTCCCGCAAATGCCGGAACAATATACACTCCGGCGGTGTCCTTCACCACATCCGCATATTCTTCGGACTGGGCAGCATTTTTTATCATCCGCATTTCGTCCCGCAGCCATTGAACTGCCGCGCCTGCTACAAATACGCTGCCTTCCAGTGCATACTCGATTTTATCGCCGCTGCCTGCCGCAATAGTGGTCAGCAGTCCGTTGCCCGAACGAATCGCCTTTTCTCCGGTATGCATTAGAAGAAAGCAACCGGTGCCGTATGTATTTTTCACCTGTCCTTTTTCAAAACAGCACTGACCGAACAGTGCAGCCTGCTGGTCCCCTGCCGCTCCCGCTATGGGAATGTTGCCGCCCAGCACCCCTGCATCCGTATAGCCATAGACGTAACTGGAAGGTTTTACCTCTGGCAGCATCTTTCCCGGAATCCGCAGCTTTTCCAGCAGTTCTTCATCCCAGCAAAGTTCATGGATGTTATATAGCATGGTACGGGATGCGTTGGTATAATCGGTGACATGTACCGCTCCTTTCGTCAGGTTCCATATGAGCCAGCTATCCACCGTCCCGAATAACAGCTCCCCCCTTTCGGCACGTTCCCTCGCGCCCTCCACATGCTCCAGAATCCATGCTATTTTCGTAGCAGAAAAATAAGCATCCGGCACCAATCCTGTTTTTCTCCGTATGATTTCCCCATATCCTTCCTTTTTCAGCGCATCCACCTGCGCCGCTGTCCTGCGGCACTGCCATACAATCGCATTGTAAACCGGAACTCCCGTATTTTTGTCCCATACAATTGTAGTTTCCCGCTGGTTTGTAATCCCGATACCGCTGATATCCTCTGCCGCCGCCCCCAGGATAGCCATTGCTTCCGTTGCCACCGCAAGCTGGGAAGACCAGATTTCCATCGGATTGTGCTCCACCCAGCCGGGATTCGGATATAGCTGGGTAAATTCCTTCTGTGCCATGCTCAGAATTTTTCCTTCTTTATCAAATAAAATACAGCGCGAGCTGGTCGTCCCCTGATCCAATGCCATCATATACTTTGCCATATACTCTCTCCCTTCCGAAATCAATCCCCGTAATAACCGCTTGCGCGGTATATGTCTATTACGCCGTTGCCATCTCTACATCTTTTGTCACTACCATATCCACACCTGTTCCGGCCACATCCGCCAATGCCACATCCCCAATATGGACAGGCGCTTCCAGCTCCACACTTTTTATTGCTTCCATACATTCCATGATTTTCCCTTTCGGAATATCTTCCTTTGTTTTCACCGATACTACAGACTGTTTCCCGTTGCGGATTCGCACCGTAGATGTTACGATTCTTGTGGGATTCGTCAATTCCTTTTCGGCATATTCCGCTCCCCTGTTACATGTGTTGCCTGTAATGTGCAGCGTCCCGTCCGGATTGTTCTCCACTGTTATCATACAACCGATGGGACAGCGGATACACACCAGCTCACTCTTTTCTGTTTTCGCACGCATTCCCGTTTCTGCCTCTTTTCCCGTTTCCGAAGCTTTTACCATTTCCATGCCCTCTCCCATTCTACACATCTCCTCCATTCTTCCTTTTCTCCGCCCTGCATCCGCATTCCTTATCCTCTCTTTTGCATCCGTTCCAACAGAATGCTTACGGATAGCAAAGGGTTCCCTGCTCCGTATCCAGCCGTGCCATGCATCCAATGGGCAAAATTGCATGGTTCCCGTAGCCGTGTCCGAAATCATCACAATATACCACCGGAATCCCATATCGTTCCCCCAGTCTTTTCAGCCGGTTTAGCAGGTGCGGCTGTTCCTTTTCCGAATAATGGCCGAACACCAGTCCCGTCACACAATGGATAAAATCCGTCTGCTCGATATGGGAAAGCATGGCGCTCACATAATCTACCCCGCCGAATCCTTCATAATCTTCCAAAAATAAAATATTACTTGGTATTCTTCGTACTCAGCAATATAGCTCGGTGAACATATTCCAATCAATCCGCCTTTCTTTAAGCAAGGTGCCACCATTTCTGTTGATCCTCCTACTTGATTTTCTTTTCTGTATACATACAATCACTATTTTCATTCATCGAGCATCAGTTTTCCTGCCCTCGCTTTTTCTTTCAATCGGGCAAGCTGCTCTTTTTCTATTTGCCGGATACTTTTTTCCGGAGTCGGCAAATCCTCTGGCATTGTACCTCCTATCTTTTCAATTGCGCCACGAACTTCCCTGCCCACCATACAATCCCATATATCCCGCATTTTGAAAAATTGCAAATTCTTCATTTGTAATAACACCGGCATCATGTGCTGTTTCTGCAAGAAGCTGATTCCACTGCTTAATGTCTCCGCGCACTACTAAACGCCTCCGGTCTTCGTCCAATTCGTTAAAATGGTCTGCCACTTCCTGACGATAGGTTTGAATTGCAAAATACGTCTGTCCAAGAGCAATGATCTCTTTACGTGGATCACCATTCTGCACAATCAGATAGCAGGCATAACGAGTAAGCTCATAATCTTTAACAGGTTTACTTGCCGCACCGGCACTTACGATTTTCCTGACCTCAGGAAAATCGTCTGCAATAATATGACCACTGTTTTCACAGGCAATCATAGCTCGTTTCATTACTTTATGAAAATTTTCCCATTTACTGTAATCCAATGCAGCTGCCAGCTCTCTGGCTGACCAAAACTCACTTCCGTCATTTCTGGTATGCCTTATATCTTCAAACCTTTTATATTCTCTATCTTTTATTTGACTCATATTCTTCTCCGCTTCATTTATTCTCCCGAAATCAGGCCCGTACAGACTCAGACTTTGCATCAGATTCACAGTCCCCCAAATTTAAATCAAAAATCATCAATTCTCTACAGTAATCCGGATTTCCTTCAGTTCCGGATAATCCTCAATCTTCGCTTTTTTCAATTTCACCTGCTCCATTTCCCCCGGCGCCATCACTTTTTTATTTATGCGCATGACAGGTATGTCATCAAAATAAACTGCCAGTACTGCATTCCGGTACACATCTCCTACCCGGAAACGAATGACCTGCTCCTCCTGCATATATTCTAACCGAAGCATGGACGGTACGGTATAACGCACCCCGCCGCCCGTCTTTATTTCAATATGCCGCGAAACATTTTCTTCCTGTTTTTTTCCCTGCTTTCCAGCCTGTGTATTCTCCGGCAGCCTGCACATTATATACTCCGCTGCATTTCTTCCCGCGTTCTCCGCTTCCTCCGACACATAATCCACCAAATCATGTACATGAAGCACATTTCCGCAGGCAAATACACCTTCCACATTCGTTTCCAGGCTCTCGTTTACCACCGGTCCTGCAGTCACCGGATGTAAAGCCACGCCCAATCCGGCAGACAATTCATTTTCCGGTATCAGCCCGCAGGAAAGCAGCAGCGTATCACAACTGATATATTCCTCTGTTCCGGCGACAGGCTTGCGGTTTTCATCCACCTGCGCCACGGTAACTCCTTTCACCCGTTCTTTTCCGTCAATATCAATAATCGTATGGCTGAGTTTTAAAGGAATTCCGAAATCGTCCAGACACTGTACGATATTCCTTTTCAGCCCGCCGGAATAAGGCATCAGCTCCGCAACCAACTTTACTTTTGCCCCTTCCAATGTCATACGCCGTGCCATAATCAGCCCAATGTCACCAGAGCCTAAAATTACAACTTCTTTTCCCGGCATCCTGCCCTCAATATTCACATAACGCTGCGCTGTTCCCGCCGAATAAATCCCAGCCGGTCGGTAGCCCGGAATATTTAATGCCCCCCGCGAACGCTCCCTGCATCCCATAGCTAAAATCACGGCTTTTGCTTCCACCGTGAATAATCCTTCGGTCTTGTTCATGGCTGTCACATATTTTATCTTATTGACACAGTTGTCATTCTCATTTTTTTCATCTGTTATTACTGACACGGATTCCATATTAGCAGAATCTTTTTCTTCCGTGCCTTCTCCTTCACTAATATCTACTACAATCGTGTGAAGCAGATAAGGTATTTCCGCAGCATATACTTTTTCGGCATATCTCGCCGCATATTCCGGCCCGGTCAGCTCCTCCTTAAACGTATGGAGACCGAACCCATTGTGAATGCACTGGTTCAGAATCCCTCCCAGCTCTCCATCCCGCTCCACAATTAAAATGTCCTCACTTTTTATTCCGGCTTCCCTTGCCGCCACCGCAGCCGCCAGTCCTGCCGGACCGCCGCCCACCACTAACAGGTCAACTTTTTTCTTCATGCCGCACCTCGCTCTTATTCCACTCATTCCGGTTCCTTCTCATCCATTCCAGTTCATTTCCATCCATTTCCGTTTATTCCATCCTCCTGCTTCTCAGTCATAAACTGTTCCCGGCTGATGTTTTTATATCTGCTCAATTTTCCACGGTCTTCGTATATCCGGTCAGAAATCCTGATTCTCCTCCGGCTTTTCTGATTTCCCCCATATCTCTGCCCAATTCCCTCGCCAGTATCTCCACGGTCTTCGGTGCACAGAAGCCAGCCTGACACCTTCCCATTCCGGCTCTGGTACGGCGTTTGATTCCGTCTAAAGTAGTTGCTCCCAAAGGTCTGTGAATGGCATCCATGATTTCTCCCTCTGTCACCAGTTCACAGCGGCAGATAACATTGGCATACGCCGGATTTTTTTGAATCAGTTCCTGCCGTTTTGCCCCGTCTGCCAAAGCCACGGAAGGAATCCCTTCTCTCTTTGCAATAAAATTCTTTTTCTTCGGGGCAGGCATACGTTTCCGTATCAGTTCCGCCACATACTCCCCGATTGCCGGCGCACAGGTAAGCCCCGGCGACTCGATACCTGCCACATCGAAAAATCCTTCCGCATCTTCCGGCTCTCCAATCACAAAATCCTCCCCATCCTCATGGGCTCGAAGTCCGGCAAAAGAGGTAATTACTTTTCCAAACGGCACCTTCTCCACGCTTAGTCCCCCGCGTTTCAACACATCGTCCAATCCTCCTGCCGTAGTATTCACACCCTCCTTATCCCCGATATCCTCCGCAGTAGGGCCTATCAGCAGATTCCCGTGCACTGTCGGCGTCACCAGCACACCTTTGCCGTATTTAGTCGGCAGTTGGAAGACCGTATGCGACACATAATCCCCCACGGTCTTATCAAACAGGCAGTATTCCCCTTTCCGCGGCGTAATGTGCAGTTTCCGGCCGCTGACCATATTGTGAAATACGTCGGCATATACTCCTGCGGCATTTACCACCATCCGGGTTTCAAATACTCCTTTCGACGTCTTTAGGCGATATCCTGTTTTTGTTTTCAATTCAATTTCTGTCTCTATTTCTTTTTCTGATTCTGTTTCTGCTTCCGGCTCTGCATTTGTCTCGTCTTTCTTTTTCATTTTTTCCACACTGAGCACTTCCGTGTTCAAATGAAATTCCACACCGTTGACACAGGCATTTTCTGCCAGGGCAATCGTCAGCCCAAAGGGACATACAATTCCCCCTGTAGGCGCATACAAAGCAGCCGCTACATGTTCCGAAATATTCGGCTCCAATTTCCGCAGCTCTTCTTTTTCTATCATGCGTAGACCCCCCACGCCGTTTTTCCGCCCTTTATCCAGCAATTCCTGCAATTTCCCCCTGTCGCTTTCTTCAAAGCAAAGCACAAGGGAGCCATTTCTCTTATACGGGAAATCCAGTTCTTTCGATAACGCCTCCATCTGACGGCTTCCCTGTATATTCAAAAGCGCTTTCTTCGTTCCCGGCTCCGCATCATATCCGGCATGTACAATTCCGCTGTTCGCTTTGGAAGTTCCCTCACAGACATCGGAAGCCCGCTCCAACACAGCGACACTCATGTCATATCTTGACAATTCCCTCGCAATCGCACAGCCGCTTACCCCCGCTCCTATGATAATCACATCATACATCACAATCCCTCTCTCCTATGCTTCCTGATTCGTTCCGTTTCATTCTCTATCTTATTTTTCAAGCTTAGTAACAGTTCAGCATTTAACCGGACTATTACCATGCTTATTTTTATTATACTGAAAATTTCCGTCTGCTACAATAAAAAAGAAATGCGTTCCACAAATCCTGCCCGCATTTCTCTTAAATTCCTGCTATTTTCCTCTCTTTACTTTCGAAACCACGCCTTCATCACATCCAACACCCGCACCAGTTCTTCCTCCTTTATGACATAAGGAACCATAGCATACATATACTTAAGGAACGGGCGGCTGAACACACCCCTTTCATAAGCGAACTGCTGGAAACCTCTCAGCACTGCCCCGTCATGTACTTCCACACAGACGCAGCCTCCCATCATCCGCACTTCTTTTACCTGCGGGTCCTCAAACCCTTCCATCTCCCGCCGTGTAACCGCTTCAATGTTCCGTATCTTTTCCATATAATTATCTTTTTCAAACAACTCTATGGACTTAAGCGCCACACTACATGCCAGTGCATTTCCCATAAATGTAGGGCCGTGCATCAGCGCTTGTCTGCCATCATCGCTGTAAAAGCCCTGAAATACCTTATGATTCGCCACGGTTACCGCATGGCCGATATACCCTCCGGTCAGCGCCTTGCCAAGCACAAGAATATCCGGACATACTAAATCCGCCACGAACCGGTTCCCTGTCCGCCCGAATCCGGTTGCCACTTCATCAAAAATCAGAAGTACATCATATCTATCGCATAATTCCCTCGCACGCTTCAAAAAAGCCGCATCATACATCCGCATACCACCTGCTCCCTGCAGCAGCGGTTCCACAATAAAGCAATAAAACCGGTCATGGTACTTGTCAAACGCTTCCTCCAGCGCCTCGATTTTTGTCGGAATATGTACGACGTCCTTTTTCTCCTCAAAAGCAAAATGATAATCTTCATCGTCCCCCACTTCCATCGTCTTAAACGTATCCCCGTGGTAGGCATGTTCCAGTGACAGCACCATATCCCTGCCGCTTCCTCTGTTAGTATTAAACTGTAATGCCATTTTTAACGCCACTTCTACCGCAACACTCCCCGAATCGGAAAAAAAACAGTAATCCAAATCCTCCGGCAGAAAATCCTGCAATTTCTCCGACAGCCGGAGTACCGGGTCATGGGTCAGACCGCCCAGCATCACATGAGAAAAGCGGTCTGCCTGTTTTTTTATCGCTTCCGTCAGCACCGGATGCTTATACCCGTGAATCATACACCACCAGGAAGAAACCGAGTCAATTAACTTCTGGTCTTCCGTATATAAATAAACTCCCTCTGCATCCACGATTCTGTATGGCTGTTTCATTGTTTTCATCTGTTCATAAGGATACCAAATCATACCTTTTTCCTTCCTTTGCTACTCATATAATGCCGCCAGCTCCTCTGCATCCATGGCAAGCTGCGTATCCCCTTCCTTCACACACGCCAGTACTTTTAGTCCGGTCATGGATTCACACATTTTTTTATTGTCTTCCTCCATCACATCGCCTGCATGGAAACGATTGAAAACCAGCCCCTTTACCGGTATCCCTTTCATGCGCATATATTCCACCGTCAGTACCACACTGTTAATCGTACCCAACCCTGCATCTGCCACAATCAGACAGGATAAATCCAGCTCCTTCACCACATCTTCCAACTGAATCTTTTCTTCATCAAAGCAAATCGGGCAGAGAATGCCGCCGCTGCCTTCCACTGTTACATAATCGTATTTCCCGTTAAGTTCCGCAAACTTTTCCTTCACCACATCCATACACACCGGATTGCCCTCCAGCCGTGATGCCAGATGCGGAGAATATGCATGTTCATATACATAAGGACACATCTCCTCCAAAGGCTGTCCGATGCCCGAAGCTTCCTTTACCCATACCGCATCCCCCGGAATCAGGCTGCCGTCCGCCCTTCTCTCATTGCCGCTCATCGCCGCTTTATAATAAGCCGCATTTTTCCCGCTCTCCTTCAGCTTCTTTACGATTAACCCTGTCACGAACGTTTTCCCCACATCGGTTCCCGTTCCCGTAATAAAAATATTTTTACTCATCTCCGATTCTTACCTCATATCCCAGCTTCTTCATTAACTCCATATCTGTCTCCACCGTAATTCCCGCCGTCGTCAGCATATCTCCGGAAATCGCGGCATTGGCGCCGCTCCGGAAACATTTCTCTCCTTTGTCCCCGATTAACCCCCTGCCTCCGGCAAGCCGTATCATGCCGTCGGGAATCAGGAAGCGGAACACAGCCGTTATCCTGCAAAGCTCCTCATTGGTCAGAATCCGGTTCTTTTCATAAGGCGTCCCGGGAATAGGATTCAGCAGATTTACCGGAATGGACTTCACTCCTAATTCCCTTGCCGTCAGCACCATGTCAATCCTGTCCTCCATCGTCTCACCGAGCCCCATGATTCCGCCGGAACAGATGGAAAGCCCTGCACGCTTTGCCGCCTTTAATGTCTCTATTTTTTCCGCATAAGTATGGGTGGTGCAGACCTCCGGAAAAAACCGTTCCGAAGATTCCAGATTACAATGTACACGGGATGCTCCCGCCTCTTTCAGTTTCCGGAACTGTTCTTCCGTCAGCAGTCCAAAGGAAACACAGACCTGAATCCCCGTTTCCTGCCGGATGGCGCGGATACTCTCGCAGACCTGCTCTACTTCCCTGTCCGGCAAAGCCCTGCCGGAAGTAACGATGGAATAACGCAATACGCCCCGCTCATCGTTATACTTTGCCTGTTCCAGCAATTCCTCCGTGGAAAGCAGCCCATAGCTTTCCACGCAGGCGGTATGATAATGGGCGCTCTGGGCGCAATACTTGCAATCCTCGGAACACCTCCCGCACTTCCCGTTAATAATCGTACACATATCAAATACATTTCCGCAGAAACGTTCTCTTATTTCATCTGCCGCCGCTGCCAGTTCCTCCAAAGGCGCATCCAGCAGCCGGATAGCATCCTCCCTGCTTATGCATTCTCCTGCAAATACTTTTTCTTTTAAATCCTGAACCGCGGTTCCAGTCACTTCGTCCATTTTTCGTCCCTCTTTCTGCATTTACATGATATCACATGATATACCGTATGATTTACTGCATCAATACCGGCCTTATCCGTTTTGCCAAAAAAGCCGCCAGAATACACAGACAGATATCCCCCGGCACCGCAAGGAAAAAGCAGTACAAAAACAGCGGCCATACCCCAATCGGTGTGTGAATGACATAATTACAGATGATATAGTAATAAATCATTCCCATACCATATACAATAAACAATCCCGTAAAATTCGCCAAAAGATATTTTGCGATTGTCAGCTTCTGCGCCTTCTCCACCATTTTACCTGTTACATATGCCCCCGCACAGAATCCGATGATATAACCGAAACTAGGCTTCAACACATACCATATACCTCCGCCTTCTGTAAATACCGGCAGTCCCACCAGTCCCAAAATCATATACACCGCTACGCTGACTGCTCCCAGCCTGCTGCCTAAAAGCAGTCCTGCCAGCATCGTAAATAAGAACTGTAACGTAAAAGGTACAACAGGAACCGGAATTTTAATGAACGCTCCCACTGCTATAAGCGCCGTAAAAATACCGCAGTATACCAGTTCCTGCGCCTTTATTCCTCTTTTTTCCAATTGACCCTTCGACGTTTTTGAAAGATAATGATTACCCATATCCTCACCCTCCCTTATTCCGCTTCCTTTACGCTATCTCTGCCTTTCTAAGTGTAATGCTTCGCTTTTAAATTGTCAACTATATTTTATTTTAGGTTGACAATTTGTCGATACTGTACCCAACAGTATCCGGACCGGACAAACCGGACAGACCGGACAGACCGGAATAGACCGGAATAGAAGAAAAGCACTTTCATCCGGCCTCCGACTGCCCTTGGTGCGTTTTTCTTCCGCACAGAACAAAAATCAAAACTCCCGCCGCCACCGTAAAGATAGAAATAAACTGTGAAGTTGATAACATCCCCACACTCCCTCTGTTCAGGTCTCCCCGGTAAAATTCCAGCACGAACCTTCCAATGCTGTAAAATATCAGATACAACCCGCCAATCTGTCCATCTGCCTTCTTTCTGCCGGCAAACCATATCAGAATGAAAAAATTCAGGAAATCCAGCCCGCTGGAAATCAACTGTGTCGGAAGCAGCTTCACACCGTTCGGCGCATACCCGGACTCATGAAATACAATCGCAAACCATCCGTCCGTCTCCTTTCCGTAACAACATCCCGCCAGAAAACAGCCAATTCTTCCAAATCCCTGTGCCAACGCTACCGAAGGAATCAGCAAGTCAAAATAGGAAAGAAACTTCAACCCTTTTATTTTAGAATAGAGCATTGCCGACAGAATACCGCCGATAATCCCCCCGTATACTACCCAGCCGTCAGCAAAGTCCAATACAATGCCGGGATTAGCCAGTATATTTTTTATATCAGTAATCAGGTATAGAATCTTTGCGCCCAAAAAACCGCCTATCACACACCATATAACAAAATAAAATACATGGTCGGCCTCCAGCCCGTATTTCTTTGCCCGGTATTCTCCCGTCCAATATGCAGCCAGTATTCCAATCGCTATCATCAAACCATATCCATATATTGTAAACGGCCCGATTTTCAATAATTCATTCTTCATAACTTTTCTCCATAAACAATCTTACTCCGCAAGCCTGCATGAGTACAGGCTTGCGGAGTAAGGAATTCAGTTTTCACTCATTTTTCTGCGCGGCTTCCGCATATACTATCATCATGCTGCATTTCAGCCTTCACTTAACAACTTATCCAAAGCTCCTTTAAATACCTCTAACAGTTTCGGATTAAATGTCCCGCACTCTCCGTTGTATATCATATTGACTGCCTTTTCCCTGCTGTATGCAGCCTTATAAACCCTTTCAGATGTCAATGCGTCATATACATCGGCAACCGCAACCACCTGCGCCCAAATGGAAATCTCATCCCCGCTGAGTCCGTCCGGATAGCCCCTGCCGTCCCAGCGTTCATGATGATGCCTGCAGATATCATAACTGTAACTATAAATACCCTTATCCATAATATCAGGAATATTCTGAAGTATCTCACAACCCTTTACTGTATGCTGCTTCATGATTTCAAATTCTTCCTGCGTAAGTTTACCCGGTTTATTAAGAATATTATCCGGAATGGAAATCTTTCCTATATCATGGAGTATGGACGATGTAACAATCTTATCTATTTCCTTTTCCGGCAGATAATATTCGGGGTATGCATTGCTTACTTCCGTCATCATGATTTTCGTCAGTCTGCCGATACGCTTTACATGCTCTCCGGACTCACAGTCACGGAACTCGATAATGGTTGCCAGCGTTTCCACCATGGACTGGTTCATTTCCTTCAGCTTAGCCACCTGCTGTTCCACAATATCTTCCAATGCGTTCCTGTGGGCATACAGTTCAATCAGATTGCTGACACGGCACTGTAAGAACTGTGTCATAAACGGCTTCCGGATAACATCCACCGCTCCAAGGTGATACCCCTCCATCAGCACCGATTCACTCTCTGCCGCCGTTATAAGGAACACCGGAATATGCTCTATCCTTCCGGTCCGGTTCATATCCTCCAAAACGCCCAGCCCGCTCACGCCCGGCATAAGCAAATCCAGCAGCACCGCCGCAATATCGGGGTTGCTGTTTATCAGGCTGATAGCTTCCGCCCCGCTGCCAGCCTCCATAATATGATAGCTGTCGCTGAATATTTCCGCCAAAATCATACGGTTGATTTCTACATCATCTACAATCAGTATTGTCTTTTCTTTGCTCATTCGGCCCTCTTCCCTGTACATTCGCTATGCTTCCGCATATTTTTCTATACACTCCAAAATTTCCTTCTGCTTAGGCAGCATATCTTCAAGAACCTTCCTCGCCTCTTCCGGTTTCTGACCGCGGAGCAAATCCACAATCTGCCCATATCCTTCATAAAGAGGAGTTATGGACAGATTCCCCGCCGCCCCCTTAAGCGTATGCGCCACTTCCATCACTTCTGTATAGTCATTACTGCTAAAATCGGGCGAAACCACCGATTTTTTCATCATATCCAGAAACTTGAACATCATTCTCTCATACAAAGACTGTTTTCCATTCAGACGCTTAATTCCGCCGTCCACATCCACTCCAAGACTTTTCAATTCTTCCAAAAGTCCCATAATCATTTACCTCCGCTTATATTTATCCCTATAAAAACTCGATATTCATGCTAATATTTTAATGAAACCGATGATATCGTATTCTACCATAAAGAACACCTTCGGTCAATTCATTTCCGATCCCTGTGCATAAAAAAGCGCCATCAGCCTGTTTTCAGCCAATCGCGCTATTTTCCGGATTGTGCCGGAAATGCTTTTCCCATCTTTTCCTTTCAGGAAAAAACATCTCTCATTTCACTCCTATAAATCATAATACATCTTAAACTCCGCCGGATTTGGAATCTGTTCCAGCTTCTTCAGCTCCCCGCGCTTACGTGCCACCCACACATCTATCAGCCTCTGCGGGAACACACCGCCCTTTGTCAGATACTCATGGTCTGCTTCCAGTGCATCCAGTGCCTCACCCAGAGATTTGGGAAGCCCTTTGATTTTCTTCTGCTCCTCCTCTGACAGTTTATACAAATTGAAATCATAAGGCCCCCAGCCGTTGGCCTCCGGGTCAATCTGATTCTCAATGCCGTCCAGTCCTGCCATCAGAATTGCCGCATATGCATAATAGGGATTTGCCGTTGCATCCGGATTCCGCAGTTCAAACCGCTTCGTTTCCGGTGATTTGGCATAGGCGGGAATACGGATGACCGCGCTGCGGTTGGAAGTAGCGTAACCAATTG
Organism: uncultured Lachnospiraceae bacterium; assembly: GCA_947246015.1. Taxonomy (GTDB): domain Bacteria; phylum Bacillota; class Clostridia; order Lachnospirales; family Lachnospiraceae; genus Kineothrix. The sequence goes on along the minus strand of CAMXQE010000031.1, from coordinate 1,816 downwards.
TAACCGGCGCTTCAAATCCCGGCACCAGACGTTTAAAGGAATTGGTGGAAGGATTGGTGAACGCACAAAGAGAAGCAATATGCTTCAGCAGCCCGCCCATAAAATAATGTGCAGTACGGCTCAACCCCGAATAACCGTTTTCATCATAGAACAACGGTTTTCCGTCTTTCATCAGCAGCATATGCACGTGCATTCCGCTGCCCGCCTCCTGATAAATAGGTTTGGGAAGGAAAGTGGCTGTCCTGCCTTCCTTTGCCGCCATATTTTTAATGATATATTTAATAATCATGGTATTATCAGCCATGGCAGGCATGTCCGCCAGCTCCACTTCAATTTCCATCTGTCCGGGGCCGCCTACCTCATGGTGATGGTACTTCACCTTAATCCCCCAGTCTTCCATCATCATACACATACGGCTGCGCAGGTCATATCCCACATCCTGCGGAGCCGCCACATGATAGCCGCCCTTGTAAGGCACTTCATACCCGTTATTTCCCGCTGTCTCAAGACTGCAGTTCCAATCCGCCTGTTTCGTATCAATCCGATACCCGCACTGCTGCGGTGTCACTTCATAACGTGCGCTGTCAAATAGATAAAATTCGAACTCCGGCCCAATTACCATCCGGTCTGCAATACCGCTCTCCTTCATATATTCCACCGCCCGCAGACTGACATTTTTCGGATACTGGTCAAACGGTTTATTCTCCCCTTTGCCTATGGTGCAGACATTTCCGCACATGGTAAGCGTAGGCACCTCGGCAAACGGGTCCACATATGCCGTATCCGCATCCGGCAGAAATACCATATCGCTCTTTTCAATCGGCGCATATCCATAATTGGAACCGTCGAAGCCGATACCATACTTAAATGTATCCTCCCCGAAACGTTCCACCGGAATCGTGATATGCCTCCAGCGTCCGTCGATATCCGTCATTTTGAAATCAATCATACGGATGTTCTTTTCCTCGCATAGCTTCCTGATTTCTTTAATTTTGTCCATAACCCTGTCCCTTTCCTGTACCATATAGCTCCGCCGCCCCATTCCGGCCAGACTAAATGCACATTTCTTTTGATTATACCATAAGTATAACTTGGATTGCTATTCTATTCTAAATACTTTCTTCCCGTACCATGAATCCATTGATAAAACCGTCATACAGGAAACATCCCATACGGCAGCAGCCGAAAATCACTTACCAAACAGATTGCTGTGTGACCCGGTACGAGATAAGGTCAATACCAAAATATTATCATCCACACGGTAAACCAACAGCCAGTCCGGCAGGACATGGCACTCACGGTGTCCGCCCCAGTTTCCGGTCAGTGCATGATCCCTATTTTTCTCCGGAAGGGGAAGCCCCATGGCAAGCATAGCAATCACGTCCTCCAGCAACCTGATGTCCAGCCCGCGTTTCATTGCCAGCTTGTAGTCTTTTTTAAATTGTGTGGTCAACTTAACAGTGTACTTTGCACTCCTCATGCTTTCAGGTCTGCGAACAGTTCATCCAAGTCAGTATACCCTTTTACCGACGGGTCTTTCGCAATCCTTTCTGCCTCCAGCAAAGCAGCAACCGTCTCACTGTTAGGCTGGTTAAGGGAAATATCGAAGGGAATTCTCCCCTCACGGAGCGACTGGCGGACAAAAATATTGAATGCCGTTGTCAAATTCATGCCAAGTTCCCCAAACAGCCTGTCAGCCTGCGCTTTTAGGTCTGAATCCATACGGATGCTAATGTTTGTAGTAGTACCAGCCATATCATCATCTCCTAGTATAATAATGGTGTAGTCAAAGATGACTACTTGGTTAATAGTTTCT
>CAMXQE010000030.1 GCA_947246015.1 uncultured Lachnospiraceae bacterium | reverse complement strand
TCTGTCCGCCCTATATCTCACGGACCCAAACCCCCCCCCCCCCACCCCGCCGCTGTATACCGGCATAATCTCATTACAGCTGAATACATGGAGGAGCTATGTTGAATGGTCTGCTTTTTTGACAGTTCCTTAGTACTGCTGCGTTTGGTGCCGGGAGGAAGTGTGTCCATATGACCACTATACTATAACAGTCAATCCGGGAAACCTAAAAGGGAGGGGCGCCCCTCCCTAGAAATGCCGTTTATTCTGTTCTTTTTCCCAGCGTAACCGTAACGGACTTGCTTTCCCATCCGTTCGGGCTGCCCTGCATGATGGTTACCTCTACCGTATCGCCTGCGGAATAGTATTCCATGACTCTGAGCAGGTCCTCTGAACTGTTGATTTTATTGCCGTCAAATTCTGTGATGATATTTCCCTTCACGATGCCGGCTGCTTCCGCTCCGGTGCCTTCAAATACCTGGGATACGTAGACACCTTTCGGCATACCGTAGGCTTCTGCCATCTCATCTACGACGGTCAGCGGTGAGATACCGAGATATCCTTTGTTGTCTTCCGATACTTTTGTTCTCGTTTCACGCAGCATCAGGTCTTCTATGATCGGTTTTGCTGCGGATATCGGAATGGCATAGCCCATTCCCTCTACTACGGAACCTCCGATTTTATTGGAATTGATTCCGATTACTTCACCTTTCATATTCAGCAGCGCCCCTCCTGAGTTGCCCGGATTAATGGCTGCATCCGTCTGTATGAAGGTCGCTCCGTCTTCCGTATCTGTCCTGATTTCTCCGTTGCTGGACAAATCAATGACGCGGTTCAGCGCACTGATGACACCTACCGTTACAGACTGGCCGTATCCTAAAGCATTCCCGATGGCAATCGCCGGTTCTCCTACGGTCAGACTGTCAGAGTCGCCCAGCTTCGCAACTGTAATGGCATCCTTTGTTGCAGCATCCACTTCTTCTACGGGAACCGCGATAACTGCCAAATCCATTTCCGGGTCGGAGCCCTTCATCTGTGCCTCCGCTTCCGCACCGTCTGCAAACTGAACCACCAGCTTATCCGCATCTTCAATGACATGATAATTGGAAACAATCAGCAGTTCCGTGTCGCTTTCTCCTACAATGATACCGGAACCGGCCGCTGTAGACTCACTTTCCAATGTCTGTCCGAAATAGGACATTCTCTGCGTGTAAGTATTATTAATGGAAACGATTGCCGGCATTACTTCCGCCGCTACATTGCTGACATCCATCACCACTGCCTGACCCTGTCCTGTCGAGCCTGCCGTACCCGGAATATTATCTGCGGCCTTATCGATTGCCTCCGCTGCCTCTTTTGTACTGTCGGCAATCCCTTTTGCCGTTTCTGCCACACTGCCCTCCTGCTGCACTTCCGCTTCCTGTCCGCCGTCTCTGTCCGTTAAAGCCCCCCGCACGGAATCTACTGCAAAGAATCCCAGCCCCGCGCAGATACCGAAAAACAATCCCAGGCTGACCGCTGCCAGGGCTTTCTTCCAAAAACCGCTTCCGCCTTTTGCCCTCTTATCTTTTTTCTGTGTCTGTCCGGCGGTATTCATCGGATAACCGTTTCCGCCTGCCTGACCGGTTCCGTAGTGATTTCCTGCACCGGTTCCGTATCCGTTCCCCGCCTGATAAGCGCCCCCATAGCTGCCGTAATGATAATTACCGGCTCCGCCGGTTCCGGTATTCCCTGCATTTCCTGCATCCCCGGTACTGCTGTTCTCCATCCGGGAACCTTCATTTGTCTGACGGAATCCACTGCCATCGGAAGCGCTCTGACCGCTGAATTTACCGTTCTCTGCACTTACCTCTCTTGCCGTGCCGTCCACTACATTCCTGCCGTCATAATCATTCGGATAATTATTCCCATACATAGCTATTACCTCTTTCCCATATCGTCTTATCTTTCTGCTGCTCTTCATCTGTTCCTTAACTTTTAAACATAGTATAAAAACGAAATGTGACCGTTTTGTGATAAAACTATGCGTTTTTTGTTAAAAAAAACACAGCAGCCCTATCAAATTCCCCGCGTCAAAGCGCAAACACATCTTCGATGTGCCGGCAGCCGCCAAATGCTGCAGCTACCTGGCTCATTGCTCACGGGAATCAACGGACTGCTGTCTGAATCTCCTGCGTTATCTCTCATCCTCCGATTTTCCATAACCCTTTGTGGCATCTATTCTCTCACTGGAACGTATCCGGCCCGTCTGCTCCCAATAGGTCTTATTCATCGTGCATTTTATGACCATCTTCTGCGGAAGGCTCCTGTAATGCTTCCCTAAAACATATCCTGCATATTTACAGGCGGTTCCTATGTACAGCTTCGGAATCATCCGTTTCTTCTTCGACTCCCACAAATGCGCTGACGTGGCACGAACTAACTGAATTCCTTCTCCTTCTGAGGACAGCTTTGCAAATACTTCCGGATGGTCAGCCTGTGAAACCCCCATATCAAAATTGCGGTGGAACTGCTGGGAAAAAGAATAATTGTGCGAATGGATTACCTGCGCTTTTGCAGCATAAGCGATTTTATATCCTGCCTGCACCGCCGCCGCTGCGTATATCATATCTTCATTAAAAATCGTATGTTTGATAAAACCGCCCAGTTCGTCATATATTTTCCTATCATATGCCGCACACACATTGGAACAGAAATAAGTTTTGATTCCGAGCGCCTGAATATCCTCCTTTGATTTCAGCCGGCTCTCCTCCGGATAATTGAATGCCCTCGTATAACGTTCTATTTCATTGCAGTCCTCCGCCGGCAGCTGTCTGGCATAGGACACGGCAGCCCCTTCCTCCTCCAGCGGCTTCACCAGATATTCCAGCAGATGTTCATCCCCCGGAACGGCATCCTGCGTCATCATGACGAAGATGGAAGCATCCGATTTCTGCACCCCGCGTTTTCTCGTTCCGCCATGGTTAAATTCCCGCTTTGACAGATGCGTGACATAAACATTCCGGTACTTCTCCAAAAAAGAAGTCCCGTATATCAGCCTCTCAAAGTATTTCTGCTCCGTATTCAGCAGAATAATCCGGTTTACCGGAACGGTCTGCTTCTCCAGTCTTTCGATTAAAGTAAAAAAACTCTTGTCCGGCTTATAAACCGGTATAATGATATCTATTGTTCCCACTGTCACACTTCCTCATAATTTCAAAGTAAAAGGACCCCCAAGCAGGCCCTTTTACCTTATTTATACATCTATTCACGCATTTATTCAACTGATTATTTTAAATAAGGGCTCGTATCACTCTTAATCTTTTCGCTGTAAGTCTGCACATCCGAGGACGCCGTATAATTTTCATTGAACAGGAAATTATGCAGCCATTCCACATTTTCTTTTAAATCCACCGGTATCACGCAGCTACCCTTCGAACCTATGGTTCCTGTCGTCCGATACTGTTCGTTGGGGAAACCAGCCTGGTCTACAATATTGTAATTGCCGATGTTTCCTAACAGCTCTATGATTTCGGACAAATCCAGTGATGTATATATCTCATTGAATACATTATTGGCAATTTCATTCAGGGTTGCAGGAGAAGCCTTCTTTGCTTCATCCGCTACTGCCATGAGCACCTCTCTCTGACGCTCTGTCCGTTTGAAATCATCGCCTGCCGTATAACGGATACGGCAGTACGCCGTAGCCTGCAGACCGGTCAGCTTCTGGTATCCCGTCTGCGTCAGTTCTTTATACTCGCGTTTTAAATCCTTTGCCATCGTGAACTGATAACTGTTCAGATGATGAATCTCCGCTTCGTCTACATCAATCATGACGCCGCCCAAAGCGTCTATCGTATCCGCCAAACCTGCAAAACCTACGGTTACGAAATCCGTAATATTCATATCCAGATTCATATTCAGCATACTGATTGCCATTTCCGGCCCGCCCTTGGCATACGCCGCATTGCATTTATTATACGAATCGTTGCTAAGATTCAGATAAGTATCACGGTATACCGATACCAGTTTGCACTCTCCCGTATCCTGATTGATGGAAGCAATCATAATAGTATCGCTTCTGGTATTCTTTGCCAATGCACCCGTAGTAGAATCCACGCCAAACAGGGCAATATTCCGGTAGCCCTTCATCTTTGTGGTCTCCTCCCGCTCTTTTACCTCAGGATTAATCACGATATCTTCCTCTTTCATATCGTGTTTTCCCACTTTTCCGCCCTGTACGACTCCGTAAAGAATAAACACCATAATCAGGAGCACGAAGATTTCTACAATAAATAAAATAATTTTATTCCGTTTTTTCCTCGCCCTTTCCTTCGCCGATACTTTCTTTCCCGCCTCTCCCCTGGAATTTTTTGCAGACTTTGAACCGGTTCCGGCGCCCGGCGCCTTCGCTTTATTTGATGTCTTTCCCGTATTTGACGCCTTTGGGGATTTTACCCCGCCGCTGTCTTTTTTCTTTTTGGAATTCTCAGCCATAATAATACCCATGCCCTTTCATATCCTGCCGCAGTATCATAAAGATTCTAATATGCATTTTTGTTAATGAACCCCTTAAATATGGTCAGGAACATAATTTTGATATCCATACTCATGGTCCAGTTTTCTATATAAAAAATATCATATTCTATCCTCTTGCGTATCGACGTATCTCCCCGGTACCCATTAATCTGTGCCCATCCGGTCAGCCCCGGACGCACCTGATGCTTTATCATATAACGGGGAACCTCTTCTTTAAACTTTTCCACAAATAAAGGTCTCTCCGGTCTGGGGCCGACCAGACTCATCTCCCCCACTAATATGTTAAAAAACTGGGGAAGTTCGTCCAAACTGGTTTTGCGCAGGATTTTACCCACCCTCGTCACCCTTGGGTCGTCCTTTACCGTCCATGCCTTCTGCTCCTGTGAAGGTTTCTGAAGTTCCATTGTACGGAATTTATACATTTGGAATGGTTTATTGTGTAGTCCCACCCGCTCCTGCTTAAAAATAACCGGCCCCGGACTGGTACACTTTACCAAAATAGCCGTAATCAGCATAACCGGCGATGCAATGACAATTCCGAAAAGGGAACCTACAATATCCACCGCACGCTTCGCTACCCAGTTCAGCGTATTCGTAAGCGGCACATAACGGATGTTGATAACCGGCAGTCCCATCAAATCCTCCGTATATGGCCTGCTGGGCACCAGACTGTTGTAATCCGGTATGAATTTCGTATGGACACCGGATTTTTCACACAAATCCACAATGTGCTCCAAACGGTTATAATCCTCCAAAGCCAGAGTAACCGCTATCTCGTCCAGTTTATTCTCCGGAAGGATATAGAGCAGGTTCTCTATCCTTCCCAATACTTTCACTCCCTTATATAATGTGCCGCCCGGCACCCTGTCATCCAAAATTCCTCTTACCACATATCCCCATTGGGGATTCGCATTGATTCTTGTTATATACTCTTCCGCCGCGCGGGAATAACCCACCAAAAGTACATACTTAAGATTATACCCATTTTTACGGAAATATTGCAAGATGTTCCTTATCAAAGTTTTGGATAAGGATGTCATGACAATATTAATCACGTAAAACATACCGACGAGCATACGGGAGAAATTTTCTATCTTCAGCGCAAACAAAATCACCATGAACAGCATGATACCGGCTGAATTCACGGTAATAATGCTGGCTATTTCATGCTTCCGTCTGGTTGTCCGCTTCGGCGTGTACATATTGAAAAAATAATTCAGCAGTATATACCCGGGCACAATATAATAAAGTGCACTAAAATAAACTTCCGTAGACAGAGCCGTTACACCAGGCTCCGTATCCGCAAACGGGGTTTCGAACTTTATTAACCATGCCAGCAAATAGGAAAGCGCAATGACAAACGCATCCACCAGCAGGTGTAATCTATTAAAAAGCTTTTGGTTATCTTTTATCATAGTTTCACCAGTTTTCCTATACTGTCTAGTATTTTACAATATTATGCAGGAAAGTACAACTTAATTTTCCATAAATACACAGAAATCGGCTAAGAATCAGTGAACGTTCAGCCGGACGCGAAAAAGTTGCGAAACCGGCTTTTCCATTCCGTATGCGGCGCATCCGGTTCAGCCCGTAATCCGCCGCACGGTATTCCACCAAAGTTCCATCTGCACCCTGACATAATTCCCAAGACACTCTGACCGGAAAGGCACTTTCTGTCTCCGTCCCTCTTTGGAAAGCGACAGCCGGATTCCTTCGGCAATCCCTTCCATATAAGTCCTGCCCATTCCCTTCTTTGCGAAAAACAATGCCTTTATCCCGAATCCCGGAACCAGATGAGGGAGGTTCAGAAGAATCTGCAAAAACGGCATATTTTTATAAATCAGATATACGCTGTTACGAGAAGCCAGCCGTACCTTGAATTCATTATACCGTGAACCGCTGACCGCGCTCCCCGCATGGTAAACCAGCGCATCCGGTGCATAATAGTTTTCATAACCGGAAATCCGCGCCCGGTATCCCACATCGATATCTTCCAGATACGCAAAATGGTTTTCATCAAAATAACCAATGGTTTCAAACACACTCTTACGGTAAATGGCCGCACATCCGCAGGCAGCAAATATTTTTGACGCCTTATGATAAGCTCTCCGGGGCTTTCCCTTTCCCAATGCGAAAGCCCAGCCCAGGGAACAGTATAAGTCACCCGCGTCGTCAATGGTTTCCGGCTGCTGCATGGATAATATTTTCGCGCTTACGGAAAATGCATCCTTTTTCTGTACGATTGTCCGGTACAGGTTCTTCACACAATCTGCGTCCACTTCCGTGTCATTATTCAACAGCATTACATACTCCGTCTTTGCCAGACGGATTCCTTCGTTAACTGCCGCACAGAACCCTCTGTTTTCGGAAAACCGCACCAGCCGCAGCGAAGGAGCCTTCTGCAGCGCCAGTTTTGCCGCCAGTTCGGCGCTTCCATCCGTAGAACCATTATCGACCACGATGATTTCCGGCACCAGGCTTCCCCTGTATAACGATTTCAGACAGGCTTCCAAATAATGGATTCCCTGATAATTAGGAATAATGACCGTCACATCCGCTTTCCGTCCTCTGTCATACACGGCACTCCGCTTCCTGCTTTTGGAATTTCTTACCTTTTGTTTTGTATTCCGGACATTCCCTGTCTTCTGCTTTGCATTTTTTCCGGTTGTATTCTGTTGTTTCGCATACTGCCATTTCCGGTTCCTATGCCCTATATTCCACTGTTCCGTTTTTTCCTTTTTCCTGCCTTGCCGCTCCATATCCCGCTTTCCTTCCTGCCGGCATCCTCCGGCATCCACACCACTGTATATCCTTCCCTGCATACCCGCCTGCCGAATTCCATGCACTGTTTCCTGTGCTCCCGCGAAATTCCGGTTCCTGACAGCCGCCGCTGCCGTCCTGTCCTTCCAGCCCCTGCGCCAGTCAGCGCCCTGCTGCCATCCCGTGCCTTTATTCTATCCTGCACCCTGATTCCATCCCGTGCCATACTCCCTTCCTGCTCCCTGATTCCATTCCGTGCCCTGATTCCATCCCGGATTTCTGTGCCCGTGTCCACGAACCATCCGTCCCCGTCTTCCCGATAAGGCACCCCGAATATCTCCTCAAAAGCCGCCCAAAGTTCCTTCCTGACGCGCATCCGCCGTATATCCGCAGCATAGACTTCCTGTTTCAGAACCGCCCTGTGCATATAACCGCTGAAATTCTTATGCAGTCCGGCGTAGAGTATCCGCCCCTTTTTATCAAATGCACCGCCGCATATCCTCTTCCTGCTGTCTAACAGCCGTCCTGCAACCACTCCCACCTCTTCGCGCTGTCCGAACATATTTCTGTCGTAATCAATCCGGTAAAACCCCAGGTGCTTCATATGGCTGACCGTCCCCTGCCATCCCCGTGCCCGCAGAAAATCCTCCAGCGCCCGCTTCCCCGCCTCGTAAGCATAACGCTTGCTCTCCGGATTTTCCGCCGTGGACAAATCATGACAGCGCCAGTGATACAGCACTTTGGGCACATGGACTACCGCCTTCCTTCCCGCCATCTGTGTCTTCCTGTCTCCCTCCGCACCATACAATAGTTTCCCCACTGCACGCAGAACCAAATCATAATCCTGGGCGCCGTCATACGCTGTCCGGAATCCCAGTTCCTGCATCAGTTCCCGCTTCATCACCATAAAATGACAGATATAATTATTGGAAAGCAACAGATCCACATTCAGTTCCGGCTTAAAATGCGGCTCATAAAATTCTGTCAGTTCCCCGTTCCCTTTATCCTCATCAGAATACAGCAGCCACGGTGTATTCCCCTCTTTTTCTTTTTCATGAATGGCCGATGCCATCTCATACAAGGCGTCCGGCGTCAGCACATCGTCATGGTCCAGCAGCCCGATGTAATCTCCTGCGGCTGCCTTTAACGCATGGCCCGTATTCTCCGATATCCCGCCGTTTTCCTCCAAAGAAAGATAACGTATCCGGATATCCTTATAAGTCTCCACAATCTCCCTTACCTGCCCCGAACGGCTGGCATCAGCGATAATAAGTTCCAGATTGTCATAGCTCTGCCTCAATACGGACTCCACCATTTCCCGCAGATGTTCCGCTTTCGTTTCATAAGCCGGAACGAGGATACTGAAGCGGTAAGGGTATTTACCATTTGAAGCCCTCTGCTCCGCGAGATGCTCCTCCTTTGGCGGCTCATAACGGTAAAGGGCGCCTTTTTCACTCATTATCCGCTCCAAAGCCGCATAATATGCACTTTTAAATCCATTTTTCTTCAAATAGTAATAAGTTTTCCGCAGATTGCTGATTTTAAATATTCCCTGTCCCATTCTTCCTTCCACTCTGTCTGATTCAACATGGCCGCCCTATTTGATATTTATATACCAAAAATGTACAATTTTCTGAAAAGGGGAAGAAACCCGCCGACAGGCGAATCCCTTCCCTTATTCTGCCTCTATATGCTATTTTCTACTTTTTTCCAAGCTTATCCAGTCTTTTCCGGCTTTCTCTAATCCTTTAGTCTTTCCCGGCTTTTCCGGGAGTCTCTCTGTCAGATATGTGCCTTCAAAGCCTCTGTCAGCTTCTCCACCTTATCCTGTGCGTCCTCAAGGCTGGTTCCCTTCACGCCCATATAGAATTTCAGTTTCGGTTCCGTACCGGAAGGACGGGCGCAGCACCATGAATCGTTGGTCAGGTCAAAGTAAAGTACGTTGGACTTCGGAAGCCCTGTCTCGCTCTCTGCACCTGTTTCCAGATTCACTACTTTTCCGCTGTCGTAGTCCCTTACTTCCACTACTTTCAGTTCTCCGAATTCCTTCGGCGGATTGCTTCTTAATTTATCCATGATTTCCGCAATCTGTTTGGAACCTTCGATTCCCTTCAATGTGATTGCATACTGTGTCTCTTTGAAATATCCGTATTTTTCATACAGCTCCAGCATCTGATCCCATACGGTCTTACCGTTCTTCTTGCACCATGCAGCCATTTCACACAGGCACATAACCGCTACTACGGCATCCTTATCCCTTGCATGGGTTCCTGCCAGACATCCGTAGCTTTCTTCCAGACCAAATACATAATGATTGGAACCGCTCTGCTCAAACCATTTAATCTGCTCACCGATATATTTGAAACCGGTCAGCACTTCAATGCATTTTACATGATAATCGTCGCAGATTGCCTTTGCCATATTCGTTGTAACGATAGTTGTTACCAAAGCAGGATTCTCCGGCATGATTCCGCCTGCAGTCCTTTCACGTAAAATATACTCCGCAATGAGCATACCGGACATATTTCCCGTAAACGGCACATATTCGCCGCTCTTGGTATCCAGTGCGTAAATGCCCAGCCTGTCCGCATCCGGGTCGGTAGCAAGAACGATATCCGCATTTTTCTCCTTCGCCAGCTTCAGCGCAAGCGTAAACGCTTTCGGGTCCTCCGGATTCGGATAATCCAGCGTGGTGAAATCCGGGTCGGGCATCTCCTGCTCCGGCACTACAAATACATGCTTGAATCCCAGCTCGGACAGAATACGTCTAACCGGCACATTTCCCGTTCCGTTGAAAGGAGAATATACAATTTTCATATCATCCGCCATCTCTTTAATGATTTCCGGATGGATAATCTGCTTCTTCAGTTCCGCCATATAAGCGTCATCTATTTCCGCACCGATTACCTGATAAAGACCTGCTGCCACAGCGTCTTCCTTACTCATCGTCTTCACTTCATGGTAATCCGTAACGTTCTTAACTTCCGTAATGATTTCTTTATCTTTCGGAGCCGTTACCTGCGCACCGTCTTCCCAGTATGCCTTGTATCCGTTGTATTCCGGCGGATTATGGCTCGCTGTAATAACGATACCTGAGATGCATCCTAATGTCCTGAGTGCAAAAGAAAGCTCCGGTGTGGGACGCAGTGCATCAAACACATATGCCTTAATGCCGTTTGCCGCCAGACAAAGAGCCGCTTCGTCAGCAAATTCCGGCGACTTTCTTCTGGAATCATATGCAATGGCAACACCCTTCTCTTTACCGCCCTGCTTCAATATGTAATTGGCAAGACCCTGTGTCGCTTTACGCACCGTATAGATATTCATGCGGTTCGTTCCTGCACCGATTACACCCCTCAGTCCTCCGGTACCGAATTCCAATTCTTTATAGAAACGGTCTTCAATCTCTTTTTCGTCACCCTTGATTGCCTCAAGTTCCTTTTTCGTATCTTCGTCGAAATACGCATCGCTTAACCAAAAGTTAAATTCATCCATGTAACCCATTTTCTGCTCCTCCTGTTTTATAGTTTGCCGACGCTTATATCATACCATATTTTTCCCGATTTTGAAAGTGTTATGTTTGCCTTATCTTCCTTTTTGTGGTAAAATAAGCAGCAACAAGATTTTCTATATTTTAATAAAACATATCAGGCATTTTCTTCCTGTTCATCAACTATTCATCTATGGCTGCAACAACCGAAAACAAATTGCACCCCTGTCTGTTTCCCTGAAAGGTACCCCATCTATGAACAACCGGACTCTTATTTCTCCTATGCCTTCCACCGCTTCCACGCACTCCAAAAGTCAACGTACCAACTGGCACGAAGCTGTCTCCTGCGCTATCCAAATCGAACTGCGGGACTACGACTCTCAGTTGGAATTCCAGTCTGAGTACATCCTTGGAAAAAACAGCTACCGTATCGACCTCCTCGTCATCAAAAAGCTGGTGCAGCAACCAATCAGTAAAAATATCGCCCGTATTTTCAATACTTATAACCTGTTTGAAATCAAAGGCTACGGTTCCTCGCTCAGCACGGATTCCTATTACAAGGCCATAGGCTATGCCGGTCTGCTCATCAGTCAGACAGGCCATAAAAACCAATATACCGCCGACGACATTACCCTCACTTTCCTCAGTCTCCATTTCCCCGGAAAATTATTCCGCCATCTCAAAAAAGAACGTAAATTAACAGTTGAAAAAATCTCCGAAGGGATTTATTATATTAATAAAGAGACATTTTATATACAGATTATCGTTACCGCCGAACTTTCCCCGGATGAAAGCCTGTACCTGTACAGCCTCGCTAACAGACTTCAGGATACCATTCCGGCAAACCGGTTGGTAAAAGATTACATAAAACATCAGGAACAGGATATCTATATAAAATACATGCACCAGCTGACTACTGCTGCCATGAAAATGAAAGGAGAATCGCCCATGATTTGTGAAGGAATTTTAAACTTATGCGGCACCAGTTCCGAAGAAATTATTGCACGTACCAAAAAAGAAGCTGCGGATTATTACCTGCCCCAGATTGATTACCTGAAGTCCCTGCTGGAACAAAACAATATTCCTTTTGATTCCCGCAAACTCGAATAGGTTCTTTCATACGCAATCGGGTAGGAGAGATTCCCTCCCTGCTCTCTGCGCTGGGTGTCCGTGTGCACAAAAACCGGACAGATGTGTCGCACACCTGTCCGGCTGTCATTATTCCGGATGCGATATCCATCCAGTCTCTTAAACCCTTAATGAGAAATCGCTCCTGTCCAAAGAAAAATTCACATTATAATACGGGTCCCCTTTTTCCAGCACCTCTTTCCATTTCTTACGGAAACGCTCCGATTCTTCATCATACCGTCTTGCCTTCTCTCCCCGGTCATCCAGTCCCCTCGATACGGATTCAAAATGATACAGTTCCGCAAAAGGCGTGAACACATTCAGATATCCCGCTTCCCTCAGTTTTATACAGAAATCCACATCATTCAGCGAAACCGCAAAGGATTCATCCAAACCGCCCACTTTCCGGTACAGGTCTTTCGAAACCATCAGACAGGCACCTGTCACTGCCGATACATCCTGCGCATAGCAGAGCCTTCCCATATAGCCCAGATTCTCCCTGTGCTGTCCGTAATGGCTGTGCCCTGCCGTACGGTGTGCGCCAAGCGCCAGTACCACTCCGGCATGTTGTATCGTCTTATTCTCATAATAAAGCTTCGCCCCTACGGCGCCCACATCCTCCCGCTGGGCATACATCAGAAGCTCCTCCATCCAGTTTACAGTAATCACCTGCGTATCGTTATTTAAAAGCAGGATATACTCACCTTCCGCTTCCTTCACACCCAGATTGTTCACTGCGGAATAATTGAAACTTCCCTTATAGGTAATCACCTTCACCTGCTCTTTTTCTTTCAATTCCTCATAGTATTTCCATATTTCCGGCGTTTCGCTGTTATTTTCCACCACAATGATTTCAAAATTATCATAAGTGGATTTCTCGAAAATAGAAGTGATACACCTGCGCAAATCTGCCTCATGGTCTTTATTTGCAATTACAATAGAAATCTTCGGATTGCCGATTATCTGGTAGCTTATCTTGAAAATTGTCTCAAATGCCCTTGTACTGGTAATCTTGAAATGATTATACCCGTGCTTCTTCAAATGTTCCGCCACCGCTCCCTTAGCTGCGTCAATAGCATACGACTTCGCCTCTATGCCGCTGGCCGTGCTGCCTGCATGGGAACGCCAGTAATACATCAGTTTCGGCACATGTACGATTTTCTCCGCCCGGTCCGTCAGGCGCAGAATCATATCGTGGTCCTGGCTCCCGTCATATTTGGAACGGAACAGTTCATCCCCATCCAGCAGTTTCCTGCTGAATACACTGAAATGACAGATATAGTTATTAGCCCGCAGATTATCCACCGCATAGTCAGGCTTGAAATGCATGGTCAGCATCTTATTGATATCGTTGTTCTTAAACGTTGTCTCGTCACAGTAAATATAGTCAGCTCCCTGTTCATTGATGACCTTCACGTATTCATACAGCACCGAAGGATGCAAAATATCATCCTGATCGAACAGACCGATGTATTCGCCTGTGGCCAGTTTCAGGCATTCGTTGGTATTTCCTGCGATGCCGCTGTTTTTTTCCAACTTCTTATATACAATCCTTCCATCCGACCGGGCAGCATACTCCCTGCATATTTCCCCCATATAGCTGTGTTCCTCATCCGAACCGTCAGCCAGGCACAATTCCCAGTTTTCATAAGTCTGGTTCATGACGGAATCCAGCATGGCAGTCTGAAATTCCCGCTGATTATTCCAAAGCGGCACCAGTATGCTGATTTTGACCCGGTTCGGGAAAACGGTCTCCCGTTCCTCTTTTCTCCGCGCCTCATCCGGAAAACTGGCCGTACCGAAATAGGCCATTACTTCCCGCTCACGCTTCTTATATTTCAGCTTCGCCCATATCCCCCGCAGATTCCCGCAGTTTTTCAGCCGGTTCCCCTGCCGGATACAGTAATGCATCACTCTGCGCAGCGGAGCGCTCATTTTCCAAAGAGGATTGTTCTTAATCCGGTTCAGCTTAAACGTCAGCTCGTCGTTCTTCTCCTCCAGTTCCGCCACCCGGCCTGCCAAATCCGCACACTTGATATGTTCTTTTTCGTATGCCTCTTTATAATCCGTCATCTCCATATGCTTCCTCATTTCTGTTCGTTCCTATTTATTCCATCTTATTTATTCCCGCGAGCAACGAGCCAAGTGTCTGCAACATTTGGCGACTGCCGCGAGGGTCAAAGCCCCCGCTGCTTGCGGCGGGGTCTTTGACTCCCACGGGAATCAGACCGTCAGATACCGGTCCGTCCATGAATAGAGTCTCTGCCCCGAACAATTATCCCGGACCAGCACCCCAATCCGGTATGCTCCCCGCGGCAAATCCCTGTCTTCAATCAGAACGCTGAAACCCGCCAGTCCTACATTCACCTGATCCGGAAGATTATCCGCCACATCCTTCCGCGGCAAAGGCTCCGCTTCTACAGACAGCACCCCTCCGACATAACGGCCTGTCCGGTCCGCCGGTTCAGGTCCATCAGCTTTACCCGAAACTTCTCCTAAAGCTTTTCCGGTTTCCTCCCCCGGTTCCCGTCCGAAAATCAGTCGTTTCTCATATAAAGCATTATCCGAACCCGTCACAAAACAATAACCCTGAATCAGATACGTCCGGTTTCTTCCGCCGATGTTTTCCGCCAGACTGTCCTCCGGCCGCCGGAGCGCCGGGGGCCTCCCGGCTTCCAAAGACAGCTGTACCTCAGGAGACTCCCCTGCGCTCCAAAACTGTCCTACCGTTCCGGCATATTCCAGGCTTACCATCACACAGGCATCTTCCCTGCACTTCACATCCAGCCTCTCTTCCGTCGGTTTCCCGCTCCGCATCTGCGGATTCCAGTCATAATCAGCCCGCAGTTCAAAACCCGTGCTCAGCATATCTCCCGCCATATACTTGTGGTAAAAAGGGTCTGCCGCATACATACGCGGATGCCTCGCATACAGTTTGTCCTTTTCCCCAAGCAGCCGTTCCAGCTTCTCCCTGCCGTCATCATTCCCACGGCTCATCGACTCATAATGGTACAGAACCACATCCTGCAATACCACCTGATAATATCCCTTTTCAAACAACGTAAAACAGAAATCCACGTCATTGAACGCCACCGGAAGTTCCTCCGGAAAACCGCCTGCTTCCGCATACTTTTTCTTTTCCACTGCAAGACAGGCCCCGGTTACCGCTATCACATTGCGCTCCCGTCTGTTCCATCCGTAATAATAATCCGCATCATCCTCTTTAAACTGCAGCTTGTGCACCGGTCCCGGACGCAGATTGACAATCCCCGCGTGCTGCACACGCCGGCTGTCCGGATAATACAGCTTCACTCCTGCCGCTCCGGTATAACAGCGTTTGGCCCTGTCATACAGAGCATCCAGCAGATTCTCCTGCCCTTTTATCCCATCCTCTGCCATTTCCACATCATCGTTCAGAAACAGCAGCACCTCACCAGAAGCGGCATCCGCCCCCATATTGCACATACGTGAAAAATGAAACGGCATTTCCTCATACTTGTAAAAATACCGGATTTTCCCGCCGTCTGCGTCCGCCTGTCTTTCCAGCCAGTCCTCCAACTCTTTCCGCACCCTGGCAGCACTGCCGTTATCAACTACGATAACCTCACAGGCAGATACATGCTCCGCTTTCCGGCACACTTTCTGAACCGCCCTGATGCACCGCTTTAAAACTTCTGCATTATCTTTGGATGGAATCACGATAGACAGCGGGCTTTCCTTCCTGCCATTCTCCCCTTTTCCTTTTTTTCCATCTTTTCCGTCCTTCCCTGCCATAACAGGACAGCCGGTCCGGTCAAGCGCCTGTGAACGGAGCAGTTCCAGTTCACGGTTGCTCCTCGCATGAAACAGTACCTCATCCATATGTCCTACCGGAAACCAAAACCCGTCTCCTTCTTCCGCGCCGTTCCCTCTCGCCAGGAAACCGCCGCACTTTACAGCCAGAATATAGCACAAACGATAAGCAATGGCATTCCCGTTTCCGTCTTCCCCTTCCTTTTGCCTTATCCAGTCTTTTTCCGCTTCTGTCAGCTCCCGAAGCGCCCTCATGCGCACGGCAAAGATATTTCCGAAATAGAAATATGACAGGAAAGTATCCGGCGACCAGTGGGGCTTAAACCATGGCGTATAGCGTATCCCGTCCGGTCCCAGCACATCTTCGTCCCCATAGGCCATATCCACCTCACCATTCCGGTTAAAATAATCCGACACCACCCTTTCCGCAATTTCGCTTGCCATTCCGCCTTTTCCGACAAACAATACCACGTCTGCTTCATCCGTATACATCATCTCTCCGTTCAGATAAGCAGGCAAAACCTCATAAGGTACCTGACGCACCGCAGGCAGCACTGCCCCTGCTCCTTTTCCGAACTTTTCCGTTTCCACGCGCCGTATCCATCCATCATAAGTAACCGTCTTCTTTTCCAGCAGCCTGTCATATTTCCGGCGCTGCCATGCAGCCAGCCCGCCCTTCATCCACTGCTTTAAACCTGCCATCATATCCAAATCCATCCCAAAATCATTTCATAGTCAGCTGCTCCGCTGCAGACAGCCGTCCGGCCCGCTGTCCGCCGGAAGCAAACGCCTCTGCAGAACCTTCAGAAAAACCGCTTCACAGCCGCCGCCATATCCTGTGCGATACCTGCCGGAATCCGTGCAATCTCCATCTTCACTTCCAGCTCGTTATCCGCCTTTCTCGCCAAATCCTCCAGCTTGATATTGATATTCGGATCCTCCGTTGCAAACACATAACTGCCGTTCTGCATCCTCCTGCCGTTGGTTACTACCGTCTTTCGGTCCGGTTCCACCTTTTCCCCGTTAAACAAAAGTTCTTCAATCCGCACCGCACAATAATCCATAGCCGGGTCAATACGGATTAAATGTACATTCCCGTCCACTGCCAGCGAAAAATGCAGCGTATTCTCATTCTCATAAGCGTCCGCCACAAAATAGGATTCCTCCTCACGGCATCCGCTCCCCTTATCCTCATAAATCTGCACCCACTCTTTCATGGAAGAATCATCAAACTTGTCCAGCCATTTTAACGGATCGATAATTCTGTGTCCAATGGCATCCCGCATCTCTCCCATAGACTTGTGTCTGCCCGTCACAAACTTTTGGAATTCCATCTCCTGCTGTCTGTAACTTTCCGCCTCCTGCTCGGTAATTCCCAGCTTATCCATGACTGCTCCCAAATCCAGCCTGTTCCGCTTTTCATTTTCCAGTACATAGCAGTAAACAGCGCGGAAAGCAATTTCCTTTGCCGGCATCGGCTTTCCGAATGTCCATTCATAATCAATAATCATCCAGACCGCATCCTTCACCAGCTCCACATCCGGCCATTCCTTTTTTTCCTCTCCGTCCCGCTCCCTGCTCCGGGCCGTCTCCGGCAGAATCAGGATATTGGCAAATATCAAATCATAATCCGCCACCGGCATTTCTTCATTCCATGAAATCCGCTCCACATATTCGTCAAACAGTTCCTGAAAACCGGCAATATCATCCCGTTCCAGATAACCGTCCAAAATCTCTTCCAGCGTCACCCCTTCCACATATTCGAAAGTAGCTCCCCAACTGTCAAAATCAAGGCGGCAACGGTTCACTTCCAGCCTGCTGCCCGCAAAACGCTCCTTTAAATCATGATAAGCCGTTTCCATCCCCCCGATATGCTCTACGGCATATTCGGAAAGCGGTTTCTTTTTTACCGACCACAAACCTTTTCTATGGATGATTTCTGTCCGGATTGCATATTCCGGCGCACGGTCATTGGAATATTTCGCATACTTTATATCAAATCCCTCTCCAATCACAGCCAGATAGGAATTGGAAAACACGGAAAACAGCTCATCCTTCGCGATTCCGTCAAACGCCTGCTTTTCATCAAACAGACGCATCCTCTCTCTGTCGAAATTCCGTTGATTATCGTACAGCTCCCCCGGTTTCGGCGGCCGCTCGTCGGAATAAAGCGTGGTCATGAACTTATAATCAGGATATGGATAATAAAAAGAATACTCCGTCAGACCGCTTTCACGGAACATCTGTTCCAACCGTCTCCTCGAAAAAGTCCTCACGCCTCCGCCCTGCGCATAATCCTCAATTCCCGAAAAAAACGTACCCAGATGGTCCTCCATGCACCCGGCAAAGTATTTCAATCCGAGCTTATTCTCTATGGCAATGATAATCCGTCCGTCCTCTTTCAGATGCCCCCGCATCATCTTCAGCCAATCCACATAAGGATTCTTTGTATTGATATAACTCTGCCCGTACTCAAACACCCCGATAAAACAGATGTAATCAAAGTCATCCGGCAAATCCGGTTCTATGTCCTTAAAATTGCCCACATGTATCGTCACATTATCGCAATCCTGATGACGGTAGGCATTTATCAGGCTCCGTTTTCTGGAAAGTTCGATACAGACCACACTCCCGGCCTTTTCCGCCAGTTTTCCCGTAATAGCCCCGCAGCCGGAACCGATTTCCAGCACCTTCGCAGTCTTATCCATGGGAATCCAGTCCACGATATTTTCCCGCAGCGGCGACAGATGATAGAGTATGGGCCAGCTGGCACGCTCTTCGATAATCCTCTGGTATTCCACGAACGAATACTTCTTCACGATTTCCAGCAGTTCATCCTCCACATCCCCGTCACAATAAAAATCCTGTCCCGGATAATGCCTGTAGTCCAGCACAATCTTCCCTATCGTTTCCGTCGGTTTCACATCCGGCTTCTTTTCCTCCGGAGTCTCCCCCTTCTGCCCATCCGCACCGTCAAAAGTCATTCCTGCTGCATCTGCATCCAACACATCCCCCCCGGTCAAATCCGGTTCCAACGCATCCGCTCCCGGCGCATCCACTCCGGCCATATCCGGTTCCAATGCATCTGCTCTCAACACATCTGCTCCGGTCATATCCGGTTCCAATGCATCCGCTCCTAACGCATCTGCTCCGACCATATCCGCTCTCAACACATCCGCTCCGGCCGAAACCTCTTCCAGCCCGTCCGCTTCAGCCATACCACCTGCCGTCCTGTCTATCCATGGCATACCAGCATCTCCCCTGTCTATTTCTTCCGCACCGATTCCCTTCCTATCCAGTTCTTCCAAACCAGCGTTTTCCACACCCGTCCGCCTTACACCCGATTCCTCCATACCCATTTTTTCCACGCCCGACTCCTGCATTCCATCTCCCAAAACACCCATCTCTGTGCTCTCCTTCCAACGAAACCTCCGCCTTATAAACCGCCCATACCACGCCGTCCCTTCTCATCCGCCCTCACATCCATCCCTTCGATACCCCTGACACTCTGCCCAGTTAATGTCCCCAGGAGTCAATACGTCAATTAATTGTGCCAATGCGCAGCCCCTCTTCACCCCCGCCACTCCTTCACCACTGCCACCGTATCCATATCATAATACCCAACCGTATCCTTATCCGATATCACGGTCAGATTCAGTACATCATACAGCCTGTGATATACCTGGAACGTATCCTGCTCATACCCCGTCACCCCCAAAGACAGCAGATATTCACCCCCCTGCAGGCTCATCTTCTGGCGGAATGTAATCTCTTTTTTCTCTCCCGCCCTTACCGGCTCCAAAAATGCCTTCTCTACCATCGTATTCGTCCCGGTAATCTCCGTCCCCTTAATATTCTTTATCGTAAAAGCAAAGATAGGCGCCGGAACATCCTCCGCAAATTCCACCCGCATATGAAGCGTGAATTCCTGTCCTTTGATGACTGCCGTGGTATGTATCCCCGCCTCGTCTGTAATAAAATATTCCGCAATCTTTGCCGCATTAGTCCCATATTCCAAAAGTTCCGGATTGATTCCCGCCGAAACAGCCCTTCCCTCTTCCGCCTTTCCTGCCGCTGCCGCCGTCAGTTCGCGGTCATCCAAAAGACTGTTCCCATCCTCTTCCGGCACCGCATACTGCCCCACCAGCACACGCTTATAGATGTCTATCATCTCTTTCGGTGAGCCTTCACCCAATTTGACACCGCGGTTCAGCAACACCACCCGGTCGCAGTATTTGCTGATACTGCTCAGGTCATGGCTGACAAACAGGATTGTTTTCCCCATCTTCTTGAACTCTTCGAATTTATGATAACATTTCGCCTGAAAGAACACATCCCCTACCGACAGCGCCTCATCCACAATCAGTATTTCCGGCTCAATATTAATCGCCACCGCAAAAGCCAGCCGCACGAACATCCCGCTGGAATAAGTTTTCACCGGCTGGTAAACATAATCCCCGATATCCGCAAAATCAAGAATGGACTCCATCTTTTCATCTATTTCCTTTTCGGAAAACCCAATCATTGTCCCGTTCAGATAAATGTTTTCAATCCCGTTATACTCCATGTTAAATCCCGCTCCCAATTCCAAAAGAGCCGAGATACGACCGTTTACCTCCACCTCTCCGGCTGTGGGATTCAGCACACCGGTAATAATTTTCAGAATCGTGGATTTACCGGAACCATTGGTGCCGATAATGCCTACCGTCTCTCCCTGCTGCACCGTCATGCTGACCTTGCTGAGCGCATGATGCTCCTTATACCGCTTCTGTCTGGTCAGCCCCAGCGCCTCCTTCATCCGGTCAGACGGCCTGTCATATAATTTATATATTTTATCCAGATCCGTAACCCGAATCGCTATCTTCTTCTCATCCACCTGCAAATTCTCCATTTCCGCTCCCCGAAACCACTGCTACATCACATCCGCAAAGTGTACCTTCAGCTTTTTAAAAATTAAAGACCCTATACAAAACAGCGTCACCGTAAAAATCCAAAAATACGTGGAAGAATAAAAATGCTCAAAAAACCACTCCTGCTCATAAACCGCACTGCGGTAACCGTTGACGATATACACCATGGGATTTAATTTAAACAGCGGCTTCATCTGGTCCGTCAGCATGGAAATATCCCATAAAATCGGAGTCGCCCACATGCCAATCTGAAGCGCAATGCTGATAATCTGCTGCAAATCCCTGAAAAAGACCACAATCGCACAGGTTGTATAGCTGATGGCAAGCACGAGCATGAACTCACAGAAACTGTAATAAAAAATCTGGATTGTATAGACCGTAGGATAATAACCGTAAGCTATGGCAATGACAAACAGCACAGCCACGAAAAAAAGATGGACGAAAGTAGCTGCTATGACTTTTATAATTGGCAGTATGCTTATCTTGAACACTACTTTTTTTACCAGGTAATTATACTCGATTAGCGCCGTCGTCCCATTGGACAGTGCCTCTGAAAAATAGAACCACGGTACCAGTCCGGCTGTCAGATACAGCACATAAGGCACCTCTATGCCTCCCGCCACCAGCTGGCTCCTCGTGTCAAATACCCTGTCAAACACAATCCAGTACATCACTACCGTTACCACCGGCTGCACGAATGCCCATACCATACCGAGATAGGAACCTGCGTAACGTTTCTTGAAATCATTTTTTGCCAGCTTCCATATCATCCTGCGGTTCTGATACAATTCCTTGGGCAGCACGGTAAGCCTGTCGTAAAAAACGCCGAATATCACACAGGTAAACCCAATCAGCAGACAGGCCATCACCTTCTTCATATTCTCCGTCACCTGATCCGCCAGCGGATTGTGATGCGCCACTACCACAACTGCCAAAGCAGCGGCAAGGGTATAAAAAATACCCATTGCCGCCCTCTTCGATATACTGTTTCTTTTATTCTCCTTATGGGCCGCATTCCCTGCGGTACATCCTGCCATCTTCATATATTGCTATCCTTTTACATTTTCGCAGCGAATTCCTTAATGCCGCTCCACTTTGTATCCTTCTCAGACATAATCAATTCCATTCCTTCCGGAACCGGCCATTCCACGCCGATATCGGGATCATTGTAAAGGATTCCGCCCTCGTCATCCGGATGATAAAAGTCCGTACATTTATATGCGAACTCCGCATAGTCGGACAGCACCAGAAACCCATGGGCAAAATTTTTCGGTATAAAGAACTGTTTCTTGTTTTCCGCAGACAAGAGTACGCCGAACCATCTGCCGAATGTCCTGCTGCCTTTCCTCAAATCTACTGCCACATCATATACCTCGCCGCTTACCACACGCACCAGTTTATCCTGAGGGAACTGTTTCTGGAAATGCAGCCCCCTGAGCACGCCCTTTTTCGATGCAGACTGATTATCCTGCACGAAAACCTGATCGATTCCGGCCTCCTTAAAATCATTGTAATTATAAGTTTCCATAAAGTAGCCCCTGGCATCCCCGAATACAGCAGGGGTGATGACCTTCAGCCCTTCTATTTCACATGTTTCTACCGTTATCTTTCCCATCCTACCTCTGACTCCTTTTCCTCTTTTCTCTACCGTTCCGTACGGTATCCCGTCAATTACGATTATTTTCTCCTGCAGGCAGCTCCTCTTCATTCCTGTTATCTGTATTTCCCCCGGCCGACGCTTCCGCTCCGTTCCGGTTATCCGCATTTCCTCCGGCCGATGCTTCCGCTCCGTTCCGGTTATCTGTATTTCCTCCGGCCGATGCTTCCGCTCCGCTCCGGTTATCTGTATTTCCTCCGGCCGATGCTTCCGCTCCGTTCCGGTTATCCGCATTTCCTCCGACCGATGCTTCCGCTTTGGACCGGGCACCTTCGTTTTCATTGGAATCCGCTCCGGCTTCCTCACGGTCGCCGACTTCTCCCTCCGGCAAAAGATACGTTCCTTCTTCTTCTCCGCCTGCCGTCTTTGTATCTTCGATTCTCAGATAGCTTAAATTGAAATCAACATTTCCTTCAATTCCATCCACTTTACCGCCGGAAGTATACTGCCACATGTGGTAATATCCCTGATACAGCGGAGAATCCCTGTATTCGGCAAGCCATATGATATAATCGTTCAGAACGCTCACATCCAGCATTCCGTTATACCAGTTCCGGGAACTGTATACGCCGGCCCTGTATCCCGCTCCCTCAATCGTTTTACAGAAAGCGGCGCAGACACCTGTCCTTGCCTCGATATCCAGCCCGTCCGCCCGTCCGTTTCCGCCGAGCCCTTCCGTATCGATGAATACCGGATAATCCAGCTTATAATCCCTGCAAAGCGTAATTACCATGCTGGCTTCCTCGACCGCCTCTACCGCATCCACCGCCTGCGTAAAGAAATATACACCTACCGGAATCCCCGCACTGGCAGCGCCTTTCATATTTTTCTCAAAATAGGGGTCTTCTACCAAAGCGCCTGTCGTAGCACCGCGATACCCCAAACGGATGATGGCAAATTCCACGCCCGCCTGCTTCACTCTGTCCCAATCAATTTCCTTGTTCCATTTGGATACATCGATACCGAATTTCGCATTGTTCTTTCCTTCCTGCATCCGGGTAATTTCGGTTGTATCTGCATCCTCCTGCGCACCGTTTACTTCCAAATCCTCCAGTTCGGCATTGATTTCGTCTTCCGTATAAATCAACAGACTGATATCATCGATTACCACATATTCCACATTCTGCTTCACGGTTATCTGCGCCGGGGCATTCGGTACGATATAACCCGCTATCTCCTTTAACTCTACCGCATAGTCGCCGGCCCGCAGATGCTCGATATGGATGATACCATCCTGGTCTTCATCGGTATATTCATCCCCTTTATTCAAAACCACACAGAATGTCTCGCCTGTCACCGGATTGCCCGCATTATCAACAATCTGTATCCGCAAATCCCTCTGGACTGAAGTCATGAGCAGCGACAGCATTTTTCCCTCGAACATTTCAATGGAAGAATAAGGAAGTTTGTCCGGGTCAAAAAAAGTCTCATCGGTCAGAAAGGCCCGCGTATCCTCGCCTATCTGTCCCGCCTGTGCCTCCGGCGTCTCCTCCGCCTCCTGTCCCGCCATTGCCTCGGCTTCCCTCTCTTTCCGCAGAGAATCGCGGTTGTCATACAGGACAATCCCTACCACCGCGGCAATCATGACGATAACCATAAGAATAGCCATTCGTTTCACATTAGAGCCCATTTGCAACCTCAACCAAATATTTTCCGTAGTTCGTCTTCATCAACGGTTCCGCCAGCTTCAGAAGCTGCTCTTTTGTAATAAACCCGCGTTTATAAGCAATTTCCTCAATACAGGAAATGTACAGTCCCTGCCTTTTCTGGAACGCCGCCACGAAATCCGACGCATCCAGAAGGGAATCATGACTTCCCGTATCCAGCCATGCAAAACCTCTTCCCAGCGTTTCCACCATCAGGGTACCGCGGTTCAGATACTCGTTATTGATACTCGTTATCTCTATCTCGCCTCTGGCGGAAGGCTTCACATTCCTCGCTATTTCCACCACATCGTTATCATAAAAATACAGTCCGGGAACCGCATAATTGCTCTTAGGATTTTCCGGTTTTTCCTCTATGGAAAGGGCCCTGCCGTTTTCATCAAACTCCACAACACCATATTCTCTCGGGTCCCTCACATAGTAACCGAAAATCGTAGCGCCCTTTTCCCTGGCTGCCGCTTCACGGAGCACTCTGGAAAAACTCTGCCCGTAAAAGATATTATCTCCCAACACCAGCGCCACCCTGTCACTGCCGATAAAATCCGCTCCAATCAAAAACGCATCCGCCAGTCCGCGCGGCTGCTCCTGCACCGCATACTCCAGCCGGAGCCCTAACTGTTCTCCCGTTCCAAACAGTTCTTCAAATACCGGCAGGTCTCTCGGAGTAGAAATAATCAATACTTCGCGTATGCCTGCCAGCATCAACGTCGATAACGGATAATATATCATCGGTTTATCATACACCGGCATAATCTGTTTCGAAATTGCCTTTGTCAGCGGGTAAAGCCTGGTACCGCTTCCCCCGGCCAGAATAATCCCTTTCATTCCCTGCCGTCCTCCTTAGCTTTCCACGTTATACATTTCCTCATAATATTTCTGATAATCACCGCTTGTCACATTCTTCATCCAGTCCTCATGTTCGAAAAACCATTTGATGGTCAGCCGGATTCCTTCCTTGAACATCGTCTCCGGCTCCCAGCCGATTTCCGACTTTATCTTGTCCGGTGCAATGGCATATCTGCGGTCATGCCCCTTACGGTCTTCCACATAAGTAATCAGATCCTCGCTGATAAACTGCTTCCTCGGGTCTCCCTCCGGCAGCATTTCCTGAAGGGTATCCAAAATAATACGGATGATTTCAATATTCTGCTTCTCATTATGTCCGCCTACATTATAGGTTTCAAACAGCCTGCCCTTTTCCTGCACCATATCAATAGCCTTCGCATGGTCCTCCACATACAGCCAGTCCCGTACATTCTTACCGTCGCCGTACACCGGCAGTTTTTTCCCCTGAAGCGCATTGTTGATGATAAGCGGAATCAGCTTCTCCGGGAACTGATAGGGGCCGTAATTATTGGAACAGTTGGTGATATTTGCCGGAAAATGATACGTATCCATATAGGATTTCACCAGCATGTCCGACCCTGCCTTGCTTGCGGAATAAGGGCTGTGGGGCGCATACGGAGTAGTTTCGTAAAAATACCCGCCGTCATCCTCCAGGGAACCATACACTTCGTCCGTAGAAACATGCAGAAACTTCTTGTCCTCTTTATAGCTGCCGTCCGGC
Organism: uncultured Lachnospiraceae bacterium; assembly: GCA_947246015.1. Taxonomy (GTDB): domain Bacteria; phylum Bacillota; class Clostridia; order Lachnospirales; family Lachnospiraceae; genus Kineothrix. The sequence continues at coordinate 20,135 of CAMXQE010000030.1, read as the reverse complement.
AGTTCCCATGCTGCTTTTGCGCAGTTGAGCATGACCGCCGTCCCCAGCACATTGGTCTGTACAAAAATCTCCGGATTACGGATGCTTCTGTCCACATGCGTCTCCGCTGCAAAATGTACGACACGGTCAATATCGTTTTCCTTGAAAATCTTCTCGATTGCCGCCTTGTCACAGATATCCGCCTTCACGAACGTATAATTTTCCAGTTCTTTCAAATCTTTCAGATTCTCAAGGTTTCCCGCATAAGTAACTGCATCCACATTAATAATCCGAATCCCGCTGCCATACTTCTTAAACATATAATGGATGTAATTAGAACCGATAAATCCGGCTCCGCCTGTCACTAAATAAGTTCTCATATTCGTTCCTCTCTTTTTTGGATTTTTGTTTTTCTAATTTTTTGTTTTTTAGTTTTTCATTTTTTAGTTTTTCATTTTTTAATTTTACATTTTTCTAATATCTTTTCCTATCCTATATCTTTTCCTTTGCTTTTTATGCTCCAAATAATAAAATTATAAACCTGTTTCACCCAATCTATAATTTATTCCGCACCTTTTCCAAAATTATTATTGATATAAATATACCGCAATACCACACAAAAGACAACCGGATTTTTTTTACTCCAGATAACTGATGTTCAGGTCTGTCTCCCCCTGAATCCCTGCCACTGTCCCTTTCGCCGAATATTGCCATAAATCATATTTGGTCTTGGTATAAGTAGGCTCTGCCGTGTACTGCGCCAGCCATATTTTATAATCGGTAAGGCTCGGCGTATCTATCTTTTCGTTCAGCCATGTACTGTTTGAATAAATCCCTGCCCTGTAACCGGAATTTTCCATCGTCTGGCAGAATGCCCTGCACACTGCCGTCCGCATTTCCCTGCTGATGCCGTCCGCCCGGCCGCCTCCCGGCTCCACATCGAGAAACACCGGATAGGAAATGTGATAACCGCTGATTAAACTGACAGCCATGGAAGCTTCTTCCACTGCCTCCGCCTCATTCACCGCCTGGGTTACAAAGTATATCCCTACTTTCAGCCCCGCAGAAGCCGCTCCCTGAATATTCGTCCGGAACATGGGGTCTTCAATCAATGCGCCTGTAGTAGACCCTCTGTAACCACAGCGTATGATTACGTAGGATACGCCCGAATTCTTCACCGCATTCCAGTCAATGCTGCCGTTCCATTTGGACACATCGATGCCCATATTGCCCGACGCAGTGGAAAGAACGCCCTCACTGTCAAAGGAATATCTTGCCCCCTGGATTACCTGCTCTCCTGTCACTTTATTGCCGTCTGCATCAAAATAATAGGTTTTTCCGTCCAATGTCTGCCAGCCGGTATACTGGTATTCCGGTTCTGCCGGTGTCTCCTCTTCCTGCATTTCCTCTTGTATTTCTTCTTTTTGTATTTCCTCTTTTTGTATTTCTTCTTTCTTCTTCCGGTAAAACCGTTCCGCCGTATCATAGTCCGTTCTGACGGCTTCCCTGAAATTCCCTTCTTCGTCTATTACATAGAGCGGATTGCCGCCTTTGTCCATCAGTCCTGCGCCATCCTCTCCGGCTGATTCTGCACCATCCTCTCCAACTGATTGTGCGGTATCCTCTCCGCCCGGTTCTGCGGCATCCTCTTCAACTGATTGTGTGGTATCCTCTCCGCCCGATTCTGCAGTATCTCCCCCGGCCGGCCAGGCCACATCCTCCTTTGAAACCTCCTCGTATTCCCCGTTTTCCCCTTTTTCGATGGCATCTGAAGCCACGGCATCCGGAACCGCTTCTGTCTTTTTTTTCGCAGACTCCACGAACCCAACCGTATCCGTCAGGGCCGATTCCTCTGCTGTCACCCGCTTCGTATCCTCAACGGCCGCATTTACTTCCGATTCTTTTTTAATCTCATCCGTCACATCGACCTTCTTATACTCTATCGTATCTTTAATCGTTGCCGTTACGCTTTCCGTAGGAATGGCATACTCCTGCGCCTGCCCCACAGCGGTCATTGTCACGCTGCATGGCCCCGGTACCGCATCAGACCGGTAGATGATTCCATCCATATCCTCATCCTTCAGTGCATAGGTTTTCTTATCTGCATCCACCACCGTTACTTCAAATGGAACGCTGGATATCAGTCTGCCAGTCTCTTTATTCACAAATTTTATCTTCAGGTCTTTCTGCATGGAACTCAGATGCATCTCTACTGCAATCGAGCCTTTGGCATACAGTTCCTTCTCCTCATACTGAAAAACCGCCGCTTCTTCTGCTGCTTCCGCCTCTGCCATCGCTGCTTTCCGGTTCTGCGCTTCCGCCATGGCCAGCAGACCGCTTTCGCCAATCACCGAAATTCCTTCCATCTGTGTTCCCACTTCCGCGAAAGAAGCCACCTGCCGTGCTGCCGCATGGACATTCACACAAAAGATTCCGAGTGCCGCTGCGCCCGCCAAAAGCAGAATCCCGGCTGCAGCAGCCGCATAGTCTGCCGCTTCCATATGTCTTATCCCATAACGCCGCTTTTTCTTCCGTTCTTTCGGGCACTGGTTCTCCGCTTTCCCACTGTGCTTTATGCGCTTCTTCTTTTTCCCTCCGTACTTCTTTTTGCACTTCTTTCCACATTTCTTTCCATATTTCTTTTCACAGTTCTTTCCATATACCGCAGCTGCTTTCTTTCTCCCGTATACCGCGCCGCTTATGTACCCTTCCTCCGCATATCCGTCTGTTCCTTCGTATCCTGCTTCTCCGTATTCCCCTTCCCCATCTGCTTCTTCATACTCATATTCTTCTTCCGGATACTCTTCTTCCGCATCCTCATCCAAATACTCTATATCTTCCGGCTGTTCTTCCCCTCCTGCTTTCCCCTCATAATAATCATCTTCTTCCAAATCATCATCAAAATATTCCTGCATCATTTCCCCTGAATGCAGAAACTCCCCTGTCAGCGCCTTCCTTCTTCTTTTCTTCTTCATCCTGTATGAATCTCCCATTCTTGTACCAATCCGCGGGTGAAAAATGTCCGCCTAAGCAGACACACGTCTACATAATAACACGGAAAATGCGCATTTTCAATGTTTTCCGGCTTTTTCCCATGGAAACCGTAACCTGATTACAATTTGTCGATGAATAAATAAAATAGTTGTTGACTTTTTTAGTCATTACTGGCACAATCTTAAATAAGAATAATAAAACAAATCGAGAGAAAATCACTACATATCCGGAGAGGGGAAATCATCAAATGATGTATATGCACTATTGCAAACCCTGTCATCGCGTCCACATGCTGAACGGACACAAAATGACATGTCCCAAATGCGGCGGTTCTATTACAGAACTGCGTATTCCCTACATGGAATATGTCAGCATGGACATGAATGAACGGGAGGCATTTAAAGCGCGATGTGCCGATCCTGACCAACTAAAAGAATTAAGCACCACTTACCGCATGTATAAATACAGCAAATGGTACAAGGAGCTTCATCGGCAGCAATGCTAAAACTTCAAAAGTGCGGATATGTATGCCGGATAAAATAACCCGATATTTTATCCGGCTCATATTTTTTTAATATTTAAACCAATGCTTTACAGCCAACTACAATGAAATGAGGAAACTTATGAAAAAACATCACCTTAACCCGCACCTGATTTTACTCGCAGCCATTCTGATTCTCGCAGCCATTTCCGTAATAAGGCTGATTATCTGGAACCGTGGTACCAAATCGGATTATGACCCGGATAATCTCTCGGAAGGCTTTGACATAGAAGCGCTGGACACCATCATCCCTTTGAGCGATACCCTGCTGGAAGGACATGAAGACGACGGTGTTACAACCATTCTCTGTCTCGGGAACAATCCACTGACAGATGCGGCGGACGAAAAAAGCTTTACTTCCCTCCTGTCAGCCAAAACGGGAGCAACCGTTTATAACGGCGGCTTTCCCGAATCCACGATTGGAGCACGCTACTCTTCCTATAATGAAGGCTACCCGAAAGACAACTTTAACCTGCCTTATATTGCCAAAAGCATATGCACCAAAGATTTCGGGCAGCTGGAATCCGCAGCGGACGCAGAGCAGGACCCTATATACCGGGAAACCGTAGAAACTCTGAAAAATATTGATTACAGTAAAGTAGATATGATAGCCATCGTATACGATGCGGCGGACTATCTCGCCCTGATACCCTCCGACAATCCGAACGACCCCCACGAACTGAGCACCTACACCGGCGGGCTGCGCAATGCTATTGAGGATATTCAGGAATCCTACCCTTACATCCGTATCGTAGTCATGTCCCATACCTTTGCCCAGGCCATCGACGAAAACGGCAACTACCAAAACGGCGGCAGCACCGATTTAGGAAACGGAGCCCTCCCCCATTACTTATTAAAAGAAGTAGATGTATCCATTTCCTGCGGCGTATCCATCATTGATAATTTCTATGGAACAATCAATGAAGATAACTACATGGACTATATGACCGATTATGTCCACTTAAACGATGCCGGACGGGAACTGATGGCGGAACGTCTTGCGGAACTGGTTAATACGGGATATACTTCTAAGCGGTAAAGCTCTGCAAAGACTGACTGTTTCTCCGCCTGCCAAAAGCTATTCCAGGGGCACTCGTTATTTTGCGGCAGAAATTAATGATAAACCAGTTGACATATTTTTCACTTATTCATATAATAATATTATAAGACAGGCAACGGCGTGTGTCTGTCAGAGCGTTGAAATAAAAGAGTGCGCCGGTAGGCATTGTTTTATGGAGCTCGCGAGAGGGGTTGTGCAGTGAAACCTCAAACCGGCTTAAGCCGAAAGGCCGAAAGAAAATGCTCATAAGAGTCCTGCCATCCGGCAGGGCTTTTATTTTATACGCAGGGGCAGCCAGCAAAACTGACAGATGCCCGCGCAGCGAGTAGGGAGAGAAACCTTCCTATTTTTAGATCAATCCGAACAGGGCATTTACTTCTGCAGAAGTTTTTTCCCACTGGAAAAAACAGACTATACCAAAGGACAGGTACGATACACACTTCTAAAAAAAGAAAAATACAATTTGGAAACAGGACAAACCTTTGTCCAATACGACCGCCTTTCCCCCAAAAACACACCAAACTCCCTCAATACTCCACCGAAAACAGCTCCTCAAAATCATAACCCGCCACAATCTCCCGCATCTTCTCCAGTTCCTCCTCCAGATTCTCCTCTGTCACCTCGCATTCCCCCGACGCAAAGCACTCCGTCATATACCTGTTAATATCCGGGTGATAATGGCTGTAATCCGCATACCGGTCCAGATTGCAGATAATCCACTCCTGATTCGGAAAAAAGAACACACGCACATTGTCATAGGCAAACAGACGCTCCGAAATATACTCATACTCCCGCATGGTCGCCTCCATGTGGTTCTCCCGCAGTACATCGTTCCAGAACAAAATGCTGTAAGGCGGATAAAAAACATAAAATTCCGTATCCGGATGCTGCTCGATATAAGGACAGATGTTCGCATCCATATTTGCTTTCACATTCTCCACATAACTTTCCGGATTTGCTTCCTCCCCCACCTTCTCCGGCTGAACATAATTGTGCATGACCCACTGCTTATTATAGTACTCCTCCGTCCACCAGCTGGCATATACCGTTGCCAAATCCGTCTTATCCGGGTCGGCCAGAGGCCGCAGGATATATTCCAGCAAAACATCTTTATTCAGGACATACGGGATATCATTCCAGATATTATCGTCGTATAAATATTCCGGCAGCGGATATTTCGTCTCATCCACGCCGCCGCTGTAAGTAATCACATCAATTCCCAGAAATACCGCGTCCACCTCATGTCCGCTGTCAAATACCACATCCATAATATTGGCCTGGTCCTTCGGAAAAGCCCCGCTGTAACTGAGTTTCAGTGTTTGCAGGTCAAGCAGTTCCCGAAACCAGCCGGTATTGAAATTCACGGTCATAGAGGAACCCAGAATCACGCTGTCATATTCCATATGTTTCGCCATCCCCGGATTCTGGTTAATCTGATGGTCCACCACATAGGGAAACCATTTTAACGGCGCATGATATTGAAAAAAAGGGTCCACATATACCACCAGCAATATAACTGCCGCCGCCAGTCCCACGAATACCGACAGGAATGCCGCCATCCATCTTTTATACTGTTCCATATCATCCTTCCATTCTGCTAAAACTATAAATCTGCTCCTAATTTAAATCTACTGAAAATTAAAATCCCCTGAAAGTCAGAATTCCCTAAAAATTAAAATAAAGGAATGTACTGACTTCGGAAAACGTGAGCACGCACCAAAACAGCAGCACGGCCGCCAGCGCCGCATTCCACAATTTCGGTTTCATCCGCTCTGCCAGCTGCGCCGCATTTTTTCCGAAAAATACAAGCAGCAGGGAGCCAGCTGTCAGAACAGCCATCAGAATATAATGCCCGAACTCCCATTGGTCCAGCCGGAGTACTTTCAGTACATACCAGAATTCATCCAGATTAAAATATCCTGCCAAATTCCGGTTCACCCGCACAAAGTCATTCCTGAAAAGTTTGGCAAGCAGTTCGTTCCCCTGTGCCACGCTCTCCGCCCGGAAATACACCCAGGCAACGCTGACATAAAGGAACGTAGCCAGTACATGCAGCCATCTTCCCATGCAGTTTACAATCCGACCCGCATACCGGCCTATTCCATTTTCATTCCTGTTTCCATTTTCATTCCTGCTTCTATTTTCATTCCTGTTTCCCTCTCTATCCGCCTGTATGCCGTTCCCCCCCGGCCGCTTTCCGCTCCGCTCCTGCCACATCCTGGTTGCCACATACAGCACGCCATGCAGCATTCCCCACAGGATAAAGTTCCATCCCGCACCGTGCCATATCCCGCTGAGCAGAAAAACAAACAACAGGTTGCGGTACATTTTCGCCTTTCCTTTCCTGTTTCCTCCCAATGGGATATACACATAGCGGGTAAAAAAACGATTCAGCGTTATATGCCACCGCTTCCAAAAGTCGATGATATCCGCCGCCTGATAAGGCGAATTAAAATTCACGGGCAGTTCTATCCCAAACATCCGGCTTACTCCCCTCGCCATATCACAGTAACCGCTGAAATCAAAATACAGCTGCAGCGCATAAAAAATGACTAACAGCGCCGCATCCGAACCATGCATGGCGGCCAGTTCCGAGTAACCGTAATCCACCGCACCGCCAAAAGTATCCGCCAGGATGACCTTTTTCATCATTCCCAGAACAAACAGCATAACTCCCTGTATGAACCGCTCCGGCTCAAAACCTTTTCTCCCGACAGCTGCAAACTGCGGAAACAGTTCCTCATGATTTACCAAAGGCCCTTCCACCAGCTTCGGGAAATATGCAATATAAAGAAAATAATCGGTAAAACCGCACTCCTCTACATCCCCCCGGTATACATCTGTCAGAAACGAAATCTGCTGGAACGTAAAGAAACTGATGCCTACCGGAAGCAGCAGTTTCAAAAGCGCAAATTCCGTCCCGCACAGCCGGTTCAGGTTCTCCAAAAAGAAGCCGGCATACTTAAAATACGCAAGCAATGCCAGATTTCCCGCAATCCCCGCCGTTAAGACTCCCCGCCTTCCCTGGCGCCTCTTCGCCATCAGAAGATATATACCATAGTTAAATACCGCACTTCCTGCAAGTATCAGCAGAAATCCGATTTGAAAACTCCCGTAAAACCAAAGGGATACAGCCAGCAGCCACAACCTTGCCGCTTTCCCGTTTCCCTTTCCCGCAGTCAGATAAAATCCGGCCAGGCTCACGGGGAGAAAAATAAACACAAACAGATACGAATTAAACAACATGCCGCAGGCTCCTATCCAAACCTTTTCTTTATCCAACTCTTCTTTATCCAACTTTTCTTCTATCCCCAATTTTTCTTCTATCCAAACTTCTACCCAAACTTCTCTTCTATTATCTGTGCTGCCACGGGGTCATAATAAATCGGATACCCCTCTATTGTATCGAGCAGTTCCAGCCCGAAATTCTCCGGATTCTCCGATACTTCCTTATTATACGGCAGAACGATATAAGTACAGTTACGTTCCCTCGTAAGCGTCAGCAATTCCCCTATGTCGATGGTCGTGGGATGGTTCATCACCGTATGCACCGGCTCCGCATACTGCCATTTCGGTTCCACCATTTCCCGTCCGTAAAGCAGCTGTATATCCGTATCATACTGCCGCACAAAGTAAACCAGGTCCGTAGGAAATACCGCCCATATGCGCTCTTCCCCCTCCTCCGGGGCTATCACGTCACAGATATCGATAACTTTTTGGGGAATGTGGTACGGATTCTCCGCCTTGGACATATACTGGCTGGCATACACATAAGTCCCGCCGCACATCACCGCCGCCGCTAACAGTACCAGCGTCAGCCGCCCTGCCCACTGCCCGCCTTTTTCCCATCTGCCGCTTACGGAACCGGCCAGCTTCACGCCGCCGTAAGCAATCACGATTCCCATCGGAATCAGCCACAAAATCCGGTAATAAGTATCCCCTTCCCCCATCAGCCGTACGAACGCCTTTCTCGTAATGGGAAAAAAGAATGCAAGCAGCAGACTAATCGGCATATAAACCAGCATCGCCCGCCGCCTCTTATTTTTTTCCGCAAACAAAAGATAGAAAAGCGCCAGCAAAAACAACACGATAAGATAGCGCCCTCCCACATAATTCTTAAATATCACTACACTTTCCATGAAAATCCCATACATTGCCTGAATCTCCCATCTTCATCCACTACCGCAGGCCCCTGCCTGTCCCGCTGCCCGCGGCCGGTCAGCCGGCAAACCACACTTCTACACATGCAGAAACAGATACAAAAACATATAGATTACATTCGGCGCACAGGCAAAACCAGCCTTCACCAAAATACTGAACTTCCGTTCCGCCACCATCATCCAAAATGCAACGGCAGCTACCAGAATCACATTTAAGAATGTCCCCATGGAAGTGCAGACTCCAGCAGTCATATTCGCCAGACACAGGAGCGCCCATAAGCCCGCCTGTGTTTCCGCTTCTTCCTCTCTGTCAAATATCCACAAAAGCAGCCATATCGTCGCCGGAATCACGAAATTTGCCGCCACTGCCTTTCCCTGCCATGTCCTCGTCAGGAAAAAAGTTTCATTCGTAAATATCGAGACATTTCCAAATATCTGCAAAAGCGCCATGACCGCCATAAATGCCGGAAGATATTCCCTTTTCTTTTTAAACAGATGCCCTCCTATTTCGTAATATACCGTATAAGTCAGCGGTATCAGCACAAAAGGAAGGATACTGTGTGCCAGAATCGTCGTATGGATGCCCGTCCTCCTGCCTATGAAAGCTACCCAGACTGGCATCACCGCCAGGGAATGGCGGATGTCCAGCGAAGTAGTGCCTCCTGTATACGGTTTAATCAGATACATCGTCTCACTCTGCTGCGTCACCAGTGACTGCGCCACAAATTCCGCATCGTCCCCGTCAAAAGAAGCCAGTGTAAATGCCTTATAAAGCTGCCAGAAAATCAACAGGAAAAATAAAATCCACTCTATTTTCACCTCCAAAGCCATTCCGGAAAAGTCCGGCTCCGGCCGCAGGGAAACCCATTTCCCCTGACGGCATGTCCATACCGTAATCCCCACTCCGAGTGCCGCCGCCAGAAGCGACAGCGCCGTAAACCAAACGGCCATCGTCCGAAAACTGTAATATTTTACAAGCAGGATACAGGGCACTGTCACCAGCCAGCACAATGACAGCATCATCAGATATCCTCCCGTAAAAACCACCCCTGCGTTTCTCTTTTCCTCCGGAATCCACCGTACCGGAATGAGTCCGATACAGGACGGCACGATTAAAAGCCAGAAAATAAGACCTATTCCTTTTACAATTATCATAATTTTACTCCATTTTCATCATATTATGCAGCAGTTCCCCCCTGCCTGCCAGCAACAGACCAATACTATTTTAACCCAATTCCATCTATCTGTCCATGGACAATCCAATCATATCATGTTAAAATATATATAATTGCGATTTGCATTCGCACAAACCACGCAGATGAGAGGAATCAAGGTATATGAGGAAAGTATTGATTATCGGTGCCGGTCCCGCCGGACTTACCGCAGCTTATGAATTATTGACTGACAGACAGCCTGGCAGTCCTGATATAGACAACGATTATGAAGTCATCGTATTCGAGGAAAGCGAAGCCATGGGCGGCATTTCCCGGACGGTGAACTATAAAGGCAACCGCATGGATATGGGCGGACACCGCTTCTTCTCCAAAGTACCCGAAGTGAACGAATGGTGGAACCGGATGCTTCCCGAACAGGGAGCCCCTACCTATGATGATATCCTGTTAAAACGCTCCATGCCGCTTGCCAAGGGCGGCCCGGATCCGCAGAAAGAAGACCGGGTCATGCTGAACCGGAATCGTGTTTCCCGCATTTATTTTAAAAAGAAATTTTTTGACTATCCGATATCCTTAAAATTCGAAACACTGAAAAACATGGGAATCCTGACCACGATTCAGGTATTTTTCAGTTATCTTGCCGCCCAGTTCCATAAACGGAAAGAAAATTCTCTGGAAGATTTTTATGTAAACCGTTTCGGGCGCAAGCTGTACGCCATGTTTTTTGAAAACTATACAGAAAACCTCTGGGGACGCCACCCCAACGAAATTGATCCCAATTGGGGAGCACAGCGCGTGAAAGGACTGTCTATCTTTGCCATCATAAAAGATATGTTTGCCAAACTCCTTCCCAACCGGAAAAACCGCAAAGTCGAAACATCGTTAATTGAACAGTTCAAATATCCGAAACTGGGTCCGGGCCAGCTGTGGGACGTAACTGCCGAGGAAATCACCAAACTGGGCGGGAAGATATTGAAAAACAGCAAAGTTACCGGATTCATCAAAGATGAAAACAACCACATCACAGCCCTCGCCTACGAACACGACGGAGAAACGCTTACGATGGAAGGCGACATTTTCATCTCCTCCATGCCAGTCAAAGACCTGGTCGGCGGCATGAATGATGTTCCGAAGAAAATAGCGCATATCGCAGCCGGGCTTCCGTACCGCGATTATCGTACCCTGGGTGTCCTCGTTCCGAAGCTGAACCTGAAGAACCGGACTAAAATGAAGACGGTCGGCAATATCGTTCCTGACTGCTGGATTTATGTCCACGACCGCACAGTCAAACTGGGCCGCCTGCAGATTTACAACAACTGGTCCCCCTACATGATAAAAGACCTGAAGCACACGGTATGGGTCGGTCTGGAATATTTCTGCAACGAGGGAGACAAATACTGGAATATGTCCGATAAAGCCTTTACCAGATTCGCAGTAGGCGAAATGGTGAAGATGGGATTGATTGACAGTGCATCCGATGTGCTCGACACCCACTCCGAACATGTGAAGAAAGCTTATCCCGCTTACTTTGACACATACAAACACATGGATAAACTGGTGGATTACCTCAACACCATCGATAATCTGTACTGCGTCGGCCGGAACGGCCAGCACCGCTACAACAATATCGACCATTCCATGTGCACCTCTTTCGAGGCTGTAAAGAATATCAAGAACGGAATCAGGGACAAGAGCAATGTCTGGAGCGTGAACACAGAAAAAGAGTATCACGAAGAAGCGAAAACAAATGAAATGGAGTAGGCTTTACACCTTTCCATATCAAAAGTTAACAAACCAAAGTGTAAAGTCTGCTAAATACTAAAAGACTTTACACTTTTTATTTGGATAGTACGAATAAGCATCCCCTATCCCTTATAAACTTTCCATATCCTCCATACCGCTATTGCCAGTATTATACCAAAGAACCCATAATTCCTGATATATGACATGGCACTGTTCTTCGGCCTGGCCGCCCGGATATTATTCCGGTAATATAATTTCACGCGGCCGTCCCTGCTCTCCGGTTCATAAGAACTTAAGTAATAGGTATACTGCTGTCCGTTCTCATCCTTGTAAAACGCTGTCATTTTTTCTTCATCATATTCCGCATCCAGACAGATTCCCTGCTTTACCAAAAGCACATCCTTCATATGATTGACAGCTATATAAATAAGCATTAACACGGACAGGCACGCTATCAGCTTCCATATACCGGAATTCCATTTCTTATCTTTCTTTTCATCATATTTATTATCCCGGCCGTCAAACCCATCCCAGGATTCCCCCATATATGCTCCCATAAGACCTCCTCATAAAATATTCTTCTATATTTCATAAGTCACTGTATCTTCACTTTCCTATTTCTCTCATATTATATATTACCTTTGCTGCTTTTACAAGATTTCCATAAACGGATTACGTTTGCAGCACGGGGTCTGCTGCCGGCTACAACATGAATATATCTTTATTCTTTAGCTGGTCTATTAAAATTTGGAAAGGTTTTGTAATATATTTGTCCTTGTGGAACAAGGCTAACATCTGATTTTCCATCTTCATTTTATCTAAATGAATCAATCGTACTTTTTTTAACATCAGAGAATCAGATAACAATTTTTCCGGTAAAATGGTAATGCCCAGCCCGGCTTCTGCAGCTTTGATAAGGGCAAGTGAATTAACGCTTTCCCAAACAGGCTCTGCTTTCAGGTTGGCAAGTGCAAGCGTATTGTCTAACGTATCACGGATTGCACTTCCCCGTTCGCGAAGCAGTAACGGATAGCTGCATAATTGGTCCGGCGTAATGACTGGGGGAGATAAATCAAAATCAGGTGAACAGGCAGCACATAATTTATACGAGCCTAAGAAAATTGTTTGGAAATTACCCTTTGGCGCGGCGCCTTCCCAAAATGCAATATCCGCATTTCCGCGTTGTAAAATATCGATGGCAGCATTTGCACTTGCAACCCGAACAGAAAGTTGAATCTGGGGAAAAGAAGTTTTCAATTCACTAAGTATTTCAGGAAGCAGAAAAGAGGCAATCGTAATGCTTGACACAATATGAACAGGAGTATTTTCTTCTAAATGATTGATTCTTCTGTCCAAATTCCTGCAGGCCGTTAAAATATGACGTGACTCCTCTAAAAGAGAAACGCCGCAGGGAGTTAAGGTAACTCCCTTGGGCAAACGCTCAAAGAGGGCTGTTCCTGCCTGCTTTTCAAGTTCTGCGACTGCGTGGGAAACTGCAGATTGTGTAATATACAGTTTTTTGGCAGCGCTTGTAAATGTTCCGGTTTCTGCTATTGCTTCTAAAATCTCCAAATACCGTATAACCATTTTTTCTCCTCTTCTGGCATAATTATCCGAGATACATTATACAGCAAACTACGACAGCAGGATCATCAACGTCACTGTCAGTCCTTTACCCTTGCTTGAACATATAAGTTCACCGTTCATTTTAACCATAAGTGCCAAAGCGATATACAGCCCCAGACCGCTGCCGTCTATGTCGGAATCTTTTACGTTCCTGCCACGGTAAAATTTGTTCATTATAAGATCAAGCTCGTCAGCCGGAACGCCCTTGCCGTAATCGGTAATTGACAGTTTCAGATAGTCTCCGCTCGAAGCACCCTCAATGTCTATGGGAGTATCGGCATATTTATAAGAATTACCGATAATGTTTCCGATAACCTGTTCCATACGTTTTATGTCAATGTGTATCATACATTCGGGTATCGTACTCCTTCTCACAAGAGAACGTGTATCCGCCGCCCTGATGATATCATACAGCACAGCCGCATTTTCATCCGTGCAGTTCACGGTCATCTCGCCAAGATCGTCAAGTGCAGCAGTCAGCAGATCAGTGACGAGCAGTTCCATCTGCTGTGTCTTCTTCTGTATGCCCTCAACCTTGCCAAGAACATATTTATCCTGTACTTTCAGACTCAGCACATCGCAGATTGTGTTGATACCCGTAATAGGCGTTTTCAGGTCGTGACTCAGCTCAGCAGCAAGCTCTTTTTCTTTTCGTTTGAGTTCTGTTTCTCTGGCTTTTGATGCTCTCAATTCCTCACGCATGATATCAAAGCTCTCGGTGAAAGCCCCAAACAGATTGCTGCGCTCCATTTCAAGAGAACTGTCGAGATCGCCCATTGCTATCCTGCCTGCAAACTCTTTCATCTTGCAAAACGGCTTTAAGATGTTCCTGCTGATATACAGATAGAACGATACTGCCGCCGTTACCATGATAAGAAACAGTATTACAGCCGCACAGGTCAGTTGAACAAAGACCTTGTTATACTCCGAAAAAGACGGGTCCGGCATCGCTGCTGTTGCAAGAAATCTGTCACCGTCCGTCACCGCAAGACACAGATAACCGTTATTTCTTGATTTCGTGAGCGTTAAGTTTTCATCGCCGGGATAGATGCAGAAACCCTCCGTATCAAACACAAGTATATCGGTATCGGGAAACTTTTCTTCAAGAATAGCAAGGTTATTCATATTCTCCCTTACTGTTTCAGCAATATCATTTTGCAGGACGATGTCCGGCATATTTTTTTGCCTGCCCGTCATGACGAATATCCCGATACAGCAGGCAACGGTCACCGTAAAAAGAATAAGCGTTCTTCCGTACCTCATGACGTTTCACCCATGATATATCCTACGCCCCAAACAGTTTTTATAATCTCCGGCTCATTCGGGTCGGCTTCGAGCTTTTCCCGAAGATGACGGATATGCACCGCAACCGTACCCTCACCGACGCACTCGTCTTTCCACACATTCTGCAAGAACTCGTCCTTTGTTATGACCTTTCCTCTATGCTCCAGAAAATAGAACAGCATTTTGTATTCAAGCGCTTTCAGCGTAATCTGTTCTCCGTTTTTGCTTATGCAGTGCGACTGTGTATCAAGAAACAGACCGCCAATGATCTGTATTTTTCTGCTGCTTGTCGTTTTAGGCGATTCTTTCACTGCAGACTGTGTACTTTCGTATCTGTTCAGGATAGCCCTGACCTTTGCAATGAGAATATTCATCTTGAAAGGCTTTTTGATATAATCATCTCCGCCGATATTAAATGCCATGAGCAAATCGTCATCGCTTGTACGGGCACTGATGAAAAGGATGGGCATATTGTATTCGCTCCTTATGCTCTTACACAGCTCAAAGCCGGACTTGTCCCCAAGGTTTATATCTAAAAGCAACAGAGAAACGGTGTTCTCCGCAAGGAAATCCACCGCATTCTCATAGCTTGTGACATAAGCCGTTTTTATATCGAACGCATTAAAATACTCCGCCGTGTTTTCGGCAATGATTTCATCATCGTCTATCATCAGGCACTTATAATCCATACTAATCCTCCATGCCGCCTCTCAGCGGCACATATCAGCCGATACCCACCTTTTCGCCGCTCTCGCCTATGAATACAATCTTTCCGCTTTCAGGAAGTGTCACATTGTTTCCATAGCCTTTCATATAGCTTGAGTAAACCACGTTATCAAACTTATCATAAATATAAACTGCTGCCCTTTCGGGAATATCAAGGGTAACGGACTTTAAGTCCATCTCACCTATCTTATACCACTTTGCCCGTCCCGTTTCAAGAGCTATTTCGTGAATATCCGCCGTAAGATTGTGAATTGAATCCTCACTTACCAGCATCAAAGCCTGCTCGCCCGTGCGCAGGTATTCACAGCCGTTCTCGGTGAACACTTCAAAATCAATCAGATCCCGTCCTGCTTCGCCGGGTATCAGCACAAAACCCTCAGCCTTATTTTCATTGGTAAAACTCACCGTCTTCCGGAGCATCATCTCACCCGTAAACTTCGCACAGCCGTTTATACCCTCGGGGACATTCAGCTTAACGCAGGGGCTTACATTGTAAAAAGCGTTGGAATACTTCATGTTTGTCATGTAGTATTTTTTTCCGTTTCTCTGCGTCCAAGCCTGCTGAACGCTGTCGCTGACGTTAAACTCTCCCACTCTTTGCAGATAGTAAGTTGAATCTATATACCGTCCGAAGCCATCCGCATAGGTATTTTCATACTTACAGATATAGGTATTACCATTCCTTTCGGTAAATGTAAGCAGTTCCTGATCGCCTGCCTGAACAAAATTATCCGAACCGGGTTCACCGTCCATAAGCACAAAGCTGTCATCAGCAGTGTACATATACCGTTTTGCCTTGGGGTTTTCTGCTGTGATTTCGGTAATCACCATATATTTCCCGTCGGGGAACTCCACCTTGAATATGCCGTCCTCTTTCGCATAGATATCCGCCATTTTCAGATATTTTTCCGGAACTTTGTCCGCTGTTTCCATTATTTTCGGTTCGTCAAAAGTAACTGTTATGCCCTTTTCCGCAAGAGCGGAGAGCATGAGCGATTCAGTCAGCATCAGAGCCTGCGTTGCTTCGCCGCCGTTCATTGTCACCGACACGCTTATCTGTTCATCGGAAGCTACCATAAGTCCTGCATACTGATGCAACAGCGAACCGCCCTTGAACATGATCTGAACGTCCTCACTTGTCGTCCAGTTTTTGCTGAAATCAACTGCATCCCAGCCGAGACCGAATGCATTCTCATATTTGTCACGGGCATTGTTCTTCTGCATTTCGTCCTTTGACGATTGTCTGAGCAAAGTCTCATCACCTTTGAAGAATGCCGTGCCGAATTCACAAAGCTCCGTTGCTGTGGACATGATGCCGCCCGAGCCGAATGCCATACAGTAGTCCGTATCATACGGTATACCGCCGGCAAAGATATTCGCCGTATTCTTACTGCCGTACATTTTTGCAGCCGTTCCGGTGTTTTCAAGCCCCAGCGGCTTTGAGATATGATTCTCCACATAATCGGTAAAACTCTCACCACTGACACGCTCCACCACGATTTCAAGCAGTGTGAAACCGTCATTGCTGTAAGTCGCAAGTGTTCCCGGGTCAGCTTTCAGACGTGCATTTTTCAGATATCCAAGGAATCTGTCATGATATGTCATGTCAATATCATCATAGAGCATCATATCATCATATACCATTCCCATAAGTCCGGAAGTGTGATTCATGAGCATTCTCACAGTGATATCTTTATACCGCTCGTCCTGCATTGTAAATTCGGGGACATAATCCGTCACAGGGGCGTCAATGTCGAGCAGTCCCTGCTCATAAAGCTGTAATGCCGCAGTCGTACAGAATATCTTGCTTACCGAGCCTACTGCCGAAACGGTATCGGCTTTTATCTTGGTCTGTACAGGTGTCGTTTCCCTGTCTGCACCGTAAGCTGTCGTAACGGGTATCGCCACCAGTATCATGAGCGCTGCTATTGCCGCTGTTATCTTCTTCATAATATAATTCCTCCCGCTTTATTCGGTCATAAGCTCTGTTACGGAAATCTTCTTTATCCTGCCTGCACCGACATACGCACTGCCGAAGCAGAACAGTATCATAATTATAATTGCAACAATCATCATGGGGATATTGATGGGTGTTGTGCCGACCATAACGTCCATTGCCGCATGAAGCACAGCCGCCGCACCGACAGTGCCAAGGATAATTGCCACGATTACAGCAGGCATGATACGCATTGCAAGCTGTACCATAAGCTCCTTTGTGGTGTAGCCGAGTCCGAGCATGATACCAAGTTCTTTTCTCTGCCGTCTGACAGCCTGCTCCATAAGGGCTATGATAATGATAGCTGAAACGACTGCTGCGATACCCATAAGTGACCAGGATGTCAGGCTGATCATGCTGAAAATGCCTCCGAGCTGCGTCTGCAGGATATGTTCGATGTTCTGCACATTTTTGATAGCAAAACTCTCACTTGAACCTGATATAGTCTTATCGCCGATCTGTATCGAGTATTCGATATGATCTGCACCGTGATTGGCGAGATACTCTGCAATCAGCCGATCGGCTTCTGCACTCAGCCGTTCCCCGGCGGTATCGCCGATGCTTTCTGTTTTACGGGTATCAGCCACTGATCTGCCGTAGGTCTGCATAAGCAGTGTCTGAAACTCTGCCTGATCCGTTTTGTCCTCAAGGTATATCTCTACCGCAGAGGGACTGTAAGCGGGCATGATACGTTTTAAAGCCTGTTCGGTAATATAGAGATTCGCTCCGTTGTTGGACATGCTTGGAACTATTCCACAGATGATGTAATTCTTTTTTACCCTGTTGCATTCAAGGGTAAGATTGTCACCGACCTTCAGGCTGTGCTGCGTAGCGAACAGCCTTGTAACAGCAATCTCATTGTTATGTTCGGGAAGCCTGCCTGCTGTTGCCTGAATGTTCTCACACTGAGAAAAATCAGGATAGGATATCGGCATAAGATAACTCTCACGGTCAAAGACATAGAGAGTCAGCCATTCGGACAGATCAAAAGCAAACGAACCTGTCTGCACACGTTTTACACCCTGCATCATGTTTATTCTTTCCGCAAGCTCCTCCGTGTTGGCAGAGTTCATAACGGTCACTGTCAGGTCGGGCATCTCCGTTCCTGTCAGTCTTGCAGCAGCTTTCAGATCAGAGCTGAACAGGTCGACGATCAGGATACCTGCGACAGCGGCAAATGCCGAAACAGCTATGCAGATGGTAAGACTGATATTCTGCTTCATATTATCGAAAAAGCCTTTCAGGGCAAGGCGAAGATGCACGCTGTTTTTAGTATTCCTGAGCGGAAAATGGTTTTTGCCGAAATGATGAACAGCCATTCCTTTACGGAAAGCCTGTACAGGGGGATATTTCTTTACTGCCAAAGCTCTCGTATGTGCGATTATTCCCACAAAAATAAGGATAGTCAATGCCGTCAGCAGTATCGGGAGCGGAGAGATATGCAGACTGCCGTGATGTCCCGAAAGTGTTTCAGCGACTCTGTGCAGTACAGGCAGCAGTGCAAATGCGCCGCCTGCGCCGATAATAACGCCTGCAAGGGCTGTCATAAGATACTCTGCAGTATAGGAAAGTGCTATCTCCTTTGATGTATAACCAAGTGCTTCCAATACGCCGATAGACTGTATCTGATCTTGTATATCGCCTGCGATACGGAAGCGTATCATAATAACAGCGGCAATGAATATAACAGCCGCCATAAACAGCATGATACCAATGACAATATTCGAGAAAACAGCGCTTTTCCGTCCCAGTTTTTTATACAGGCCAAAGTTCTGAATATTAAATCCGATATCTTTGCCTGTCTGTTCTTCGACTCTGTCATAAAATTTTAAACATATATCCTCACAGTCATCAAGCGGATTGCAGTCGAACAGCACCATTTCGTACTTGCCAATCACGGTCATCAGAGCAGCATAATCGCTGTCCGAAACAATCATTTGGAAACCCATATTGGTTTCGGGCATAAAAATAGATTCATAAAAACCTGCAACTGTAAAGGAGAACAGCTTTGTTCCGTAAATTATGTCAAAAGTGTCGCCCTCACGAAACTTTGATGCAAGGGATTCTCTGCCTGCATAGGGCAGATAGATCGGGTGTTCAAGTGCTGCTATCTCCTCATCGGTGAGGGTCGTTTCTATCGGAGAGCGCTCTATGTTCCCTTCCAGCTCCTTAGTCACGAAACTCATATACAGCGACTGTTCCTCGCCTTCATTGTCGAGGTATTTCGTTGCTATACTGAACAGAACACGGACAGAATCGATGTCCGTTACCCTTTCATCTTCACGAAGCAGCCGAATGAAGCTGTCATTGTAATAATCCTCTTTGATATAAAGCGCATTTTTATGTACAGCATACTCATCTGCCACACGGGGGAATATGCCCGTCATATCAATGCTGCCCGCTATCGCCGCCGATGTAACAGCCATACAGAACACAATCAGCAGAGTAAGAAGTATTGTCTGTTTCCTGTGCTTTTTAATATTTGCAAAAGAAAGTCTAAGTATCTTTTCCATATTACCACCCCATGTCATCGAGGAATCTTTGCAAGCCATCCTGTCTGCCCTTGATATCATTTGTGCCGAATGACGGCATTTCATGTTCGCCAATCACAGCACCGTCACGAAGATATATCACCCTGTTTCCTCTTAGGGCAGTTTTCATGTCGTGCGTCACCATTACAATGCTTTGTCCTTTCGCGTTCAGTTCGGTGAAGATATCAAGAACGTCACGGCTCGAAGCCGAGTTCAGACTGCCTGTCGGCTCATCAGCAAAAAGCATCTTCGGATCATTGATGATTGCTCTTACGATGCCGACTCTCTGGCACTCACCGCCCGAAAGCTGGTTCGGGTATTTA
>CAMXQE010000029.1 GCA_947246015.1 uncultured Lachnospiraceae bacterium | reverse complement strand
GTGAAATCCATATGGAAACAGGATGTGCTGAGTTGAGTTTATTCTTCGCCGCTGGGAGAGTAGATGCGGAATTGCTGATATTGATTTTCTGTGGTATGATATTTCTTGCCGTTAGTGAGGGTGTCCTGAAATATGGAAGAAATACGGACAGGCGGCAGAGAAAAGCATGAAAACCGGTAAAGAAGTGTATCTGGTTCGAAATCAACCAGGAGTTAGAGGAAAAGCATGGGAACGAGGAAGGGGCAATACAGATGAACAATAAAATTTTTATTGTGGAAGACGATAGTTCCATTAGTGAAATGGTCAGTAATTATTTAATCAGCGAGGACTTTTCCGTAGATGTTTTTTCTGACGGCGGCGCAGCAATTCAGGCATTTCAGGATGGAAATGATTATGCGCTTGCCCTTGTGGACCTGATGCTGCCGGATATCAGTGGTATGGAGATTATAAAAAGGATTCGAAGTATCAGTACGATTCCTGTCATTATCATAACTGCCAAAGATAATGATGCGGATAAGTCCATGGGATTGAATTTAGGGGCGGATGATTATGTAGTGAAGCCCTTTTCGCTGATTGAGCTTACGGCACGGATAAAGGCAAATATCAGACGTGCTGCCAGATACGGCAGTCCGTCCGGGCAGACAATCATCCGGGTGAAAGATTTGGAAATTAATCCGGCAACGTATATGGTCAAAGCAGCAGGTGTTTCCCTGGATTTAACCCGTACGGAATTTGAAATACTAAGTTTGCTGGCTTCTAATCCGGGGCAGGCATTTTCAAAAGAACGGTTGTATGAGCTGATATGGAAGGAACCTTATTTCGGAAATGAAAATGTATTGAATACGCATATCAACAGGCTCCGCACGAAACTGAAAAATGCTTCAAACGGCAATACCGCATATATCAAGACCTTATGGGGAATTGGATATAAGATGGAGGAAAAATAAATGTTGCTGCCGTTTTTCTTTTTGCTCATATTGCTTATACTTTTGTTTCTGCTGTATTTGTATGAACGGTCAAAATACAGGGCAGTCAACAGGGAATTACACTATATCAAAGAACGGATTGGTACAAAATCCTATATGAGAGAAAACGGGTATCTTCTGATACCATCGGAAAACATGGAGATAAAAGAGCTTGCAGCGGAAATAAACCGCCTGTTGGATGCCTTTTATTCCCAAAAAGCCGAATACGGACGTTCCAAACAGGCGATGGTGCAAGTGCTGACAAACATTTCACATGACTTGCGGACACCGCTTACCGTTTTAAAAGGCTATAGTGAGCTGCTGAACCGGAAGATGGAAAAAGCATCCGGAGTAGAAAGTATTCAGGATATGGTTTCGCAAATTGACAGTAAGGCAAGTGAATTAGTAGTAACTATCAATGAATACTTTACCATGTCCAAAATAACATCCGGCGATTTGAAAATGAATCTGCAGCGGATAAACATAGCAGAAATCTGCCATGAAGTCATTCTGGATTATTATGATATACTGGAAGAAGCCGGATATGATGTGGAAATAGGGATTGGAACATCGCCGGAATATGCATATGCGGATACGGATGCCCTGAAAAGAATTTTGAAAAACCTGATAGATAATGCAATCCGGCATGGAGGGGAAGGGAAGTATTTATCGCTGCGGTTAAAGAGAGAATCCGGCAAAGTGAATATTGAAGTTGAGGATCATGGAAAGGGGATTCCTGAAAAAAATCAGGAACAGATTTTTTTCAGGAACTACACAACAGCGCAAAAAGGTTCCGGCAGTGGTTTGGGTTTAACCATTGCAAAAAATCTTGCCCTGCAGATGGAAGCCGATATACGCGTTATGAGTGAACCGGGCGTGAAAACAACTTTTACGTTGCTATTAAGAAGCTGAAAGTGAAAAGTTAGAAAAAAGTTAGTTTTCAGGCAGAGAAAAGATAAGTCTGTTTTGTATACTGTCATCTGAAAGGAGATGGGCAAAATGGAATATATAATGGAAACGCGGAACCTGGTAAAGTCTTATAAAAACAAGACGGTAGTGGATGCGGTCAATATCCATGTAAAGAAAGGGGAAATTTACGGTTTTGTCGGACCGAACGGCGCGGGGAAAAGTACGGTAATGAAGATGATGCTGAACCTTACGAATCCTGATTCCGGTGAAGTCAGCATATTTGGGAAAAAAATCGGAGATAAGAGTTATGAGTGCTTAAAGCGGATTGGTTCTTTGATTGAAACTCCCTGCTTCTATGAGAAAATCACAGGACGCCAGAATTTGGAACTGCATTGTGAATATATGGGGTTTCACAATAGGGAAAGAATCGGGGAAGCGATGCAGCTTGCCGGTCTGAATAACATCGACGGAAAATCGGTATCGCATTATTCCATGGGTATGAAGCAGCGCCTTGCGATTGCCAGGGCGATTCTGACAAAGCCGGAATTGCTGGTATTAGACGAACCAATCAATGCCCTTGACCCGGAGGGCATCCGGGAGATGCGGACACTTTTTCGTCATATCAATCAGGAGTATGGCACCACTATTTTCATTTCCAGCCATATTCTGTCGGAGGTAGAGCAAATCGCGGATACGGTTGGAATTATTCAGGGCGGGAAACTTCTAAAGGAGATTTCCATGTCAGATATTCGAAAGTGCCAGACGGATTATATTGAGCTGGAAGTTGATGATATGGAGCGCACAGGTTATGTATTGGAGCAGGAACTTGGTTTATCGGATTTTAAGGTGATTACGGATAAAAAGGCGGAGATATACGATTCCGATAAATCCGTGAAAGAAATTTCAGCAGTTCTTGTACAAAATGGAATTGGGCTTATAAGCATTGGAGTAAAACAAAATTCATTGGAAGATTACTTTTTCCATATAATCGGGGAGGTGTAAGAGATATGATGCATTTAATGAAGCTGGAATTAAAAAAGATACATCTTTTACAGTATATTTTTATTTCATTCATTGCAATTATTTTTAGTATGTTTTTTATTTGCGTAGCCCTGAATGATGTATCGAATCATGCCGACACGTTTGAAAATACATTCCGGGTGGTTCAAATGATTTTCGCATTTATTTATGTAATTTTCTTTTCGGTCCTGGTTTCAGCCATGGTTATCAGTGAATACAACAATAAAACTATTTTACTGATGTTTACGTATCCGGTTGACAGAAAAAAAATGATGTTATCAAAACTGATGGTTATTACAATCTTTATGGCGGTGTCAATGCTGATTGGGTATGTATGCTGCTCTTTGTTTATTATCTGGACGGATTATCAGTTTGACTGGATTTACGGAGATTTTTCTGTTGGGGTATTGAAAAACTGGATATCGGCGGCATTAAGCAGCATAATAGTATTCTGTTGTCTGGGACTTTGGACATTTGTGGCGGGGATGGCAAAAAAATCGGTAGCTGTGACGATTGTAAGCTCTATTATTTTTATCTGTCTTCGTCAGATTGTAATAACAGCCGGTGAAAGGAATCAGGAAAATGTCTGGATGGTTTTAGGGGCTGTAATCATTTCCCTGGCGGCTTTACAATATACCTTTACAAAGAAAATCATGCAGATTGACTGAGCGGAAAGTAACAGTTCAGACCAGGACTTTGCACTGGCTGCAAAGTCCGTAAAACTCCGTGAATTTCGCCGAGCGGTACTCGGCCCCTCGCCACAGGCGCCGCAAACCGTCCGGTGGACGTTTAGCGCCGGCCGAAGTGGAACGTAGACCTTAGAATGGGCAGATTCTGTAACAGGGAAGCCGGAGGCTGAACTGTTACAACGGAAATGATAAAACGGGAAATGTAATCGGAGTATAAGAAACGGAAGCCGGGGGAAAATGCAAAGATGAGGAAACGGGGAAGCAATAGCAGGAGAATGGATATGCAAAAAAGCAGGGCGGAAAATAGGGGAAAATCTTTTATCCTCTGGCTTCTGCTGCTTGGGATGCTGTTCACAGGATGCACGGATGGCAGCAATGCACAGACAGGAGCCGGAGAATCTGCCGGATATGCAAAGGAAGAAGCGGCGGGGGAACAGACACCTGGCAATACGGCGGGAGCGGATACGGGAAGTGCAGATGCCGGTAAAACGTCAGATGAAACGGCAGAAAACGGAGAAGTGCATATCTGCTTTTTAAAAACAGCGGAGGATGCAGATTGTATCATCATCCGCAGCGGGCAGAGCGCAGTCATGATTGATACGGGAGAGGAGCAGGACGGGGAGCGGATGCTGGAAGAACTGAAAGGGCAGGGCATTACAGCGGTAGATTATTTGATTCTGACCCATCCGGACAAAGACCACGTAGGAGGGGCAGCGCTGCTGCTTGACAGCCTTCCGGTATCTCATGTAGTGGAGCCTGCCTATGTGGGAGAGGAAAAGAAAGAGGAACGGCTGGAGCGTATTAATAAGTCCTGTGAGGAGAAAGGGATTCCGGTTGTCTGTCTGACGGATAAAGTATTGGAAATCAGCGCCGGATATGTGGAGCTTACCGTTTACCCGCCGCAGGAAGCATATTATGAAAAGGCAAACAATTATTCACTGGCGGTACTGGCAGGCCACGGGGAAGTCCATATGTTTTTTACCGGAGATGCACTGCGTATACGGTCGGAGGAACTGCTGGAGATAGAACTGCCGGAAATTGATTTATATAAGGTGCCCCATCATGGCAGGGCAAATAAAGCAACAGAGGAAATGTTTGAGAAAGTGAGTCCGAAATATGCGGTAGTAACCGCTGATGCTGCGGAAGCTGAGGTCATACAAAGCTGTGAGAAACTTGGGGCACAGCTCTTTCTTACCGGAGAACAGAGCTGGGAATTTATCAGCGACGGAAAAGAACTGCGTCCGGCTGACAGGGAATAGCCGGATGCAGTTCTTTTCCTGATGCCGGGGCGTAAAGCATTTTCCAATATGCGCTGGCGCAGGGCTATATATTCTGTGGCAAAAGCAAATCTGCAATTGTAATGTTTAAATCGTTATAAATGCAGGAAGGAATACTCTCATCAAAGCGGTACTGCCCGGTTGTTTCGCCATATTCGAAATCATAGACATTGGCAGTCCGGTTTAATGGATTTATAATCCAGTATTCTTTTACTTGTGCGGAGCGGTATTTAAAAAGTTTTATCCCATAGTCTATCCGTGCAGTGCCGGGAGAAATAATCTCAATGACCCAGTCAGGCGCACCGTTGCAGCCTTTGTCAGTCAGTTTCGTTTTATCACATATGATGCTTATATCCGGTTCCATATAGTTGCGGTCATCTTTATTCAGGAATACAGCAAATGGTGCAGGAACAACTTCACAGTCTCCCTTACGTTTTTTAATATACTGATGAATATGGGAGGACAATTCCATGACCAGTTTCTGATGTATGAAATTTGGCGGCGCCATCATGTAGATTCGACCGTCAATCAGTTCAGCTCTCTGACCTTCGGGCAGAGCGTAAATATCCTCAATTGTATAGGAATTTTCCTTTGACAGCTCCATAGGCAATATCCCCGCTTTCCGTCATTTTTTACAGGCATTTATAGTAAAAGACATAATTAATTTCTGCTTCCGGTTCCTGTAAAATCCATATGCGTAAGATTTTACAGAACCGAAGACAGAATTGCTATTGATGTTGGCTATAGCTTATCAAATTTCTTATGGCTGTGTAACATCTTCTATTCTTTTATCTTATATGCTGGAAAAATGAAAGTCAATGCAATCGCATGAAAATCCAAGGAAATCGGTAACAGTTCAGCCCAGGACTTTGCACTGGCTGCAAAGTCCTGGGCTGAACTGTTACGGAAATCGTCATGGTTTAGCAATATTGCCCAATGCAGCATCCACGCATACCGTAAAAAATTCCCGAACCATATAATGCGGGAGCAGCAGAGGAGGAAAATCCGCAGCAATTCCGAAGAATTGATAATTTCCGGCACAATTCCCGTTTTCTTTCTGTACTTTATTGGCAATGCAAAGAGAACGGAAGACATGAAAATTACTGGTGGCAATGCCAATTTTCAGGCTGGGCGGCGAATCTGCCATATCGCTATGGCGGTGGAAAACACTGTCTGAGGACAGTCCGGAATTTGCAGATTGTTCTTCTATAGCAATACAGGAAAAACTATACCGCATATTTTCCGCAGTGGTTGTGGAACGGTCTTCCACCAGTATGCTGGAACTGCTTATCCCCTTTTCCAACAGCCAGTTTTTCATGCTTTCCGCTTCGCTGATTGCTTCGTTCGCTCCCTGTCCGCCGGAAACGACTACATTGGTTTGGGGATGTGTCTGCAAATAAGCAAGGGCGCTTTCCAGCCGCTGCTCCAGAACCGAAGATGGCTTTTCCCCATTTAAGCCCGCTCCAAGGACGATAATATAATCGAGATTTTCCGGGCAGTTTCCTGCCATGCCCCGAAGGATACAGCCTTCTATCAAAAGGAAGAATGCCGTTCCGGCAACCAGGCACAGACCCAATACCCGCCGCGCAGTAGCAGACAGTTTCGGGAAAAGGAATACGATGGCGAGGAAAAGCATGGACAATAGCAGCCAAAACGGAAGTACGGACATATGAAAACTGTTGTGTATGCCAAGCCACAGGTAGTAGAAGAAACTGAGGGCGGAAAGGAAAATGCAGAGGGATTTTTTCATGATATTATTCCTTAATCCTGTCAATTTCTGTTAAGTTGATACCGGAAGCCGTAAGTATAACTTTTAGGTCAATGTATCTTTTGCGCAAGGATTTATATACTTCGGAATTTTTATCAGACATTTCCATCCAGTCCTGGACCCGTGAAAATTCTTCTACGGATATTTTTAACATTTCTTTTTCAGACATACACTCACCTGCTTTCTATGTGCTTTTGATAACTTGTATTGTACCATTATTATAACAAATGGTTTTAGAGGTGTAAAGATTCCGTGTGCATACAACTTTACAAAACTATAAGGCAAAAAGGAATAAAATGCATTGTGCCGCATCATCAGGAATTATATAATATAGTAAAAGATGAAAGAAGGGACAGGTATGCTGGGTGGCAACGTTGGCCTCTGTGCTGGTTCCGGTGAGGAAGATAAGGGAGATGGATGTAGTGGAAACGATATCCATGTTGTAGTCAGCGTTCTGATTTCAATAAACCATAATAACAGGCATCGCATATTCCCTGGTTATTCCAATCGGAACTGCGTAAAGTTCCTTCGAACTTCATTCCGCATTTTTTCATGACGTTACCCGAATGAGGGTTTCGCGGGTCATGCCGCGCTTCAATCCGGTTTACCTCTACGACATCAAACAGAAAGTCCATGACAGCTTTTAATGCTTCTGTTGTAATTCCTTTATGCCACCAGTTCTTTCCGATGCAATAGCCGATATGTGCCGCGGAAATCTTTTCGTTCAAATTGACTACGCTGATGCTGCCAATCGGTTCCTCCCCATTATCTTTCCATACGATTGCCCACTGATAAAAATTTATATTGGAATAGGAATTTACCCAATCTTCCATTACACTCCGGCTTATTTCCGGAATTGTATGAGTTGGCCATGTTAAATACTTTGTGACGTCGCTGTCTGATGCCCAGTTTTGATACATGGCAGCCGCATCTTCCTTTACAAATCTTCTTAAAATTAACCGGTCGGTTTCTAACCGCCGGGTTCCGCAATGCTTCATAATAATCTCCCTTCTTTGTTTTCGGTTTCCGCTGTCAATGATATAGAAATTATAGCATGACACCCACCGAATGACAACCGCATACCGTGCGCTTTTGACAACAGTTCGTAACGGCAGGGAATTATTTCCGCGAGCAACGAGCCAAGTGTCTGCAGCATTTGGCGACTGCCGCGAGGGTCAAATACCCCGCCCCTTGGGGCGTTTCAAATTTGATGCCCCGCTGCTTGTGGCGGAGGCTTTGACTTCGGTTAAGAAAAAACGGGTAAAAGTATTTGCGTTTTATGCCCGTAAATGATAAAATAAGGTTATAAAACGGATAAATAGTGGAAAGAGAGGGGTGACGGTATGACGGTTGGAGAGATGAAACAGATAAAAAAGGAAAAGGGTTATACATATGCCCAGCTGGCGGAGTGGTCGGGAGTGCCTTTGGGGACAGTGCAGAAGATTTTCAGCGGCGAGACACAGTCTCCCCGTTACAGTACGCTGCTGGCATTAGAGGCAGTATTTAAGGAGCACGGGCAGCAGTCAGTCATGGAACCGCTGCGGTATACGGCGAAGAAGCCGGGAGAGTATACGGTGCAGGATTATTATGCCATGCCGGAGGATGTAAGGGTGGAGCTGATAGACGGGGTTTTTTATGATATGGCATCACCGGGATTTGTCCATCAGCGTATTGCGGGGGAGGTTTACCGGCAGATTGCGAATTATATTTCTGAGAGTCACGGGGACTGTCTGCCGGTGACAGCACCCATGGATGTCCGTCTGAACTGCGATGACCGGACGATGATACAGCCGGATGTGATTGTGGTATGTGAGAAAGAGAAGGTCAGGGGATGGGGAATCATGGGGGCACCGGATTTTGTGCTGGAAGTTCTTTCCCCGTCCACCAAGCGGAAAGACTGTATTAAGAAACTGGACAAATATATGGAAGCCGGAGTGAGGGAATATTGGATGATAGACCCGGCAAAGCGGAAAGTAATCGTATACCAGTTTGAAAATGAGATTTATCCTGCGGTATACGGTATGGAAGAACTATTGGAAATAGGAATCTTCGGCGGCAGAATGAAACTGGATTTGCGGGAGATACAAAATATGATACAGGATTATCCGGCGGAGTGAAAAGAAAGGGTCATGCAGGACTGGCTTTGCTTCATGCGGCGGGTAGGGAGAGAACTCTTCCCTACCCGGTTACAAAGTTCTTAATATTCCATTGCCTTTTCTTCTCCGCTGATAACACGGATTGCGCCCTGAGCAAGCGCCAGCAGTTCATCTTCACCCGGATACACGGTAACGGGAGCGATAAATCCTGCCCTTTCAATCAGGCGGTCGGTGACATATTGATTATATGCGATACCGCCGGTAATAAGAATCTGGTCTACCTTTCCGCTGAGTACACATGCCATAGAGCCGATATCCTTGGCAACCTGCAGAATAAATGCTTCGCGGATAACTTCAGCCTCCTTATTTCCTTCCTCTACCATCTTGTTGACTTCTCTCATATCATTGGTATTCAGGTAGGCGTTGAAGCCGCCGTTGCCAACCAGTTTCCTGTAGACTTCCTTTTCGGTATACTGACCGGAGAAGCACAGCTTTATTAATGCGCCGGAAGGAACCGCGCCTGCTCTTTCGGGAGAGAATGCGCCGTCACCGTCAAGGGCATTGAAAACATCCACGACTTTTCCTTTTTCATGGGCGCCCACAGATACACCGCCGCCCATGTGGACAACGATTAAGTTCAGGGAATCATATGCCACGCCTTTTTCTTTCGCATAGCGTTTTGCCACCGCTTTCTGGTTCAGTGCGTGGAATACGCTGGTGCGGGGGAGTTCCGGTACGCCGGAATATCTTGCCGTAGGCATCAGCTCATCCACGACCACGGGGTCTACGATATAGGAGGGAACACCGATGGAATCACCGATTTCCCTTGCCAGAATACCGCCGAGGTTGGAAGCGTGCTGTCCCTGTTTTCCGATTTTCAAGTCATTTAACAGGTCGTCCGTTACCGCATAAGTACCGCCCGGAATGGGTTTTAACATACCGCCGCGCCCTACGATGACATTCAGTGATTTCATATCGAAATCTTTTTCTTTCATAAGGTCGAGGATGATATTTTTCCGGAAATCCTTTTGGTCAACGATGGAAGCATACTGTGCGATTTCTTCCGTAGAATGCCTTAAGGTTTCTTCAAATAATAAGGTCTCATCTTCGAATACTCCAATTTTGGTGGAGGTAGAGCCGGGATTGATGATTAAACTTTTAATAGCCATAGCCTGTTCTCCTTCTTTCATTTCAGATTCAAATATACTTTATTTCATGGATTCCGCAACGACTGCGCCAAGGGCAAGGGAGTTTACTTTAACTTCCATGGAATCGGAGCGGGAAGTTAAGATAACCGGAGCCTTGGTTCCTGTTAAAATGTTGCCGTTTTTCAGTTTTGCGGTATGTACCATCGCTTTGTATACCAGGTTGCCGGCATGGATGTCCGGGAAAAGAAGGATATCCGCATCTCCCTGAATCGGGCGGTCTGTTGCGCCTTTATGTTTTGCGGCCTCCGCATCGATGGCAAGGTCAAGAGAAAGAGGGCCGTCTACGATACATCCCGTAATTTTACCGTCTTTGTTCATTTGTGTAAGTTCTGCAGCTTCCACAGTGGCAGGCATCTTGGGATTTACGACTTCTACTGCGGCAAGGGGCGCTACCTTCGGGCACTCAATGCCACATGCTTTGGTGATTTCCAGTGTGTTGGCGATGATGTTTACCTTGTCCTCTAAAGTGGGATAAGGAATGAAAGCGACGTCTGTTAAAAACAGCAGATGGTCAATGCCTTCCACGTCAAATACACATACATGGGATAACGGTTTTCCGGTCCGCAGCCCTACTTCTTTGTCGAGAACGCTCTTTAAGAAATGTTTGGTGTCAATCAGTCCTTTCATGTACATATCGGCTTTGCCTTCATGCACCAGTTTTACAGCGGCAAGGGAAGCCTCGATATCATCTGCTACGTGAATCAGCTCGAAATCACTGATGTCAACGTTGTCCTCTGCGGCAATGGCTTTGATTTTCGCTTCATCGCCTACCAGAATGGCATCTGCAATCTGCCTGTCCTTGGCAGCCCTGACCGCTTCCAATACGGCGGAATCCTGCGCTACGGCAACGGAAACCTTTTTCATGGGGATTTCTTTTACT
Organism: uncultured Lachnospiraceae bacterium; assembly: GCA_947246015.1. GTDB lineage: Bacteria > Bacillota > Clostridia > Lachnospirales > Lachnospiraceae > Kineothrix. Next base: position 35,364 of record CAMXQE010000029.1, on the reverse strand, counting down.
TTGGAAATCAGTTCGTCAAAAGTTTTGCTCATTTTTATAACATGCTCCTTTCTCTATGTGCGAATTTGTGCACTTAAGCACAATACCTGCATTTTGTTATGATTTTTCTAATCGTTAAAATAATAACACTTCTTATAATTAAGGTCAAGATGGATGTGGCTTTTCTCACAGAAATCAGTACGACCGGATTATTTTATGGAAGCAATAGTTGATTATATCGGACAAATCTGCTACAATAGACAATGGATTTTTTATATCTGCAATGAAAATTACGTTGGTTGTACATAATAAGTATGGATAGGAATGAGAAAAACAACAGCGGATAACATGGGAGTTTAACTATGAATATTGTCAGTAAAGTTTTTGGAACTCACAGCGAGAGGGAATTGAAAAGAATAGAAAGCACAGTGGATGCCATTGAAGCTTTGCGTCCCTCCATGCAGGAACTGAGCGATGAGCAGTTGAGGGACAAGACGAAGGAGTACAGGAAGCGTTTTCAGGAAGGAGAGACACTGGATGACCTTCTGCCGGAAGCATTTGCTACCGTAAGGGAAGCGGCCAGACGGGTGCTGAATATGGAGCATTACCGGGTGCAGCTAATCGGAGGTATCATTCTTCATCAGGGACGTATTGCGGAGATGAAGACAGGGGAAGGTAAGACACTGGTATCTACCCTGCCTGCCTATCTGAATGCGCTGGAGGGAAAAGGCGTACATGTCGTTACGGTCAATGACTATCTGGCAAAGCGTGACGCGGAGTGGATGGGACAGGTACACGAATTTTTGGGATTGAAGGTCGGCGTGGTGTTAAACGACATGAAATCCGAGGAACGCAGGGAACAGTATAATTGTGATATTACCTATGTAACCAATAATGAACTGGGATTTGACTACTTAAGGGACAACATGGTAATTTACAAAGAGCAGCTCGTACTCAGGGAGCTCCATTATGCCATTATTGATGAGGTTGACTCCGTGTTAATCGACGAAGCGAGGACTCCTTTGATTATTTCCGGTCAGAGCGGTAAGTCCACCAGATTGTATGAAGCCTGTGATTTGCTGGCGAGACAGTTGAAGCGCGGTGAAGATATGGCTGAGATGACGAAGATGGATGCCATCATGGGAGTGGAACGGGAAGAAACCGGAGATTTCATTGTCAATGAAAAAGATAAGGTGGTCAACCTGACCGCTGAGGGTGTTGCCAAGGTAGAGAGGTTCTTCCAGATAGAAAACCTGGCCGACCCGGAAAATCTGGAGATTCAGCATAATATCAATCTTGCGCTCCGGGCACATAATCTGATGTTCCGCGACCAGGACTATGTGGTAAAAGACGAACAGGTATTGATTGTTGATGAATTTACGGGACGTATTATGCCCGGACGCCGTTATTCCGACGGTCTGCATCAGGCAATTGAAGCCAAGGAACATGTAAAGGTAAAGAGGGAGAGCAAAACGCTTGCTACCATTACATTCCAGAACTTTTTTAATAAATTTGAAAAGAAAGCCGGGATGACCGGTACTGCCTTAACAGAGGAGAAGGAGTTCCGTGACATCTATGGAATGGATGTTATCGAGATTCCCACGAACAAACCTGTCATCCGTCAGGACCAGCAGGATGCGGTTTATAAGACGAGAAAGGAAAAACTCCATGCCATCGTGGAATCGGTGAAAGAAGCCCATGCCAAGGGGCAGCCGGTACTGGTCGGTACGATTACGATTGAAGCATCGGAGGAGGTCAGCAGACTGCTGACGAAGCAGGGAATCCAGCATAAGGTACTGAATGCCAAGTTCCACGAACTGGAAGCAGAGATTGTTGCCGATGCCGGAATCCACGGCGCCGTGACCATTGCTACCAATATGGCGGGGCGTGGTACGGATATCAAGCTGGACGATGAGGCGAAGGCGGCAGGCGGGCTGAAAATCATCGGGACAGAGCGTCATGAGTCAAGGCGTATCGATAACCAGTTACGCGGTCGTTCCGGGCGTCAGGGAGACCCCGGCGAGTCTAAGTTCTTCATTTCACTTGAAGACGACCTGATGCGCCTGTTCGGTTCGGAACGGCTGATTGGCATGTTTAATGCGCTGGGTATCCCGGAGAATCAGGAAATCGAGCATAAATCGCTGACCAAGGCAATCGAGTCCGCACAGAAGAAAATTGAGAACAACAACTTCGGTATCCGTAAGAACCTGCTGGAATACGATCAGGTGATGAACGAGCAGAGGGAAATCATATACGAGGAAAGAAGACAGGTATTAAGCGGCGAAAGCATGAGGGACGCCATTTTCAAGATGGTAACAGATATTGCAGAGAATGCGGTAGATATCAGTATCGGAGATGATGTGGATATCGATGACTGGAATTTCCATGAACTGAATACCCTGCTTCTGCCTACGATTCCGTTACGCCCCGTCAATACGGGAAGGGTATTGAAGCCCAAAAAGAACAGCTTAAAACAGCAGTTGAAGGAAGAAGCCATCAAGCTGTATGAGAGTAAGGAAGCAGAGTTCCCTAATCCGGAAGCTATGCGGGAAATTGAACGTGTTATTTTATTGAAAGTCATCGACCGGAAGTGGATGGACCATATTGACGATATGGACCAGCTCCGTCAGGGCGTAGGCTTGCAGGCATACGGGCAGAGGGATCCGCTGGTGGAATATAAGTTAAGCGGTTACGAGATGTTTGACGAAATGACCCAGAACATCAAAGAGGAAACCGTCCGTCTCCTGTTCCATGTCCGTATTGAGCAGAAAGTAGAAAGAGAACAGGTTGCGAAAGTAACGGGAACGAATAAGGACGATTCTCTTCCGAAGGGACCGGTCAAGAAGGAAGTGAAAGTTTATCCGAATGACCCGTGTCCCTGCGGAAGCGGCAAGAAGTATAAGCAGTGCTGCGGCAGGAAGTGATTCTGCAGCAGGAAGTGACCCTGCGGCAGGAAATGATTTTGCAGCAGGAAGTGACCCTGCGGCAGGAAATAACTCTGTGGCAGGAAAGGACCTTATGGCAGAAATGGAATTTATAATAGAAAATAAAAAGAAAGCAGGTGAAGTTAAGTGGTAGAATTAGATCAGATGAAATCAGAATTGCAGACCTATGAAAGTCCGCTGGCGGAAGTGAGGGATTCACTTTGACTTAGCAAATAAGTCGAGGCGGATGGAAGAACTGGAACGGGAAATGGAGGCTCCGGGATTTTGGGATGATCCGGAAGTGTCCAATAAAAAGGTGAAGGAACTCAAGAACCTGAAAGATACAGTGGAAACGATGGATGGCCTGAAGCGGCAGTATGAGGATATCGAAACGCTCATTGAGATGGGATATGAGGAAGAGGACCCTGAAATGGCGGCGGAGATACGCACAGAACTGGATTCCTTTGTTACAGCCTTTGAAGAAATCCGTATCCGTACCCTTTTATCGGGGGAATACGATAAGAACAATGCAATCCTCAAGCTGAATGCCGGAGCGGGCGGAACAGAGAGCTGTGACTGGTGTTCCATGCTTTACCGCATGTATACCCGCTGGGCGGAGAGGAAAGGTTATGGAATAGAGGTGCTGGATTATCTGGACGGGGATGAAGCCGGGATTAAGTCGGTGACATTTCAGGTAAACGGTGAAAATGCCTATGGTTATCTGAAGTCGGAGAAAGGAGTGCACCGTCTGGTGCGGATATCCCCTTTCAATGCACAGGGAAAACGGCAGACCTCTTTTGTATCTTTGGATGTCATGCCGGATATTGAGGAAGATATGGATATCGAAATCAATGACGACGATTTACGTATCGATACTTACCGGAGCAGCGGTGCGGGCGGCCAGCATATCAATAAGACGTCTTCGGCCATCCGTATTACCCACCTTCCTACGGGAATAGTGGTGCAGTGTCAGAATGAGCGTTCCCAGTTCCAGAATAAGGATAAGGCAATGCAGATGCTGAAAGCGAAACTGTTTCTGTTAAAGCAGGAGGAAAACGCCCAGAAGCTTTCCGGCATCCGCGGAGAGGTCAAGGAAATCGGCTGGGGAAATCAGATTCGTTCCTATGTGCTGCAGCCTTATACCATGGTGAAAGATCACAGGACAGGGGAAGAGTCCGGCAACGCGGACGCAGTGTTAGACGGAGCTTTGGACAGCTTTATCAATGCCTATCTGAAATGGATCAGTACAGGAGGAGCTCCTGTGGGCGAAGATGAATAAGGACGAAATACCGGTACGGTTTTACCGCCGTCCGGAGATAAAAAACATTATTCCGGAATCAGATCCGGAATAATGTTTTTTTATTCCCGCGAGCAACAAGCCAAATGTCCGGAGATGCAGAGCATCTCCGGACATTTAGCGACTGCCGCACGGGAGTACATGCTGCGCTTATTCGGAAAGAACGATGCTGTTTTTTGCATAATAGCGGCTCATGGCGATATTAGACCAGTCTTTTTCATAGGGCGTAATATCGGAATGGTAAAGGAGCCCCGGCTGTGTCTGTATGCAGGGCAGTACGATATCCGCATCGGGAAGCCGCAGCAGTTCAATACGCTGTTCCATTTCCTGTCCGTAAGCTTTTGCCTCTCCGGTGACAAGTTCCATGACTGCGGCGCTTGTAGTGTAATAGTCGGGATTGGGTTTAATCGTGATTCCCAGACCGAAAAATAAGGCAAGGGAAGTCATGATGACATACCACCGCTGGTTCACGGTCAGGTTTTCCCGCGTTTCGTTTTCCGCTGAATCCAGCCGGAAATAGTGACATGCCCAGCCGAGGGCATAACCCACGTTTAGGAACAGCAGCAGGACATAGAGAATAAAAATAATATTCCGGATTCTTCCGGCGTCAATGTTGCCGGTTGCGTAAAGCGCCGGCGTGAAAGCCGAGGAAACAAGGCAATAGCTGTAAGCGGCGGCCAGAAAGGGACAGGGGAACCGGAACCTGGTATTTTTTACCACCTTCCATATAAAGGGCAGGGAAAAGAGCACCAAAGCCCAAACCGTCCAGTCGGTCCACTCGTCAATCGCGAAAGCCAGCGTATAGCGGAACGATACCATAATGGATTTGAGGGGCGGCATTCCCTGCACTGCTTCACTTCTTACAGAGTTCCCAGGAGCAGCCATATTAATAAGGAACGATACAGTCAGGATAAGCACCGGAATGCAGGCTGCTTTATTTTCTCTTAACTTTTTCATGAAAAGCAGGAGCAGAAGCAGCGACATGCTGCAGACACAGGCAACCAGTCCGCTGATATAATTTCCGCCGCCTACAAAGAGCGCACACAGGGACGACAGGAAAATCCTCCGTCTTTTTTCTTTTTCCGATGCGGCAAGGGCAGAAATGAGCGACGCCTGCATCAGCAGAAAGAACGAGAAAGGAACAATATAGTGTACGGAACCGTTGTACCAGAAAAAGGCATCGGTTTTATCTACCATACATTGGATAATGGACAGGAGGACAATCAGGGAAAGGACAATGCATTCCTGCCTGGTTCCTTTCAGATACTGCACAAGAATGACACGCATGAGATAAAAGACGGATACCGACAAAATACCTGTCATAATCAAAGGCGTAATGCAGTAAGCCTTTTCCGTCCATATGGCAGGCTGTAAAGCCATAAAAAAAATAGAGGTAAAAGTCCCCTGCCAGGTCTGATAACGGCTGGCAGAAGTGGCTGCAGCCTCTTTCAGTACCTGCCAGACGGAATGGCTCTGCAGCCACACCTGCCTGGTAGCGGAAGCATAAGAATAGTCGTCAGCGCACGGATAATCATAAATACCGAGAAACAGGATGGGGAGTATGGTAAGGACATAAATCACGATGAACGCAATGGTTACATGTTTCATTTTGATGTTTATTCTATTCATAATCTTAATGACAATCTCTCTCTTTCTGTCTGACTAATTTCCGGTATTCCGGTTTCTCATTAAATCCATATAGAAGTTGGCCATTACCGTATTTACATATGGGGTAATCCATAAAAGTGCAATACAGCAGGAGAAAAAGCCGAGAAAATACAGGGGCAGAAAACTTACGCCAATATAGAAAAGACGTCCCTTATGCCCTTTCATAATCCGGCAGCTCATTTTTAACAGTTCCTTTGCCGTATACTGGGGAAAGTCCTGTAACAGGTAAAATGCCTGCGAAAGCATGAGGTTTACTACCGTCATCACGGCAGTGCCGGCTACCGCGAATACAGACATAAGAAGCATGTAAACCGCATTTTGCGGATTGCGGAAATAAAGGGCATAAAATATCATCATCGGTATCTGGCATACAGAACTGACCAGACTCAGGGCAAGCTGGATTAAAAGCGCCTTATCAGGACAAACTTTGAAGCCGTAGAAAATATCACTTACGGAAACCGGCTGGCCGCATGTAACTTTGAGGTAGAAAAATGCTTCGCCGGAAGCTATGATTCCGCCGAATAGGCTGATAATAAAGCTGATAAGATAGTAAATAATAAGTTGTGGAGCCGTAAAGACTCCACCAATCGTAACTGCATTGAATATTTCGAGGGCAAAGACCATGGAAACCATGATAAGATTGATTAACAGGGATGCTCCTATGGCTGTGCCGTATTTGCCGAATAGCTGTTCCTTTGCCATACCTTTTAATTCGGCAGATGATTTAAAACTGTTCATATAGTAAAAGTCTCCAATTCTGGTATTGCGTTAAAATTCTGATATCGCATTAAATCTGATATCGCATTAAAAGAGAATGCATTTATATGGTTTCCGCAATTATACGGCCATATCCAGATTCATGCCTGTATATTTAAGGGAATCCGTTGATTTCAGATTTTTCTGGTAAGGATTCTCTTCGTTGAAATATTTAATCTGCGTGGTAGTAGTGCCGCCCGATACATAACTCCGGCCGCATTCCGGACAAACATCGGTATGGATTGCCACGTTAGCGGAGATTACCTTGCCGTTATTCTGCGCCGCTTTCTTGTAGGCATTGGAAACATGTTCCTGTTCATGCGAACGTACTGCGGAAGCCGCTGACTGCGGTGAAATATGGGTTGCGGATTTAAAAGAAACCATTTCGTCGGAACCGTCCTGATATTTCCGGTTGCGGCATGTTTCACATTCAGCCGGGGACGATTTCCTTCCGGGATTCTTTACCGTGGATTCACCGGGATTGCGGGCAACACCGGAACTTTCCGAAACGCTGTCCCCGCCTGCTCCATTCTGGTATAAATTGTAGTTAAAGTAATTGTATCTGCCGGGATAGGATACCCCGTATGCGGCCCCTACTCCGCCGACTGCACTGATTCCGCTCATAAATACTCCTTTCTGCTGTTTTTGGCAGCACGCGTTTTTTTATATGATACATTCATTTATGATTTGTTTTTAATTCTTCAGTTTTTGAGTGTTTGTATGCAGATATATTTTATGCAGATATATTTAAATAGATATATTTAATAAAGAAATAAATCCTCCATCATATCTTCCATGGATTCGCCGAAAATATCTTCTGTGGGAACCCCGTACATCTGCTCAATCATGTTGTCATACATCTGTGCCGTATCCCGCATGAAATCCGGCTGTGATAAAAGGGTGAAAAAAGTAAAAGCATAAATCCCGAATAATGCGGCATTGACTCCCATGCCGACGGTGGCGCATATGGCGCCGATTTTGGCGTTCCCGGACAGTTTTAACGACCGTCCTTTGGAAAGCAGTGCGAATAAAACTGCAAGGCTTCCTAAAATAAAAGGAAGATAAACGGGAAGGAACAACGTCGTCGGAATGGAAAGGATTCCCAGTATCATCGCCGCCGTGGACATGTTGTTTCCCAAATGTCCCGCCGGAGGCGGATAATTGGAAGGATAGGGCGTGTTGCTGCTGCCGCCATTATAACCGTTATTGTTATAACCGTTGGGATTATTATAACCGTTAGGATTACGGTTCGGGTTGTTCTCATTCATTTCCATAATTCAGCCTCCTGCATATACATATCTATTGTAACACTTTATGAAAAATATTACAATCTTGAAAATGAGTATATTGTTCGGCTATAATTTATTTATGTCTGCGGCCTGAATCTGCAGGCTGAAAGAAAGGCATGGGTATTAACAATGGATATTATTTTAAAACTGAGCGAAGAACTGAAAGTGCAGAAGTGGCAGGCGGAAGCTGCCGTAAAACTGATTGATGAAGGGAATACGATTCCCTTTATTTCCAGGTACCGGAAAGAAGTGACCGGGTCTTTGAACGACGAGGTACTGCGTAATCTGGATGAGAGACTGACTTATCTGCGTAATTTGGAAGAAAAGAAAGAGCAGGTGCTGGGGAGCATCGAGGAACAGGGTAAGCTGACGGAAGAACTGAAAGAAAAGATTCTTTCGGCGGAAACGCTGGTAGTAGTGGAAGATTTGTACCGTCCCTACCGTCCGAAGAGGAAGACAAGAGCGAGCGTAGCCAGGGAAAAGGGGCTGGACGGGCTGGCGCAGTGGATACTGGCACAGAATGCGGATATTCCTTTGGAAGAAGAGGCGGCAAAATATATTGATGAAGAAAAAGAAGTAAAGACTGTACAGGAAGCGGTACAGGGGGCAAAGGATATCATTGCGGAAAGTATTTCCGATGAAGCGGATTACCGGATGTACATCCGCGGAATCACCATGGAAGAAGGAAAAATTGTCAGTGCGGCCAGGGATGAAAAGGCGCAGAGTGTTTATGAGATGTACTATGACTATGAAGAGCCGGTGAAAAAAGCGGCGGGGCACAGGATTCTTGCCCTGAACCGCGGAGAGAACGAGAAAGTGCTTGCGGTCAAAATCATAGCGCCGGAGGAACGTATCCTGCAATTCCTTGCCAAAAAAGTAGTTACTGCGGAGAATCCGGTGACGGCGCCGGTATTGAAAGAAGTCATAGATGACAGTTATCACCGGCTGATTGCACCCGCCATTGAAAGGGATATCCGCAACGAGCTGACGGAAAAAGCCGAGGACGGAGCCATTAATGTGTTCGGCAAGAATCTGGAGCAGCTGCTGATGCAGCCTCCGATTGCGGGAAAGGTGGTGCTGGGATGGGACCCGGCATTCCGGACAGGATGCAAGCTGGCAGTGGTGGATGCTACCGGAAAGGTGCTGGATACAAAGGTCATCTTCCCTACGGCTCCCCAGAATAAGGTAACGGAAGCCAAAGCGGAATTGAAAAAACTGATTAAGAAGTACGGAATTTCCTTGATTTCGGTAGGAAACGGGACTGCTTCCAGGGAATCCGAACAGGTGATTGTGGAGCTGATTAAGGAATTGGATACGCCGGTGCAGTATGTGATAGTCAATGAGGCAGGCGCCAGCGTATACTCGGCCAGCAAGCTTGCCACGGAAGAATTTCCGAATTTTGATGTGGGGCAGAGGAGTGCTGCTTCTATCGCAAGGCGTTTACAGGACCCGTTGGCAGAATTGGTAAAAATCGATCCGAAATCCATCGGCGTCGGCCAGTACCAGCATGATATGAATCAGAAGAAACTGGGAGATACGCTGGGCGGTGTGGTAGAAGACTGTGTAAACAAGGTAGGCGTGGACCTGAATACCGCATCGGCTTCGCTGTTGGAATATATATCCGGCATTACAAAGGTGATTGCAAGGAATATTGTGGATTACCGGGAGAATAACGGCCGTTTTACCAACCGGAAGCAGCTTTTGAAAGTGGCGAAGCTGGGACCGAAAGCATTCGAGCAGTGCGCGGGGTTCTTACGGATTCTGGACGGCGAAAATCCGCTGGATGCTACCAGTGTGCATCCGGAGTCCTATGAGGCCACGATGAAACTTTTAGACCGTCTGGGACTTACGATGGAAGATGTGCGCCAGATGCAGAAAAAGGCAGCGGCGGAAAAAGGAAAGGCAAAGAAGGATACGCCGGACCAAAAGAAGAATACGCCAAAGAAGCAGGCGAAGCAGCAGAACCGGATTGTCATTCGCAACACTAATACGGCAATGGGAAAAGCGCTGGCGGCGGCTATGGGCGGAGCGGTACTGGAAGAGCGTGAAGAAAGCGGCGGGTCCGGCAGAAGCAGCAAAGAGACGGATATGGCAGGCCGTGGGGAAGCGTCCATGAGCGGAAGTCCGGGAACGGCGGCCCTTTTGGAACGGAAAATCAAGGATAAAAAGAAGCTGGCGGAGGAATTGGGAATAGGGGAAATCACCCTTACCGATATTTTAAAGGAACTGGAAAAACCGGCCAGAGACCCCAGGGAAGATATGCCGGCTCCTATCCTGCGCAACGATGTACTGGAAATGAAGGATTTGAAACCGGGCATGATTTTGAAAGGGACGGTGCGCAATGTTATTGATTTCGGTGTATTTGTAGATATCGGCGTGCATCAGGACGGTTTGGTTCATATTTCCCAGATTACCGACCGGTTTATCAGGCACCCGTTAGAGGCAGTCAGCGTGGGGGATATTGTGGAAGTACAGGTACTCGGTGTGGAAGCGGAGAAGAAGAGAATATCGCTTACGATGAAAATCAATCAGAAACCGTAAGACATTGAGACAGGAAAAAAGGGATTACTGAATGGAACATTCAGTGAATCCCTTTTTCGATGATTCCGAAACCTAACGGATAAGGCCCCGTATGGACGCCTATAGTAGCGCCAATCTGGTATACGGGGAGGTCCTTCATGGCGTATCCGTTTTCATGCAGGACTGCGAGCGCATGGTCGCGGAAAGCAATCCCTTCCTCGCGGTCGTATCCGTATCCCACTGCAAGGCTGTAACATTCAATCCCAAGACTGCTTTCTTTTAAATATTCCAATAAAAGTCCGATTACTTTTTCGAGGGTGCGTTTCCGTCCCCTGTCCATGCCGGAGGGGAAGATTTCTCCCTGTTTTAAAGTAATTAAAGGGCGTATGTCCAAAACACTTCCGGCTACGGCGGCAACTTTGCCAATCCGTCCCCCGTGCTTTAAGTACTCCATGTTCCCGACGGTAAAGAAAATTCTTCCGGTGCTTTTAATTTCTTCCAGCCTGCGGATGGCCTCCGGATAACTGACGCCGTTATCCCGCAGACTTACCGCTTCCAGCACATACAGTCCCTGCAGAACCGTATTAATCGTGGAATCGATAACGGTAATTTCCGCCTGCGGATATTTTTCCAATACGCTTGTTCTGGCATTTACGGCGGACTGCATGGAGCCGCTGAACTTGGTGGTGATGCAGATGCAGATGACGGGCGTTCCGGCCTCGGCAAAGGGAAGGAATGCTTCTTCGTAATCACTGGCCGAAGGCATGGAGGATTTGGGAAATACGCCTTTTTGTTCTACCATCTGCCGGTAAAAGTCCCTGATGCCGATTTCCACGTTTTCCCTCAGATAATGCTCGTCATCAAAAGATACATAAAACGGTACTACCGTAATATTTTTTTCGCGTGTCAGTTCAACAGGTAAGTCGCAGGAACCGTCACTGATAATATGAAATGTTTCGCTCATAAAAATCCCTCGTTTTTATTGAATCGTTCTTAATGCAACAGATATAATAAATGTAGATAAAGCAGATAAATGTAATAGATAGAATACTACTTTTGCCTGAAAAAATCAATCCATGAAATGAATATAAAATGGAAATCGGATTTTAGTACCAGATTTAAGTTTCCGGTTTTCAAACAGAATGGTTTTGTATAATTTTCGGTATATAGAGGATACTATGGACAGAACAGAGCGAAAGGTCAGAAAGTGTGAGGAAGACAATATGGACGAACAGGTGAAGCAGGAGTATCAGGAATATGTCAGGGAAGTGACGCCTACCCATAATCTTTGGCTGCAGATGGCCAAGGCATTTTTGACAGGCGGCATTATATGCACAATCGGGCAGTTGATACTGAATTACTGCACGAATACGATGGGCATGGACAAAGAGACGGCAGGCGGATGGTGTTCCCTGCTGCTGATTTTATGCAGCATCCTTTTAACAGGGTTTAATCTGTTTCCTTCCATTGTAAAATTCGGCGGCGCCGGTGCTTTGGTGCCGATTACAGGGTTTGCCAACAGTGTGGCGGCTCCTGCCATTGAGTTTAAAAAGGAAGGACAGGTGTTCGGTGTGGGCTGTAAGATTTTCACCATTGCCGGACCGGTAATTTTGTATGGGATTTTCACCAGCTGGGTTCTGGGATTGGGATATTGGGCATGTAAGTGTTTCGGATGGATTTAGATGCCGGAATGGATTCGGAAAGTGAATGGTACATGAATGGAGGAAAAGAAACTCTGGGAATAGGGAAAGGCAGGGCTGCCGCACGTTTGCATCGTGCGGCAGCCCTGCCTGCTTTTCCGTATTGGTCAGCAATGGTTTCCGTTTCCATGATGTCTTCCATGGTGTCTGCCGTGATGGCCGGACCTGCTGCTTCTGCCGCTGCTTCTGTCCGCCGGCCTGCCGTGGTTATGGCAGTGGTCGCAAATACCGTCACTGTCTTCATCTGTGAAATGGTCACAGATACCGTTGCCGTCTGCGTCCGTATAACAGTGGTTATCGCAGATACCGTCGCCGTTCTCGTCCGTAAAACAGTCTTCGCCGCAGATACCGTCCGAAAAACACTGTCCCGTGGTACATCCGCTGATGGGGCAGACCGGCTGTGCCTCTGCTGCCATTGCCGGAACCGGCATGGCCAATACTGCCAGACATGTGAGACTTACGGCTAATCTTTTCTTCATCTCTTATCACCTCCCGAATGTTTTACAGCATTCTATCTGTACGTTATAAGATGATTATAACGCATATGGCATATTTTACAAGGGATTTGGGCAAATCTGCATAAAAATCAGGACGAAGGGTTACATCAAAATCAGGTTCCGTTTTTGACGGCCGCACGCTTTGCCTGTTTCCGGAACTCATTAGGCGTTACTCCGTACTTTTCTTTGAACAGGGTGTAAAAATGCGTCCGGTTGGAAAAACAGAGGCGGGAGGCAATGTCGGTGATGGAAGCTTTCGTATTGGAAAGGTAGTATTCCGCTTTTTTCAGACAGAATGTCATGCCGTAATCAAACAGGCACATGCCGGTATACTTGTTTACAATGCGGTTCAGGTAATTGCCGCTGTAATTCAGGGAAGACTCCAGTTCGGTGCGGGTGATGCGTCCGTCGTTTTCTTCCAGAAGGTGGCTGATGCGGGCAAACAGCAGAAAATCGCTGTCTAAACTTAATTCCACACAGGTGCAGTGGTAATTAACGGGCGTGGAAAGATACTGCAGCAGACGGCAGATTAGTCCTTTGACCTGATAGGAGGAACCGAAGCAGGGAAACATAAGGGTTTGTATGAGTTCTTCCGCAAGAGTATGTAAAACATTGCTGTTTAACGGGTTCTGGTAAGCGGGGATGAAATCGAGGTAGGATTTCCGCCCGGGAAATTTGATGTCGGACAGGACGAACTGGTACAGGAGGCTTTCCTCGATTTCTTTTTCTTTGCTGAAACAGGATGACTGGCAGGATGCAAACAATTCTTCGATAAATTCCACCGAAAGACCGATAAATAATATTCTGGAAGATGTATTGAACGTTTCGGTATGGCAGAGACTGCGGTTGATGAGGCAGCAGGAACCGGTAGTATAAAGATAGTCTTTGTCTTCGATGCGCTGGAGAACCGTTCCTTCCAAAACCAGCATGATTTCAAAAAAGTCATGGAAGTGGGGAGGGTATTTCATAAAACGGTAATTGTGCAGCGCCATAGTCTCCTGTGAAAAGATGGAATCATCTCCGGTCAGGGTGATGCTGTTCAGATAATCTTCCGGCGTGGTGCCGCTGCAAAACTGGTAAGTCACCTGAAACGGCGTGTGAATCTGAAAAAAAGAGCTAATCTGGCTCAGCGCATTGGTTATTTCAAGGGCAGGATTCGGTTTGTCCTCGCAGTAATAATGGGAGGCGTCTACGTTGTGGCTGCGTATGATATCCTGATAAGTGTTCATGGGGATTCCTCTTTTCTATGCACGTATATGATACAAAATGTGCTGGCAAAAACTCATTGTGACATTGTGCAAATTATACAATGAGATTAAAATAATACTTACAAACAAGATAATTATAGACATAATTATTCAAAAAGTAAAGGATTATAGCGCGCTGTACCTTGGAAAGACGAGGTAGGAATTTGAAAGAGAATATGGTATTAGGCACAGACCTGGGCTGGGTCAGCCAGTTGGAATCCCGCGGTATCAGGTGGGTGGATGATAATGGAAACGGTATCGACCCGGTACAGGCGGTGAAAGATATGGGGGCAGACGCAGTCAGGCTGCGTGTGTTTGTGAACCCGCCGAAGGAGGCTTTCTGGAAGAAAAAGGACGGAACCGTCTGTATGCTCGGTTTTGCAGATGCACTGAGCGTAGTGGAAATGTCGAAGAGGGTCAGGAAAGCAGGAATGAAACTGATGATAGATTTTCATTACAGCGACCATTTTGCAGACCCCATGTATCAGGATATTCCTAAGGAGTGGGAAGGGGAGGATGCCAAAGGGCTTAAGCAGCGGGTGTACGCTCATACGAAGGAAGTACTGACGATGCTGACGGAAAACGGGATTTATCCGGAATGGGTGCAGGTTGGAAATGAAATCAATCCCGGTATCCTGCTTCCTATGGGAAGTCTGAAGGAAGCGCCGGAGAATCTGGTTGATTTTCTGAATGCAGGGTATGATGCAGTGAAGGAGTGCTGTCCGGACTGCCAGGTGGTTACGCATATCACGGGCGTGTATAAGACGGAGTGGTGCGAGCCGTTCCTCGAAAATTTCTTCCGCCGGGGAGGTAAGACGGATATTATGGGATTTTCCCATTATCCGTACTGGTTTAAAACGGAGCAGGGAGCGGAATTTCTGTACGGGCATCTGATGCGGTATCAGACGCAGTATCAGAAACCGGTTATGATATGTGAAGTCGGCGGGCCGGAGGGGGAGGAGGAAACGACTTACGAACTCCTTATCAATACGATGGAAGCAGTAAAGAAAGTGCCGGATGGAAAAGGAATCGGCGTGTTTTACTGGGAGCCGGAGGTAGGCGCGAAGCTGCTGCCGGATGAATATCCGTTAGGGGCGGCAAGACTGCTGGATGAGAATACGTTACAGTTTACGAAAGCATTGACGGCTTACCGGATGTTCAGGGATACAGAGAGTAAATAGGGATTCAGGAAATGTAAAATGGATTATGAAAAACCAGAAACAGTAACCGCCCGGACAGCGCCCGGAGAATTTATGTCTGCGAAGCGGACAGAAATTTCTCCGCTATGCTTTGGCACCGGGAGGGCGGTTACGGAACTGGGTTGCGGAACTGGGTTACGGAACTGGGTTACGGAACTGGAATGAAAAAAACAGGAGGATGAGAAAATGAAAAAGAGAATGACGACATTGATTTTAAGCGGTATATTGTCCCTTGCAATGCTTGCCGGATGCGGAAATGCGCAGGACGGGGGCAGCACATCAGGGCAGGGGAGCGCCGGAAGCAGCCCGCAGGAGGCTGCGGGAAGTGCAGACAGTCAGGAAACAGCCGGGACAGGCGCTTCCGAAGGGAGCGAAACGCTGACGGTATGGTGCTGGGACCCGGCGTACAATATCAATGCGCTGAAGATTGCGGAGTCCATTTATCAGAAGGACCATCCGGATTTCCGGCTGGAAATCATAGAGACCAACGGGGAAGAAATCAATACGAAGATGGCAACGGCGACGACTTCCGGAGTTTTTGATGTATTGCCGGATATCCTGCTGTTTGATGACAGCGGTTTCCAGTCGTCGGTAACAAGCTATCCGGAAGTATTTGCGGACTTGACGGATTACGGTTTTAACTATGAGGAATTTTCTCCCGGTAAGGTGGGATTTTCCACGGTGGACGGGCGGCACTACGGGATTCCTTTTGACAGCGGGACGGCAATTGCATGTTACCGTAAGGATATTCTGGAGCAGGCAGGCTATACGATTGCCGATTTTACGGATATTACATGGAATGAATGGATGGAGAAAGCAAAGGTAGTATTGGAGAAAACAGGATGCCCGCTTTTGAACGGTCTGAGCAGTTATAATCAGATGACCATTATGATGCAGTCTGCCGGAGGCTCTTTCTTTGACAAGGATGGAAATCCGAATCTTGTGGATAATGAGATACTGAGAGAGGTTGTGGAAGTTTATACGGAAATGGTAAAAGAAGGGGTTTATACGGAAGAAACCGGATGGGATACTTACATCGGCGGTATGAATACCGGAAGGATTGCAGGTGCGATGAACGGCTGCTGGATTATGGCATCCCTGCAGGCGGCAGAGGAACAGAGCGGCTTGTGGGAAATTACCAATCTGCCGAAACTGGACGGTATTGCATCGGCAACGAATTACGCCAGTCAGGGCGGTTCGAGCTGGGCAGTGACTTCCCAATGTTCCAATCCTCAGCTGGCGGTAGACTTTTTCAAAGCAACTTTTGGAGGCAGTATGGAACTGTATGAGCAGATTCTGGAAACGGGAGCGATTTCTACATGGATTCCGGCGGCAGACAGCCCGAAGTATGAGGAGCCGGTGGCATTCTTTAATAACCAGCCGGTATTCTCCCTGATTACCACATATTCCGCTTCCGTACCGGAATGCTATGTGGGCGTTTATTTCCGGAATGCGCGCAGTGATGTGGCGAACGCGATTACCAACATTATCTATTCCGGCGGGGATATCGACAGCGAACTGCAGGCTGCACAGGATACTTTGATTTTTGAAATGGAAAACAAGTAACTGGAATAAACAACTGGAATAAGTAACTGGAATAAGTAATTGGAATAAGTAGCTGGAATAAGTAACCGGAACTACACGCAAATTGCCACCTGCGGGCATATAACCCGCAGGTGACAGAAAGGCATGGGGACGATATGAATAAATTAAGTGTGAAAAAAAGGCAGAGTTTAATCGGCTGGGTGTTCCTTGCCCCGGCAGCTTTTCTTTTGGTAGTATTAAAGTTTGTGCCGCTGGTTCAGGCATTTTTCATGTCTCTGCGGACAGGACGCGGCAGCAGCATGGAATGGACCGGATTCAGTAATTATGCCAGAATGTTCCGTGACCCGAATTTCATCCAGACCATAAAGACTACGCTATTGTATATGGTGGTGACCGTTCCGGTCATGATTATACTGGGAATTATCCTGGCGGTATTGTTAAACGATTCGAAGCTGCGGCTGAAAGGAATCTACCGCACCTGTATCTTCCTTCCGGCGGCCGTTTCGCTGGTGGCTTCGGCGGTTATCTTCCGCTCGCTGTTTGCCACGGACGGGTTTGTCAATGTAGTTTTGCTGAAACTTGGCATTTTGGAGACCGGATATAACTTTCTGGGGCATCCGGGAAGCGCCAGGGTGATTTTAATGGTGATGCGGATATGGCGCTGGGTGGGTTATCAGATGATTTTCTTTCTGGCGGGTCTGCAGAATATCGATGATTCTTTGTATGAAGCCGCTACCATTGACGGAGCTGGCAGATTGCAGAGTTTTTGGAAAATCACATTGCCGCTGTTAAAGCCGATGATTCTGTTTACGACGATTATGTGTCTGAACAGTGCATTGCAGGTGTATGATGAGTCGGTCAACCTGACAGGAGGCGGGCCGGGATATTCCACAATGGCGCTGGCGCATTATATTTACAATACTTCTTTTGTAAATGTGCCGAACTTCGGATATTCCTGCGCAATGTCCATGATGATTCTGATTTTTGTAGCGGTTATGACTTTTGTACAGATGAAAGTAGGTGACAGACGTGAGTAGGAATAAAAAACTTTTAAGGAGACTGCCGAAAAATATAGTCCTTATGGTGATTTCACTGTTTTGCGTATTCCCGCTGTTCTGGGTTGTGGTTGCGGCAACGAATAAAAGCGTGGATGTACTGCGCGGGACATTGATTCCGGGGACGAATCTGGCGGAAAACTGGAAGACGCTTGTATCAACTTATAATATATGGCCTGCATTAACTAATTCAGTCAAATATTCAGTGGTGACAACGTTCGTTTCGCTGGTAGTTTCCTCCATTGCCGGATACGGATTTGAAGTATATCATGACAGGGGAAAAGATTCTGTGTTCAAGGTGTTAATGCTGACGATGATGGTTCCGTTTACAGCTACCATGATTCCTCTTTATCAGATGTATGCAGGAATGCATCTTCTGGATACCACCGTCGGTTTCATCCTGCCGGAAGTGTCTGCAGTATTCCTGATTATGTTATTCCGTCAGAACAGCCGGGCATTTCCGAAAGAAATCATAGAAGCGGCCCGCATTGACGGAGAGAGTGAACTGGGGATTTTCTTTAAGATGTACGTGCCTACCATGAAGCCTACCTATGCGGCGGGCATGACCATTACTTTTATGAACGCCTGGAATAACTTTATGTGGGCAAAATTAATTATGTCCAATGACGCTACACAGACTTTTCCGATGCTGATTTCCAATATGACAGCCGGACATTATACGGATTACGGGGAACTGATGCTGGCGGTTTTGATTTCTACGCTGCCTACGGTTATTGTCTTCTTTGCATTGCAAAAGAGTTTTGTACAGGGAATGACCGGAGCCGTTAAGGGGTAAGAAAGCAGAGGGCGGAGAGGGAAAACCGGTTTTCGGTTTCCGCCTGCCGCCCTGCAGTGCTTTACCCGTGAGGATGTCCCGGTTATGGCTTTGAAAATGAAAACCTGACTGCAAAAATTGGAAACGGACTTCCACAGGAAATGGATTTATGGTATTTTCGGTGGAAGTTTTTTGTGCTATAATTGTCATAGTGTGAAAGAGTCAGAGGGCTTACGGCATAGTGACAAAAAGGAATGACAGGAAACGGAGGGCTGCTAATGAAAGCAAAAGTCTTAAGAAGCATGGTTGTAATCGGGCTGTGCAGTATATTGGCTGCCGGCTGCGCCGGGGAAACGGAGTCGGTCAATACACCGGAGGCGGAAGAGACGGAGGCTTCGGAAGGTGGAGCGGGGAATGAAAAAAGTGAAAAAAATGAAAAAAATGAAAAAGAAGAAGGAGTTGTTACGCTGACTGTCTGGGCGGAAGAAGCAAATAACGATATGCTGAATCAGATGATTGCAAGTTTCAAGGAGCAGTATGCCGGACAGGCAGAATTTGATATCCAGTTGGTGGCGTCTGCGGATGCAGAGACCAGAGGCAAGGTATTGGGGGATATCCATAATGCGGCGGATGTTTTTCCTTTTGCGGACGACCAGCTGACAAGTATGGCGGCAGGCGGTGCCCTGGCGAGGATACCCAATGCGGAAGAAGTGAAGAAGGCAAATTCCAGTGGAGCGGTGGATGCGGCGAGTATCGGCGATGACTTATACGGTTATCCGATGAGTGCGGATAACGGATATTTCCTGTATTATGACAAGGCATATTTTTCAGAGGAAGATGTAAAGACCCTGGACCGTATTTTAGAGGTGGCGGCGGAAAATGAGAAGAAGTTTTCCATGGAGTGGACTTCCGGCTGGTATATGTATTCTTTTTTCGGAAATACAGGGCTGGAATTCGGTGTGAATGAGGACGGAGTGACGAATTACTGCAATTGGAATACGACGGAAGGGAAGATTACGGGGGCGGATATCGTGACTGCCCTGATGGATATTGCCGCCAGTCCCGGATTCCTGAACCAGCCGGACAGCCAGTTTGTGGAATCGGCGCGTGAGGGTACTGTGATTGCTGCTGTCAGCGGCGTATGGAATGCCATGGAGATACAGGAAATATGGGGAAAAGATTACGGCGCGGTAAAACTTCCCACTTATACCTGCGCAGGACAGCAGGTGCAGATGTCTTCGTTTGTGGGCTATAAGATGATGGGGGTCAATGCTTACAGCGAGCATTTGGACTGGGCGTTAAAATTTGCGGACTGGATTACCAATGAGCAGAATCAGGTGCTGCGTTTTGAAATGAGGAATCAGGGACCGTCCAATATCAATGCGGCATCATCGGATGCGGTCAGCCAGGTGCCTGCCATTCAGGCGGTGATTGCCCAGTCGGAATACGGGGTACTGCAGAGGGTTGGAAACAATTACTGGATGCCGTTCACAACGTTCGGGGAGAATCTGGCGGCAGGGAATCCGCAGGGGGCGGAGCCGCAGGAGCTGATTGATGCTTTGGTGGCAGGCATTACTGCTTCCACAATTAATTGAGGGGAGGCGGATGCAAATGGAAAACAGAAAGAATGAAAATGTGAAAAATACGAATGGAAAGAGTGCGAAAAAGAGAATCAGCACGAAGCTGATTCTGCTGCTCCCGATGTTTATACTTGGTATTGTGTGTATGATGTCCAGCGGAATCGCAGTCATGAATATTCAGGAAGTAAATGCAAAGGCTACTGTGATTACCGATAAGTACATGATGGGAATTACGGAACTTGCAAAGATTCAGGAAGAAACAAACAGCATACATAAGATGGCGCTTTCCCATGTGCTTGCAACGAATCTGGATTCCATGATTGCGCTGGTGGACGGCATCAAGGCTGAGGAAGAAATTCTGGAAGGATATCTGGAAGATTACAGACCCTATGTGACAGAGGAGATGGCAGGCGATTATGAGAGCATCTTTACCAACTTTGAAGGTTTAAAATGGGAGATTGCCAATCTGATGGCATACAGCGCCAATAATAATAATGCAGGGGCATATGCGCTGGCAAACGGTGCAATCGCCGATTATGCAAAGGCAATGCAGGACAGCATCGACGCCATGACGGATAGTATGCAGATGCAGGCGCAGGAGTCAAAAGAGCAGCAGGATGCTACTTACCGGCAGGCTTTGGTGCTGGGGGCAGTATTTATCGTTGTCAGTGCAGTTGCACTGCTGTTTACTTTGCTCAGTGTGTTCCAGCTGGTTATCCGCCCGCTTGGTAAGACACGGAATGAAATCAACGGGATTATTTCCGATATTGACAGGCGGGAAGGAGATTTGACCAGGCGGGTTACGATAGTTTCCAATCGGGAAATTGCGGAAGTCGGCAGCGGCATCAATGTGTTTATGGAAAAGCTGCAGGATATTTTCAAGGTCATTACAGACAATTCCCAAAAGATGGAGCGGCTGGTAAATGAGGTGCGTGACAGCGTGCTGACTTCCAACGGAAGCGTGTCAGACCTGTCGGCAGTGACGGAGCAGCTGTCCGCCGCCATGACGGAAATGTCGGATTCGGCGTCTGTAATCAATACCAGTGCGGATGCGGTGAAAAAAGAGGTGGATGCCATGGCGGCACAGACCATGGATATCCGTCAGTATACTACGGAAATGAAAGACCATGCGGACAGCATGGAAAGCGCAGCCCATGCGAATATGGAATCCACGGAGCGGAAGGTGAACGAGATTTTAGGAGTGCTGGAGCAGTCCATAGAGGAAAGCAAGAGCGTGAATCAGGTAAATAACCTGACCAATGATATTCTGAATATTGCCAGCCAGACGAACCTGCTGTCCTTAAATGCATCCATAGAGGCGGCACGTGCGGGAGAGGCAGGAAAGGGATTTGCCGTAGTCGCTTCGGAAATCAGCCAGCTTGCCACAGCCAGCCAGTCCGCTGCCAACCGGATTCAGAACATTAACAATGGCGTGATTCATGCGGTGAATAATCTGGTGGAAAATGCAAATGATTTGGTAGAATACATAAACGCTTCCATATTACCGGAGTTTAAAAATTTTGTAACAGGGGGAAGCGAATACCGGAGCAAGGCAAATTATATTGAAAATGTAATGTGTGATTTTTCGGCGCGGATGGACGGCCTGCAGGGAACAATCGGGGAAATTGCAGATTCCATCGGACTGATTACCAATGCCATTGAAGACGGAGTCGGCGGTGTCAGCAATGCCGCAGACAGTACGCAGGTACTTTTGACGGATATGGAAAGCATTGCACAGCATATGGATGAAAATCAGGCGATTGCGATGAACTTAAAGCGTGAGACAGAGATTTTCAGACAGTTATAGCAGCTAAAGGTGTTTTGAGGAATCAAAACACCTTTGTTGTCCATTTCGTACAGTCCCAGACGTCGGTAGCCCAGTCTTCATAGAAATCGGGTTCATGGCAGACCATGAGGATACTTCCCTTGTAGGCGGTAAGGGCGCGTTTTAATTCGGCTTTGGCATCCGTATCAAGGTGGTTGGTCGGCTCGTCTAAAAGAAGTACGTTGGTTTCCCGGTTGATGAGTTTGCATAACCGGACTTTCGCCTGTTCGCCGCCGCTTAAGACTTTCACCCTGCTTTCGATATGTTTGGTGGTAAGCCCGCATTTAGCCAGTGCGGAGCGTACTTCATACTGGCTGAATGCAGGAAATTCCTGCCAGATTTCTTCAATACAGGTGGTGGAGATGTTCTGGTCCGTTTCCTGTTCAAAATATCCGATATGCAGGTAATCCCCCTGTTCTACGGAGCCGGAGAGGGCGGGTATCAGTCCGAGGATGCTTTTTAACAGCGTGGATTTACCGATGCCGTTGGCGCCTGTCAGGGCGATTTTCGCGCCCCGCTCCATTTCCAGAGTTAAGGGGGAAGAAAGCGGGTCGTCATAACCGATGATTAAGTCTTTCGTTTGGAAAATGTATCTTCCGGGGGTGCGGGCTTCCCTGAAATGAAATTCCGGTTTGGGTTTTTCAGCGGCAAGCTCAATCACATCCATTTTATCCAGTTTCTTCTGGCGGGACATTGCCATATTGCGGGTAGCGACCCTGGCTTTGTTCCGTGCTACAAAGTCTTTCAAATCGGCGATTTCTTTCTGCTGTTTATTATAAGCGGCGGTAAGCTGTGCTTTCTTCATGGCGTAGACTTCCTGAAATTTATCATAGTCTCCCACGTAGCGGTTCAGTTCCTGATTGTCCATATGGTAAATCAGGTTGACCACGCTGTTTAAGAAAGGAATGTCGTGGGAAATCAGGATGAAGGCATTTTCGTAATCGTTCAGGTAGCGTTTCAGCCATTCAATATGTTCGGCATCCAGATAGTTGGTAGGCTCGTCCAACAGGAGGATGTCCGGTTTTTCCAGTAAGAGCTTTGCCATCAGTACTTTTGTCCTTTGACCGCCGCTTAAGTCGGAGACGTCTTTATCCAGTCCGTAGGGGACGGATGCGTCGGCGGTTTTGCCGATTTCGGACAGCCCTAAGGCTTTTGCCACTTCTTCCACTTTGGCGTCAATCATGTAAAAATCGTGCATGGTGAGCAGGTCCTGAATCGTGCCCAGGTCTTCCATATATTGTTCCAGTTCTTCAGGGGAGGCATCCGCCATTTTATCGCAGATGGCATTCATTTCCGCTTCCATGTCGAAAAGGTAGGAGAAGGCGGAGGAGAGGACATCGCGGATTGTCATGCCTTTTTCAAGGGCAGTGTGCTGGTCCAGGTAGCCGACACGCACGTTTTTGGCCCACTCTATTTTTCCCTCGTCGGGCATGAGGTGCCCGGTGATGATGTTTAGGAAGGTGGATTTGCCCTCGCCGTTGGCGCCGATAAGTCCGATGTGCTCGCCTTTTAGGAGACGGAAGGATACATTGTTGAAGATGGCACGGTCGCCGAAACCGTGGGTTAAGTTTTCTACATTTAATATGCTCATGGTAATTCCTCATAATTCTTTTTCGAAGTAGTAGCTGCCGGAATCATCAGGGATTCCGGCGGATGAGTGTCAGTATATCATAGCTTACTGGATGGCGCAATATTTTTGTAGGCTCAGCTTTTAACAGAACGGGCGGACAGTTACATATTTTCTGCCGTATGGGGTTTGTTCCAGCCATCGTGTGATGGTTTCCCGGGAAAAGGATAAGCCGCCAAAAATATCTTTGTCGGGCAGCAGGATGATTTCCATTCCGGCTGCGTGTGCGGAAGCATGGCATGTCAGGTCGTGCTGGGCGATTCCTTTTTTGTAGTCCTGTTGGTACCGGGTATTGTTTTTATAGACGATAATCGTCAGTTCTTCGCACAGAGAGCAGGCTGTCTGCAGTCCCGGATGGTCAAAATCGTCCAGGCTGTTATATTCAATGTTTGTCACAGGGTATCCGGCAAAGATTCTGTTAATGGAATCATGGGCTTTGCCCCGGTCGGAGGAAAGAGGGATTCCCCTGCCGTTGTCGAGGATTCTTACGTGATTGTCCGGGAAAAGTTCCAGTTGGATTTCGGTGCAGTATCCTTTTTCGGCTTCCATGAAAGACTGGTTTAGAAATTCAAAAAGAATCCGGTGCATATCTTCTGTCTTGTTTTTGGTTGTTTTCATAATGGTTTCCTCCCATTGGTTTAAAGGCGGTACAATGTAAGGCGGTACTTGGTAGGCATACAGATATTTCCGTACCGTCTTTGGCGCTGAACCGAACAATTTTGTAAAGGAACGTGTGAATCCTTCGTGGGATTCAAAAGAGTATTGCATGGCGACATCGATGACTTTGTTTCCTGCCAGTAAATCCATAAGGGAAAATTGCAGTTTCCGTGTCCGGATATAGGAGGTAACGGAAATACCCATACGTTCCGAAAACAGTCTGCTGAAATAGAACGGGCTGTATCCGGCGATGCCGGCGAGTTTTTCCAGTGCAATTTTCTGCCGGATATGGTTGTCAATGTAAGCAAGGATATTGTTTAAAGTATTTTCGTTCATAGGTTTCCTTTCTTCGGTATTTACCTGTAGGATAAGACATCCTGGATGCCGGTGGAAATCAGAGTCAGATTTATAAGCGGGGATGCGGTTGTTTCTGACCTGATATAAGTATAACGGAAGATGGGGGTGGATTCTTGATGTTATATATGATATTTTTATTCCCGTGAGCAGCGGGCCGCTTCGGATATTTGCTGCTGCGGCGGGCAAAATATATTTTTACGAGCTTTGCAGCAAATGCAAAGTCCCGGGCGGAACTGTTACCGTTGTTGACAGTGAAAAAAATGATTGACAGATAATCCCATATGCTTTATATTAAAAAAAGCAAACGTTTGTTCTTTGCAGAGGGTTATGCATCAGAGATATGCGGAAATGAGGGAGACATGCAGTTAATAAAGATATTTTGGGAACGGCGGGAATTTTTTCTCGTTTGTCTGCTGGAACATGTGCGGATATCGTTGACAGCGATAGTCTGTGCAGGTGTGCTGGGTATTTTGCTGGGAATTTTTATCAGCGGAAGGAAAAAAGCGGCGGCAGTTATTTTGGGAATTATTAATGTCATTTATACGGTGCCGTCCATTTCTCTTTTGGGTTTTCTGATTCCGTTTACAGGTATTGGAAATAAGACGGCAGTGATTGCTTTGACCGTCTATGGCCTGCTGCCGATTGTAAGGAATACTTATACGGGGCTGACGAATGTGGATGCCGGTATTCTGGAGGTGGCGGAGGGGCTTGGCTCAGATGGGAGACAGGTGCTGTTACGGATTCGTTTTCCTTTGGCGCTTCCGGTTATTATCAGCGGTTTCCGCAATATGGTGGTTATGATTATTGCTATGGGAGGTATTGCCTCTTTTATAGGCGCGGGAGGACTTGGCGCAGCGATTTACAGAGGCATCACAACTTATAATATGACGCTGACGGCGGCGGGGTCTTTGTTGATTGCGCTGCTTGCCCTGTTGAGCGACTGGCTGCTTTCTAAGGCGGAGAAGGCGGTGAACAGGAGGTATGGGATTGGATAAAGTGATTGAAATACGGAATTGTTCGGCGGGCTATGGGGAGAATGAAGTACTGAATCATGTTTCCTTAACGGTAGAGCGGGGAGAGTTTCTCGTTATGATCGGACCGTCCGGATGCGGAAAAACTACCCTTTTGAAAATGATCAACGGGCTTGTAGCTCCGGTGGAAGGGGAAGTGAGGGTAAAAGGAGAACGGCTGGATCAATGCAACCTGGTTGCCATGCGCAGGAAGATTGGTTATGCGGTACAGGGCGCCAAGTTGTTTCCCCATATGACAGTGGAGGAAAATATATGCTATGTCATCGGACTGGAAAGGAAGATGACGCGGGAGGAAAAGAGGGCGCTAACCTGCAAAATGCTGGATATGGTACAGCTTCCGCCGGAGCTTGCGGCACGATTTCCAAGGCAGTTGTCAGGCGGGCAGCAGCAGAGAGTCGGGATTGCAAGGGCTATGGCGGCGGAACCGGATCTTCTGCTGATGGACGAGCCCTTCGGTGCGGTGGATGAGATTACCCGGAAGGGATTGCAGGAGGAATTACTGGCATTGCAGAAAAAGACGGGAATTACCATTGTGTTTATTACACATGATATCGGAGAGGCTTTCCTTTTGGGAAGCCGTATCCTGATTATGAAAGACGGCGGTATCCTGCAGGAAGGCACAAAAGAGGAACTGATGGCTCATCCGAAAGATGCATTTGTGAAGCGGCTGCTTTGTGTATAAAGAGGAGGAAAGCAGAGAAATACAGGCGGGATAAGAAAGGGAAGGATAAGAAAGGTGAAAGAGATGGAAAAGGAAATTTGTGAGAGTCGGTTTGGAGAGAATCGAGGTTCGGAAAGACATTTTGAGAAAAAGGGGTTATCAGAACATAAGAAATGCGGAAAAAGCAGATGGAGAAGGAGGGGAATCCTGCTTCTGACACTTATAGGTATTGTGTCTGCCCTGTGCGGGTGCGGGAAAAAAGAAGCCATAAAGATTGCTTCCAAACCCATGACCGAGCAGTATATCCTGACGGAAATTATCGCGCAGTTAATTGAAGCGGAAACGGACTA
Organism: uncultured Lachnospiraceae bacterium; assembly: GCA_947246015.1. Lineage (GTDB taxonomy): Bacteria > Bacillota > Clostridia > Lachnospirales > Lachnospiraceae > Kineothrix. The sequence goes on along the minus strand of CAMXQE010000029.1, from coordinate 8,825 downwards.
TGAGGTGGAGATTACCAAAGGAGTGGGAGGCGGTACTACGAACATTCATCCGGCGCTTGCCAAGGGAGAGTTTGACTTATACCCTGAATATACGAGAACGGCATGGCTGAATGTATTGAAAAAAGAAGAAATGGAAAAGGACGATGCCAGGCTGTATGAGATCCTGCAGGAAGAATATGATGCTATGGGGCTGACATGGACAGGACTGTACGGATTTTCCAATACTTATGGTTTAGCGGTAAGACAGGAAACGGCAGAGGAATACAATTTATCTACCTATTCGGATTTGGCGGGTGCTTCTTCTGAGCTTGTTTTCGGAGGAAATCCGGATTATATCGAACTGGAAACGGGATATCCCAGACTTTGCGCGGCTTATGATATGCAGTTTAAAGATACTATGCAGATGGAGATTGCGTTGAAATATGAGGCGCTGAAGAATCGGGAAGTGGATGTAATCAATGCTTTTACCACGGATGCGCAGCTGGCGGCGAATCAGTTAGTGCTGCTTACCGATGACGGCGGCTTCTTTGAAACATTTGAAGCAGGTACGATCGTCAGGAAAGATACTCTTGCGGAATATCCGGAACTGAAAGGGGTATTGGAAAAGCTGAACGGAATGATTTCCCAGGAGGAGATGCAGCGGATGAATTATGAAGTAGAGGCAGGCGGGAAGGAAGATAAAGAGGTGGCACGGCAGTTTTTGGAAGAAAAGGGGCTGCTAAATCCTTAGAAGTCTGGATGTATCGGACATATCCTAACCGGGAACACAGGTATACGGAGCGTAGAATTTGTCAGAAATGATGAAATTCTACGCTTTGCAGGTTTTTAAAGACTTTTATTTTATGCATAATGGAAGCAGGAAGGAGGAAAAGTGTGAAAGATTTTTCAAATCTTTCACTCCACAGGTTTGTGTCTGCGCTGCATCCACAAACTTGCTATGCGCAAAAAAGCAGCGCAGAAATGAGGAAAACCATGAATCAGGATAAAATCGGCAAATTCATAGCAAAAGAAAGAAAAGCGAAAGGATTTACCCAGAGACAGTTGGCAGAGCGGCTGAATATCAGTGATAAAACTATCTCCAAATGGGAATGCGGAAAGGGTCTTCCGGAAGTAATGTTTATGCTTCCATTATGTGAAATATTGGAAATCAGTGTAAATGAATTGCTTTCCGGAGAACGGGTATCGGAAGAAGATTATCAAAAGAAAGCGGAGGAAAATATGATGAATCTGGTCAGGGAAAAAGAGGAAAGCAGGAAAAAGATTATTTTATCGGTAATTGTTGTGGCGATGGGACTCATGGCAGCATTTCCCCTGGTGATAGCCGCACAGATGCTGGAAATGCCTGTGGCGGCAAGAGTAACATTGCTGGTGATTGCAATGATTGTATTGTTTACAGGCATTGGTGTAGCCTGTGTGCTTGACAGGGACGCAGGTGCGTTTGAATGTCCCGGATGCCGCAGCAGGTTTGTGCCGGAAATGGGAGCATATCTGATGGGACCCCATACCATTACCAAAAGGAAATTGAAGTGTCCGAATTGTGGGAAAGTGAGTTATTGCAGGCATGTACTGTCGAAATGATTCTTGGATTGGGTAACAGTCCGGCTGGAGGCCGGACTGTTACCGCATATCCCTGTTTTGCCGGCTGAAAAGGTCAGTGAAACGGGGATAGAACTGGCGGGAAATAAGGAACTGGCGGCACTCATTGATGAAACCGTGGTGTTAAGCGAAGATACGGAAATTAGCTTCTTCCTCCTGCTTTGTGTTTGATTACCGTGAGAAAAAATTTGAGCAGATAAGTGCGGAAATCCATAATTATAACTTATAACAAATATAATATATATTGATTTTACTTATGAGAAGTTTTTGTGTATAATCATAAAGTAAGAAACAGGGCGGACCGTAAGCGGCAAATAACGGCAACGGAGTACGGTGGAAGATGCGGGGTTTTTTACACCCGCTTTTTTTATGCACAGGGGCATCCAAAGGAAGTGTGTCGGCAGAGCTGACGGATGCCCCGCGCGGAGAGTAGGGAGAGAAACCTTCCCTGCCCGATTGCACAGTGGTGCGAAAGGAAATTAAATGCTGCGCAGCACATATCCCACCGGAAGGAAGACCCTGTAGGGAGTACAAAAATATGACAGGAATTACAGGAGGAAAGAGATTATGGTAAAAGCGGTAGTTGGAGCGAACTGGGGCGATGAAGGAAAAGGAAAGATTACGGATATGCTTGCCGAGAAAGCAGATATTATCATCCGTTTTCAGGGCGGCGCCAATGCAGGCCATACGATTGTAAATGACTATGGTAAGTTTGCACTGCATACCCTGCCCTCAGGCGTGTTTTACAATCACACCACCAGTATTATCGGGAATGGGGTGGCATTGAATATTCCGGTACTTTTTGAGGAAATCAAATCAATTACGGACAGGAATGTGCCGATGCCGAAACTTCTCGTGTCAGACAGGGCACAGATTGTGATGCCGTACCATATTCTGTTTGACCAGTATGAAGAGGAACGTTTGGGCGGGAAATCCTTTGGCTCCACCAAATCAGGCATTGCACCTTTTTATTCGGATAAATATGCAAAAACCGGTTTTCAGGTCAGTGAGTTGTTTGATGAAGAACTGTTGAAAGAAAAGGTGTTCCGGATTGTGGAAATGAAAAATGTGCTTTTGGAACATTTATATCACAAGCCGGTAATCAACCCTGATGAATTGTTGGAAACACTGCATGGATATAAGGACATGGTAGCGCCTTATGTATGCGATGTGTCTGCTTATCTGAATCAGGCGCTGAAGGAAAATAAGACCATCCTGCTGGAAGGGCAGTTAGGTACGCTGAAAGACCCGGACCATGGAATTTACCCTATGGTTACATCTTCTTCCACACTGGCGGCGTACGGCGCCATCGGTGCGGGGATTCCTCCTTATGAAATAAAGGAAATCTATACGGTGTGCAAGGCATATTCTTCAGCAGTCGGAGCAGGCGCTTTTGTATCCGAAATCTTCGGGGAGGAAGCGGATGAGCTCAGGCGCCGCGGCGGCGACGGCGGAGAGTTCGGAGCAACCACAGGGCGTCCGCGCCGTATGGGATGGTTCGACTGCGTGGCTTCCAAATACGGGTGCAGACTGCAGGGAACGACGGACGTGGCTTTTACGGTGCTGGATGTACTCGGATATCTGGATGAGATTCCGGTCTGCGTAGGCTATGAAACCGACGGGGAAGTGACCACGGACTTTCCGGTGACTGCGAAGCTGGAAAAAGCAAAACCGGTGCTGAAAACCCTTCCGGGTTGGAAATGCGACATCCGGGGAATTAAAAATTATGAAGATTTACCGGAAAACTGTAAAAAGTATGTAGAGTTTATTGAAGAACAGATTGGCTACCCGATAACAATGATTAGCAACGGACCGTCCAGAAGTGATATTATTTACAGGGAAAGCCCTTTAAAGAAATAAGGCAGATAAAGAAATAAATAGGGTAAAAATAAAATAGAGGGGCGGAAATCCGTCTATGACAAGTAACCTGGAATATTACAAAGTTTTCTATTATGTGGCAGAGTGTAAAAGCCTGACGCTGGCAGCGGCACGGCTTTCCATATCCCAGCCGGCGGTGAGCCAGTCCGTCCGGCAGCTGGAACAGGAGGTGGGTGCGAAGTTGTTCGTGCGCACCTCCAAAGGCGTGAAGCTGACGCCGGAGGGAGAACTGCTTTTTTCCTATGTATCCAAAGGATATGAGCAGATAGAACTGGGGGAAAAAAAGCTGGCGCAGATGATGAATCTGGAATTGGGAGAACTGCATATCGGCGCCAGTGATATGACACTGCGTTTTTATCTGCTGCCCTATCTGGAGCTGTTTCATGAAAAATACCCCAATATTCGGGTGGTCGTGTCCAATGCGCCCACGCCGGAGACGTTGCGTTATTTGCAGGAAGGAAAGATTGATTTCGGTGTGGTCAGTACGCCTTTTGAGGAAACGGCAGGAATCCGGACGGTGAAGGTAAGGGAAATCGAGGATGTGTTTGTGGCAGGGTTGAAGTTTATTCCCTATAAAAATAAGATGCTGGATTTACAGGAGTTGGAGAAATTACCGTTGATTTCGTTGGAAAAGAATACCAGTACACGGCGCTATATGGATGATTTTCTGGAAAAAAACGGCGTAGTGATGCATCCGGAATTTGAGCTTGCCACCAGTGACATGATTGTGCAGTTTACACTCCGCAATCTCGGAGTGGGCTGCGTAATGAAGGATTTTGCGGCGGAGTATCTGGAATCCGGCAGATTGTTTGAACTGCGGTTTAATAAGATTATCCCGAAACGGAATTTCTGTGTGGTGACGGACAGCCGGAATCCTTTGTCGGCGGCAGGCAGGAAATTGCTGGAATTGATTCCAGCGGGCAATGAGGAAAATGCCCTGTGAGGATGGACAGACGGAGGTAAAAATGATAAAAACAGTTATTTTTGATATCGGCAATGTACTTGCCGGATTTGAATGGAAGGCTTATTTTCAGAAGTTCGGCTATTCCAAAGAGGTGCTTGCCCGGATTGCAAGGGCGACAGTGGAGAGCCGTGCGTGGTCGGAGTATGACAGGGGAGCTTTGACGGATGAAGAGGTCATGGATGCCTTTGTGCAAAACGACCCCGGCATAGAAAAAGAACTCAGGGAATCCCTTGGAAACATTAACGGGATGCTGGTAAAATATGATTATGCGGTGCCGTGGATAAAGGAGTTGAAGCAGAAAGGGTATCAGGTATTGGTACTGTCCAATTTTGCCCACCGGGCACATCAGGATTGTAAGGATGTGTTGGAATTTTTGGACTATGTGGATGGAGGAATCCTTTCTTATAAGGAGAAGACCATTAAGCCGGAGCCGGAGATTTACAGGAGGCTGCTGGAGCGGTATCATCTCGTACCGGAAGAATGTGTATTTTTAGATGATTTGGAGTCGAATCTTGCAGCGGCGGCAAAGTTTGGGATAAAGACGATTCGTTTTACGGACAGGGACAGTGCCGTGGAGGAGATGAGGAAACTGGGAATAAAATAAAAGAAGAGACAATGACAGTCCGGTTGCTGAGGCCGGAGGGCATTGTCTTTGCTTATTTTTTCATGTTCTTTTTTTCATGTTCAGCCTGGTCTGTCTGAAAAAAATCTATAGACGCTATGGTGTGTTTATCCCGAACCTTTCCGTACAGCCATATATAAATCCATAACAGGATAGGAAGAAAGACCATAGCGGCAAGGCAGGCGAAAAACAGAGCATCGGAACCGGGGAAATCCAAAAGCCCTATTATGAAGGTGGCAACAGATAAGCCTAAAAGGGCAATAATGCAAATCCACGCGGCGATTTGTTTTGGTCTGATTTTCATGTGACTCCATTTCCGGACTGCCGTCAGGGTGTGTTTTTGCAGAACGTATAAAGCGGCAGTCCTGTTTCGTTCGTTCCGGAGCGTGTTTGAAAATTGCGGAATGAATTTTAAACACGATTTAAGATTGTTTAAACCTGTTCTTTTTGACGCATATAAATTTCGGCAATATGCCCGGACTTTTCCGGAAAATTAGTTTTTAAGTACATTAAGTATTGCAGTGCGCTTCCTTCATAGGGATGTGCGTCACCTAACAGTCCCACTTCATAGCAGTTGCGGATGACATTGATGATACAGTTTTCCGTATGGTCTTCTTTGCAATCTTTACATTCCTTTAAAATATGGGCGATTGCAGTTTCCAGCGCCAGTTCGTCGAATACTTTAAAATCCATGGTTGGAACATGCTCTGTTCCATTGGGAATTTCTTTTTTCGGTTCTGCCTGATAATTAAGGATGCACTGTCTGGCATAACCTATTGTACATGCTTCTCCTTTACACTGACCACATGCGGCCTCGCTCCTGCAGCAATGTTCTACATCGTTTGCAACTAATTCGGCGTTTAATCCTTTCTTATGTGCCTCTGCCATATGATAGATACCTCCGGTTACTCTTTTTTTGTATCGGATACCAGATGTGTGAAGCCGTGTATCAGATGAATACAGGGATGGCTCACGAAGTGCGGCATCCGTTATTGTGACACAGTATATCATATAGGAGGTTGGTTGGCTACAATAATTTGAAAATTATGTTTCAGCCGGGTAACAGTTCGGCATTCGGCTTTCCTGTTACTCAGCCAGTGACAACTCAGTTAAAATTGTTATTCCTGTAGTGGCAAACGGCGTCCATCCATGTTACACTTATCTAAGGAACTGTTCCTAAGAGCTGGCAGGCAATCAGAAAGGAAGGGCAGGTTATGCTGGAAAAAGGATTGAACGGGATTTGGAAGCTGCGTATATTAGGGGAAAATGTGTACGGGATACCGGAGGAGTTTATCGGGGCAGAAGTGCCGGGGTCCGTGTATGGGGCACTGTTAAAAAAAGGTTTAATGCCCGACCCGTATTACAGGGATAATGAGCTGGATGCATTAAAATTAATGGAAAATAATTTTGAATACATGACAGAAGTGGAAGTGGACGGCGAACTGTTAGGAACGTATGGGCTGCTGCTGCGGTTTGAGGGACTGGATACATTGGCGGATATTTACTGGAACGGGGAATATCTGGGCCATGCCTGCAATATGTACCGAATTTGGGAGTACGATATTTCGGAATGCGCGAGGGTGGGGAAGAATGAATTAAAAGTGGTGCTTTTCTCCCCTACCAGATATTGCAGGGAGGAAAATGAAAAAGTGTATACCGGCGGCAGTTGGGATTGTACGGACGGCTTTCCCCATTTGAGGAAAGCGCATTGCATGTTGGGATGGGACTGGGGGCCGAGGCTGCCTGATGCCGGAATTTTCCGGAAAGTTTCGCTGCTGGCAGTGGAAAAGGCACGGCTGGAATCCGTATATGTGACGCAGGTTCACGGGGAAAAAGAGGTAACATTGGATTTTGACATAACCGTGGAACTGTTTGGGGAAGCAGAAGGGGAAACTGCGGCAAAAATAAAAGTAACCGGACCGGACGGAAAGGTTTATGAACCAAAGGAGGATGCCGAAGGGGATGCTTATAAAGTCCGGATAGAAAATCCAAGCCTGTGGTGGCCCAACGGGTATGGAGAACAGCCGTTATACCATGCGGAAGTCAGGCTGGAGGACGGGGAAGGGAAGCTGATTGACCGGTGGGAACGGCGTATCGGGCTGCGTACGATGACGGTGAATACCGAAGCGGATGAATGGGGGAACTGTTTTGCCCATGAGGTAAACGGTGTGAAGATATTCGCTATGGGTGCGGACTATATTCCGGAGGACAATATCCTTAGCCGTGTGACGGAACAAAGGACGAGGAAATTGTTAGAGGATTGTGCGGCGGTAAACTATAACAGCATTCGTGTCTGGGGCGGCGGTTATTATCCGGACGATTTTTTCTATGATATCTGCGACGAACTGGGGCTTGTAGTCTGGCAGGATTTTATGTTTGCCTGCGCTTCTTATGAACTGGACGAAGAGTTTGAGTCCAATATAACAGAGGAAATCAGGGAAAATGTAAGGCGGATCCGGCATCATGCCTGTCTCGGACTCTGGTGCGGGAACAATGAAATGGAGACGCAGACACTGGACAAGGCGTGGAAGCCTTCCATTAAGCAGAAATATGATTACATCAAAATCTTTGAATATATTATTCCGAAGATTTTGAAAGAAGAAGACCCCCAGACCTTTTACTGGCCTTCCTCTCCTTCTTCGGGCGGAAATTTTGACAATCCGTGGGATGAAAACAGGGGGGATACCCACTATTGGGATGTATGGCACGGCAATAAGCCGTTTACCGAATACCGGAAATTCCGTTTCCGTTACCTGTCGGAGTTCGGCTTCCAATCCTTTCCCTGCCTGAAAACAGTGGAGTCCTTTACAGAGGAAGAGGACCGGAATATTTTCTCCAGAGTGATGGAGATGCATCAGAGGAATCAGGCGGCAAACGGTAAAATCATGAATTATCTGTCAGCGACTTACCTTTACCCCAAGGATTTTGACAGTCTTTTGTATGCCTCCCAATTGCTGCAGGCAGATGCCATCCGGTACGGCGTGGAGCATTTCAGAAGATACCGGGGACGCTGCATGGGAACAGTAGTATGGCAGTTAAACGATATCTGGCCGGTGGCTTCGTGGTCCGGCATTGATTATTACGGCAGGTGGAAAGCTCTTCATTACGCGGAAAAGCGGATGTTCGCTCCGGTGATGGTTTCCTGCGAGGAAAAGGGGGAAATCAGTGAAAGACCGTTCTGCATTGCCCAGCCGGCGCCTTTTGAGAAGTCAGCGAGGCTTCATGTGGCAAATGAAACGATGGAAGAAGTACGCGGGGAAGTACGCTGGCAGTTAAGGAATCCCGACAGCAGCGTATTAGCGGAAGGCAGGGAGAACGTAACGGTTCCCGCCCTGTCCGGCGTATGGCTGGAGAAAATGGATGTTTCACCATATGATGAATTGTCCGTGAATCTGGACTATGCATTTGTAGTGAACGGGAAAACGGTATCTTCCGGTAACTGCCTGTTTACCGCTCCCAAGCATTACCGTTTTCTCAATCCGAAGCTGTCCTGTGAAGCAGAAGGGAACGAAGTCATAGTCAGGGCAGATGCTTTTGCCCAAAAAGTCTGCATCGAAGGTGTGGACGGGGATGTGAGACTGGAAGATAACTTCTTTGACATGCAGGCAGGGGAAAGACGCGTAAAGATTATAGAAGGAAATGCGGAAACCTTCCGCGTGCGCTCCGTCTATGACATAGCGCATTAAAAATCCGGCAGCAGAACCGGAATAAAAAAAACAGCAGAAGCCCGGACAGCCCCCAGAAAACTTACGGATGCGAAGCAGC
>CAMXQE010000028.1 GCA_947246015.1 uncultured Lachnospiraceae bacterium | reverse complement strand
CGTCTGTGGTATGGGTAAAGATAATTTGTTGGCAAAAGGCGATTTATAAACTATAATTTCCTACCGCATGTTATGACACTACATTTAGTAATGGTTATTCAGTAGAAGCGGATGCCTACTTTCCAAAAGACTCGCTGTTAAAAACCGCAGCAGCCTATGGCATTGCCGAAAACAGCGACAGACTGGCCTTTAACCGGACCGCTGTGAATCCTATGTTTATTCCTGTGGGCAACGGGTCAAATACCAACACATCGAAGATGTGTTTTCGCTCTGCAACGGGGTATTTGATTTCCAGCCAGCTCTTTACAAGAGCTGGCTGTTATTCCGGTCCGGTACTACACCTCCTATAAATACCCTCTTCTCGCCGCCTCCTCTATAAGTTTCGGCTGAATCAGCGGATAGGTCCAGTTTTCGGCCAGATGTTCCAAAAGGACTATTTTCTCTATTTCGCTGTGCAGCTCTTCTTCAAACGTCTTTATATCGGCATAATACAGCATCCCAAAAGATTCTCCGCCTGCGTTATCATTCCCGATTCCATTATCACCCCTGATAACAGAATAAACACATACAGGAACCATGGTGTAATCTATTGCCCCGGTTTCTTCCCGCAATTCCCTTTCGGCCGTATCTATAATCCGTTCTCCCGGTTCTCTGTGTCCTCCCGGAATTTCCAGGGTTTCCCGTTCCCTGTGCTTGCAGAAAACCCATTTTCCGTCTGTCTTCGCTATGATGACCGCAAATCTTAACAGACCGTCTTCTACACGGTCATAAAATCTCACTTCCTCTTTCATGGTTTCCCTCATTTCCGCACCGCATTTTTCCCATTCCCCGCAATCCATCCTTCCGGCAGGTATGCTTTTGTGTTTGCTATCATATCGTGCACCAGTTCCCTTATATCCGTCTCCCTGCAATTGGCTCCCCGCACCAACGGATCTCTCCGGAACGCTTCCACCACCATTTCTTCGTCACAAAGAAGCGCCGCCTTGAAAATCCGCTCATGATTCTCCACATGCGGTAAAACTAACTCCCTGATATCCCATGGCAGTTCTCCTGCCATAACAGGCCGGATACAGTCCCTCTCAAACAGCGCATTCGTCTCCACCACTGCGGACATGGGAAGATTCGGTATCTGCCCTGCCGTGTTGGGAATGTTCACATTGCTGACCACGCGCCCCAGTCCGAGCAGCGCTTTTATCAGAAGAATTCCTTCTTCCCCCGTAGGTTTCAGTTCTATCTCCTCTTCTCCGTTCACCAGCCTTGTGCTGCGCTCCAGACGTTTTTTCAGTTCCTCCTTCCGCCAGTCTACCGTTGTCAGACCGAATTTCCATCTTTTTACCGTTTCAGGGTCCTTCAGATATTCACCGGAAGGCATGAATTCCGCCAAATGACGGTCTCCCGCCGCCGCAATATAGCCATATCTGCGGAACAAATCCATCTTCACTCTGTGTGCACATGCAAACGTAGAATTCATCCAATTGTCGTCCGGATGTTCATATCCTTCCTCATAATGGGATTCCACATATTTTTCATATACAGGGAACAAATCGATTCCCCTATAGGATGCGGATGAGAACCATGTAAAATGATTGATGCCCAATACATTGACATTCACCTCATGCCAGTCAACCTCCGTCAGACCACATTCCGCTTCACAGACATCCCGCAGGAATTTCTGCGTTCCGAATACCTCATGGCAGCACCCGAACGCTTTTATTTCCGGGAACACATGATATAACGTCTTCACACATAATGACATTGGATTCGTGTAATTGATTACCCAGGCTCCCGGCGCATAATCCCGTATTGCCTGTGCAATAACCACAAACATCGGAATCGTCCGCAGCGCCCGCAGCATTCCGCCGGGTCCGGCCGTATCTCCCACTGACTGATAAATACCGAGACGCTCCGGCAAATGCACATCCGAATCCATTTCCTGAAACGTACCCGGCAAAATAGAAATCACAACGAAATCCGCTCCGGTCAGAGCCTCCTGCAAAGTTCCGGCCACCCTGTAATCCCATTTACCAACAGCCTCTCCCCTCCCCGATAACCGGTTTCCGATGACTGCATTACATTCCGCCGCCTTTCTGTCGATATCATAAAGCCGTACTGTACCGGAAAGTTTTTCCTCCATCGCAAGGTCCGCCATCAGCCCCCACGCCCAGCCTCTGGAGCCGCCTCCGATATATGCAATCTGTATTTCCTCTACTTTGTTGTTTCTGTACACCATGATAATCCTCCTCTTTCCATTCCTCCACATTTCCCATCTTGTCCTGTACCTTCCCTGCTGTCCAATTGCAAAATTTCTATGCCAATATCCGCTCCTTTCCCGTCCTGACTTCTTTTATTCCCGCGAGCAATGAGCCAAGTGCCGTGCTTGCACGAGCATTTGGCGAATGCCGCGAGGGTCAAATACCCAGCCCCTTGGGGCGTTTCAAATTTGATGCCCCGCTGCTTGCGGCGGGGTATTTGACTGTATCCTGTCTAACCCGCTCCTATCGGAATTATCATACACTGCATAATTTTCTATTAAAACGCACGGTTCCACATGAGCCGCATAAATCTCATGGTACAGTTCCCCATCTTCCATCTCCCATTCTTCTATTCCTTCTTTTGGCAGGTAAACAGCATAAGGCTTTTCTCTCCCCTCACCGTCCGGAAAAAGCCAGCAGTCTATGTACATACTCCATTCCGCACCGTCCCCGCCAATTTCATATGCACTCCACTCATTTATCCATGTACCGCCCGCACCATGCCAGTGCCCCTGGATTACCACTTCTCCCGTTTCCGGATTTATTCCATAAATATTATCAACCAGCAAAAAAACAGGCTCTTCATTATATGTAAATACCGCAGTCAATCCCATCTCATCAGAAACCAGAAATAATTCCGGCACCTCGTTGCCATCCACATCACACAGCCAATAGGAGTCAAACTTACAATTTTCTTCCCCGAAATAAAATTTCAGATATTCGAAACCTCCATAAGAAACCCCATAATCATCTACCAGTGCCGGATGTTCGAGCAAAACCTGATATCCCTCATACCAGGACATTCCTTCCCAATTTATTCCGAAGTCTTCCTGCACTTTCTCTCCGAAATCCTCCTGCGCTGCCCCAGACAGCTCTTCCATTCCGGACTCCGTATCCTCTCCGGTTCCCTCTGGCGCCAAATCCTCCGGTTCTTTTTCCCCTTCCGCATTCGCACCTGCCGCCTTACCTACCGGATTCCGCTCTGCTTCCGTATCCTCCTCTCTCCCTTCACCGGACCGTATCACACTGGACTCCGTCTCTTCCCAGACTCCCGTTTCTTCTTCTGCTTCTTTCAGCCTGTCCGCCCCGCCGGAAGAAGCGCCACATCCGCATATTCCCAATACAAAACATACAATAACACATGTCAATACCAGCTTTTTCCTCAAATACTTTTCCTCCTGTATCCGCCATCCCATTCAGTATAGCTAATTCCCATGAAAAAAACAATATACTGCCGCTATCTTAATCAAATACCCCCACCACCAGATATTGTTTTTTCCTTCATTTATGATATAATGTCCACGAAGGCAATGAGCAGTGCCAAAATGTAAAATGTCAAAATGGCAGCTTGCTGACACTTTTGACAGATTACATTTTGACAGGGCGAAGCCCGTGAATGAGGGAAACCGCAGGTTTTCCTCATTCCACTGCGGATTATAGCACCTCCCAAAATGTAACCCCCCACTCGTTTCATTGCTGCCAGCGGAATAAGGAGCAACAGAAGTGACAGATAAAGAAACGTTCAAGAAATCAGAAGAACTATTACAAAAATACAAGTATAACTGGAACAAAGAAGTTGACCTTAGCTGTATACCTTCTGAAATGACTCAGGAAAAATTTTTAGTTGTACTGGAACGCATAGCAGAGACCGGAGAAAGCATCTTAGTTGGCTGGAACAAATGCTTTTTAACAGAGCAAAACCCGTGCATCAACAACCCGCGGGAATAAATGACGCCCCAAATACATAAGTACATAAATACATAAAAGAAAGGATGATTCCAATGTTTGAGTTTACAAACGACTGCATAATAGGAATAGAACATATTGATGAAGAGCACAAGTACCTCTTCGACATACTGAACAGGGCCTATATCCTTGTAACCACAGACTACCACAGCGACTATTACCAACGGCTGAAAGAAATCATTGCCGAATTAGACCATTACGCGGAACGGCACTTTGCCCACGAAGAAGAATACATGGCAAAAATATGCGACCCCGAATTAATACTCCAGCGTTCACAACATGCCTTTTTCCATGAAAAAATACTGGAATTCGATTTAATCAACATAGATGAAATAGAAGAACAGCAACGCGTCCTTGCCGACCTCGTAAGCTTTCTTGCAAAGTGGCTTTACCGCCATATTCTCAGCAGTGATATCCTGATTGGGAAACTTCCTCCCTTGGAGGAATGGATGATAAGGGAAAACCCCTGCGAATTTACGGACGATTACCTCGTAGGCATCGAATTAATCGACCGGGAGCACAAAGAACTCTTCCGTATTGTAGACAGGGCAAACCGGCTGATTAAATCCTACGATACGTTATCGGGTTATGACAGTATCATCGGTATCCTGCATGAACTAAAAGCCTATACCATCGAACACTTCAGCGATGAAGAGGAATACATGGAAAGCATCCACTACGAAGGACTGCCCGCTCAAAAACGTGCGCACGAAGCTTTTATCGACAAGCTGGAAAATATTGACTTAGACGAAATCGAGCGCAACCCGCAGGAATACCTTCAGAAATTACTGGAGTTCTTACTTGGCTGGCTTATCAACCATATCATGAACACTGATAAAAAGATACCGAAAATAGAGTAGAGAAATAACTGCAAGAGTTATTTCTCTACTCTATTTGGCTATCTATTTCCCGACAGCCCCTATTTGACCCTCTCGGCAGTCGCCAAATGTTGCAGACACCTGACTCGTTGCTCACGGGAATAAACAGCTGTCATCGGCATGGATTATAAAGGCTCCGATGTCCGGCGGCGGTTCCGGCTGGCGTATACGGTATAGGGCGATGTATGGCAGTGTATGACATAAAAACGGTTAAAAAAATAATGAGGTTTCTTAGTGTCAGTCCAGGCTGATTCATTGCCGCTACAGGCGGCGTTGTCTGACGAACGGAGTGAGGAGTTTAGCCGCCGTTGGCAATGAATCAACCCGGACTGACAGTTAGAAACCTCTTATTTTTGCAGTCCGTTTTTTATGTCATGCATCGCTATACATCGCCCCTATACCGCTATACGCCGGCCGGAACCGCCGCCGGACATCGAAGCCTTTTAATCCCTTCCCTGCACTCTTTAGTGCAGGTACTGTTTCAGCACCTGCATAAAGATATCCATGTCAAGCGGTTTCGCGATATGGGCATTCATCCCGTTCTTAAGCGCCGCCTCCTTATCTTCTTCCAGTGCATTGGCTGTCATGGCGATGATTGGCAGCGTCTTCACATCGTTCCTCGGCATACTTCGGATGGTTCTGGTTGCTTCATAACCGTTCATAATGGGCATCTGCACATCCATCAGAACCGCATCATAATAATTTTCCTCTGACCTGCTCACCATATCTACCGCATCCGTTCCATCCGGCGCAGTTTCCACAACAAAACCTGCTTCTGTCAATATGACTTCCGCAATTTCACGGTTCAGCTCAATATCTTCTACCAGCAGAATCCGTTTTCCGCCGAAATCGTTCAATGTCCATACTGCGGCTTCCTCCTCTTTTTCAATCAGGTTATTGGCAGCCAGCAGCGCAGACTTCAAATCGGACATAAAGAGCGGCTTTGCACAGAAAGCAGTCACACCTGCCGCTTTTGCCTCCTCCTCGATATCGGTCCAGTCATATGCTGTCAGAATAATAATCGGCGCCTCATTCCCGACCGCATTCCGAATCCTGCGCGCCGTTTCCACTCCGCTGGTCTCCGGCATCTGCCAGTCAATGATATAGGTATGGTAGGAATCTCCCTCCTCACTGGCTATTTTAGCACGATACGCCGCTTCCCGCCCGGAGGTCGTCCATTCGGAACGCATCCCTATTTTCTTTAACATCTTGTCTACACTGTCGCAGACATGGAAATCATCATCCACAATCAGCGCCCGCAGACCTTCCAGTTCCTTTATCTGCTCCGCATTCTTCTCAGTATCCTGAAATTTCAGCGAAAGTTCCACCGTAAAGGTACTTCCTTTGCCGATTTCACTCTGAACAGAAATAGTACCGTTCATCATTTCAACGATATTCTTCGTAATTGCCATGCCCAATCCGGTACCCTGGATACCGCTCTGGGTCGTGGTGACTTCCCGCTCAAAAGGCTCAAAGATATGTTTTACGAATTCCGAAGACATACCGATGCCGTTATCCTTAATGACAAAAATATACTCGCCGTATCCGTGACGGAACGCCGTCTTCTGCATAATCCGGAACGAAATGGTTCCGCCTGCCGGCGTATACTTCACCGCATTGCTCAGCAGGTTGATAAACACCTGGTTCAGTTTCAGGGCATCTGCGATTACCTCTTCATTAGTAACCTCAAACGTATCAATGAACAATTCCAGCTGCTTTGCCTTTACCTGCGGCTGGATGATATTTACCAGATTGTGCATCAATTCGGAAATATTGCATTCCTGTTCCTTAATCTGCACCTTTCCGCTTTCAATCCTGCTCATATCCAGAATATCGTTAATCAGGCTGAGCAGATGATTACTGGAAGAAAGCACTTTCTGCAGGCAGTCCCTGACCTGGTCTTTATTGTCTATATGACTGGCTGCAATCGTCGCAAATCCAATAATCGCATTCATCGGCGTACGGATGTCATGAGACATATTGGATAAGAACGTCGTCTTGGCCCGGTTGGCATGTTGTGCCTGCATCAGCGCATCCTGAAGCGCCTGTGTCTGTTCCCTCTGTTTCCGGACCTGTTCAGTAATCTCTTTTACCACTACCATGACCATAATATCACCGGTATCATCATCCTGCGTCATGATAAACGACTGCCGGACACAAAGCTGCTCTTCCGCGGAATCCCTGCCCCAATATTCGGCAGTCACTTCCATTTCGCCTTCTTCAAAACGCTCTTTCAGATACTCTGTATTTACAATGGCGGAATAATCCTCCATGGATTCCTTCAGAACAAACTGCTTCCACCTTTCAAAACACTCGGAAGCCCGGCAGGGCGCTTTCAGACCCGCCTTTTCCAACAGGGATACCTGCCTGCCGTCTATGACACGGACAATATCCTGTTCCATCCGGTCTTTTGTCAGATTGAACTCAAAGGTACAAAAAGCATTGGAAGTAATTGCTATCCGGTACTGCCTTTCCTTGCGGCTTGCCAGGGAGATTTCCGCCTGAATGCGGAGTTCATTTTCCTTCACTTCCGTAATATTCTGCCGGATGAATAAAACCTTGCCGGCCCTGCCATCCTTTCTTTCCAGACAGATGATATTCAGATGCTCCCATTCCTCATGGCTTTCACGCTGTACATGACATTCCAGACGCACATCATCGTGCTTTTCCAATGCCGCAACCACCGCATCCATGCGGACCTGTCCCGCAAATTCCTGACGGTCCTCCGGTATCAGAAGGGAACATAAATGCTCTGCAAAATCTTCATACCTGCCGCTGACGGCAAGCCCGCTGTTTTCCGGCCTTGTCCCCGCCAGATACTGATAGGTTCCCGCCTCAAAATCCACCATGGTAAAACGGGTGAACAATGTATTGACCCCGTCAATAATATAGCACATCTCCCTGTTTTCCCGCTCCAGCTGCTTCTTTTCCCGTCCGGCCCGGATTAACAGCATGATGATATAGATTGCAAATAATGCAATCAGCATGACTTCCAGCTGAATCCCTACCAGATTTTCCGCCCTTATCATCCTCTGTGTCACACTTTTGGGAAATGTCTGTACCAAAACAAATCCGCTCTCCGGAAGATACATCACACAGATATTATCCGTCTTGCTGCCGGAATCGCAGATAAAAGCGCCTTCCCCTCCGTTTTGAAACACATCCCTTACCGCATCAGCCGTCTTCCGGTCAATCACGCCGCTTTCTGTCAGCATATCAACCAGATTCCTCTCATGCTCCTCATTATCGGAACCGGCAATCACCATCCCGTCCGGCATACAGATATGTACGATTGCCGCCTCGCCAAAATATGTAGTGGCAAGCATATCCTTCATATATTCTTCCGCAAGATATGCGCCGCGCAGAACACCGATGATTTCACCCCGGCAGCGGACAGGCGCATAAAAGCACACCATGGTCTCAGGGAAAATCTTGGAATCGAATATAACCGATATTCCGCTTTTCCCTTCCATTCCATTCACATAGTAATCACAGCCGGCTGCATCGGAGACCCTCCCGTCGGAAGAATGGTTGATACCGTCAGCATCCGTGAACAGCAGCGCATCGAATAATGAGTTATCCTCCATTTCTTTCAGCATTTCTGTTCCGATTACCGGCTCGGTCAGGCTTTCCCCTATAAAATATGTATAGGTATAAACAAGATTCAACGCGTTATTCAATTCCTCATCTATCTGTTCCACCATCTGCCGTGCGGAATCCGCCGCATAGCTTTTATTCCGCTCCTCCATACGCCTGCTGTTTTGCGTCGTATACCAGTGAAACAGAATAATAATAGCCAATAAAAGAATCAGAACATAAACGATTTGCCGCAGCAACTTTCTCTTTTTCTTCATACGAAGCTTCCTCCCTGCCTGTATGCATCTTCCTCTTTATCCATTTACGGCCTCACTGCCGGAAATAGTCACTGGATATTATTATACTGCCGGGATTCCCGCAAGTCAAATGTACGCAGGTACTAAGGAACTCCTGATTCCGGCCGGACACCGTGGCTCCGGTATACCAGTGGACAGTAACGGAAAAACCCTATTTATTAAAAGCCACAATATTCTCCGTATTCAGGACGAAATCATAATAGTTCAGGTCTTCGCGTTTCGTCCATCCTATCCGGTTCCAAAATGCATTTCCCACATCATTCGCAGTAAAGGCAATCAGCGATATCTTGCTGATATGTTCCCGTTTCAGCGCTTCCATGGCAAATACCACCATCTCCCTGCCGATTCCCTTCATCCGGTAATCCGCATGGACACACACATGATACATACAGCCCCTTCTGCCGTCATGCCCGCAGAGAATTGCCCCTACGATTTTCCCGTCCTCCACCGCGACCACACTCGTATCAGGATTCCTCCTTAAGAAACGCTCCACTCCTGCCTTTGAATCATCAATGCTGCGCATAGCAAATCCTTTTATGCTCATCCACAGCCCATACACTCCTTCATAATCCTCGATTGTCATCGTCCGTACCATCATTTTTCTCCGTCCTTATTCCTATTTTCAAAGATTCAGCCCCTTCTCCTCATCACATCCCAAAATAAGGTTCAGACACTGTACTGCCGCTCCCGAAGCGCCTTTTCCGAGATTGTCAAAACGTGTGCTCACCAATACCCGCTCTTCATTTCCCGTAACATAAATCTCCATACCGTCCCAGCCCGAACAGCTGTTGCCGGCAAGGAACCCGTTATATTCCGCTTCCTTCCCGAAAGGCATCACCCGGATGAATTTTTCCCCCTTGAAGTAATCACAGAAGAAAGCATGTATCTCCTCCGGCTTCTGTTTTCCTGCCAGCATATCTGTGTAGAGCGGAAGCGTCAGCAGCATACCGCTGTAATAATCACAGATAATCGGAGAAAAAAGCGGCGCCCTGTCCAGTCCCGTAATCTTCTGCATTTCTTTCAGATGCTTATGGTTCTGCGACAAAGCATATTCCCTCGGCGCATCCAGTTCCGTATCCCGTTCTTCCGCCTCATAAACCGCAATCGTCTTCTTCCCTGCCCCGCTGTAACCCGACATGGCAAATGCAGACACCGGATAATCTTTCGGAAGGATGCCGCCCGCTGTCAGGGGATAGACCGCTGTAATAAAACCCGTAGCATAACAGCCCGGAACCGCGATACGCTTCGCATTCCGTACTGCCTCCCTGTGCTTTGCAGAAAGTTCCGGAAATCCATACACCCATCCCTCTTCCGTCCTGTGCGCCGTGGATGTATCGATAATCCTGACATTCTCATTTTCCACCAGCCCCACCGACTCCCTTGCTGCCGCATCCGGCAGACAGAGAAATGCCACATCCGCTTCGTTAATCAACCGTTTCCTTTCTGCCGTATCCTTCCTGAGTTCCGCACTGATTGGAAGAAGCTCGATATCGTCCCTCCCTGCAAAACGCTCATGTATCCTTAAGCCTGTGGTTCCTTCACTCCCGTCAATAAAAATCTTCGTTTTCATCCTTTACCTCACTTCTGAAATCGTTTTTTAATTGCTCTTTTTAATTACTTCTCAATGCACGTGTAGTTATGATACTCCTTTACCATAAAATTCTCAACCCTTTTTCCGCAGCGGCTGCCTCCGCCTTTTTGCTTCGCATAAGTATACATCATCGACGGATAATATGCAACTACTTTTAAAAATTATGCAATATTTTAAGCAAAAATCCATTTTTATGCATAAAATACCCCTTGCAATTACAGCAGGAATGATGTATATTGTTTGGAGGAGAAAAAGCAACCTGCATTTTTACCCAAATTATTAAAACCATTTAAGAAAAACTGGAGGCATTTATTTATGAAAGAAAAAGTAATCCTTGCCTACTCCGGTGGGCTTGATACCACTGCCATTATTCCGTGGCTGAAAGAGAATTTTGATTATGAAGTAATCTGTGTGTGCGTAGACTGCGGTCAGGGCGAAGAACTGGACGGTTTGGAAGAAAGAGCGAAATTCTGCGGCGCCCAGAAACTCTATATCGAGGATGTCACCGATGAATTCTGCGATGAATATATCGTTCCCTGCGTGCAGGCACATGCGGTCTATGAGAACAAATACCTGCTCGGCACTTCCATGGCAAGACCCGTCATTGCCAAAAGACTGGTAGAAATCGCCCGTAAGGAAGGAGCATCCGCTATCTGCCACGGCGCTACCGGCAAAGGAAACGACCAGATTCGTTTCGAACTGGGCATCAAAGCGCTGGCGCCTGATTTGAAAATCATTGCCGCATGGAGAAATGATAAATGGACGCTGGATTCCCGTGAATCCGAAATCGAATACTGCAAGGCGCATGGCATTGACCTGCCTTTCTCTGCAGATTCCTCTTACAGCCGCGACCGTAACCTGTGGCACATCAGCCACGAAGGACTGGAACTGGAAAATCCGGCAAGCGAACCGAATTTTGAGCATCTGCTCGTACTCGGAACCACCCCTGAAAAGGCTCCCGATGAGGGCGAATATGTAACCATGACGTTTGAAAAGGGCGTTCCTGTTTCCGTAAACGGTAAGAAGATGAAAGTTTCCGATATCATCCGTGAACTCAACGCTTTAGGCGGCAAACACGGCATCGGTATCGTGGATATCGTGGAAAACCGCGTAGTAGGCATGAAATCCCGCGGCGTATACGAGACACCGGGCGGCACCATTCTTTACGAAGCACACCAGCAGTTGGAAGAACTGATTCTCGACCGCGATACCTATGCTTTAAAAGCAGACATGGGAAACAAGCTGGCGCAGATTGTTTACGAAGGAAAATGGTTTACTCCCCTGCGTGAAGCGGTACAGGCTTTCATTGAATCTACACAGCAGTATGTAACAGGTGAAGTGAAGTTCAAACTTTACAAAGGCAACATCATCAAAGCCGGAACCACTTCTCCTTATTCCCTTTATAACGAGAGCATCGCATCCTTTACCACCGGTGATTTATACGACCACCACGATGCGGAAGGCTTCATCAACCTCTTTGGGTTGTCCTGCAAAGTACGTGCCATGAAGATGCAGGAAACGGAAAAAGCAGGGAAATAAAAACAGAAAAAGAAATAAGAAAAAAGAAATAGGAAATAAAAAAGAAATAAATAAAAGAAATAAGAAAGGAACAAAAAGCTATGGATGTCATTACCCTTTTAATTACATATTTCGCGGCAATGAATCTCATTGGCTTGTTCCTTATGGGGCTGGATAAGCACAAAGCAAAGAAGCATTTATGGAGAATTCCTGAATCCACCCTGTTTATTACGGCTATTATCGGCGGAAGCATCGGCTGTATCATCGGCATGTATGCTTTCCGCCACAAAACAAGGCGCTGGTATTTCGTTTACGGAATGCCGGCCATTCTTGTCTTGCAGATAGCCCTGTTCATCGCCCTGCTGCGCGCGCCGTTCCAAATCCAGATTATGTAGATGACAGGATAACCGGACAGGGAATATTTTCTCCCCGCCCTCCGCGCGGGGTACGTGCTGCGCAGCAGCTAATTTCCTTACGCACCCCTGTTTTATCTCTGCAATCATCCATTATATCGTCACGATTACCCCGCCGTCATTCGCATACATGCTGCTAATTCCCGCCGTATCCATAATCACCACATCCCGTACCCGTATCTTTTCCAAAATCATCCCCTTCACCAGTTCCGCCCTGTCCGGACAATTGCAATGGGTAATCATCAGCACCCGCTCCTCCGGCTTCTCTGCTTCCTTTATCACAGCCTCTGCCATTTTCGCAAGCCCCTTTTTCATACCGATTGCCTGCCCCTTTTGGGCAATGGCGCCCTTTACTCCCTCCATCAAAGGCTTCACGTTCAGGGTGGTGGCAACCAGTGCTTTCACACCCGTCAGCCTGCCATTCTTGCGGAGGGTTTCCAGATTATCCAGTACAAAATATGTTTTCATGCGGTCCCTTAATGCCTCCAGTTCCTTCACGATTTCCGTAAAAGACTTTCCTGCTTCCTCTAATTCCATCGCTTTTCTTGCGAGCTGCGTTTCCCCGCAGCTTGCCGATTCGGAATCGCACACAAAAATATCCTTGTCGCCGTATTTTTCATGATAAAGACGCTTTCCCAGCTCCGCGCTGTTGCAGCTTCCGCTCAGTTTGGCCGAAAGCGTCACCACATAAATACGCTCCGCGTCACAATGATAGGCTTCCATATATCTTTCCGGAGACGGACAGGAAGATTTCGGACAGGTGGGACATGCCGCTACCTTTGCCAGAAATTCTTTCTGGTTAAACTTCTCATCATCCATAATCCGGTAGTCCCCTACCTCCAGTCCCAAAGGAACAATCTCAAACCGCGCGTCCTTCTTATATCCCTCCGGCAGCTCGCAACAACTGTCTACTACTATTTTATACCCCATATCCTCAAACCATGCCTTTCTTATGATATTATATCCAAGAGCAATCATTACTATTCCATGTAGTTATGATTACTACTTATGATAACACAGACAGTTCCATCCTGTAAAGGGGTCTTGTGTTTTTTTCTGCTTTCCACTATAATAACTTATCATAATACGATAAAGGAGATGCCATGAAAGCCTACCGGATATCCGACCTGAAAAACTTCATGAACAAACTGCTGCTGTCTGACAGTTTCGATTATTTTCTTTTGGAAGAAGGCACCATCGTGACTGCCAATACCTTTCAGATAGACGGACATATACAGAAAGATTTTTATACAAAAGAAGAACAGGAGGATGATACTCTCTGTCCTTATGATTTTTCCTTATGGAAAGATATGCGCCCGTTCTGCTTCCAGCTCATCAAAGGAAAAAGGACGCCGTTACACTTCAAGTTCGTGCTGCTGCTGATGCCGGAGCATATGGAACGGATACTGGCAGGCGGAGACTTCGGTGACTATGGGAATCTGGTAAAAGCCTTTACCCTGACCGTGAAATACGACGGCTCCCATGTGACGCTCATCACTGGTCTGTCCACTACATCCTTCCTTATGGACAAAACTCCGGAACAGCTATGGGACCATGCCTGTTTGAAATTCCTGAACAATAAACAGATTGCATGGGAAGAAGAGTGAAAGATTTTTCAAATCTTTCGCTCCACAAGTTTGTGTCTGCGCTGCATCCACAAACTTGCCATGCGCAAAAAGCAGCGCAGAAATGGGAAGAAATATAATTTATTTTTTCATTTTAGGATTGAATACAAGGCTTGCCAGATAGCCGAATACCAGCGCTGCACTGGTTCCTACCGCACCTGCCTTGAAACCTCCCTGGAAAATGCCGATAAAGCCGGACTCATCCACCGCTTCTTTTACACCCTTCATCAGCACATTGCCAAACCCCAAAAGAGGTACCGATGCGCCTGCACCTGCATATTCCTGAAAAGGTTCATAAATACCGAACACGCTGATGACTGCCCCCAGACAGACCAGCATGACCATAATCCTTCCCGGCATCAGCTTCGTTTTCTCCATCAGAATCTGTATCAGGGCACATATCAGTCCTCCTACCCAGAATGCATTGATATAATCCATCATAACCTTCCGCTCCTTTCCAATTCCATTCTCTTTTGCTTCTTATTATGTACATTTTTCCGGTAAATATAAGGCAGCTCTTCATCTTTTATCACAAAATACTATTTGATATTGAATCATAATGTGTTAAAATAAGACCGTATTAGTTTATTTTCTGCTTTTGTCTTTTTGAGGAAAGGATTGAACTATTTATGGAACCTACAAAGAATGATTATCAAGACCGGATACTGCCCGACGGGATGCCGTCTGACAATGTCTCATCCGCCGTTTATATTGCAAGACAGCCAATCTTCAATGCTGCCGGACTCGTTCAGGCATACGAACTTCTTTACCGTAATACCGAGCAGAATATCTCCAACGCCTCTTCGATAGGCGACGAGGAAGCCACCGGTACGGTAATCTCCGAATCCATCCTGAATTTCGGTATGTATGAGCTGACAAACGGCAAAAAGGCTTTTGTCAATTTCGCGGACGGATACCTTTTAAATAAGGCTGCCTATCTGCTGGACCCCGAACAGTTCGTAATTGAGATATTGGAAACGGTGGTATTTACCATAGAAGTCATCGACGCGCTTTATACATTAAAAGCCGCCGGTTTCGATATAGCGCTCGATGATTATATAGGCACCCCCATTCCTCCCGAAATCCTTTCCCTGATTGATATAGTGAAAATTGATTTTAAAGATACTACGAAAGAGCAGCGTGCCGCTTTCTCACCCGCTTTAATCGAAGCAGGAAAAACGCTGCTGGCCGAAAAGGTAGAAACAAAAGAAGACGTACAGGAAGCCCTGTCGCTGGGCTGCCAGCTCCTCCAGGGCTATTATTTCTCCAAACCCATTATGATGAAAAAGAGCAGTATGGATATTTCTTCGGTTTCTTATATGAAACTGTCCAAAGAGCTCTCCGCTCCGGAAATCAATCTGGACAACATCGCATGGGTCATCAACTCCGACGCCCATCTGACCTACAAGCTGCTGCGGAGAATGAATACGCTCCAATATTACCGCGGCAACAACATTACCTCCATTAAACGCGCCCTGGTTCTGATGGGCAATGAGGAAATACGCCGCTGGATTATGCTGATTCTCCTGCGTGACATATCAAACACGAAATCGGATGAAGTGATACGTACTGCCTTAATCCGCGCTTTCATGTGCGAAAAACTGGCACGGGAATCCGGCCGTCACGATTGCGCTTCCGAAGCCTACAGCACCGGTATGCTTTCCATTCTCACGGACGGCAGCCAGAATGTGGAAGAAACACTGGGGCATATCCAGCTCCTT
The DNA here is from genome assembly GCA_947246015.1 of uncultured Lachnospiraceae bacterium. Lineage (GTDB taxonomy): Bacteria > Bacillota > Clostridia > Lachnospirales > Lachnospiraceae > Kineothrix. Next base: position 33,634 of record CAMXQE010000028.1, on the reverse strand, counting down.
CCTGCTGTCCGGGATGCCCTTTCCGGAAAGGACACCCTGCTGAAACGGCTTTTGGACATTGCGGTCTGCTATGAAACCGGAAACTGGAACAAGCTGGAATACCTCATGGAATATTCCGTGCCGGAGCTCAACTTAAAACTTCTGCCGGGACTGTATATGATGTCGGTATCAGCAGCGGACGAGATGCTTTCGAAAGAATATTCTTAAGCATCTTTTCCGGTTCCGCAGGCTACCGTATGGCATCCTTCATTCCCTTCACATAATCATGTACATACTGCCCTGCATCTTCTCCGTGCTGCGCAATCAGCTTCACTATCGCACTGCCTACAATCACTCCGTCCGCTACCTGTGCAATCTTCGCCGCTTGTTCCGGTGTGCTCACACCGAATCCGACTGCGGCAGGCACCTTCGCGGATTCTTTCACCGCTGAAAGGATAGCGCCCAAATCTGTCTTGATTTCGCTCCTCACTCCGGTCACTCCCATGGAGGATACGACATAGATAAATCCTGTCGCTTCCGACGCAATTTCCTTAATCCTCTGTTCCGAAGTAGGCGCTATCAGCGAAATAACGTCCACGCCATGAGCTTTTGCAAAAGGCAGCAGTTCTCCTTTCTCCTCAAAGGGCATATCGGGAATGATAATCCCGTTTACTCCTGCCTCTTCGCACTTTGCACAGAATGCATCATAGCCGTACCGGAACACCGGGTTCAGATAGGTCAGGAATACCAGCGGCACATCCGTCTGTTCCCGTACGCGCGCTGCCAGCTCAAACAGCTTATCCGTAGTGGTTCCCGCCAAAAGAGCGCGGAGGTTGGCTTCCTGAATAACCGGGCCTTCTGCAATCGGGTCAGAAAACGGAATCCCGATTTCGATTAAATCGCAGCCGGCTTCTACCATTTTCAAAATATATTCCTCACTCTTTTCTATCGAAGGGTCGCCGCCTGTCACAAACCCGATAAAAGCCTTTCCATGGTCAAATGCATCTTTGATTTTTATTTCCGACTTATTTTTCATTTTCAATTCCGCTTCTCCTTCTTTTTCTTCTACTCCGTAATTCCATTATCTTATTTTCCATGCTTCTCTTACTCATGAATATCCACGCCCCGGTATCTTGCGATGGCCGCAACATCTTTGTCGCCGCGTCCCGACAGGCAGATGATGATGCTGTCTTCTTTCTTCATATCAGGAGCAATTTTACGCACATGGGCTACCGCATGGGCGCTTTCAATGGCACAGATAATCCCCTCCGTCCTCGCCAGATACTCAAATGCCTCCACTGCCTCGTCATCTGTCACCGGCACATACTGCGCCCGTCCCGTATCGTGCAGATGTGCGTGTTCCGGCCCTATGCCGGGATAGTCCAGCCCTGCGGAAATGGAATAAACAGGAGCAATCTGCCCGTATTCATCCTGACAGAAATAGGATTTCATCCCGTGAAAAATACCCGGAGTCCCCTTTGCGATGGTCGCCGCATGTTGCTTCGTATGGATGCCTTTTCCTGCCGCTTCACAGCCGATTAGCTGTACCTCTTTATCCTGAATGAAATTATAAAACATTCCCATGGCATTGCTGCCGCCGCCCACACATGCCACTACCGCGGCAGGAAGTTTTCCCTCATATTCCAATATCTGCTCCCTTGCCTCCCTGCTGATGACACTTTGGAAATCCCTGACAATCATCGGGAACGGATGCGGCCCCATAACGGAACCTAATACATAAAGTGTATCGTCCACCCGCTTCGTCCACTCCCGCATCGTCTCGTTCACTGCATCTTTTAATGTCATGGTTCCCGTCGTCACGGGATGCACCTTAGCTCCTAATAACTCCATCCGGTACACATTCAATTTCTGCCGTTCCGTATCCTCTTTTCCCATGAAAATCTCACATTCCAGACCGAGCAGCGCCGCCGCTGTCGCCGTAGCTACCCCGTGCTGTCCCGCTCCGGTCTCTGCAATAATCCTTGTTTTTCCCATCTTCTTTGCCAACAGCGCCTGCCCGAGCACGTTGTTGATTTTATGGGAGCCGGTATGGTTCAAATCCTCCCGCTTGATATAGATTTTCGCACCGCCCAGGTCCTTCGTCATTTTCTCTGCATAATACAGCAGGGAAGGCCGCCCTGCATAATTTTTCAGCAAATCCTCCAGCTCCCTGTTAAATGCAGGGTCTTTTTTATAAAATTCATAGCTTTCTTCCAATTTTATGATTTCATTCATCAGCGTTTCCGGTATATACTGTCCGCCGTGCACGCCATATCTTCCTTTAGACATCTCCTGTTCTCCTTATCTTTCTTACGATTTCCAATATTTTGTCCCTGTCTTTTTTTCCGTCCGTTTCCACGCCGCTGCTGATATCCACCCCATAGGGCATTACCGTGCGTATTGCTTCGTCCACATTTCCCGCATGAAGCCCTCCGGCAAGGAAAAAGGGCAGTTTTCCCTCCGGCACCAGCTTCCAGTCGAAGGTCTTTCCCGTTCCCCCCGCTAACGCAGGCGTACTGCTGTCAAACAGGAAATAATCCACCCCCGCCTTGACATAGTCCTCATAACAGTCTGTTCCCGTTCCTCTTTCCGGGTGCAGCGCTTTGATGATTTCACATCCGGTACGGGCTTTCAGCCATTCCACATATGCCGCATCCTCCTGCCCGTGCAGTTGGGCGGTATGGATGATACCCTCCTGCAAAAGCCATGCCACTTTCTCTCTCTCTTCGTCCACAAAGACACCGACTGCCTGTATGCCTGCTGCCAGCCTGTCACGGAAACGGCGGGCATCCTCTGCGGTTATCTCCCTTCTGGTATGGGCAAATACAAAACCCACATAATCCGGACATGCCTCGTTGACATAATCCACGTCACAATCCCTCATCAGCCCGCAGATTTTTATTTTCGTCATAAAACGCCTCCTGTCCGCAGGGCTTCCAACTGCCGTTTTTTATCCTGGCTCCTCATAAACGTTTCCCCTATTAAAACTGCATCCGTCCGGTTCTCCCGCAGCCTTGCCACATCTTCCGGCGTTTTTATGCCGCTTTCCGATACGAATAAAATCTCCTCCGGTATCAGTTTCCGCAAACGGGCGCTGGTGTTAATATCTACTTCGAAGGTCTTTAAATTGCGGTTGTTCACTCCGATGATTCCGGCGCCGCTTACCAGTGCCGTCTCCGCTTCCTCCTCCGTATGGGCTTCCACTAATGCGGACAGTCCCAGACTGTGGGCAATGGCAAGATATTCCTTCAGCCGTTCCTTTTCTAATAAAGCACAGATAAGCAGTACTGCCGATGCCCCGATGGTTCTCGCTTCAAATATCTGGTATGCATCCACGGTAAAATCCTTCCGCAGCAGCGGAATGGAAACCGCTCCTGCAATCTCCTGTAAATATCTGTCACTGCCAAGGAAATAATAAGGTTCCGTCAGCACGGAAACTGCCGCCGCTCCCGCTTCCTCGTACTCCTTCGCTATGGCAAGATAAGGGAAATCTTCTGCAATCACTCCCTTCGAAGGAGAAGCCTTCTTTACCTCACAGATAAAGGAAATATCCGGTGCGGCGAGAGCTTCCCGAAAGGGAAAACCGGTCCGGCTTCCCAATTCTTCCGCTTCCCTCCGGACAGACGCCAAATCCCTTTTCTTCTTAAGCTCCCCTACACGGGCTGCCGTCCGTTCTGCTATTTCATCCAAAATCGTTCCACTCATGTTTTTCCTCATTTCTGCGCTGCTTTTTGCACATGCCAAGTTTGTGGATACAGCGCAGACACAAACTTGTGGAATGAAAGATTTGAAAAAGCTTTCACTCTTTCTCCTCATCCTTTTATTCCTTTGACATACGGATAAAATTCTCAAGCTGCTCTAACGCCTTTCCGCTGCCGATTATCTCTTTCACCTTTTCCACCGCTTCTTCCAATGTAAGGTCCGGATTTGCCACATATAACGCAGCCGCGGAATTTAAGATGACTGCATCAGTTTTCGGTCCTTTTTCCCCGCTTAAAATGGCACGGGTAATCTCTGCATTTTCTTCCGGCGTTCCCCCTGTCAGCTCCTCTTTCCTGCACTTTTTCATGCCAAACTGTTCCGGCTCGATGACATACTTCTTAAAGTTCCCGTTCCGCACCTCGCACACGCTGGTGGGGGCGCTCATGGAAATCTCATCCAATCCGTCCGTCCCATATACCACCATGGCATTTTTAACCCCCAGCTGGGAAAGTACCTGCGCCATCGGCTCCACCAGTTCCCCGTCATACACGCCAAGAAGCTGCATATTGGCTCCCGCCGGATTGGAAAGGGGACCGAGAATATTGAATACCGTGCGGATTCCCAGTTCTTTACGCACCGGAGCCACATACTTCATGGCGATATGATAGTTCTGTGCAAACAGGAAACAGATGCCGATTTTCTCCAGCAGCTGTGTACTCTTTTCCGGCGGAATGGTAATATCCACGCCAAGGGCTTCCAGTACATCCGCCGCTCCGCACTTGCTGCTTGCCGCACGGTTGCCGTGCTTTGCCACCGGAACTCCCGCTGCCGAAACTACCAGCGCCGATGTGGTGGAAATGTTGAAGGAATTAGACTTATCGCCTCCCGTCCCGACGATTTCCAGTACATCCATATCATGCAGCAGACGGATGCAATGCTTGCGCATTCCTGATGCCGATGCCGTAATTTCATCAATCGTTTCTCCTTTTAGTGACAGTGCGGTAAGATATGCCGACATCTGAATCTGCGACGCTTCCCCGCTCATAATTTCATCCATCACCTGTTCTGCCTCTGCAAAGGTCAGGTTCTGTTTTGTTACTACTTTTTGAATGGCTTCTTTAATCATTGTTTTTCTCCTATTCCAGTTCCGCAGCTGCCCTTCCAGTACCCTTTTTCCGCAGAGAAAGTTCCGTCTGCTTTGCAGCCTGAACTTCCTCTGGGCACTGTACGGGCAGCTGCTGTTTTTATTTTCCAGTTCCGCTTTTATTCCAGTTCCGCAGCCGCCCTTCCAGCATCTTTTTCCGCAGATAAATTTCCGTCTGCTACGCAGCCTGAAATTCATCTGGACGCTGTACGGGCGGCGGCTGATTTTATTTTTCTAAAAAGTTCCTAAGCATCACTTCCCCGTCCGGTGTCAGTATGGATTCCGGGTGGAATTGTACGCCGTACACTTCATACTGTCTGTGCTGTACCGCCATGATTTCCCCGTCCTCTGTCTTTGCCGTCACCAGAAGTTCCTCCGGCATTGTCTCCGCCTTTGCCGCCAGCGAATGATACCTTGCCGCCTTTACCTGCTCCGGCAGGCCGCGGAATATTTTACATCCGGTATCCACGGAAATCTCTGACTGTTTCCCGTGCATCAGCTGCTTTGCATAAGAAACTTCCGCACCGTATGCCTCACATATCGCCTGATGTCCGAGGCATACACCCAAAATGGGGATTTTTCCTGCAAACTGCTTCACCACTTCGATGCAGACACCCGCATCCGCCGGGCGTCCCGGCCCCGGTGAAAGGACGATGCGGCGGATGGGAAGCTCTCCTATCTGCTCCGGCGTCATCCCGTCATTGCGGATAACTTTAATTTCCGGATCAATGGTTCCGATGAGCTGGTACAGGTTATAAGAAAAACTGTCGTAATTGTCAATCAGCAATATCATTCTTAAATACCCCCTTCCGCCGTCTGCAGTGCATTCATAACCGCCTTTGCCTTGTTAATGCACTCCTGATATTCTTTTTCCGGTACGCTGTCCGCTACGATTCCTGCCCCCGAACGGATGAATACTTTCCCGTTTTTCTTAAAAGCAATGCGGATGGCGATACAGGTATCCAGATTTCCGGTAAAATCAATGTAACCGATGGCGCCGCCGTAAATGCCCCGCTTATTATTTTCCAGCTCATTGATAATCTCACATGCCCGTATTTTCGGCGCTCCGGAAAGAGTGCCTGCCGGAAGCACCGCCCCTACCGCATCCAGTGCTCCTTTGTCTTCCCGTATCTGCCCGCTCACCGTAGAACCAATGTGCATCACATGGGAAAACCGTTCAATGGACATATATTTCTCTACCTTCACCGTTCCGAAGCAGCTGATTTTTCCGATATCATTCCTTCCCAAATCCACCAGCATATTATGCTCTGAGCATTCCTTTGGGTCGGCGAGCAGTTCCCTTTCCAATGCCTCGTCTTCCTCCTGTGTATTTCCCCTCGGTCTGGTACCAGCCAGCGGAAACGTACAGAGCCTGCCGTCTTCCAGCTTCACCAGCGTCTCCGGAGAGGCGCCTGCGATTTCAATATCATCGCTGCTGAAATAGAACATATAAGGAGAGGGATTCGTCGTCCGCAGTACACGGTAAGTATCAAACAGACTCCCCTTCACATCCGCTTCCAACCGGTTGGACAGCACCACCTGGAAAATATCCCCTTCATGGATGTAGTGCTTTGCCTTTTCCACCATCCGGCAGTATTCCTGTTCCCCGAACAGCGGACGGAACTCCGAATCAATGGAAAGGGACGGAATATCCGCAGGCGTCCCTTCTGCCACCAACTGCGCCATATCATCCAGTTCCCGCAATGCCTTTTTATAATTTTCCTCCGGGGCATCCAGCTTCATATTGACGATTAAATACATTTTCTGTTTCAGGTTATCAAATGCAATCACTTTATCAAACAGCATCATATCTACGTCTTTAAAGTTTTCTTCATCCTCCGCATCCAGCTTCAGCCCCGGCTCACTGTATTTGATATAGTCATAGGAAAAATATCCCACCAGCCCGCCGGTAAATGCAGGCAGCCCTTCGATACGGGGGCTTTTATTTTCCTCTATCACCTGACGGATGTATTCCGCCGGATCCGCATTCTTTACGACCATTTCCGTTCCGGCGCTGATATGCACCTCCCCGTTAGTACAGGTAATTTCCAGTTTCGGGTCGTAACCGAGAAACGTATACCGTCCCCACTGCTTTGCATCCTCCATACTCTCCAGCATATAGCAATGCCTGCTCACCGATTTTAAAATCCTCATTACCTCTATGGGGGTACGGATATCCGAATAAATGACGCGGCTGACGGGAACCGTCCGATAATTGTCCGCATATGTTTTGACTTGTTCCAAAGTCGGTGCATACATTGTTTTTCCTCCTTCTTCCCTGAAAATGTCCCTGAAATATCAGACAAAATCCAGCCATGCCGGGGTATCCCCTTTTCCTCTGCCTGCTGCCTGGGATATGATGATACATCTTTATGCAATCGAGCGGAGAAGGTTTCTCTCCCTGCCCGCTGCGCCGGGCATCCGTCAGCTCTGCTGACACACTCCCCCGGATGCCCCTGTGCATAACAACGGACGACACGCTCTGCAAACCGTCCTTATGCAAAAAAAAACGCCCCTGACAACAGTACAACTCTGTACTTTGCCAAGGACGGATATCTGTTCTCTCCGCGGTGCCACCTTGTTTCAGGAAATCTTCCCCCTCTGTCGCTTTCCCAATCTTTTTCAATCTTTCCAAGGGATGCTTCATTCCTGCTCTCTCCGGAATACTATCATATTCCTGGCAACTGACGTATGCCTTACGTCGCAGAATACTCGGCAGAAACTGCCTTTGACTGCGCCCTCCGTGGTCCATTTGACAAACTGCGTTCTGCCGGTTCTCAGCCCTCCCGGCTCTCTGTGAGTGCAACATCTGCCGTTATCTCCACTTCAACGGTTTTCCTTTTGCTATTTGATTTTCTTTTTACTAGTTATTATATTAACACTGTGATGCGCTGGTGTCAACATTTTTTTCCGGCGGCCACGAAAGCGGATTTGTCTTATGGAATCCGTTTGCTTTTATCCCTGTTCATGATGAATATACATTCTTGTCATTTCAGGTTCTCCGTCCCCCTGTACCATACAAAGAAACTTCCATCCATAACGTTCATAAAACGAAGTGTGGTCTGTTATAAGGTATAATGTGTCAATTCCCTTTTTCTTCATATCGGTACACACATAATTCAATAATGCACCTGCTATTCCGTTATTGCGCTTATGCTCCTCTGTATATACCGCGCAGACATTTGGAGCAAGGTCTTTTCTGTTGTGAAAATCATTTTCTATCACTCCCAGTCCTCCGATAATCTTATCATTCTCCATCGCTACATACCATTGCGGGACAGATGCCTGTCCTTTCAGACATTCATCCATGCTTTTCATGTATTCTTTTAGGGGAATACCCCACTTTGTGTGAAACCATTGCGCGGCCTGTTCCTTTATTTCCGGCTTATCTGTCAATCTTACTATTTCATAATTCATTTGAATCATTCCCTCTGTCACTATTTATCTACTGCATCAAAAAACAATCCGTCTTTTACTTCTAATCGTTTTTTTCCATCTCTCCTCTTGTCCAATATCCATCATAAGCATATCCTGTCTTTCCAATTAATAAATGTTCTGACCTGGAAAAACCTGCTTTCTGAACGGCTTTCATCCTTTCTACCGCATATATGGGAACTTTGGTCAGTATACCGGTACATCCCAGCAGCTCCGGAATGCAGGGTGTTATGAGAGTCATGATTTCAAACAATACATCTTCTTTTTCATAGTCGCTTCTTACATCCACCCTCAATATTCCCATATGATGAAACGCATCTTCAGACACCCTTAAGCATAACTCGATGGTTCCGATGATGTCTGACGCTGCTTTATCCACAATGGAAAGCCTGGCAAACCAGCCGTTTTCATAAGATAAATTCCAAAACTCAATCGCCTCTGCCATTCTTTCTTTTGTCGGATAATAAAAATTATCCCCGTCACAATTATCACTGTTGAAAAAAGGCAGGGCATTCTTATCACTGTAAACCTTTAGCAAAGCATCGCAATCTTCACTTTTCAATAATCTCACTAAAAAATTATCGCTTTCCAATACCGGACATGTTTCATAAATACTCATTTCCACTCTCCTCCTTAATCAACCCCGCTGCAAGCAACGGGACATCAAAAAGAACATTTTCATAATTTTTTACAAAATATCTGATATTTTTACGTCCCTTTTGAATAATGGTATGCCCTTCTGCTTCCAGCTTTTCCTTCTGCGCTTTGGCGCCGCCCGGATATTTTGGATTCAATTCCCCGTCTGCTTTTAATGTCCTCCAATACGGCGTTTCATCCTCCGAACGCTGGTAACTCGCCCATGCTGCAATAGACACAAAAATTCCTGCTGTAATCGGTTCTGTAAAGTCTGCATCACTCAATTTTGCAAAATATTCCCGTATTGCTCCAACCGTAATTACTTTTCCATAAGGTACCTGTTTCATTACCTTGTCATAGTCGATTGGCGGTGCAAAGTACATTTTATTCCCGCCATATTTTGCAATGCTTTTCACATCGGTTATAATCCGGACCTTTGGCATATCTTTGCAATCCTGTAACATAGCGTTAAAATCTTTTTTATCCTCATTAGCCATAGCTGACACCTCCTGCCTCAAGCATAGCCTGTTTTGATGGTTCATGCAATGAGGCTGTTTAAAAAAAATCATTTTCAGAAAGGCGTCTCTCTTTTCTATGCAGATGTTTTTAAAAGAAATTTGGCATTGGCTCCATCGGATATTCCCTGTTCATATTAAGCACATACGGCCATTTCCCGGTATCCTCTATCATAAATCCGTAAATAATCCCCATATGGCGGTGCCAGTGCCGGAACTGTCCTAAAATCAAACGAAATCTGCTCATTCCGCAATTCTCCGGTTGTTCGGAAAGAGCGGCATCTTCTAACGCTGCAATATAAGTTTGTATTTTATCCTGAATTTGATAAAAATAACTTTCCAGCTGACTTCTTTCCAAAATTTCATCTTTTGGAATCACATTCAGGTCTGCCAGCGTTTCTGTATGAAATTCCGGATTCTGATAAGAAGAATCACAGGGATTTATGTACCACCGGTCCATCGAATATAAGGTATGATACAGATATTTCCACATGGGAATACCATCATACCGCTTATTCCAAAGTTCGTCAGGAATACATTTGATTAAATTCTCTGTCTCCCACAGTGCCCTGCCTGTTAAATATCTGATATCATCACACAGCATTCCCTTTTCCTCCATGGTATTAAAAAATAGCATATTTTCACATTTATTTCGTCGCTTTTTTCGTCGCTTTTTTAGCGACGAATTATTTCAATCTGTATAACTTACCTTTCGTTTTCCCATTATCATCTAGTACAACGAATAATAAGTTTCTGATACATTGACGCAGAATGATTGTTTCAGATGCAAGGCGGAGGAAGGAGACGTAGCGGTGGCTACGGTGCCTGACGACAACGCGACAGATAAACAATCAGGCAAGTCAATGTATCAGAAACTTATTATTCGTTGTACTAGCGTCCCCATAGATGTAAAAATCATGTGTGACAAGCATTGAAGAAAATGTAAAAACACTAAAAACTTATCTGGAAGAAAATATCCGTGAAAAAGAAAATATCCCAGAAATTCCTGAAACGGGCATGGCTGTTTTGCGACAGCAGCTTGTTTTGGCAGAAGTAATTGAAACATGGATTGCTTCTTTTTCTGGCCACAATTATCATAGAAGACCTTTAACATTACCAGAATCCTCTCAATCTGCCTCTTAAGTACTTTCCTCCTGGCTTTCTACCAGTCCATGCAGAGAATCGCATATCATTCGTAACATAAATTAAACACTGTCGATTCTCCATCTGTATTTGACTGATTAAGGGCTTTTTAGCCGAAATATTCTTTAAGAACAATTCGAATAGGTTCCCTTATGTCAATATTATCCATTCCGTACATTTTTTCCTCAAAAAAATGAACTTTATTTGATACTCCCCAAAAGTTTTGATTAAGCCACTCTTCCTTGTCTGCGCCATATTTAATAAGTAAATCAAGGACTTCAAATAATCTCTTTTTGGTTATTTCTTGTATATCTGGATAAGCATTCTTACGCTCCAAAATCATTTCTGCTCCATTTACTGCCGTACCTATCGGAAGCATTTCTGATGACGTTTTCCGATTAGGATTGGCTCCATTCTCAAGTAATCTTTTAATCAAATTTAAATACTTTTCGGAATGGCTATACTGTTTATAGCATAATGCAGAAAATACACCTATTATAGCATCATGCAGGACAGGCATGCAAACGCTGTGAGGTGGAACAAGTGCAGGATCTTCCATGAAATCAGAGTCAGCACCCTTTTCAAGCAAAAGCTCTATAATCTCAAATTCTCCGCATTTAATCGCTACTTGTAATGGTGATTGTCCTATATCCTTTTTAGGTGTTTTTGCATTGTAAACCTCATTTACAACATCGATATTTTTTAATATTGCTGCCCGCACTGCGTCAATATCGCTATGTCTTATATCTTTAAATAATTTATTCATTTCATTCTTTCCTTCTGCATAAATTTCATTCTGGTATCTTCAACAAATTTCTTGCGGACTGGATTTCCTTCAACCCTGAATATTTTTTTGTTTTTAATATCGTAAATGACTGACCACACTGTGTCTGCTCCCTTGTCCCTTTCATATTGGCACATAAAGCCATATTTACCCGACAAAATATCCCTTGCCAATTCAAAAGAAAAGCAGTTTCTGTTTTCCTTAAGTGCATTATATGCAACGGAATATCTTTCATCTGACCGCCAATCATCTATGCCATGCTTATTGTATTCTATCATTTTTTGAAAAGTAAAACCGTTTGCAGCTACAACAAAGCTATCATTCTCTGCCGGTTTTATTATCTCAACATGGTTGCAGTTACATTCTATAACAGCAAAATTTCCGCAGTTATCCATAACGGTTAATGTTTGCTGTGAAGCAATGGGAATCATACTCAGACTTTCAATCACTTCATCAACGGTTTTGCATTTTTCCAGTAAATATCGTACCAGCTGATTTCCTCTAAGATTTCGGGATAGTATTTTTCATAAACAGGCAAGCACTCTTTCGTAAATGCTTTGCGTTCCTCTGTTATCTCAAAAGCAGCGTTTTGGTTTATATTTTTACCATTTTTATATAACAGATTTCCCCAGTTATAGCCTGCTTCATAATGAATAAAATCTTCTCTGTCTTTCTTGTTTCAAATCCGCGCAATTTCATATTTCCCAATTCCATGTCCAAGCAGCTGCATAATTTCCAGCTCATCCAGTGCATCTAACGCAGCATTATGAGTTTCCCTGTACCCTTTGCACTTTCTGAGCATTTTCAGCACATCCTCAACGCTGTATCCTCGTTTCAATCTCCCGGTTCTATAGCAGTCCGCACAATCCGGTATCGCCGGATTGTATTGGCGGTATGCCGCCAGGCGCATGATATCGTACCACTCATACTCCCTGTATTCCGGCAAATGATTCTTGTCAAAAGACGCATTATATGCGAAGAGTTTCTTCACGCCATAAATATTCAGCCACTCTTTTATCTCTTTCAATGCCTGCTTTCTGTTGGTGATCCGGACAGTTTCATCATCAAGACATAATTCATCAGAATACATTCCTCCCACTTTATATTCCGGGTCGATGATGTAATATATCGAATCTACTTTTTTCGTAGTCTCTGATTCGGCGACTACTACACCAATTGACATTACCTTATCATTCCAGTTGGTCTCCGTATCAATTACTGCAAATCTGTCCATGTTAATCCTCAATCCTTCTGACTCTAACGCGTCAATCTCACCACAATACCATTCATGCTATCGTTCGAATTTTGTCACGTTTCGTCACCTAATTTATCGACAGATTTCAACCAAAAATTAGGATAAAATTATTCCGTTGGAGTTTCACTCTCCTTGAGGGGTACACCTATCTTATCTTCTGCTATGCTTTGACCTCAAAACGATTCTGCGGATTTTCAATATTTGTCGGTTCTTCATCTGCCATCGGAATCCCTCTCTTGGCATTCCCCCATGCTTCATTATAAATCTTCCTCTGAATCTTTTTCTTTCTCTTAGTTGTCTTCAGTTTTGCCCAAATTGCAGTTGCAGCGAGTATAACAATGTCGCTTGGAATTGTTTGAAGCAATCCGGCTTCAATTTGACGGATTACTTCTGGCTTGCAAAAGTCAAAGACCCCGCCGCAAGCAGCGGGGCATCAAATTTGAAACGCCCCAAGGGGCGGGGTATTTGACCCTCGCGGCAGTCGCCAAATGCCTGCAAGCAGTCACTTGGCTCGTTGCTCGCGGGAATAAAACGCTACACTCTCTACAATTTCTTTTAACAGCTGTAAATCGAATTCATGCCGTTCGTCCCAAAAATAACATTCATATATTTCTAAAGCAATCAAATCTTTAAAATCTTTCCTCAGAATCAGCTGAGAGAAATCCTTACACTCACTTGAATTATCATTATACCCTCTCAAAATCACTTCTTCTAAAAATAAGTTATAATCATTATCGGTACATCAAAATTTCATTATCAATCATAACGGTAGTTTAATTCCGGCTGCAGCTCTTTCCAACGACGAACATTCTGTTTACTATTGTTGGTGGGATTAAATTACGCTTTCCGTCAGTTGATTCAAATTTTTTCGATTCCCTCACACAGACAAAATGCCAAAATCTCCATAAAAGCACAAGATATGTCATGGTAATCCATAAGCATATCTGCTATAATTCTCAATATTATCAACCAAAAAACATAATACGGAGTCCTGCTTTGTACACCACACAGCCAAAAGCACACCCGCCAACAAGATAAGGAGATTTACATATGGGAACATTTAACATGGAATTACTCGGAAAAATCGTTAAGACAGCCATCCAGGCCGGACAGGCTGTAAGCACTGCGGATACTGCGGGACATATGGAGGGCACCGGAAAAACAGAAGAAACGATTATTCTTGCCCCTGCCTCCCGCACGGTGGAGGATAACGCTTACGGAAACAATGACACGGTATACCATATATCTTTTCAGGTAAACGGTTCTTTTAAAGAAGCGAAATCCCATTCGGCAGAAGTGGAGATGCTGTATACTTATGCGCCGGGGGATGCCTGTGGAGAAGAAGGCGTCTATCCTTATCTGGCAGTCCAGATGGATGATAAAGTATATAACGCAGTCCAGAATTTTAAAGAAACCGGCACATTTCCAGGCGCTATGGGGCTGATTCCGCTTTCCGGAACCTTCTATTTTAAGGCAAAAATGGAATATTACGAATATCTCATGTATTTTTACGGACTGGACCGTTGTGACGGTTCCTGGGAAAATAACGGTCTTTGTATTGTTTACCCGAAAAAATACGCCGGAACAGAAAACGAGAAAAAGCTTATGAAGGTACTCGACACAGCGGCCGAAAGCTATCAGGAAACAAGAAACTGACAGGTAAATTTTTCTCCCTGCCCTACGCGCCGGGCATCCGTCAGCTCTGCTGACACACTTCCTTTGGATGCCCCTGTGCATAAAGAATGTGAGCCGTCTTACATCAGCTCACATTCTCCCGTCTTTTTTCCCTGATAATCCGTTGTATGCTTTTTTCGGATAAGTAATAGCTTTCCGCTATTTCCTGAACCGTCATCCCGGATAAATAATCCTGATAAATCAATGCATTCCTGCTTTGCAGTTCATAGCGGTATGCGGTCTCCGTTCCCCATTCCTTCCTGTTTTCCTGCTTTCTTGGAATATAAATATTAGCTCCGTCCACATACTGCTGGATTAATTCTATAATTTCAACGGGCAGAATTTCTTCTGCTCTTATATAGCCCATGTCTGCCTCCTAAATTTATATTTTCCTGAATTTATTTTTTTAGGAATAGCATTGGCTATAACTTTCATGGACATAAGGATGGCTCACGTCATGCGCCATCCGTTGGTTTTCCTGCAATAGCCAATACTATGCAGACATAACATATCGTTTCATACGGGAATCTCCTTTCTGCTGTTTTCATTTATCATAATCGTTTTCCTTATCATAAACGGAAAGCTGCCCTGTCATTGTCACCTTTCTGTCCATGAATCAAATCTTGTAGATAATTCCGATGCTCCAGTTCTAAAGCATGTATAAAGGTTCAGCGGACAGACTGGATATAATAGTCTAACAGCTCATAAATCCAATCCTGAAGTACTGAAAACCGGAATCCCAATGCGTTCGCCTTTTCCGTATTGATACTATATTCCGGCACTCCGTTATACGGGGCATTTTCTCCTGCTTTGTCTATGACTGCCTTTGTTCCGGTTCTCTTTTCCACATATTCAATGATTTCCCTTATGGAAACAGTTCCTTCAGAGCTTCCGTTTATTGCGCCCCTGACATCTTTGTCAGCCAAAAAAGCCATGAATTTTCCGGCTTCGTCAGAACGTATATATCCCATCTGCTCATCCGGATAGTCAATATTCATTGGAATGGATTTCATGGTATGTTCCACATAATACCGCAGTCTTTTTGTATAATCGTCCTTTCCCAATACAAACGGGTATCTTACGGCAATCCAGTTTCTGTCAGAATATTCCTGCCATAAAGCATACTCCGCCTGCCGCTTTATTTCCCCATACGGAAAATCATTTCTGTCACACCATACCAATTGTTTTGAAGTTCCATCAAAATCGGATTCCACCGTATTTATATGCAAAGGCTCATAAACCGCCGTGCTTGACATATGAATATATTTATCACAATTGACCGCTTCCATTACATACTTTATATCATTGGAACAATAGGCGATTTTATCAATTACAACGTCATAATGCCTGCCGCCCAAAGCGTTTTTCATACTGTCTTCCTTTGTCCTTTCCATGATAATCCGCTTCACCCGGCCGCCGTACCCGTCAGAAGTTTTTCCCCTTGTAGCAATCGTAACATCGTGGCCGTTTGCCAAGAGTTCATTTACCATATGTATGCCGAAAAACCTGGTGCCGCCTATTACTAAAATGTTCATTCTCTTTACCTCGTTCAATCCTGAATTATATGCCGGTGCCAGATATTATGAGCCTCAGGAAACCGCAGACCCCGATATGTATAGTCAATACACCCGGTCCGAACGTATATGCAATACTGCCGTTCCGGTATACATAAACCAGCGCCAGTATAATCCCTGCCGCATCGACAAGCGCCAGTAAAATATAAAACTGCATCCTTCCGGCCACGCTGCGGTTCTTCCTCCCTATTTCTCCTTCGTGTTCCCTTTTTATCCTTATCTATTATATCTTAATGCTTTCCAAAAGTACACTATCCAAGGGGAGATATTTATATCTCTTAAGCATGGCTATTTTCCTCATTGCCCGCGGGAGTCAACACCCCCGCTGCAAGCAACGGGGAATCAATATTTCATATGTGGATATCATTGTAATACGGCCGTATATATGCTATCATTTCCATGCTGTTTTAACACCAGCGTCAAAACAATCAGAAGTTATGGAGGTGAATGTTACAATGAACCATGATGTGGAAGCTGTTATTACGAGTTTTAACCAAAAATCCATGATTTATGAAGCAGTGCATTCTCTGTGCTGCCAGACAGTAAAACCAAAGAGAATCATTATTGCAGACGACGGAACGACGGATGAACGCTCCGCCAGTATTCTGAATGAAATAGAGAATGACCGCAGCCTTCCTATTCCCCTGCTAATCATCCGCCAGCCCAACAGCGGCGTGTCAGCAGCAAGAAATACAGGTATTCGCAGCACCCGGGCTCCTCTGGTATTAGTGCTCGACGGAGATGACAGCCTTGAACCCTCCTTTATCGAAGAAGTCCGTCATTTATTATCCGAACATCCGTCCATGATTGCTGCATCCTCATGGATGCATACCTTTGGGGTCCTTGAAGCAGCCGTGCGCCCGACCGGAGGCAATGCCGCTGCATTCCTTTCGCGCAACTGCTGTCCCGCGACACATATATTCCGCCGCGAAGCATGGCAGCAATGCGGCGGATATGATGAAACCATGCGCAGCGGTTTTGAAGATTGGGATTTCTTTTTAAATATGTTGGAAACTTCTCCGGATGCTTATATCGGAATTGTGGAAAAACCACTGATTAACTACCGGACAACTCCCGCTTCATCCAATATCAGGAGCATGGAAAAAAGGCTTACTCTCATGCGCTATATCATCGAAAAGCACATCCATATTTATAAAGAGCATATTACGGAAACCATTTTGGATATCGAAGCCACATCCATAGCAAGACTTTATGGCTGGGAAAGTGAAATAATCCATTCAAAGCAAACCGGCAAAAAATTAAATGATTTATCAACTGAATTTGTCAAAAATCCGTCTTATGGAGACGGAGGAATGGCGGCTGCTGTCCGTATTGCATCCGCGCATCAGTCAGCAGCCCCGGATATCTGACCCCTGCGGCAGTCGCCAAATGTTGCAGCCATCTGTGCCGCTACGTTACTATGATGACTTTTACCCCGGGGTAAAAATGTTTACCCCTTTTTACCCCCTGCGGTTGGATTTACCCCACCTAATTCGACATTCGACAAATTGCGCTCTTGCCATTTCAAAGCAACCTTAAGAGCTGTACCAGTTCATGCGGCTCATCCATATCTGATTTGGTCTGTCTGGTATCAAACTGCGAGAAACGGTTTGTTTTATAGAAATCCAGAAGTTTTCCCTCATTCTCTGCTTCCAAGAATACCACTATGCCGCCAAGCATATATTGTGCATCCTCTATCACAGTCCATGCCAGTTCAACCAGCTCTTTCCCTGTAATTCTCGTATTTGCTCCATCTGTATAATTTTTACCAAGTTGTGCAATCAAATAAGCTGACATATTATATGTATCTGAACTCTTATCCAGTTCACTGATGCGCACCAGTTTTCTTTTTGTGGTATTGCTTACCGTTTCTCCCCTGACTGTCAAAGGCTTTAGCGCAAGGGAGAAATATCCAAGCAATTCCTTGTTTTCCACTGAAAATACAAGGTATGTAACTGACTGGCTCTTTTGGGTAAATTCTATCGCACTGTTTTTCAAAAAAGATTCCACATCAACATTTGGAGGACAGGAGAACTCGGAAATTGTCCTGACAAGTTCCGGCTCCCCTGCTTCATCATCAGTTCCTAATGCCAGATAATCACGAATGTTGATATAGAAAAATTTATCTTTTACCGACATTCGCTGCTTTCCTTTCCCTCACAAATTTTCTCAATTCCTCTTCCCCTTTAATCTGCCTTGCAGCTACCGGAGTACGTTCAGGACGGTTCTTGGCAGATTCTTCAATCGCATTGACGAACATCTCCACCTGTTCCTTGCCGGAAATGATAAAATTTTTCGTGATACTTGAAGTTGCCATAAAAACACCTCCTTTGGTTAGTAATGCTATAATCTGCCCGCAGATTATAGCATGGCTTTTCTTCAAAAATTCATACTTTCCTATCTACATTTTATTATCTTACTTCGGTTAATGCAACAAAACTTTTTATGAATTTTTTATAACCATCAAACTGTGACCGAAAAAAGGACAAGCCACCACCAGTATCTTTGTAAATCCCATGGACGGTCCAGCCTTTATGTGTCCAACATTTCGGGTTTGCAAAGTCTATGTGTCCAATGAAAGAGATGCATAAAGGTATCTGCCTAAAATCATGGTCTGAACTATTAAAAATATCTTTGACAAGGGGTACAGTTTATAAATCAGGATGCTCACGCTTTTTTATAAAAGAATCTGAGGTAGGTATTTTTTCTGTCATTCGTTAAACTAAAGAGAAAGCATTTGCAAAAACCATAACAACCGGAAAGGAGCGATGATTCTATGACTACACCCGTTTATTCTGCATAGCGCGGCTATTGCAGAAACGAATATGAATCCGTAATAGCCGGCGCATCAGACTATAAAAAGAATAGGAGATGCAAATGAGCTATTTAAGGAAAACAGAATATGAAATCATACTGAAAGAATCCTTTTCTGTCATCCGGAATTGTGCCGGATGCGGCAGAAAAACCAATTTTCAAAACACAAAGAAATTCCGCATCAATGCCAACGGCAGTAAACTGGATATCTGGCTGATTTACCAATGCAGGAAATGCAGGCACACTTTCAATCTTGCCATCTATGAAAGGCAAAAGGCTTCTTCCATACCAAAGACGGAATACCAGAGTTTTTTAAGCAACGATGAATCGTTTGCGGAAATGTATGGCAAAAATATACAGTTGTTCCGGAAGAACAAAGCAGAGATTGATTTGGAACATTTGTCTTATGAGATTGTAAAGCTGCATGAAACAACAGCTCACAGCGATTCCACAGACCGGATTCTGCTTCAAATCCATAATCCTCATGAATTAAAAATCCGGCCGGAAAAACAAATTGCCGAAGCTTTGGGATTGTCCAGAAGCCAGATTCAGAAGATGATGAAGCAGGGTGAAATGGAAATTGAAACTATCTCACCGCAGCTTATTTCCGCCTATTATTGTGATTCCGCTAAGTATATGCTATAATTTTTCATACTATTTATAACATCAGACCAAATGAAATGAGGTGGTAAAAAATGGCTATAACCATTCATATTTATTACAGCGGCGAAAATGGAAACGCGAAGAAATTCGCGGAAGAAATGACGGCAGGCGGCGTGGTCAGCCGCATCCGGGCAGAAGACGGAAATCTTCGTTATGAATATTTTTATCCTATGGATGACGAAGAAACCGTCCTCTTAATTGACAGCTGGAAAGACCAGCATTCCATAGACGTCCACCACGCTTCGCCCATGATGACGGAAATCACGAGACTTCGTGAGAAATATAACCTGCACATGAAAGTGGAGCGTTATTTATCCGACGAAGCCGGAATCCCTACAGCAGATAAAGCATTTATCCGGTAACTTTTTCAAAATCGGAAGCGGGGTGCTTGCACAGCGGACATACAAAATCTGCCGGAAGTTCCTCGCCCTCGTAGATATACCCGCAGACCTTGCACCGCCAGACGGTCTTTCCACCGGCGGCGGGCTGGCCGGGCTTCGGCTTGATAGAGTTCTGGTAATAACTGTAAGTAGCCGAGGGGGTCTGGGAAAGAACCTCCATATCCTCCACAGAGGCGATAAACAGCGTATGTGTGCCCAGGTCAATGCTCTGCTCCACGGCGGCGCTGATATAGCTGTTGGTTCCGGCAGTCACATAATAAAGCCCGTTGTCACTGCGCCTGCAGTCCGCAAAGTCCGCAAACTTATCCACATCCCGGCCGGACTGGAACCCAAAATGCCGGAAGGTTTCAAATTTTGCCTCCTCACTGAGAATGGAGACGTTGAACCTGCCGCTTTTCTGCACCAGCTCCTGCGTGAAATTAGCCTTATTCACCGCGATGCTGATTCGATTAGGCTCGTTTGTCACCTGTCCCGCCGTGTTGATGATACAGCCGCTGTCCCTGCCGTCCCAGGAAGAGGTGAGAACGAACAGACCGTAACTAAGGTTATACATTGCTTTCATGTCCATATTGTGTACACTCCTTTTATCTCATTTTGCTTTTCAGAACCTGATTATATTGTTATATATTCTTGCACGAACCCCTTTAAGATATACCTTACGTATTTCATCGAAAACCTGCCCATTGTCAGATGACCGGATACGAAATGACCTCACTGACCTCACGGCTCCTCCGCCGGCCGAATCTGCACAAGAATAACCGCCGCAAAAACCAGTACACATCCTGCCAGTTCCCTTGCTGTGAGAGCCTGCCCTAACAGCAGCCATCCCGCCAGAACAGACACTGCGGATTCCATGCTGAGAATCAGGGAAGCCACGGTCGGCTCCAGTTCCTTCTGCCCGATAATCTGCAGCGTATACGCTACCCCGCAGGACATAATACCCGCATACAATACAGGAACTATTCCCTGCATGAGCTGCTCCCATGACGGCTGTTCTGCAAGCAGTGCCCCCACACCGCACAAAATGCCCGCAGTATAAAACTGGATACAGGACAGCGCTACTCCGTCCGCTTTCGGCGAAAAATAATCAATCACTAAAATATGTATGGAAAAAAGAATGGCACATACAAAAACCAGCATATCCCCTTTTCCAATCACAAACCCTTCCGTAACGCACAGCAGATACAATCCCACCGCTGCTGCAGCCGCTGAAACCCATACCTTTCCCGGTATCTTCTTATGCATGAACAGACCAAATAACGGTACAAGGATAATATAAAGCGTGGTAATGAATCCCGCCTTACCTACTGTTGTATACTGTATGCCCAGCTGTTGGAAAACAGAGGCAAAACAAATGGCAAGTCCGCAGCAGATACCGCCTTTTAAGGTAATACCCACCCCGTTTTTCTGTCCGGCTCCTGCAAATCCTGTCCTGCCGTCCCGATTCTCCTTCCCCGCCGCGCAGGGAGCGTGCTGCGAAGCAGCTGATTTCCTTACGCACCCCTGTGCATAAATGAGCGGCAGAAGCACCGTCCCGCCGATTAGAAACCGCACGCTGTTAAATGTCAGCGGCCCCATATAGTCCATTCCGACACTCTGCGCTACAAATGCAAAACCCCAAATACAGGCTGCCAAAAATAAAAGCAGGCTGCTGAGCATTGTTTTCTTTTTCATCATTTTCCATTTCTTCCCATGGCATCCGCAATGTCCGCCACGATATCCTTTATCATTCTGTTTTCACACTCTATGGTGATATCCGCATATTTTTCATAACAGGGGACTCTCTCCGCATATAATTCTTCCAATGTCTGCCCGTCCCTGACCGCAACCCCGCGTTCTTTCAGATTGCCCAGCCGTTCCTTAATGGAATCCAGTCCGAGCTTTAAATAAACAATGGTTCCGATGCTTTTCAGATGCGCCATCGCCTCCCTGCCGTATATCACGCTGCCCCCGGTCGCAATCACGCTTCTGCCTGCTATGATGGAAGCATTGATGTCATTTTCCACCTTCAGAAACCCATCCACGCCCTTTTCTTCCATAATCTGGTACAGGAGCATACCCGTCTGCTCCTGTATCACCAAATCGGAATCCATAAACCTGAAGCCCAGCCGCTTGGCAAGCACCACGCCTACCGTACTTTTCCCTGCTCCGGGCATACCGATTAGCACCACATTATCCATGATATGCAATCACTTCCACTTCACAGAGTACATTCTTCGGCAGTGTCTTTACCGCTACACAGCTCCTTGCCGGCTTATCCTGTTCCGTAAAGTACTTCTCATATATACTGTTAAATGCCGCAAAATCTCCCATATCGGCCAAAAAACATGTGGTTTTTACCACATCCTTATAAGTATATCCTGCTTCTGTCAGGATTGCTCCTATATTCCGCATAACCTGTCTGGTCTGGTCTGAAATATCACTGCCTTTAATTTCCCCCGTAGCCGGGTCAATCGGAATCTGGCCCGATGCATATAAGGTCTTTCCTGCAATAATCGCCTGCGAATAAGGTCCGATTGCTGCGGGTGCTTTGCTGGTTGATACTTTTTTTAACATCTGCTTTCTCCTCGTCTTTCTTATTTTAAATCATTCCCGTCATTCCTCAAACTGTACCAGAACATAAAAACCTCTCTCGTTTTCCAGCACGTTGATGACCGTGCCTTCCCTTGCCAGAAGCCTCTCCCGGAACGGATAATTCCCTGACATTGCCAAAGATGGATCTATGGTATAATAATAATTACTGGGAAGCACCCCTTCCGTAACTGTGACGTGCTCCCCTGCCGCCAGCAGTCCCTGCCGCTCCATCTTGAATTCCATTTCCCGCATATCCGTCCCTGTCCTTTCTATCTGCTTCATACCTGTCCGTCATGAGGAATTACGATTATTCCCGCGAGCAATGAGCCAAGTGCCGTGCTTGCACGAGCATTTGGCGAATGCCGCGAGGGTCAAATACCCAGCCCCTTGGGGCGTTTCAAGTTTGATGCCCCGCTGCTTGCGGCGGGGTATTTGACTTTACTGGTTTTTATTGTACTAGTACTTGCGGAATTTTTCAATAGGCCCTTTTATGAATACACAGAAATCAATCTTCCTGTTATAAATGTGTCATTCCTCAATCACGCTATGATGCCCAGACACACTTCACTTTATATTTTTCAAACAGCTTCAGCCATCGCTCCTCCGGCTCTTCATCCGTAATAATCATCGAAATATGCTCCAGTCCGCCTATCGTCGTAAAAGCCGTATGCCCGAACTTCGAGCTGTCTACCGCCAGAATCCTGCAATCCGCCCGTTCCAGCATCGTCTTTTTATTTCCGGCGTGCAGTTCATTAGAATCCGTAATGCCATTTTCCATATCGAATCCCTTGCAGGAGATTATAGCCTTATCCACATGATATGCCCGCAGCATCTGGTCCGTCTGCGGCCCTACTAATGCCAGCGAGCCCTCCATCGCAAGCCCACCCGTTGAAAGCACATGCCAGTCCGGTCTGTCAAAAAGTTCAATGATAATCTCAATGGAATTGGTAATAATCGTCAGGTTCCTTTTTTCTTCTTTCAGCGCCTTTGCAATGAACACCGCCGTGGAACTGGAATCCAACATCAGCCGTTCCCCGTCCTTCACCATATCCCTTACAATTTCCGCTATCTTCTGTTTCCCGACCACATTCGTATTCTTCCGGATATTAAAAGGCATATCAATATTCACGTTCTCATTCAGGACGGCCCCGCCGTAACTTTTTATCACATACCCGTCATTTTCCAGTTTCTCCAAATCCCGCCTTATTGTCTCCTCCGAAACTCCGTAAGTCCGGCTCAATTCACTGACTACCACCCGCTTTTCTTTTTGAAGTTTCTCCAATATTTCATTTCTTCTCTCTATCGCTAACATCTACAATACCGCTCTCCATATCTTCTCATCCGGATGCGCAATAACCGAAGAATCCAGATACATCCCATCCGCTCCTATTTCCCGCTTCGCCTTTTCTATAGCGGCTTCCACCGCCGCCACCTCTCCGGTCAGCATCAGATATGACTTCCCGCACATTCCTCTTGCGATGCGGAGTTCTATCAGAGTGACAATCGCTGTCTTGGCTGCGACATCCGCCGCTACGATAATGGAAGATGCATCATAGGTTTCCAAAATACCAAGCGCCGAGACATTTTCCACCGCCGCTGCGCCGTATATTGCCGGAAAAATGGACTCATGGGGATTTCCCAGCACAAAGCTGTTGATTAAGTGAGTTCCGTAATTGACTTTGGCTGTCTCCACCGCTGCCTTCACCGCACTCAGCTCTCCGCCGATGACTGCAATGTATTTGCCCGGACATACGGTCTGCGCCTCTATAATATCCACTTCCGCAGTCTTCACCATGGCGTCCGCCGCCGTTACCCCCGATGAAACCGTTTTATATTCCACCATTCCGATTGCCTTACTCATACTTACCTCCATGCTGTTTTTCAGCATCCCATATCATCCGGAACACGGTCAGACATCCTGTAAAATCAGATGACTCCCGGACTTTTCAGATACACATTAAGCCTGAATCACAATATATTTATCTGTTACTTCCATTACTTTTCCGCTAATCGAAGCATGTATGGCTACACTCAGCCCATCCGCCGGACGGGCTATCATCTGTCCCCGTTCCACCTCATCCGCCACGCTTACCTCCGGAATTGCCGGCGCGCCGATATGCTGGCCCAGCATCAGTTTCACCCTCTTACATTCTACTGTCTGCCCGTTCAGGGGTGCCGGTTTATCATACTTCGTCAAATCCAGTCTCGCCATCAGGCGTTTCATCGGCGCCCTGCGAAACTCACGCTCCTTTGCCACAGGCGCGGCCTCCGCCTTTGGCGGTTTCACTCCGTGAGCCCTTAACCCCGATTTATAATCCGCTATCAGCGAACGGGGAGAAAGCCCCTGCATACAGGAATAATTCTCGCAAAGCCCGCAGGATGAACAGAACATAGTATTTAAGAAAATATCCGTATCCTGTATATCCTTACAGGTCGCCGCCCGCATAAACTTATGCGGCTCTATGGGATGGCCCAGAAGATGTCTCGGACACAAATCCGTGCACATGGAACACTGACAACATGCCGCTGCCGCACGTTTTAAATCAATGGATGATTTCCTTCTTTTCCTCTGCACCAGCAGATGTTCCTCCGGCAGTACCAGCACCGCATTGGTTGTCTTCGTCACCGGAAGGCTTCCGCTTCCTTCGAATCCCATCATAGGACCGCCGACAAAATACACCGGGTTCTCCGTTGTAATCTTCCCTGCCTGGTGCACCGCTTCTTCCAGACTGCATCCAAGCGGCAGCCTCACCGTAACCGGATGCTCCACTTCCCCTACGATGGACACCAGCTTATCCTGTACCGGCTCCGCCTGTGCCACTGCCCGGTATATATTATAGACCGTTTCCACATTGAAGACTGCCACGCCGCTTCCAATGGGCAGTCCGCCCGGCGGCACCACTTTTCCCGTCACCTCATAAATCAGGACGACTTCGTCCCCTGCCGGATACACCTCCTCCAGCAATCCGAGCCGAATCTCCGGATATTCCCCGATACACTCCTGCAAAGCCGCTATTGCCCCCTTATATGCTTTCTTAATGCCGATAATCGCTTCCTTTGCCTCTACGGTTTCCGCAAGCAGATGAAAAGCCTGCACGATTTCTCCTGCATTATGCTCCAGCAGCTGTCTGTGGAGTTTCAAAAGCGGCTCACATTCCGCACAGTTCATAATAATGGTATCCGCACGCTTATCCAGTTTTGCATAGGTGGGAAAACCAGCCCCTCCGGCGCCTACTATTCCGCTCTGCCGCAATACGGCGCTCAGTTCTTCTAAACTCATCCGTTCCATCCCGCTCATTTCTGCATCCATTGCCTTCCGTCATCAATGATACCAACAATTGCCGCGTCTATAGGAGCATCCGCCAAATCACAGCCGACCCGCGCCGCGCTCCCTGTTGCAACCAGTACAAATTCCCCGATTCCCGCGCCGATATTATCAATCGCAACCAGCTGGTTTCCGCTGCCGCCCATCTGCTCTGCCAGCTCCACCACCATGAATTTATTGCCTACCAGTTTTTCGCTTTTTCTCGTAGAAACCACGCTTCCCACTACTTTTCCTACCAGCATACCGACCTACATCCTTTCGCTTCGCCCCGTTCCGCCCGGACAAGAATTTTCGACTGTTCCATCCCTTCCGTGCTCCTTCCTCGTCTTATCGCTATCCATTTACGATTCGGACCGTATCACCTGTAGCTATTTTTGCCGCATTGGCTTCATCCGTATCGATGTGCATCTCCAGCGTAAAACTATCATCCACCCGTATCTGCACATGGTTAAATACCGTTCCCCGTTCATTATCTGCTTTTACGGATACCACATCCCCGTCATGCAGCCCGGACGCCATGGCATCCTTCGGCGACATATGGATGTGGCGTTTTGCCACAATACAGCCTTCTTCCAGATACAGCGCACCTTTCGGCCCTACGAGGGCAATCGGCGCGCTTCCGGACACATTTCCGGATTCCCGTATCGGCGCCCTGACCCCTAACTTTATGGCATCGGTCGAGGATATCTCCACCTGCGACCTGCTCCTTACCGGCCCTAATATCCTTACATTCTCTATTGCCCGAAGCTTCAGACCCACAATCGTCACCAGTTCATTCGATGCAAATTGTCCGCCCATCAGCTCTTTTTTCTTTGTCAAATGATACCCTTCCCCAAAAAGGACTTCCACATGCTCCTGTGTCAGATGCACATGTCTTGCGGAAACTCCCACCGGAACAAGATAACCGCCCTGTGCATCCTGCTTTTTCCCCATTGCTTCCATTACCATTCTGGCAATCAGCTCAATCTGACCATCTGCTATTATGTTCTGCTCCATCATCCATTCCCTCCAAACATTCCGAACCGGGCAGGAAAGATAATTCCCCTGCCCGCTGCGCGGAGTGCATACCGCATAGCGGCCGACTTCCATGTGCGCCCCTGTGCAAAAAAGACATAAGGGCGGGCTATTGCCCGCCCAGCCTTCCTTCTCCCATTCTATCCGATATCAAACGTTTATTTTAAAACGGGAAGAATCTTCTCAACGTCCGTATGAGGTCTGGGAATGACATGTGTAGCCACTAATTCACCCAGTCTGGATGCACTGGCGCTTCCGGCTTCTACCGCTGCGTTTACCGCCCCTACATCACCGCGTACCATAACGCTTACCAAACCGGAACCTATTTTTTCCGTTCCGACCAATGTTACGTTTGCAGCCTTTAACATTGCATCTGCTGCCTCAATCGATGCTACCAAACCTCTTGTTTCAATCATTCCTAATGCTTCCTGTGCCATCTTTTTCTCCTCCTTTGGCTCTGTTATCATTGTTTCTCTTTCAACTGCTTCCTGTTGGACCGTTTCCTTTGCGGCTGCCTCTTCTTTCACAGCCGTCTCTTTTTGGGATTTATTCGCTTCGGCTTTCGCCGGAGTTTTCCTTACCGCCTTTTTCTGTTCCGCCATACGCTACTCCATTTCATCGTTCCATGCCGTTGATATGTTCGTCAGCCGGCTGGCGCTTTTCTTCACCAATTTAATGACTTCTTCATGGGGATTGGCAATTACCACCGTGGCCGCCGGTTTTTTAATTGCTTTCTGCGAAGCAGCCTCTATCGCCTGTTTCACATCCGATACATCTCCCCGTATGATAACCGTAACCAATCTGCCGCCCAGTTTCTTCTCCCATGTGACAAACTCCACATTCGCCGTTTTACACATGATATCGAGGGCGCTGATTGCTGCCGTTGTACTCGGAATCTCAAAGAATCCATATGCATTTCCCATGATTTCTTCTCCTAATTTAAAGTCCTGCCCGGCCGGGCAGCCGTTTGTCTTAAAATCTGCACCGGCCTGACCTGACCGGACTCCTATCGCCTGCCTGCTTTAAATCAGGGGCAGAATCTTTTCCACATCGCTGTGAGGTCTCGGTATCACATGAGTAGCCACCAGTTCACCAAGGCTGGCCGCTCTTACGCTTCCGGCCTCCACTGCTGCTTTCACTGCACCCACATCGCCGCGCACCATAACCGTTACCAGGCCGGAGCCAATCTTCTCGGTTCCTATCAATGTCACCTCCGCCGACTTTATCATGGCATCCGCTGCCTCAATAGCCGCCGTAAGTCCTCTCGTTTCTATCATTCCCAATGCTAACTGTGCCATTTTGTCCTCCTATTCCAGTTCCGCTTTTATTCCAGTTCCGCATCCGCCCTTCCAGTGCCTGGCCGGCAGAGAAATTTCTGTCTGCTCCGCCGCCATAAATTCCTCTGGGCACTGTACGGGCTTCTGCTGTTTTTTATTATTCCAGTTCCGCTTTTGTTCCAGTTCCGCATCCGCCCTTCCAGACCCTTGTCGGCAGAAGAACTTCCGTTTGCTTCGCATCCGTAAGTTTTCTGGGGTCTGTACGGGCTTCTGCTGTTTTGGGGGGCTGGTTTTATAATCAATTATACCATAAACCTTTCACCCTGTAACTCATTCGGCAATGATTTAGTTATTCTAAGGCTGCGTCCTTTGCAGCCTTAGAACTGCTTCATTTCCTAATTACTTTATTTCTTATCCATACCGCTCAGCTTCAGCATCTTTTCCGTATCTTCTTCCGGGCTTGCGATTTCATGGGTGGCTACTACTCCCGCCAGTTCCCCGGCTCTTTGTTTCGCAGCCTCTACTGCCGCCCTTACGTCTGATACGGTTCCGCGGAATTTTATCATGACGATAAGCGGCACGGGAAGCGCATCGGCATTGGCCGGTTTGTTTTTGTCAAAATTCTCTATGGTCACGTTAGCGGCTTTACATCCTGCGTCCGCTGCCGCAAATGCCGTTGCCAGCCCATATACTTCTATGATTCCTACTGCTTTTCCCATACCTTTCACTCCATCTTCTTATTCTGCCTTTTCCGCTCTTACCGGCAGTCAGTGTATCTGCTGATTTTACTGATTGATAATTGCTATTTTCAGCCCTTCCATCTTCAGGTTCGTCACATGCGCTTCGTTAATCTGCTCTAACGGGAATTCATGGGTAATCAGTTTATCCATCGGAAGGCCGATTCCTTTTGCCCGTTTGAGGAAGTCGAACGTAGTTGCATAATCCCTGAGGGTATATACCCAGGAACCTACAATCGTCAGTTCCTTGGAACAGATATCCAAATGCGGGTTGATAGTCGCATCCCCGTTATTAATGAAAAAGCCGAGTTCACACAATCCGCCGCCGTTGCGGATAAATTTATAAATATTGGAATGTGCCGCCGGAGCTCCTGTACACTGGAATGCAAAATCTGCCGGATATCCGCCGAACGCACCCTCTACCGCTTTCGTCAGTGCCTCGATTCCCTTGTGCTCCTTAAAGCTTACGGACTTTCCTGCTCCCATCTCTTTTGCAAAATCAAGACGTTTCTGCTCTCCGTCCACTGCGACAATGTTTTCGATTCCCATTGTGCGCAGTACTGCAATGCAGATTAATCCAATCGGGCCGCATCCCTGTACTACCACCCTGCTGTTGAACCGGAGGATTCCCGTGGATTTTGCACGTTCTACCGCGTGAATCAATACCGCGCACGGCTCTATCAGAATCCTTGATTTCAAATCCAGGTCGCTGACATTGAATACCGTGGAACCCTCCCGTATCAGTATGTAATCGGAAAACCATCCGTTCAGATGTATGTCGTCATCGGGAAGAAGCCCGTACACATCGGCGCCTCCTACATTCTGCTTATTCAGGTCGAACATGGTAATATCCGGATTGTCCTTGAAAATCATACAGGTAACGACTTTGTCCCCCAGCTTCAAAGGTTTTCCCGCACTGTCGGTCTTTACGTTTTTGCCCATTTTCACGATTTCACCGGTTCCCTCGTGTCCGAGCGCTACCGGTATCAGGCCGAAGGGGTCTTTCTTAAACTCGTGGGCGTCGGTTCCGCAGATGCCGCATCCCTCTACTTTTACCAGAATATCCCCGTCCCCTACTTCGGGAATCGGAAATTCCTTCACTTCATATTTTTCCAATGCGGTCAGCATGGCTACCCTTGCCGTCTTCGGTATCGGTCCCTGTGCGCCTGATGCTGCGGATGTTCCTGCTGTCATGCCGCGGTCCATCATGCTTTCGAGCACCTGTTTCACTACGGCTTCCACATCGACTGTATTTATGTTACCCATAACTGCCTCCTTTTCCCTTTATTTCTATTTTCTCTGTATTTCTTTTTTCCTGTCCCGTTTCTTTTTTTCCTTCCGGTCTTTCCGGCGCTGCTTCTACCGGATGCAGAGACTGTCTGACATGACGCAGCGTCTTCTCTTCGTAAATGCACTGGCGCTGGTCAGTCCTTCTCCCGTTCTGCTGGCAATGGTAAAAGTACAGTAGCCTTCGCCGCCAAATCCCAACGCTGCATAGGACGGGGCATTTTTCACGAGAATTGCCGTATCAATGGCTTTCGCATATTTTGTAATGTTATCCACGTTCTTGGAATGGATGTGTGCGGAATGACGGTTGCCGTGTTCCAGCCAGACCGCTTTCTCTACCGCGTCGTCAAAATCCTTTGCCCTTACCACTCCGAGAATCGGCATCATCAGCTCTTCGGAAATCAGGGGGTGTTCTTTCTCCCCTTCAAACACAATGCAGCGGATGTTGTCCGGTACATCAATTCCTATCATGCCGAGCAGTACCTTCGCGCTTCTTCCCACGCATTTCCGGTTCAGTCCCTTCGGTGTCAGAACCACACCCGTGAGCTTCTCCTGCTCTTCTTTATTAATCCGGTAACAGCCCTGTTCGTTCACCATGTAGTGCATCAGTTCGTCGGCCACGCTGTCCACCGCTACGATTTCTTTCTCCGCAATGCAGGGGAGATTATTATCGAATGTACAGCCGTTTACAATATCCTCCGCCGCTTTCCGCACATCCGCCGTCTCATCCACCAGCGCCGGAGGGTTGCCCGCTCCCGCTCCGATGCCCCGCTTGCCGGAAGAAAGCACCGCTGTCACTACACCCGGCCCTCCGGTTGCCACCAGCAGGGAAATATCTTTATGTTTCATCATAATGCTGCTGGTTTCCAAAGTAGGCTTTTCCACCGTGCAGGCAATCACTTCCGGCCCTCCTGCCTCTATGGAAGCCTCATTCATCATATTGATGGCAAATATCGAAGTCTTAATAGCCGCCGGATGGGGGTTGAACACTACCGTATTGCCGCCTGCCAGCATACCGATGGTATTGCATATAACAGTTTCCGAGGGATTCGTACACGGGGTAATAGCCCCAATCACCCCGAAAGGCCCCATTTCCACCAGCGTCAGTCCTCTGTCGCCCGACCATGCAGTGGTCGTGATGTCTTCCGTACCGGGCGTCCGCTCCGCCACCAGATGGTGTTTCAGTATCTTATGCCCCACATTGCCCATCCCGGTCTCCTGCACACCCATACGTGCAAGGATTTCGGCATTTTCCTTTGTCTTCCTTCTGATAATAGTAATTATCTTTTCCCTTTGGTCCATGGACATGGCCTGTACTTTTTTCTGTGCCTGCTTCGCTGCTTCGATTGCCGTATTCATATCACTGAATACCCCCCGGCTTCCGCCCGGTTCTGCATCTATTTTCAGTCTGGCAACCACTTCCTTCACCACGTCCTGCACCAGCTGTTCACTTACTGCCACGTTCTCATCCCTTTCCCAATACTTTCATCTATATTTCTATACTATTTGTCCGAATACTTCTTTTCCATAAGCAGCCAGTGCCGTATCCTGTTCCAGCGTTCCTCCGCTTACACCCAAAGCGCCCGCTATCCTGCCGTCCCGTTCCAGCGTTTCCCCGCCGCCGAAAATCACAATCCTGCCTCCGTTAGTATTCTGTATCCCGTACAGCGGCCCTCCCGGCGCACTCAGCCTGCCAAGTTCCGCCGTGGACATTTTCAGTCCGGCCGAAGTGTACGCCTTGTTCAGCGCGATATCGAAACTGGCAATATAAGCATCGTCCATGCAGTGAACAGCCACCGGCCTTGCCGCTCTGTCCACTACCGCTATGACGGCCGGAAATCCCATCTCGGCCGCTTTCCGTTCTATCTGCGCCGCCAGTTCCTTAGCCTGTTCCAGTGTCACGGAACCCCCTGCTGACACCTGGTTTTCCGGCTTACCTGCATATTCCACCTGTTTCACTGTCTGTTCCACAATCCGGCGAATCATTTGCTCATCCATGGCTGCCCTCATTTCCGCACTGCTTTTTTGCACCCGCTTAACGGTTTCCTATAATCCGAGCTGTTCCATTACCTTTTTTGTGATGGAAGCTACTAAATCTGCATCCGCACCTGCTCCTGCAGCGCCTGTCCCACAGGAAGTGCAGCTATGGCAGCTCGGTTTCCCTGCTTTTTTATTCGGGCACAAATCTGCCGGATGTTTTCCGGTCATGCCGAACTGTCTTCTGATTTCATACAATCTCTCTACCTGTGCCTGTGACAGTTCCTTCGGACCGCCAAGCACCTTGGACTGGTACAGCAGACGTGCGTAAAACTCCACAGATTCCATCTTGTGGTATGCATTCAGAAGGGAATCGGAATATGCCAGCGCCCCATGGTTTTCCAACAATACGGCATCGTAATACTGCAGGTATTTGGAAACCGCATCCGGAATCTCCTCGGTGGAAGGCGTACCGTACTCAGCAATCGGAACACATCCCAAAGCGATAACCGCTTCCGGCATAATCGGCTGGGTCAGCGGGATTCCCGCAATAGCAAAACTGGTTGCATACAAAGGATGGGCATGTACTACGGAACGCACATCCGGTCTTTCCTTATATACCCTCATGTGCATTTTGATTTCGGAAGACGGACGGAAGCCTTTGTTCGCCTGAATTACTTTCCCTTCCGCATCTACTTTACAGATATATTCCGGTGTCATGAAGCCTTTGCTCACTCCTGTAGGCGTGCACAAAAATTCATTGTCATTCAGCTTTACTGAAAAGTTGCCGTCGTTGGACGCTACCATCCCGCGGTTGTAAACGCGCTTGCCGATTTCGCACATTTCCTTCTTGATTTCATACTCATTCTGCATAATACCCTTTTCCTCCTTCAATTTCTATGTGATATGCACTTTATTGGTTTTGTGTTGATTGTGATTTTATAATACCACTAAATCCAACATAGGTCAACTTGTTTTTGTGTTGTTTTAATTGTGTGTACAAAGATATTCCATATCTTTTAAGCATACTCACACAACATTGCTCCGGAATCATATATATATTTTTTTCTGACAGGAAAACACTTATAATTGGATGTGCAAAAAGATGGCATGTAATCAGGGAACTTTTTTTCCGTATACCTTATCTAATATGCAGAAGCCGGCAGACAAAGGAGGAGATGAAAAGTGGCTGAGATAAAAAAAGAACAATTCAGTAAGCTAATCAGATTATGCAGCCCGAATATGTACCGACTTGCAGCCGGCATGCTGCAGAACCAGCAGGATGCCGAAGATGCTGTGAGCGAAGCGATACTGCGGGCATATGAAAATATCGGAACACTTAGAAACGCTGAAAAGTTTAAGGCATGGATTATGCAGATTACAGCCAACGAAGCAAGAAAAATTTATAATCAAAGAAAAAAAACTTTTATTTCAGAGTACCTGGAGGAATTAATGCCAGTCTTTGAAGATGAATACCATGAGTTATGGGATGTTGTCATGAAGCTGGATGTAGTGTACCGGGAAGTCATTATACTTTTTTATTATGACCAGCTTTCCATCAGGGAAATCGGACAGGTATTAAAAGTAAAAGAAGGAACTGTCAAATCCAGACTTTCCAGGGGAAAAAAACAACTTAGGGAAATGTTAGAAGACGCGGATAGTAAATCCTAGAAAGCAATTTGGTAATATGTCAAGAGAAAAATGAAAAAGATTTTCTTGGAAAA
>CAMXQE010000027.1 GCA_947246015.1 uncultured Lachnospiraceae bacterium | reverse complement strand
GCCGGAGGTCTGTGCCGCAGGGATTGCGGGGCGCCGGACGAAGGGAAGAGTGGTTTTCCTGCGGGGCGCATAAGGCATTTTTCTAACAGAATGGGCGTGGGTGGCGGGGGAGGTCGGGCCGGCTTGAAGCGGCATCCGTGCCGCGTCAAGCCTGAAATGGCCTTCCATGGCCATTTCTCCCTGTTGTTTTGACCATTCTGTAAGAAAAAGGAGCCTTATGCTTTACGCAGGAAAACCACTCTTCCATTCGTCCGGCGCCCTCCGCAATCCCTGCGGCACAGACATCCGGCGGGCGGCCGGCGCTGTCGGAAGAGCCGGAAGGAGATATATCGGGGGAGCCGGGGGAGAGATATGTTGGAAGAGCCGGGGGAGAGATATGTTGGAAGAGCCGGGGGAGAGATATGTTGGGGGCGCCGGGAGGAGATATGTCGGGGGAGCCGGGAGGAGATATGTTGGAGGAGTTTGGGGAGATATGTCGGAGGAGTTTGGGAGATATGTTGGGGAAGCTGGGGATATGGTGGGGGATGGAGAGAGGATTGGGTAAGGTATGAATGTACGGGAATTGGTTTTGGATATGCTGCTTCAGATGGAAGCGGAGGGGACTTATAGTAATTTACTGATACGGGATGTACTGGATAAGTATGATTATCTGGAGGGGAAAGAGAAGGCGTTTGTGAAGCGGGTGACGGAGGGAACGGTGGAGCGGCGGATTCAGATTGATTATGTGCTGGATGCGTATTCCAAGGTGCCGGTTCGGAGGATGAAGCCGCTTATCAGGTGTCTGATGCGGATGAGTGTGTACCAGCTTTTGTTTATGGACGGGGTGCCGGATGCGGCGGTCTGCAATGAGGCGGTGAAGCTGGCTTCGAAGCGGAAGTTCGGGCAGTTAAAGGGGTTCGTAAACGGGGTGCTTCGTAATATTGCCAGGAATAAGGAGCAGATAGGGAAGATTTATCCGGACAGGGGGAAGGAACCGTTAAAGTATTTGTCGGTGGTTTATTCCATGCCGGAGTTTTTGGTCTCCATGTGGCTGAAGGAGTATGGGGCGGAGCGGACGGAGAGGATGCTGCGGGCGATGCTGGCGGTGCATCCGGTGACAATAAGGGTAAAGCAGGAAGTGATGGAAGGAAAGCATGGTGGGGCCGCGAGGCTGCTGGAGCGGCTGCGGGAATCGGGAATCGGTGTGGAACCGCATCCTTATCTGGAGTATGCTTATTGCCTGACTCATTTGGAAGGAATGAGGAAAGCGCCCGGTTTTGAGGAGGGGTTGTTTACCGTACAGGATGTGAGTTCCATGCTGGCGGTGGAGTGTGCGGGAATCAGGGAAGGGGATTTTGTACTGGATGTGTGCGCCGCGCCCGGAGGGAAGGGGACACATGCGGCGGAACTGCTTAAGGGAACGGGAAAGGTGCTTTGCAGGGATGTTTCGGAGGAAAAGGCGGCGCTTATCAGGGAGAATGTAAGGCGGCTGGGACTTGCGAATGTGGAGACGGAAGTATTCGACGGGACGGTGTATGATTCGTCGCTTTTCGGGAAGGCGGATGTGGTTTTGGCAGATTTGCCCTGTTCCGGATTGGGGATACTTGGCAAAAAGAGGGATATCAAGTATAATATAACTTTGGAGGGTTTGAAGCAGCTGCCGGAATTACAGAAGAAACTGCTGGATGCAGTATGGCGCTATGTGAAACCGCAGGGTGCGCTGATTTATACCACCTGTACCATACACAGGGAGGAAAATGAGGAAATCGTGCGGTGGTTTTTGGAGAATTATCCGTTTGAGCTGGAAGATATCCATAGATTTCTGGGGCGGGTTCCGGATACCGGAACGGCGGGAAGCGGTTGTCTGCAGCTTCTGCCGGGAGTACATGAGACGGACGGGTTTTTTATTGCGAGGTTTGTAAGAAGAAGCCGGGAACTGTAAAACGGTTTTTGGAGGAAAGGATTTTCGGATATTGGAAAATAAGAAAAGGGATATAAAGTCCCTGACATTGGAGGAACTGAAAAACGAAATGTCTGCCATGGAAGAGAAACCATTCCGGGCAAAGCAGATATATGAATGGATGCACGTGAAACTGGCGGAAGATTTCGGGCAGATGACGAATATCGGTAAAGAACTGAGGGAAAAATGCCGGGAAAGGTATTTTTATACCTGCCTGAAACTGGTGAAGGTGCAGGAGTCGGCCATCGACGGGACGAAGAAATTCCTGTTCGGACTGGCAGACGGCAATACGGTAGAGAGCGTCTGGATGAAGTATAAGCATGGGAACAGCGTCTGCATTTCTTCCCAGGTGGGATGCCGTATGGGATGTGTGTTCTGCGCTTCCACGCTGGATGGTCTGGAACGGGGGCTGCTGCCTTCGGAGATGTTAGAGCAGGTCTATGCCATTACGAGGCTGACCGGTGAGCGGGTTTCCAATGTAGTGGTGATGGGGACCGGTGAACCGTTGGATAATTATGAAAATGTAGTGAAATTCATACGGCTGCTGACCGGTGAAAGCGGGCTTCACATCAGCCAGCGCAGCATTACCGTATCTACCTGCGGGCTGGTGCCGCAGATGCGGAAACTGGCGGACGAGGGACTGCAGATAACGCTTGCCCTGTCTCTTCATGCCGTAACGGATGAGAAACGTCGGCAGCTGATGCCTGTTGCCAACCGTTATGGTTTGGATGAATTGATGGAAGCATGTGCATACTATTTTGATAAGACAGGCCGCAGGATTACATTTGAATACAGTCTGGTGGGCGGTGTGAATGACAGTCCGGAGGACGCGGCAGGGTTAATCCGGCTGGCAAAGCCCCTGAACTGCCATGTCAACCTGATTCCGGTAAATCCCATAAAAGAGCGGGATTTCCGGCCCGGTACGCCCGAAGAAGCGGCTGTATTTAAAAATAAACTTGAAAAAAATGGAATAAATGTTACTATAAGAAGGGAAATGGGTAGAGATATTGACGGAGCCTGCGGCCAGTTAAGGCGCAGTATGCTTTCGTAAACATCCCTGTCCATAGGTTTGGTGAACTTGGAGGTTTGGACGTGTTAAGGACATTTTCCGTTACGGATATTGGGAGAAAGAGAAAACTGAATCAGGATTATGTGTTTGCATCGGAACAGCCGATAGGAAACCTGCCGAACATATTTATTGTAGCCGACGGCATGGGAGGGCATAATGCAGGAGATTATGCGTCCAAATATGCGGTGGAGACGGTGAAGGAGGAAATCGGGCGCTCATTTGAGAAGAGCCCGGTGAAGATATTAGGGACGGCAATCGAAACTGCCAACAGACATATCAGGAAGAAAGCGGGAGAAGAAGCGGCGCTGAGCGGCATGGGGACGACGATGGTAGCCGCCACATGCTTAAGCGATAAATATCTGGAGGTCGCTAATGTGGGCGACAGCAGGCTGTATGTAGTGAATGACAGAAAGATTGAGCAGATTACGAGGGACCATTCCCTTGTGGAAGAGATGGTTCGTCTGGGCGGCATTGACAGGGCGGCGGCCAGAAGCCATCCGGATAAAAATATCATTACAAGAGCAATTGGAGCAAAGGATACGGTGGAGGCGGATTTTTTCCATGTGGAACTGGAACCCGGAGATATCGTGCTGATGTGTTCCGACGGATTGACGAATATGTTGGAGGATAAGGAAATCCACATGATTCTGTCCACGCAGGGAAGTGTGGAGGAAAAGGCGGAAGAATTGGTAAAGGCTGCAAATCAGAATGGGGGAAAGGATAATATCGCAGTGATTATTATCGAACCAGTTGCTGAGGAGCGGAGCGGGGAATTCTTCTGAGAAGGGAATAAAGGGGATTTCCGGGGGGAACAGGATTCCCGGTGAAAGACCGGAAAGGAATTTCCGGGGGAAAAGAGAAAATTTCCATATAGGAGGACGGGTGTCCTTCCGGCCGGGCGGACTTTGAAAGGAGCATTGTTATTGGAATGATTAAGATAGGAATGATAATTGGAGAACGATATGAGATACTGGAAAAGATAGGTACCGGTGGCATGTCGGATGTATATAAAGCAAAATGCCATAAGTTAAACCGTTTCGTGGCGATTAAGGTACTGAAACAGGAGTTTTCCGAAAATGCGAATTTTGTCACCAAATTCCGTGTGGAGGCACAGGCAGCCGCTGGACTGATGCATCCCAATATTGTCAATGTATATGACGTAGGGGAAGAAAACGGCATTTATTATATCGTGATGGAACTGGTAGAAGGCATTACCCTGAAAAAATATATTGAGAAAAAGGCGAGGCTTTCGGTGAAAGAAGCTATCAGCATAGCCATTCAGATTTCCATGGGGATTGAGGCAGCTCATAACAACCATATCATTCACCGTGATATTAAGCCCCAGAATATTATCATTTCAAAGGAAGGAAAGGTAAAAGTAACGGATTTCGGCATTGCCAAGGCGGCGACCAGCAATACCATCACATCAAATGTGATGGGGTCCGTGCATTATACTTCGCCCGAACAGGCGAGGGGCGGTTACAGCGACGAGAAGAGCGATATTTACTCCCTGGGCATTACGCTGTTTGAGATGCTGACGGGAAGGGTTCCGTTCAACGGGGAAACGACGGTGGCAATTGCCATTAAACATATTCAGGAGCCGATTCCTTCTCCGAGGGATTATATTCAGGAGATTCCGGTCAGTGTAGAGCAGATTGTTTTTAAATGCTGTCAGAAGAGTCCCGACCGCAGGTATCAGACCATGGCGGAGCTGATTGCGGATTTAAAGCAGTCGCTGATTAATCCGGACGAGGATTTTGTGAAAATCGTGGACCCCGATGAAGAGGCGTCCACCCGGATGATTACGGACAGGGATATGGTACAGATAAAGCGGCAGTCCGACAGAAGGGATTCCATGGATGAAGCGCTGCGGCTGAAAAAGGATGTACAGCGCAGAGCGCGGAGACCGGAGCCTGAACCGGAGGAAGAAGAATATGACGAAGAGGCGTATGAAGAGGAATATGAGGATGAGGCATACGAGGAAGAGGAGATAGAAGAAGAGTACGAGGACGACGAGGATGCCGGAGACGATGAGGATTATGATCCGAAGATGGAACGGATTACGACCATTCTTGCTGTGGCTGCGGCACTGGTCATCGGCTGTATCGTATTGTTTCTGGTAGGCAAGACCATAGGTATTTTCCCGTTCGAGGGCTTGGGCGGCGAAGAGGAGGATACGAAGGTAGAGGAAGAAACCGAGAAAGTGGAAATGCCGAAGGTGGTCGGGAGACAGTTAGAAGAGGTAAGGCAGGAACTTTTGGGAATGGGACTGAATCCGGAAGTTGCCTATCAGGAAACAGATGAGTATGAAGCAGGACTGGTGCTGCGGTGTAATATCGATATCGGTGTGATGGTAGACGGGCAGACGGATATCCTGCTGACAGTCAGCGCCGGCGCCAGCGGTATCGAAGTACCGGATGTGGTTGGGACATCTACGGCGGAAGGGGTGTCCAATCTGGAGCAGAAGGGGTTTGTGGTGAACCGTACCGAAAGTTATGATTCGCAGGTGCCGAAGGGAAATATTATTTCCCAGAGTCCGGAAGGCGGTTCTAAGGCTCCAAGCGGTTCTACGGTTACGCTCCGCATCAGTCAGGGCCCTGAGGAAAATAAGGTCAGGGTGCCGAACGTGATAGGAGTTTCGGAGATGGATGCCGTTGCAACCCTGACGGAACTGGGGCTTTCCGTGGCAAGCGTTACGGAGGTAAATAATGACGATGCATCATTGGCGGGATTGGTATGTTATCAGAGTTATTCCGTCGGCACTTATGTGGACAGCGGAACGACCATCGATTTGCGGGTCAGTCTGGGACCGAAACAGACTACTTACAGTTTCAGCGGCAGCATAGAACCTCCTTCGGCAGCGGAAGACCCCGATTATAAGGATGGGCTGAATGTGGTAGTGAGTATTGTGACAGCAGACGGCGTGTCGCTGCTGAATACCAATACGGCCTCTTTTCCGATTTCGGTAAATTATACGGGAATTCAATCTGCTTCCGGTACGGTGACGTTTACGTATACGGTAAAGACGGATGCGGTTACGGACACAAATCCGGATACGGGGGAAGTCTTCACTACGGAGGGAACGGAAGTAGAGAAGACGGTGGTCAGGGAACTGCAGTTTACACCGGAGTCATAAGGGACGGGAATTATGCGGGGAAAGATAGTCAAGGGCATAGCCGGTTTTTATTATGTATATACAGAGGAAGGACCGGAAACATGCGGGAAAATATACGAATGTAAAGCGAAAGGTATTTTCCGGAAAGAGAACCGGAAGCCTTTGGTGGGCGACGATGTGCGGCTGGAGGTGCTGAACGAAGAAGAAGGAACGGGAAATATCGTGGAACTTCTTGCGCGGCGCAGTGAGCTGGTGCGTCCGGCGGTTGCCAATATTGATCAGGCATTAGTAGTGTTTGCCATAGTGAAACCGGAACCGAATTTTAACCTGCTGGACCGGTTTCTTATTATGATGGAACAGCAGGGGCTGGAAAGCATCATCTGTTTCAACAAGCAGGATATTGCCGCGCCGGAGGAAAAGGAAGAACTGCGCCGCGCCTATGAGGGCAGCGGCTGCCGTGTGCTTTTCGCCAGCGCGAGGAAACGGGAGGGTATGGAAGAACTGAAAAGTCTGCTTTACGGCAAAACTACGGCAATGGCGGGGCCGAGCGGGGTGGGTAAGTCATCCCTGATTAACTGCCTGAATCCGTCGGCAGGAATGCAGACAGGGGATATCAGCCGCAAGATAGACCGGGGAAAGCATACCACCAGACATTCAGAATTAATCGCACTGCATGAAAATACGTATATCATGGATACGCCGGGGTTTACCTCTTTACAGCTTTTTTCCATGGAAAAGGAGGAACTGCAGGGATTTTATCCTGAATTTACATCCTATGAGAAGTATTGCAGATTCCGGGGATGTGTCCATATAAGCGAGCCGGACTGCGGGGTGAAGGAGGCGCTGCAGGAAGGGAAAATCAGCCGGATACGGTATCACAATTATCAGGTGCTGTTTCAGGAATTGCAGGACAGGAGGAAGTATTGAATTTACTTTTTGAATCCGGGAAAACAGAAAATGTGCCGGCTGATAACCGGTATAACATCATACAGGCGCATGGAACTAAACCATGTGTCTTTTTTTGCGTTCAGAGGGAAGAATGGGAATTATGATTCTGTTCGGGCGACGCGGCATTAAACTAAATGACATTGAAGGAATATCCGGACATTTTTTATCCCTTTGCCGGTATGGAGCAATAGTGCAATGGTAAAACATACCGAAAAAAATGCGAACCATACCATAACGGTTGATATTTTATTTTGTGCTGATATGATAATAACTAATTGGTTCATGGATAGCAAAAGTATAAAAATGAGAGGGAAAGACGGTTTATGGAAATAGAAATGCAAAAGAAAGCGGATTATGGAAAAGATAACATGACAGCGTTGGATGTCTACATTAACCGGGCATATAAAATCACTTTGCTATCCATTACGCTTACCTGTTTATTTGCGGGGCTTTTCTATACGGGAAACAGGCTGCAGGGATTTTACAGTTCCGTCAGTATCATCGTATTCCTTCTGTTTGATCTGACGAACATTATCTATCTTGGAACTGCCATTTATTTTGTCAGGACCGGATATCAGGAGGGTGTTGTAAAACCATTAAAGCTGAAATACAGTAAGATTTTTCTGGTTGTCATCATGCTGATACAGTTCAATTTTATCATATACATGGTGCCGTCCAGGGAGTTTTGGGCATTTGCCTTTCTGTTTACCATGGTAACGGGATTGCTGCTGGACACCAGAATGCTTTTGGCAACCATCGCAGAAATTATCAGTTCTTTGGTCATAGCATGTCTGGTGCATG
This sequence comes from uncultured Lachnospiraceae bacterium, assembly GCA_947246015.1. GTDB lineage: Bacteria > Bacillota > Clostridia > Lachnospirales > Lachnospiraceae > Kineothrix. The sequence goes on along the minus strand of CAMXQE010000027.1, from coordinate 49,513 downwards.
GGGAGGAACTGCTTCCGGTAAAGGATGAGGTATTTGTGCCGAATTTGCTGTTAAGGATTGTCTGCCTTGTTCTGACGATGATTTTTATTTATCTGAATGTCTATATGGTGTCACGGTTTCTTATTACTGCCAAAAAAGAGGAGCTGGAAAAGAATAACGAAAGGGTACAGAATGTATTGAATAATGTCACACATATTGCGGGACAGTTGGAGGATACCAGCAATCTGCTTGTTACGATTTCACAGTCCGAAAGCGATTCTGCCGAAGAACTTTCTACTATCAGTAAAAGTCTGATTAACAGCAGCGATGATATGTTGAAGAAAGCGGAAAGAAGCAGGGAAAATCTTTCACAGTTAGAGGAGAGCAACCGTAATCTGGAAACGAAGATGCAGGATGTGGAAGAGGCGGCAAAAGAATTGGTGGACATGTCTGTTTCCAATGAGCAGGCGCTGAATACCCTGATGAGTATGAGCACGGATGTTGAGAAATCAACGCATCAGATGAGAGCAGTTACAGATAAGTTATTGGCGGAAACGGGTGAAATCGGAGAAACCTTAACGATTATCAATGAGATTGCCGAATCCACGAATCTTCTTGCACTTAATGCTGCTATCGAGGCGGCAAGGGCAGGAGAAGCGGGAAGGGGATTTGCTGTTGTAGCGCAGGAAGTCGGGAACCTTGCAACAAGTACAAAGTCATCGCTTCGGAATGTGAATGATATAATTGTCCGGGTACAGACAGGAACGAACGATGTATCCAGATTCATGAATGAAAATGCGGAACAGCTGCAGAAACAGAGTCAGGTAACGGTAGAGACGGTAGAGGGTATTCGTACGATGATAGAACGGTTAAAGGAATCTGTTTTGGTGATTGGGCAGGCAGGTAAAATGCAGATGGCACAGAAGCGCGTCATTAATGAAACCGTATCGATTAATGAGGATATTGCCGGCGGTATTCAGTCAGAGAACGACGAATTCAGCAATATCGCCAATATTATCGCGAATATGGTTCAGAGTAATACGCAGGAAATTACGGCTATTTTTAATCAGGTAGACACGATGGATAAGATGGTAAATGAATTAGAGCAATTGTTAGAAGTTTAGTTGTACATAGAAATCGAGAATTAAAAAAGGGCAGTCATAGACTTACGGGTAAAGTCTAGGCTGTCCTTTTTTTTCGCGGGTTAGGTCTGCATTTTATACCAAAATGATGTTTTGACAGCAGAATTTTCGTTGAGTAAATCACTCTATAAAATTTCCATTGCTTGTGTTAATGTTAAGGGGTACTAATCTGTTGGAGGAGATTCAATGTGACAAGGACAAATATGGAATTTCTTGACTGCTGGACACCGATAACCTATGAACGGTATTGTAACGCATATCATGGAGCATATATGGGTTTTATTACGAAAAAGGGAGTAAAGTCTTTCCGTGTTAAAGGGATGGTAAAAGGGGTAAAAAACCTATATATCGCCAGTCAGTGGATTATGGCGCCGGGTGGGCTTCCAGTGGCAGTAACAGCAGGGAAGTTTGCTGTCTGGAGAATTGCCAGAAAGGATAAAAAAACGAGAGAGTAAGAACGAGAGGAAACGACTGTTGACATAAGAAAATGTAAATGGTATATTGTCTGCGTGGAACAACTGCGGAACAACTCAAGAGAGGAGACGAGTATATGAGTCCAAAAGTTTCATATAATATACAAAAGGGGAAAAGGGGGTACACTGTTAATTTTCGACATTCAGTGGTTAAGGATAAGGATGGGAAATATGGGTTAAAAGTGCATCGGGGTATAGGAACGACAGATGCAGCAGAAGCACAAAGGTTGGCTGAGGAATTAGAAAGGATACTTAGTGACAGCTATTGGGCAGATTCAAGCAAGAGGACGGAAGCTTATGGGCATTTTAGCGAAGTTGTTGTAGATGCTTATTATGATCCTCTTGAAGGTGCAAATCCGATAGATGAAGATTTGCTGAATCGGATAAACCTTCCATCAAAAGAAGATGGATATACAAGGCAGACTTTGGTTGGACCGAGTGGAGTGGGAAAAACTTCTTTGCTGCGTTTAATGGCTGGAACGGCTATGGAAAGATTTCCGACCACATCGACAGGAAGAACAACGACATGTAATCTTGAATTGATAATGTCAGAAGATGCGGACTATGAAATCGTTGTTACATTTATGTCAAGATACCTGGTGGAAATGCATGTACTTGAATGTATAGAGGCTGCATTGGAATTCTGTATTTCGGAAAAATGTAAGAATTTAGAAAAAAAACGTAATGACATATCTAACCGGCTGTTTTCCAACCGGGATTTAATTTTTAGAATGTCCTATATAATTGGTGATTTGAGTTTGGAAGATAAAAAAACGGATCAACTTGATGAAGAATTTGAGGAAGAAGATATTGAAAAGGCACCCATGAATATTCAGCAGGATATAGAGGGTCTGTTGGAAAGCGTAAACAGCTATATTAATCGCCTGATTCAAATTGCACAGGACAAGTATAAAAATAATATAGATATTGGAGATGAAACTTTTAACTCTGCTGAAGAGAATGATATTTTAAGCTTAAGAAATGAGATAGTGGAAGATATCATGGCAAGGTTTCGATTGCTGGAGGGAGGAGAAAAATTAAATTCAAAAGGCAAGTGGACAAATGCATGGTATTTCAAAACGAAAAATCGGGAGGAATTTATCCGGACAATAAAAAGATTTACGAGTAATAGCTGGAAGGCTTGGGGGAGCCTGTTGTCACCTATTGTTAAAACAATGAGGGTAAAAGGGAGGTTTAAGCCGGAATTTTGTGAAGAGGTGCCAAGGTTGGTGCTGTTTGATGGGCAGGGCTTAGGACATAAAACAGCAATGTCGTCCATGCCGACAAATGTCATTGAATATTTTAGAAAATCGGATGGTATAGTGATAGTGGACGATGCCCAACACCCCATTTTGGAAAATGTCAAAATGGCTATACGGACTGCAATAGAATATGGTTACTCAGAAAAAGTATGCTTTGCTTTTACGCATATGGACTTAATGGTGGGAGATAACTTCGGAAATTTTTCTGATAAGCGACATGATATATGGGTAGCGTTGGATTCTTATATTAGTGATATGAGACGCCAGAATAAGGATGTTTTATCTGAAACCGAGGCCGCACAGATGATGGGGTCATGCTTTTATTTTTCCGGGTTGAATTCGCAAGGGATAACAAAGGTTTCTAAAAAATATGGTAATGATTTGATTGCTCTATGGAAGGACAGGCTTCGAAAGAGTATTACTGTGGATATGATTTCTCTGTCCTATGATATGATGACTTTGATTGCACATTTAAGGGAAGGAATTAAGAATTACAGAACGGCATGGGGGAACAAAATAGGCTATCCGGCAAAAAAGGAAGAAACAGTATATTGGAGCAAAGTACGGGCGTTAACCAGGAGATTGGGGTATTTCGGTGAGGACAATTATCAGTTGGAATTAATGCCATTAGCTGATTTGAGTGCATCTATCAGAACGCAGCTTAACATCTATTTGAACCGTCCGATGAAAGTTGAACCGAATATAGCAGAAGAGGATAAAAGGATGATTCTAATTAATGCGGTAAAAAGTACAATTAACGGGAAATTGCAAGACTTTGTCAAAAGCGAAATGTGGGATGAACCAGATCAGCTTCAGAGATGGAAAGATGCATACGATTACGCAGGTAAAGGATCGACTGTAAAGCGGGCAGTCAAAGTGAATGAAATTTTTGAATTTGCGGCACCTCAGATTGATTTGTTTTATTATAATATGACGGATGCACAGAAAGTGTATATTTCAAAAGTTATCGATATTGTAGAAGGTACACTTGAGCAATATCGATGCAAATTGGAGAGGTTTCAGTTTTAGCTTATAGGTTCGTATAATATGAATCCGAAAGCTGTTTGATTATCATCCATAATCTGGTTATCCGGTATTTGTGAAGTCTGTAGATGGGTGATTTTGAGTATCATCACATTTATGAGCCAACATAGTTTATATTGGCATTAAATATATTTATGGGTGAAAGTGTGGAGTGCATTAAAAACACTCATTCACTAATGGGAAACTAAAGCTGTAGAACATATATATTGTTTTACGGTTTTAGTTTTTTTGATAGTTGTGGCAGAAAAATGGAACAATCTATTGACGAGGCAGATTCTGTGGTATATTATGATGTAAAGAGTTGCCACAACCTTGCCACAACATTTATCCGGGCTATATAGAAGATAAAGAATATGAAGAAAATGAAATAAGGTAAGTTGTAACCCAAAATGACAAGAGGAAAGAAAAATGTCGGGAAGTGGAGGTGGATGCAGCATGGTGCAAGGCGTGATACATAAATGCACCAGAGAATGTCCTTGGCATAAGCACTGCTTTATCTGCAAGACGGAAAAGGAAGTCGAAGAAGATGTCGTAGTACTTCATAAATGCAAAGTTACTAAAGAAGATATACCGATTCATTTGCGAAAACGGAAAGAGATTAAATGAGATAATTTGTTTAAAATTTAATACCGTGACTAACTTGTAAAAACAGCCACCTGGATGTGCTGATATCACAGTAGTTCTATTATGAAAGGAATGTTTGTAGAATATTGTGAAATTAGTGCGTTCCGGTGTTTTTTCGATTGTGACAAATATGGTGTTTCATATGGGGCTGGGTAAGATGTTTTTTATATCGAAATGTCTATACACAATTGTTGCATTAACAACCCGACCAACCAGACCATTATGTGGAATGATGAAAAATAATATAATATTGTGGAGGAAAAGCTGTGAAAGAAAAGATAAAATTTGTCCTAAAATTTGCAAAACCCCATAAATGGAAATTTATTATCATGTTACTTAGTATCATTTTGGCTTCCATAACGCTTATGATATTGCCATTTATTATTGGATGGTTGGTCGATGAGGTACTCAATGCTCAAAATATGTCGCGTTTTATTTATATTGTAAGGATATATGGAGCGGTATATATTTTTAATCAGGCGATGTATACGATAGTGAATATTATGGAAAAAGTAACCAGCACAACATTTCTATTCGATATAAGAGCAGAACTGTATTCCAGAATTTTAAGATTCAGGGGCAGCTGTTTAGCAAGTATGTATAGCGGCGATACGATTAGCAGAATGGGATATGATGTTGATCAGATTATGACAATGATAAGTATTAATTTATTTGGATTGGTATCAAATTTCATTAATATGTTTATTGCTCTTGTATTTATATATTGTGCAAATATATGGATGGGGGTTTTTACTACAGTCTCAACTCCCGTAATCATATATGTATCAAGAATTTTTTTCGGAAAAGCGAAAAGCGAGAATACTCGTATTATCAAAAGAAAGGGAATATTGTCATCCTGGACATTCGAAATTTTAGGCGGAATGCAGGAAATAAAGCTTTTACATGCCTCCAAACAGATTCTTTCGGAATTCCTTCGAAGGAATATTGAAATAGCCAGAATGAGTATTGGTTTAAATAGAATAGAAGTGAAAGCAGAGCGGTTTAACACTGGAATATTGGTGCTCGCGCAGATGTGTATGTTTACAATTGCAGCTCTTTTGGTAAAAGCCAATCAGCTTACGATAGGCGGGGTTACAGCCTGTTTTGCTTATTATACGAACTGCATCACAACGTTTAACAGTATTAACTCAAAAATACTGTCTCTCTCGTCCAATATGGTTTCCTGTGATAGGATTATGGAGTTATTTGATGCTCCGTTGGAAGAAGAGGGGCCAGAACATTTAAATAAGCATAAGATTCTTAAGCGTAACAGAGAACAAATTGCAGGAAGCATCGAGTTGAAAAATGTTTCATTTTATTATAATGAGGAACGGAATGTATTTAAAGATTTGTCATTTCGCATCAATCCATGTGAGAAAATCGCTATAGTAGGGAATAGTGGAGTGGGAAAAAGTACGTTAGTGAATTTGTTGTGCAGGATTTATGATGTCAATGACGGAAATATATTTGTGGATGGTAAGGATATCATGGAATATGATATCAAATATTTGCGTGAGCAAATAGGAGTCGTTCATCAAAACAGCGTTATTTATAACGGTTCTATAAGATTTAATTTGCAGTTTGCCTGGGACAAGTTTCAGGATGATTTATTGTGGGAAGCACTTAAAATGGTAGACTTGTATGATTTTGTGAACAGTTTGGAGGATGGTCTGGATACCATTGTTGGAACCGGGGGTCTGTATTTTTCAGGAGGTCAGAAACAGAGAATTGTAATTGCGAGAGCATTTGTTAAAAATTCTCCAATCATGATTTTTGATGAATCGACCAGTGCGTTAGATAGTGAGTCCGAAATGACGATAAAAAAATCATGGGAATTACTTGGGAAAAATCATACATTGCTTATTATTGCACACAGATGGTCTACAATAATTAATTCGGACAGAATCATTGTTTTTGAAGATGGAAAAGCTACAGGTTTTGGTAGACATGAAGAGTTACTTGAGACTTGTGGGACGTATAATAAACTTTTCCGGGAGCAAGTATGGTATAGTAATCTCTCGAAATCCGGAGAGATTATATAGTCAGGCTTGAAGTTCAGAATACAAAGTAACCAGCTTATAGAAATCATAGGAAAAAGAGGGGATTATTTGAAAGAACAATCAGATCGTATCAGAACTTTGAAAAGAACCTTTGGATTACTGGGTAAAAAAAAGGTACTATTATATCAGCTTCTGTTTTTAAAAAGTCTTGATTTATTGCCCGGGCTCGTACAACCATTTTTTTATTACATATTTATTGATCAAGTGATTGTTAAGGGCAAAATTAGGCATCTGCCAATGGTTATTGCTGGTTATTTGTCTGTTTTTTTGTTACAGACATTACTGATTAAGTTTACCAGGATATCGTATAATACTTTATTTATTAAACTAAAGATAGAATTGCGGGTTAATGTCTTGAAAAGATACGTTAATATGAAAGCAGATTCTTATACAAAATATAGTACGGGTGATTTGGCAAACAGAATTGATCGTGATGTTGAATTGTTTGAAACTTTTTTACAGAAGCATGTAATTGATTATTTCTTCTCGATTGCAAAAATTTTAGTGATATCTGTAATATTATTTGCAATTAATCGAACATTAACAATCATTGCTTTTATTGTTATTCCTTTTTCTTTCTGGTCAGTACAGATTATCAGTAAGAAGGCCAATCGAGCATCAGAGGAACGGCGTAAATTTGAAGGAGAGTATGACAGCTTTCTAAATAATTCCTTTCAAAATTGGGCTGATATAAAAACAAATAATTTAGAGATATGCATGGAGGCAGAATTCGACAAGTATAGAAAGAACCTTGCAAAATTAATAGTTAGGAGTCAAATATATATTGCTCTTAACTGGCTCTTTGTTGCATTTAAAGATTATTTTGTCACTAGAATGAATCTGTATTTTGTAGGAGGAGTGCTGATTATCCGTAAAAAACTTACCGTTGGAATTCTGCTTACCTATATGGATTACTTTATCCAGCTGGTGGATAACATTACGTCTGTTGTGAATTCAATTCTTGATTTCAGTGCCCAGAAGCCTAATATTGAACGAGTATTTGAGATTCTGGAATTAGAATATAACATAAAGATAAGGGTTGCAAATTTGGAAGATAAAATAACTTTTTCGAATGTTAGTTTTCGATATAATAATAAACAGCAATTTGTTGTCAATTCATTAAATATAACCATTTATCCTGGCGAGCACATTGCAATTGTAGGCAGGAGTGGTTGTGGAAAAACGACCTTAGCTAATTTGCTGACGGGAGTATATGAGCCATGTGGCGGTGAAATTCTGATTGGTAACAGGCGGGTTTCTGAACTGTCTCATGAGAGCATAAGCAGTAAAATTGGTATAGTCTCCCAGTTTTCTCAAATGTTAAATCTCTCCATCAGGGAAAATCTATTGCTTGCAAACAGACATGCAGGGGAGGAAGAGATTAGAAGTGCTTGTGAAAAAGCGAACATCCTGTTATTTATTGAGAGCCTGCCTGATAAATTTGAAACGAATATTGGTGAGCGTGGTATCAAATTATCTGGTGGTCAAAGGCAGCGACTATCAATAGCAAGGCTGTTGTTACAAAATCCAGATATCATTATTTTTGATGAATCAACTAGTTCATTGGACAGTCATAGCGAAAATGAAATATTGAAAACGATTCGTTTACTCTCTGGCAGTAAGACGATCATAACGATTGCACATAGACTTTCAACGGTTCTAATCAGTGACAGGGTTGCTTTAATGGAAGATGGAAAAATTGTTGCAATAAAAAGTCCTTCTAATATGTTTACAGCAAATGGAAAGTTTAATGTATTATTTGAGCATCAACTTTATAATGTATGTAATAAGGATAGTATAATAAATTAAAATACTAAGCGGCCAGCTATGGTGTGGCTAAACCTTTAATGTAAATAGTTAAAAAGGGGAGTGGAAGAAGTTCCCGGATAAGTAAGATATCCAGCCCTGCATAAGCACCACACGAAGAAAATTGATAATGTACAAATAATAAAAGGAAATCGGTGGACAGGCTGATTTCCTTGTTACATATCAGTGCGGGGAGGCGGTTGTCAATGGAAAAGGTGAAATGCACAAACCCTAAGTGCGGGTGGCGACTTAAGCGGCGTTACCCGGGCAGATGTATATACAGGAGTACCATCTCCGGCCAGAGCCGGTTCTTTGGGAGAAATAAGGTTCTTATCTGGTATGCCTGATTTTTTTCGTGGTATATGTAAAAATATAGAAAATAAAGTATATTTATGTTATAGTTTAAATATTATATCAGATTATTGGGTTGGTAATGAAGTGATTGCTTCAACGGGATAGAAAATAGTCAAAAATTTACTCCCGCGGGGTCTTTGATTTTGATAAGAATGAAATAATAGATTTTTTGTGAAGGAACTAATGAAAATTCATGTAAAATTTTAATACGTTTAAAAGAAATGAGGGGAATTTATGTATGAATTAGTTTGTGGAAGTATATTTGATAAAAAGTGTGACATTATTATTATTCCATGTAATCATATGGGAGGGATAACTAAATCGATTAAAAAAAATCTGGATATAAATGGTATTCTGAATTCACCAGGTGTTGAGAAACCGGGAGATATAGTATTTGATGAAAGTAAAGGGAATTTTACGAATGCTATTGTAATAGGATTTGCTGCTTCTGTAGATGGATTTACCGGTAGAAGTAAAGTGGAATATTTACATAGTATTTGCAAAGAAATAAAGAACTATTGCGAACTTAATTCATTGTCTGATATTAATATGCCTTTGCTTGGAGCCGGTGCGGGTGGATTAAGTGTGCAGGATTCGTTTGAAATTTTGAAATCCTATTTTGAAAGTGAAGCAAATATAAATCTTAATATTTTTGCATATTCAAAAGAAGTTTATTTGCAACTGGATAAAAGTATAAATAAGAAAAAAAAATCGGTTAAAAATCCGAGAGTTTTTATCAGTTATACAGGTGAAAATCCAGAAAATAGAAAATGGGTAAAAAATTTTGTGTGCAAATTAAGGGAGAATGGTGTTAATGCGCGTGTTGATATGTATCATTTAAAACCCGGGCACGATTTGCCGCAGTGGATGACAAATGAATTGATTATGGCAGATAAGGTTCTTTTAATATGTGATAAATTTTATGCTAAGAAAGCTGATTCAAGGAATGGCGGTGTTGGATGGGAGACGATGATTATACAAGGAGATATGATGATTCATGCCCAGTCTAATAAATACGTTTGTATTATACGTGAGGAAAATTTTGATGATGGAATACCTTTATATGCAAAAACTAAATTCTCACTTCAATGGACAGACCCGGAAATATTGGAAGAAGATTTTTATGAATTGTTATATTGCTTATTTGATATAGATATAGAACCCGGATTGGGAGAAATTCCCAAGGATATATTAGATAAAATCTAAGGTTCATATATGAGGGTATACCCTTATCCCGTCAATATCGGTAAGAATAGAAGAGTTCCGCAAGTTTGTGTCTGCGCTGCATCCACAAACTTGATATGCGCAAAAAGCAGCGCAGAAATGAGGAAGTCAAAGACCCCGCCGCAAGCAGCGGGGCATCAAATTTGAAACGCCCCAAGGGGCGGGGTATTTGACCCTCGCGGCAGTCGCCAAATGTTGCAGACACTTGGCTCGTTGCTCGCGGGAATAAATGAAGTACGAGTACCGATACACCTCAAAATGATATTAACGATTAAGGAAGCAGCCGAGTATAGAAATATTGGGAAAAATAAAATTGATACAATGCTGAAACAGACAAATTGTGGCGTACAGATGGTAGGAATGAATTTTCAAACATGCTCTAATCCACATAATAACGGATGGTGTTGATTAGGATTGAAAAAACAGAGTCTTTGTGCTATACTCTATTATTGCGTTGGACTCTTTTTTGATATGAGAAAGGAGTCCGTATATATGGGAAAAATCTAAAAGGTAAGGAGTGCGGCAAAGGCATTTATCAAAGAAAGGACGAGTCACTGGTAAAAGCAGTTCGCCAGTTTGAAGAAGCTACGCCCGCCACTTATGAAAAGGGCGTAAAAAGGGCGCAGATAAAATTTATAGAAAGGCAGAAACCCTTGAAAATAAAGGATTTCTGGACAGGTAAAATAGATTATGAAACTAGGAATCGTAGGTCTTCCCAACGTAGGGAAAAGCACATTATTCAATTCACTGACAAAGGCAGGAGCGGAATCTGCCAATTATCCGTTCTGTACCATTGACCCGAACGTGGGAATTGTGGCGGTGCCGGATGAACGGCTGAAATTATTGGGAGATATGTATCATTCCAAAAAGGTAACGCCGGCAGTCATTGAATTTGTGGACATTGCCGGACTGGTGAAGGGGGCTTCAAAGGGAGAGGGGCTTGGCAACCAGTTCTTAAGCAATATCCGCGAGGTGGATGCCATTGTCCATGTGGTACGTTGTTTTGAAGATTCCAATGTGGTGCATGTGGATGGAAGCGTAGACCCTTTGAGAGACATTGAAACGATTAATCTTGAACTTATTTTTTCGGATTTGGAGATTTTGGAGCGGAGAATTGCAAAAACTTCTAAAGGGGCCAGAATGGACAAGACTCTGGCAAAAGAGCTTGAGCTTTTGGAACGCATCAAGGCGCATCTGGAGGATGGCAGACTGGCGCTTGGATTTGAAACGGAGGATGAGGACGAGCTGGCATGGCTTGCGTCTTATAATCTGCTGACGTACAAACCGGTTATTTTTGCCGCAAATGTGTCAGAGGAGGATTTGGCAAATGACGGGGCAGATAATGCGGGAGTCACCGCAGTACGGGAATTTGCAGCGGAAAACGGCAGCGGGGTTTTTGTCATCTGTGCGCAGATTGAGCAGGAAATTGCGGAGCTGGACGATGACGAGAAAGCTATGTTTTTAGAAGATTTAGGTTTGGAAGAGTCCGGACTGGAGAAGCTGATTAAGGCAAGCTACCGTATATTGGGCTTACATAGCTTCCTTACGGCAGGCGAGGACGAGACGAGGGCATGGACGATTAAACTGGGAACGAAAGCGCCGCAGGCAGCGGGAAAAATCCACACAGATTTTGAGCGCGGGTTTATTAAGGCGGAAGTGGTCAACTACAAGGACCTTTTGGAACAGGGCTCACTGGCGGCTGCCAGAGAGAAAGGTCTGGTTGGTATGGAAGGAAAGGATTATGTGGTGAAGGATGGGGATGTAATTCTGTTCCGGTTCAATGTGTAGTCTGCGGAACGCCGGTATGGCGCCAGACAGAAAATGAAAAGACGTTATATAGCCTTAAAAGTTATTTTAACTGTTTCAGGAATCAATCTGACAGATTTAGACATTATCAAAGAGTAAGATGGAAATATTATAGGAGTGATTGGCAGGAGAGAGTGTAAATCCGATTTGTTTTAGAAGGATATACACTCTTTTTATATGTAAAATCAAAGACCCCGCTGCAAGCAACGGGGGTCTTTGACCCTCGCGGCAGTCGCCAAATGTTGCAGACGCCTGGCTCGTTGCTCACTGGAATAAACGGAAAAACATTTTTTGCAATATGTTAAATAGATAAGCACAATATGTTGCATAAGGAACGGGCGTTTGCACCACATGTTGGAAAAAGCCCGTAAAATGCGCCTTGCGGGAAATTGCAGGGTGTATTTTTTATGGAAAAAATGAAAAAATTGCTTGTCAAACGTCTCCCTCTAGTATAGAATTGGATTAAAAGTGGTGAAAAGTGGTATGAAGTGGAACGAAGTGGATAATATGTGGAGTAAGGTTCCCAAAATTCCGAAAGTTCCATGACAATCAGATACCATGAAGTGGCAGACTGCTTTTTGGAACGGCGGGTGAGCTTTATGTTTATGGGAGAATACAACCATACCATCGATACGAAGAACCGGCTGATCATTCCCTCTAAGTTCCGTGAAGCTCTCGGTGATGAGTTTGTTGTGACGAAGGGTTTGGACGGCTGTTTGTTTGTGTACGATAACGAAGCATGGGCTGAATTCGAGGAAAAACTGAAAAACCTGCCGCTTACGAATAAAGAGGCGAGAACGTTTGTCCGTTTCTTTCTGGCGGGAGCCGCCAGCGTGGAAGTGGACAAGCAGGGAAGGATACTGGTGCCGTCCGTTTTAAAAGAATTTGCGGGAATCAATAAGGACGTGGTTCTCGTGGGCGTGGCGAGCCGGATAGAGATTTGGAGCAGGGAACGCTGGGAGGATGCGTCCTCCTATGAAGATATGGAGGATATTGCCGAACATATGGCGGAACTCGGACTCGGAATCTAATGTAAGGAATGGAAGTTTTGGAGATAACAAGTGGAATGGGGAGCGTAAATGGAATTTAAACATACCTCCGTTTTGTTACAGGAAACGATAGAGCAGTTAGCGATAAAAGAAGATGGGATATACATGGACGGAACCTTGGGCGGAGGCGGACATTCTTATGAAATTGCCAGCCGTTTGGACAAGGGTGGGAAACTTATCGGCTTCGACCAGGATGAAGAGGCAACGGAGGCAGCCCGCCGGAGGCTGGAACCCTTTAAAGACAGGGTGACGGTGGTGCGGAGCAACTACTGCAATGCGGTTGGGATATTAAGGGAAATGGGCATAGAAGGCGTGGACGGAATATTGTTGGATTTAGGCGTTTCCTCCTATCAGCTGGATACGCTGGAGAGGGGCTTTTCCTATAAGTACGATACGGCGCTGGATATGCGGATGGACAGAAGACAGGCGCTCACTGCAAAAGATATTGTGAATGATTATTCTGAGGCGGAACTGTTTCGGATTATCAGAGATTACGGAGAGGATAAGTTTGCCAAAAACATAGCAAAACACATTGTGATGGCAAGAGAAGATAAACCCATCGAAACGACGGGAGAATTGAATGAAATCATCAAAGCGGCGATTCCGGCGAAAATGCGCCAGACGGGAGGACATCCCTCGAAAAAGACATTTCAGGCGCTTCGGATTGTATGCAACAGAGAATTGGAAGTATTAGAGGATTCTTTGGAATCCATGATTGATTTCCTGAAACCGGAAGGAAGGTTATGCATTATAACATTCCATTCTTTAGAGGACAGGATTGTAAAGAGGGCTTTCCGCAAGAGTGAGAATCCCTGTACGTGTCCGCCGGATTTTCCGGTATGCGTATGCGGGAACAGGCCCAAAGGAAAGGTAGTCACAAGGAAACCGATACTTCCCGGAGCAGAGGAACTGACCGGGAATAAACGCTCTAAAAGTGCGAAGTTAAGAGTGTTTGAGAAAATAGCCGGAGGTGGATGAGGAAACCGCCGGAGAAAGAAAAGGGAAAAGTGTTATGGCGCAGTATAGGGCATCATCAGGACAAAAGAGAGGACATCAGACATACACGGCCAGAGGCGGCGCCTACGTGCAGGGCAGTACGGCAAGGCGGTTGGAAGAGGAAATCAACAGACCAGGGAGGAATCGGAAGCCGAACAGCAATACGGCGAGGAAGAACAGGGAAAAGGCACATTATATGAATTTCGGTTATGTGTTTTTCCTGTCCATGGCGCTGATAGCAACAGGAGTAATCCTGACCGGTTACATCAGCTTACAGTCAGACATTACTTCGAGTATTAAAAATATATCCAGACTGGAAAGCAAACTGAATACCATGAAGCTGGACAATGACGAGGAATACAGCAGGATTACGAGCAGCGTGGATTTGGAAGAGGTGAAACGGGTTGCCATACAGGAACTGGGGATGAGGTATGCGGAGGAAGGACAGATTATAACGTTTTCGGGTAAAGGAAGCGATTATATGCGACAGGTGGCGGATATACCGGATTAAGAAGACTAAGAGATTAAAATGACTAAGAATAAGAAGGACGCTGTGAAAAACGGCGCAGGTAAGGATGACGGGTTTTCGGCAGGGTTTCGATAGAAGGGATGAATTTTGAGCGGGACGACAATACGGAATCAAAGGACAGGAAAAAGGCGGAATACAAGATTTACATTACGGATGCAGAAGAAGCTGGTGGTACTTTTTATTTCAGTACTGCTGGCTTTCATCGGGTTATCTGTGCGGCTGGTGCTGATTAACAGGGACAATGGGGAACGGTATAAAAAACAGGTGCTTTCCCAGCAGTCCTATGACAGTAAAACCATTCCTTTCCGGCGGGGGGATATTCTGGACAGCAATGGCGTGAAGCTGGCAGTCAGCGAGAAAGTTTACAATGTTATTCTGGATGCCAAGGTGATGCTGAGCACCAACAACGGCGAGTGTGTGGAGCCGACCATAGCCGCCGCGCAGTCGCTGCTTGGTCTGGATGGAGCCGAGATACGAAGCAGACTGCAGACTAATCCGAACTCTTCGTATTATGTGCTGGCGAAACAGCTGACCTATGAAGAAATCAGCGGTTTCAAAGAACTGCAGGCGGATGAGGAAAACGGCGCCAATATCAATGGTATCTGGTTTGAGGAGGAATATAAGAGAAGGTATCCCAATAATACTTTGGCTTGTGACGTCATCGGTTTTACCAGAAGCGACAATCAGGGGTTATTCGGATTGGAACAGTATTACAATGACGTATTGAGCGGGACGCCGGGACGGGAATACGGGTATCTGAACGATGACGGTACACTGCAGCGGACGACGGTTTCAGCCCTGGACGGCAACTCCATCGTTACCACCATAGATGCCAACATCCAGCGGATTGTGGAAAAATACCTGAAAAAATTCGATGAGCAGTATAAAAACAGTTATACGGAAAGAAACGGCAGCAATAACACCGGATGTATCATTATGGATGTGAATTCGGGAGAGGTGCTTGCCATGGCGAGCTATCCGGTGTTTGACCTGAACGACACATGGAACGAGGAAATGCTGTACGGGATGCCCATGGTAGATGAAGTGGGCAACTGGAAGAAAGGCGAATATATTACGGAGGAAAATTTCGCAACGCTTTCGGAAGAATTGAAGCGGCAGCAATTCAATGCCCTGTGGCGGAATTTCTGCATTCATGATACTTATGAACCGGGTTCTGTGGCAAAACCCTTTACGGTGGCAGCAGCTCTGGATTCCGGCAAAATCACGGGAAATGAATACTATACCTGCAACGGCGTGCGGGAAATCGGCGGATATCCCATCCACTGCCATAATACGTACGGAGACGGTACGATATCGGTTGCGGAAGCGGTGGAGATGTCCTGCAACGTGGCCATGATGTATATTAATGAAGCGGTGGGCGTCAGTACGTTTGTTGACTATCAACATGCATTTAACTTCGGATTAAAAACGAATATCGACCTGGAGGGAGAGTCCCGTACGGCGAGTCTGGTGTACAATAAAGACAATATGGGGCCTACCGAACTGGCGACCAATTCGTTCGGGCAGGGCTATAATGTGTCGATGATACAGATGATAACGGCATTCTGCTCTTTGATAAACGGGGGGAATTATTATGAACCGCATGTGGTGAAGAAAATCATCAGCCCGACCGGGGCCACGGTGGAGAATATCGAGCCGAGACTGTTAAAACAGACGATTTCCCAGTCAACATCGGAGAAAATCAGGGAATATTGCAATCTGGTAGTCTCAGGCGAGAAAGGCACCGGTAAGACGGCGCGGCCGGCCGGCTATATGATAGGCGGCAAGACAGGAACGGCGGAAACGCTGCCCCGTAAGAATAAACAATATGTAGTTTCCTTTATGGGATATGCTCCTGCGGACGACCCGCAGATTGCCATCTATGTCGTGGTGGACAGGCCGAATGTGCCGCAGCAGGATGATGCGAAACATGCGACCCGTATTGTCAAGAGTATCCTGACGGAAGTGCTGCCTTATATGGGAATCTTTATGACGGAAGAACTGACCGATAAGGAGAGGGAAGAGTTAGAAGCCCTCCAATTGGAAATCATGACGCCGGTAGCGCCCGCACAGGATGACGAAGAAGGCAGCGCGGAAGGGGAAGACGGACAGGAAGGCCAAAGCGGCGGAAACGGGGAGGGCACACAGGGAACTGAAGCCGGGGGAACTGCACAGGGCGGTGAAACCGGCGGGGACACGCAGGGGGAAAACGGAGCCGGAGGAGAAACGGCGGTGGAGGATACCCACACGGAAGCATGGAGGACATTCCCCATCGACCCGGAGACCGGCTATGCCAAAGACCCGGAGACCGGAAATCTGGTGGACCCGGAGACCGGCCATGTGTTTACCGAGGATAATGCCAGCCCGCCGGGACTTGGAGGCGAAGGGAGCAGCATCTGGGGGAACGAGGATGATAAGAATCCGTTTTAGCGGTCAGGTCTGTACAATCTGCAGGACCTGATGAAAAAGCAGGGAAAAAAAGAATAACCGCATTCAAAGTATAATAGATTGTAGTAACACCTTTTTGTGAGGTCATGCAATCCATGTCGTTGAAACATAAGACTTATATACGTAAAAAGATAGTGGTGACTTTTTTTCTGTGCTGCACGGTATTTCTGCTGCTATGCGGAAGACTGGTTTATCTGATGGTTGTGCGTTCCGAATACTATACCGGGGCGGCGAAAGAGCTGCACGAGAGAGAAAGGAAGATTAAGGCTGCCAGAGGGCGGATTATCGACTCTACAGGGGCTGTTCTGGCGGATAACCGGACGGTGTGCACGATATCGGTTATCCATAACCAGATTACGGAGCCGGAAAAAGTGGTAAAGATTCTTGCCGAAGAATTGGGACTGTCCGAGGAATATGTGGCGAAAAGGGTGGAAAAGTATTCCGCCATAGAAAGGATAAAGAGCAACGTGGATAAAGCCACGGGGGATAAGATACGGGAATATGATTTGGACGGAGTGAAGGTGGATGAGGATTATAAGAGATATTATCCATATGAATCACTGGCATCCAAGGTTTTGGGATTTACCGGCGGGGATAATCAGGGAATTATCGGGCTGGAAGTCATATATGAGGAATATTTGAAGGGGAAAGAGGGAACTATCCTAACTGTGACTGACGCCAAAGGCGTGGAAATCGCAGAGGCGGGGGAGGAGAGAATAGAGCCGGAAAACGGAAACGATTTGTACGTAAGTCTGGACATTAACATTCAGAGTTATGCCACACAGTTAGCCATGCAGGCAATGGAGACCAAGGAAGCGGACAGCGTTTCGATTCTGGTGATGAATCCGCAGAATGGCGAAATACTGGCTATGGTCAATGTGCCGGAATTCAATCTCAACGAACCCTATACGCTGCCGGAAGGAACGGCGGAGCCGGCAAACCAGGAGGAGAAACAGAACTTGCTGAATCAGATGTGGAGAAACGGCTGTATCAATGATACGTATGAGCCTGGCTCGACTTTTAAGATTATCACCGCGGCGGCCGGGCTGGAATCCGGGGCGGTAACAGTGAATGATAAGTTCAGCTGTCCGGGATATGTGATGGTGGAGGACAGAAAAATCCGCTGTCATAAGGTAAGCGGGCATGGGGCGGAGAACTTCGTGCAGGGGACTATGAATTCATGCAATCCGGTATTCGTGACGGTAGGGATGAGGATAGGAGCGGAACGTTATTATGATTATTTCAAACAATTCGGGTTGCTGACCAAAACCGGTGTGGACCTGCCGGGAGAAGCGGGCACGATTATGCATAAGAAGGAGGATATCGGAGCGGTGGAACTGGCTACGGTTTCTTTCGGCCAGTCGTTCCAGATTACGCCCATACAGCTGGCAACTACCGTTTCTTCCATCGTTAATGGCGGCAGGCGTGTGACGCCGCATTTCGGCGTAAAGGTAGTGGACAGTGAAGGAAATGTAAAGGAGACCCTGCAGTACGGGGTACAGAACAATATCGTTTCTGCCGAAACGTCGGAAACCATGCGTTATATTTTAGAGCAGGTGGTGGAAAACGGGAGCGGGAAGAACGGCTACGTGGAAGGATACCGGATAGGGGGCAAGACAGCTACCAGCCAGACACTGCCCAGGGGAAGCGGACGTTATATTTCTTCTTTTCTGGGATTTGCTCCGGCGGATAATCCGCAGGTGCTGGCTGTGGCCATCATCAATAACCCGCAGGGAGTTTATTACGGCGGACAGATTGCGGCGCCCATCGTGCGGCAGCTGTTTGAAAATATTCTTCCTTATTTGGAAGGAATCGATTATAATACATAAGGAGAATTGGAAAAAGAGCTGATTCGGAAAGGACAGGGAAGTAAGATGAATCAAACAGTAGTTATGTCCATAGTGATATCTTTTGCGATAAGCGTGGTGCTTGGACCTTTTATCATACCGCTTCTGAGAAGACTGAAAGTAGGGCAGACGGTCAGGGATGAGGGTCCGCAGACACATCTGAAGAAGTCGGGAACGCCGACCATGGGAGGCATCCTGATATTAATCAGTATTGTAGCCACATCGGCTTTGTATTTGAAGGATTATCCGAAAATCATGCCGATTTTATTCGCGACGCTTGGCTTCGGGCTGATTGGTTTTCTGGATGATTATATTAAAGTCGTATTGAAACGTTCCATGGGACTCAGAGCCTGGCAGAAGATGCTGGGGCAGATTCTGGTAACGGGCGTGTTTGCTTATTATATGGTCCGTTATACGGATGTTTCCTTTGCCATGAAGATTCCTTTTATGTCAGGGAAATATCTGGATTTCGGCATGTTCAATATACCGGTGCTGTTTTTTATAGTAATCGCGACGGTGAACGGCGCGAATTTTACGGATGGGCTGGATGGACTGGCGAGCAGTGTCACAGTGATGATTGCTACGTTCTTTACGGCAGTGGCAGTGGGAACCGCCAGCGGTATCGAGCCGGTGACCTGTGCGGTGGTCGGCGCATTGCTTGGTTTTTTATTGTTTAATGTGTATCCTGCCAGCGTATTTATGGGGGATACGGGGTCGCTGGCCTTAGGCGGGTTTGTAGCTGCTGCGGCATATATGCTTCAGATGCCTTTGTTTATTCCGATTGTAGCATTAATTTATGCAGCAGAGGTAATTTCCGTTATCATTCAGGTCAGCTATTTTAAAATAAGCGGGGGAAAGAGATTTTTCAAGATGGCGCCCATTCATCACCATTTTGAACTGTGCGGGTGGTCGGAAACCAGAGTGGTGACAGTGTTCACGATAGTAACGGCGCTTCTCTGCCTGGTAGCGCTGCTGGGAGTCTGAGCCAAAGAGTAGGAGGTTTGCCGGTTATGGAAATACGGGATTGGAATAAAAAAAGGGTATTGGTTATCGGAAGCGGAATCAGCGGAATCGGTGCGGTGAAGCTGCTTTGTGCAGCGGGGGCCTGTCCGGTTTTGTTTGATGAAAATGAAAAGCTGACAGTGGAGAAAGTGAAAGCAAAGCTGCCGGAAGGCACAGCGGCCGATATTGTAATCGGAGCGCTGCCGGAGGATATAAAAAGCGGGATTGAGGCGGTGGTGCCAAGTCCGGGGGTACCGGTGGACACAGCGTTCATAGAGGAATTCAGGAAGAAGGGAATCCCTGTGCTGGGGGAAATTGAACTGGGCTATCTGTTTTCGAAGGGGAAGCTGGCGGCGATTACGGGGACAAATGGAAAGACAACGACGACCACTTTAGTCGGGCAGATTCTGGATGAATATTACGGAGGGGTATTCGTAGTGGGCAATATCGGGAAACCGTATACGGAATCGGCGCTTTTCACAAAGGAAGAAACGATTACGGTGGCTGAAATCAGCAGTTTCCAGCTGGAGACTACGGATTGTTTCAGACCGCAGGTATCGGCTATTCTGAATATTACGCCGGACCATCTGAACCGTCACCATACGATGGAAAATTATGTCGCAGTGAAGGAACGGATTGCGGCGAATCAGACGAAAGACGAAGTATGTGTGCTGAACTATGAGGATGGCTATACCAGGGATTTCGGGAGAAGGTGTCCGGCGAGGGTCGTGTTTTTTTCATCCGCAAGGGAACTGGAAGAGGGGCTGTACCTGGACGGAGAAGATATCTGGATGGCATGGGAAGGTAAAAGGGAACGGCTGATGGATATCCATGAAATGAATCTTGTAGGGATGTGCAATGTGGAAAATGTGATGGCGGCTATTGCCATTTCCATGTGTATGAGGGTGCCGATGGAAAATATACTGGATACCGTCAGGCGGTTTAAGGCGGTAGAGCACCGGATTGAATTTGTTGCCACGAAAGGCGGAGTGGATTATTACAATGATTCCAAGGGGACGAATCCCGACGCGGCGATACAGGGTATACGGGCCATGTCGAAGCCTACGGTATTGATTGGAGGCGGTTATGATAAGGGAAGCGCTTATGATGAATGGATAGAGGCGTTTGACGGGAAAGTGAAGTGTCTGGTATTGATTGGACAGACGGCGGACCAGATTGAGGCGTGTGCGAAAGCACATGGGATGGAAGAGGGGAAGATTCTCCGGGCGGAGAGTTTCGAAGAGGCTTTACGGTTCTGTACGGAGCGGGCGGAAACGGGAGACGCGGTATTGTTGTCACCGGCATGTGCCAGCTGGGGGATGTTTGCCAATTATGAAGAGCGGGGAAGGATGTTCAAGGATTATGTGAATGGTTTGGGGGACTGAGAGAATGTGGGACAGATAGGAAAGGAGCAGGAATGCGATGGCAGGAATACGGGCGGAAATACGTGCGGGGCGGAGAACACAGACAAGGGCGGAGCAGACGAGAAGAAAACAGGCGGAGAACTTTTTTGATTACAGTATGTTGTTTATTGTACTGTTTCTGCTCGGTTTCGGTTTAGTCATGATATATTCCACCAGTTCTTACAGTGCGGCGATGCAGCATGACGGGGACTCGGCCTTTTTTCTGAAAAGACAGGCGATGGCTACGGTAATCGGGCTGTTTGCAATGATTGTGGTCGCGAATATCCCGTATCACTTTTGGGAGCGTTTTGCAACCCTTGCATACATAGGTTCTGCGGCCCTGATTCCTATGGTTTTGGTTCCGGGATTAAGATACACTGCAAACGGAGCGTCAAGGTGGATTAAGGTGGGGCCTTTGACTATTCAGCCGGCGGAGGTGGCGAAACTGGGTATGATTCTCTTTCTTGCCAGTCTGGTGTGTAAGATGGGAAAAGGAATACGGACGACGAAAGGATTTTTTACGGTACTGTGTATGCCGCTTCCTATCTGTCTGATGATTTGGAAAATTACGAACAATCTGAGTTCCGCTATTATTGTGTTTGGCATTGCAGCCCTCATGCTTTTCGTATCAAGTCCGGAATATAAGAAGTTCATCATTATGGGTGTGGCCGGAATCGTGGGAGTCATAGCCCTGGTTTTTCTGATAAAGGGTATCTCTGTTTCGGACGATATGGGATTCCGGTTTGCGAGGATTCTGGCATGGCTGGACCCGGAAGCATATGCCAACGGAAAGGGATTCCAGACATTGCAGGCGCTGTATGCCATAGGTTCCGGAGGGATTCTGGGAAAAGGTCTGGGACAGAGTATGCAGAAACTGGGATTTCTGCCGGAGGCGCAGAATGATATGATATTTTCCATTATCTGCGAGGAATTGGGACTGTTTGGCGGGATTGCGATTATTTTAATGTTTTTGCTGCTGATATGGAGATTCATGGTGATTGCCAACAATGCCTCCGATTTATTCGGGGCGCTGCTTGTGGTCGGCGTTATGGGGCATGTGGCGATTCAGGTTATCTTAAATATCGCGGTTGTTACAAATACCATACCGAATACGGGTATTTCCCTGCCGTTTATCAGTTACGGCGGTTCGGCAGTGCTTTTCCTGCTGATAGAAATCGGGCTGGTTTTAAGTGTGGCAAGGGGAATACGGCTGAAGGATATGTGAGGCGGGCCGGCAGCGACAGTCTGACCAGGGACGGACTGTTACGGCCAGCAGTAACAGTCTGTTTTATTTCCGCATATAGATAGAATAGGTAATATGATAATAATGATAGAAGGTGAATCATTGGATTCTATTCATATCTATGGCGGAAATCTACTAAGGGGAGAGACCAGGATTCAGGGGTCTAAAAATGCGGTGCTGCCTATACTGGCAGGAACCTTATTGATAAAGGGCACCTGTGTCATCAGAAACTGTCCGCGCATCGCGGATGTATATCATATGCAGAATCTGCTGCAGGAGCTGGGGTGCCCGGTCAGCTGGGCGGGGAATACGGTAACGGTGAATGCGTCGCAGGTCTGTGACAACCGTATGTCCGGAGAGTCAGTGACCAGAATGCGTTCTTCCATCATGCTGTTGGGAGCGATGCTGGGGCGGATGGGAGAGGCTGTCATGTCTTATCCCGGAGGCTGTGTGATTGGCAGACGGCCGATTGACATCCATCTTGCGGCGCTTAGGAAAATGGGTGTGGAAATCGTGGAGGAAGACCAGATGTTTACCGCCCGTGCCCTGCATCTTAAGGGGATGGAGGAGACGCTTCCTTTTCCGAGTGTGGGCGCTACGGAGAATGTGGTTCTGGCGGCAGTGCTGGCGGATGGAACAACAGTCCTTGAAAACGCAGCGAGGGAACCGGAGATAACGGCTCTGTGTGATTTCCTGACAGAAGCCGGGGCGGATATTCAGGGAATCGGGAGCAGCAGGCTGGTGATAAAAGGAGTCGGTGAGCTGCATGAAGTGAAATATACCGTGCCGGCAGACCGGATTGTGGCAGGGACATACATGACGGCGGCCATGGCGGCGGGAGGAAGTATTTTTTTAGAGCAGGCGCCGGCCGGACAGCTGGATGCGCTTTTAAAAGCGGTGCAGGAGATGGGGGGCAGCGTTACCATTAATAAGGAAGGAATCGGCATTGATGTGCTGCGGAGACTTCATGCACTGCCGTATTTAAAGACGGAAGTTTACGACGGTTTTCCAACGGACCTGCAGTCGCCCATGATGGTAGTAATGGCGCTGGCCGAAGGACGGGGAATCATTGAAGAGAATATTTTCGAGAACCGGTTCCGCGTTGTGGACGGACTGAGGAAAATGGGTGCGGATATTGAAACCGTGAAGAACAAAGCATATATCAACGGAATAGAAAAACTGAAAGGAACCATGGTAGAGGCGGAGGAATTAAGGGGCGGCGCGGCGTTTGTAGTGGCCGGGCTGGCAGCGGAGGGCCGGACCGTGATTAAAAACAGACATTTTATTGAAAGAGGATATGAAAATATCTGCAAGGATTTAAGGGAACTGGGTGCGGATATCAGTATCGGGTAAGGATATGGGCGGCGGAAAGAAAGCAGGAAACAAATCAAAAATTAAAAATTTAAAGACGGTCAAAAAACAAATCGAAACAGAAGAAAAAAATAAACCAGAAGAAAAAATCAAAATAGAAGAAAAAAACAAAACAGAAGAAAAAATGGAAATGGAAGGGAAAAAAAAGGCTGGCAGAACAGTTCATGGAGAACAGGACGTGGCAGGAGAGACGGGGACTAAAAAGAAAACCGGAAGAAAAGCAAAATCCCGGAATCCGAATCTGAAACTGGTCAAGAATGGTGATTCCCCGGTGAAAAAGGAGCCGGCGGAGAAAATTTCTTCAAAGAAAGAAATCCCGAAAGGGAACGCTGCGAAGGAGTCTTCTTCAAAGAAAAAAACACCGGAAGAGAATGCTGTGAAGGAGTCTTCTTCAAAGAAGGAAACACCGAAGGAGAGTAAAAAAAAGGCGTCAAAAGAGGGAACCGCGAAGAAGTTTCCCGCAAAAAAGAAGACGCAAAAGGAAGGCGCGGCAAAAAAGTCTTTCACGAAGAAGTCTCCAGTAAAGAAGGAAACGTCAAAAGCAGATGCTGATAAGGAGTCTCCAGTAAAGAAGGAAACGTCAAAAACGGATGCTGATAAGGGGTCTCCTGTAGAGAAGGAAACGTCAAAGACGGATACCGTAAAGGAGTCTCCCTCAAAGAAGGAGGCATCAAAAGAAGATGCTGTGAAAGAGGGTTCTTCAAAAAAGGAAGTATTAAAAGAGAACCCATCAAAAGAGAACTCATCAAAAGAGGGAACGTTAAAAGAGGGGACCGCAGGGAAATCTTCCGCAAAAAAGGTTCTGGCAAAGAAAATTTCCCCGAAAAAGGTTTCCGCTAAAAAAGCATCTTCAAAAAAAACGTCTTCCAAAAGGGTTTCCGGGAAGAAAGTCTCAGGAAAGGAAATTTCTGCGGAATATGATGACAAGCCCTATGTCATGGGCGGATGGGGAATCAGCGAATGGTTTATCCAGCATAAAAGTCTGATTATTATATGGCTCATGGTATTTGCGGTGGCTGGTGCAGTAGTTTATGCATGTCATTATGTTGTTACCAATTACCGGGTGACAACCGTATATGTGGACGGAAATGTCCATTATACCAATGAAGAGATTATGGATATGGTAATGACCGGAGTTTACGGGAATAATTCCCTGTATCTTGCGATGAAATATAAGGACAAGGGTGTGGAAGGGGTTCCTTTTGTAGAGCGTATGGATGTGGACATATTGACGCCCAATACAATAAGAATCAGCGTATATGAGAAGGCACTGGCGGGATATGTGGAATATCTGGGGAGATATATGTATTTTGACAGGGACGGAATCGTAGTGGAAAGCTCGAAAGAGAAGACTGCGGGAATCCCGCAGGTAACGGGCCTGCAGTTTGGCTATGTAATTCTGAATGAGGCGCTTCCGGTAGAGAACGATGGTATTTTTAAAAGGATTTTAAGCATTACCCAGCTGTTAGATAAGTATGAACTGACTGCTGATAAAATTTACTTTGATTCGGATTACGATTTGACTCTGTACTTTAAAGATGTGCGGGTCACTTTGGGGGCCAGTGAGGAGATTGATGAAAAAATCATGCGGCTGCAATATATCCTGCCGGAACTTTCCGGTAAAAAGGGGACACTCAGCATGGAAAATTATACCGAAGATACGAGACTGATTCCATTTCATCAGGACTGAAAAGGAACCTGTGCGGAAGAATTGATGAAGGAAAAAGAAAAAATTAAAGAAAAAAGAAAAAATTAAAGAAAAAAGAAAAAACAGGTTGCTAAATTGTAAAAATAATTATATGATAACATGTAGGAGTTTTTAATAGGTATGTTGAAGGAGGAAACACCTTGCTTGAGATTAAGACAAACGATGCTGAGGCTGCAGCAAAGATTATAGTAGTGGGAGTCGGCGGTGCAGGCAATAATGCTGTAAATAGAATGATTGATGAAAGTATTGACGGAGTGGAATTTATCGGAATTAACACGGACAAGCAGGCTTTGCAGTTATGCAAAGCACCGAAGCTGCTTCAGATTGGCGAAAAGCTGACTAAGGGACTTGGAGCCGGTGCAAAGCCGGAAATCGGGGAGAAGGCTGCGGAAGAAAGCAGTGAAGAGGTGACGGCTGCCCTGAAAGGGGCGGATATGGTATTTGTTACCTGTGGTATGGGAGGCGGTACCGGAACAGGGGCCGCACCGGTTGTTGCCAAGATTGCGAAGGATATGGGAATCCTTACCGTCGGCGTTGTGACAAAACCTTTCCGTTTTGAAGCAAAGGCGCGGATGATTAACGCCTTGAACGGTATTGAAAAAATCAAGGATAATGTGGACACACTTATCGTTATTCCGAATGATAAACTTCTTGAAATCGTAGACCGGAGAACGACTATGCCGGATGCCCTTAAGAAAGCGGATGAGGTATTGCAGCAGGCAGTTCAGGGAATTACGGATTTGATTAATGTACCGGCAGTCATCAATCTGGACTTTGCCGATGTACAGACTGTTATGAAAGACAAGGGGATTGCACATATCGGTATCGGATACGGCAAGGGAGAGGATAAGGCGAGCGAGGCAGTTAAGATGGCTGTGGAAAGCCCGCTTTTGGAGACGACGATTTCCGGCGCGACCCATGTCATTATCAATGTATCCGGCGATATTACTCTTTCCGATGCAGCTGATGCGGCAGATTATGTACAGAATCTGGCGGGTGATGAGGTGAATATCATCTTCGGCGCCATGTATGATGAGACGAAAGCGGATGCATGTACGATTACGGTTATCGCTACCGGACTGGAAGATGCGGCGACGAAAGCAGCAGCGTCTACATTCGGTACATATAAAACAGGTTATATGACGCCTACTTCGCTGCAGGGAAAATCCTCCCTCGGTGCAGGTGTGGTATCTCCGGGCGGGGTGAATCCTTCACTGAATACGGGTATGGGGGCAGGAACCGTTCCGGTGAAACCTCTCTCCGGTATTAATAAACCCGGTGATATCCGGAGCTCCGTAGAGGAGAAGACACTGAAGATTCCGGATTTCCTTCAGAGGAAATAAGAGAGACCGGAGGTCGGTGCAGGAACCGGATGATTTATATGAATATAATAAATGCAATAATAGAAATCGCTGTTTGGATGAGAAATCATCTGAAGGGCGGTTTTTTTATGCACAGGGACACCTAAAGGAAAATTCATTTGTCATTTCCTGCGGTAAATAGCATCGTTTATGAGCGCCTTTTTGACAAAAACAGCGGACAATACTTTATATAATGGTTGCTAAGGGAGGTGACATGCAGGAGGATGGAAACACAATATATATGAGGTATATATTGACAGTCTGTTCCTTATGAATTTCATTATGAACCTATACCTATATACACTCTTGACAAAGACTCTGAAGCGCACTGCCACGCGTATGAGAGTGTGGGCCGGGAGTGCTTTAGGGGCAGCATGTTGTGCTTTGCTGCCGGTCATACCGGGAGTTCCGGTATTCATAAAGAGGTTTATGGGACCGATGGCTGTCAGCATAGCAGTAACGGCAGGTATTTTCAGGCTGAGGGAGATATCGGAGGTTGTGAAAGCAACCGGATATCTATATGTTTATGCTTTTGTATTCGGCGGGATGATGAAGTTCCTGTTTTCAAACATTCCGTTCTTACATAGGACACAGGGGAGTATTTGGTATATATTAGGGGCGGGAATGCTGGGATATCAGATAACCGCCTGGTGGCTGGAACAGCTTAAGAAGAAAAAAGAACCGGTAATCTGCAGGGTGCGGGTATGCGGGTATGGGAATGGAATATGGCTGAATGCGTTGATAGATACAGGGAACAGCCTGAGGGAGCCGGTGAGCGGAAAGCCGGTATCGGTAGTGGATTTAGATAGCTTTGAACGGTTAAGCGGTGTGAAGCTGCCGGAAAAACTGAAGGTCATTCCTTATCGCAGCATCGGACGGGAAAACGGTATGATGGAAGGCTATGAGGTGCCGGAAATCGTAATAGACAGCGGGGAAGGACTGCTGCGGCAGCGGAAAGTGATTGTGGGTATCAGCAAGACAAAGGTATCCGCGGACGGACGGTATCAGATGATACTGCATCCGGATTTATGCGGGGAAGCGTCCGGGGAACGGACGGATATGGATTATGCGGAAGAACAGGAGGGATAAGAGTGAAAGAATTTTCAAATCTTTCACTCCACAAGTTTGTGTCTGCGCTGCATCCACAAACTTGATATGCGCAAAAAGCAGCGCAGAAATGAGGTGAATTATGATTTTTAAGGTGGCAATACCCGGAAAAGTCCAGTTTAAAATGGTAAAGCGGGAACCTAATTTTTTTATGTCAAAACAGGGAGAAATCCATTACATAGGAGGAACGGAGGTACTTCCGCCGCCGTTGGAGGTTGAGAAAGAAAATGAAGTGATAAGCGATTTGGGAACGGAATATGAGGATGAGGCGAAATCCATCCTGATTGAACATAATCTGCGCCTGGTCGTATATATAGCCAAAAAGTTCGATAATACGGGAGTCGGGGTGGAAGACCTGATTTCCATAGGAACCATTGGCTTGATAAAGTCCATTAATACGTTCAATCCGGAGAAGAACATTAAGCTTGCGACTTATGCCTCGCGCTGCATTGAGAATGAAATCTTAATGTATTTAAGAAGGAACAACAAGACGAAGCTGGAAGTGTCCATAGACGAACCGTTAAATGTGGATTGGGACGGCAATGAACTTCTTCTGTCGGATATTCTGGGAACCGATGAGGATGTCATCTACCGGGATATCGAAAATGAGGTGGAACGGAAGCTGCTGCTGAAAGCCATAAGTAAGCTGTCGGACAGGGAGAAGACCATCATCAACCTCCGTTTCGGACTGGGAACGCCGGACGGTCAGGAGATGACCCAGAAGGAGGTGGCCGAACTGCTCGGAATCTCCCAGTCCTATATATCGAGACTTGAAAAGAAGATAATGAAACGGTTAAAAAAGGAGCTGATAAGGGAAACATGACCTGCCGGATTTTCCGTCAGGCGCTAACAGCAGATATCGACGATGATGATATCGGGGCCGATTTTCTTAATGTTTTTATAAGGGATGATATAGTCGGGCTCATTGTCAAAAAAGTTAAGGAATTTGTTGCCGCACGGAATAATAAGGGCGCATATCTGTCCGCTGCACTCGTCAAATTCCAAATCGCCGACTTTTCCCAAACATTTGCAGTCCTTTAAGTTGATGACAGATTTACATTTTAATTCTGAAAACAGCATGGCTGCACATCCTGCCTCTTTTATTGCCAGTATATGCATTTCTGAAGGGAATGTGACAGTGCGCTCCTTTCGGATACCGTATGCGGCCGGAGGCAGGTTTGTATTTTTTATACGAAGAAGGGATGTATATTTTTACCGCTTTCTGTAAATCATTTTTATTAGATTTGAATGGGTGGGAACTCATGGAAATGAATGGCAGGAGGCGTCAGGATGGCACAGGGAAAGGTTGAAATATGCGGAGTGAATACTTCCAAACTTCCGCTCTTGAAGAACGCGGAAAAGGAAGAACTTTTTTCCAGAATAGAAGAGGGGGATAAGGAAGCCAGGGAGCAGTATATCGAGGGCAATCTGCGGCTGGTGCTGAGTGTAATCAAACGTTTTTCATCCAGCAATGAAAATGTGGATGATTTGTTCCAAATCGGATGCATCGGATTAATAAAAGCAATTGATAATTTTGATTCTACCCTGAATGTGAAGTTCTCCACATATGCGGTACCGATGATTATAGGAGAAATCAGGCGTTTCCTGAGGGATAACAATTCCATACGGGTGAGCAGGTCCTTAAAGGATACGGCCTATAAAGCGATTTATGCAAAGGAGAGTCTGACCAGGAAAAATCTGAAGGAACCGACCATCAATGAAATCGCTACGGAAATCGGCATATCCAAGGAAGACATCGTGTATGCACTGGATGCCATACAGAATCCCATGAGCCTGTATGAGCCGATTTATACGGACGGCGGGGATACGCTGTATGTGATGGACCAGATTAGCGATAAGAAGAACAAAGAAGAAACGTGGGTGGAGCATCTGTCACTGAGTGAGGCGATGAAGCGTCTGGGGGAAAGGGAGCACGAAATCATTACCCTTCGTTTCTTTGAAGGAAAGACTCAGATGGAGGTGGCCGATATCATCGGCATATCGCAGGCGCAGGTGTCCAGACTGGAAAAGAATGCTTTGCGGATTATGAAGAATTATCTGACTGCCTGAGACTCTTTATGCATATGACGACGCAGAGGAAATATGCCGCCAAAGCAGCACGCCGGCGGCGCACAGGCCGGGAAAAAACTTCCCTGACCGATGGATGATGCAAATGAGGAGCGCAGGAGAGGGCGGAGTGGTATGAAAGACTGTTATGTCCGGCATCGGGCGAAAGCCCGTCCATTATACCGCTCTGCCCTCTTTCGCGCTCCTTATCCGCGATATTGGCCCGAAAGAATTTACAGGCATTTTATAAATTTCTGATTTCATAAATTTTTCTTTTCGATATTGCCCGCCATCACATATTTTGGTACAATAATAACCATATAACCAATCAGAGCATACCAAAGGAGAACGGGAAACATGATAGAAGAGAAATTAAAAAGGAAAAAAATCAAAGAAAAAATAATGACCGTATTCGGTTCCATGCTTGCTGCGTATATTCTTACGGTAGTAGTAGGGATACTGGGTATGAGCTGGCTGAGTAAATATCCGACTGCGAGAATCGTAGCGATGGTTGCCCTGGTGGTAATCGCTGTTTTCAATCTGGTGCTCGTGCTGAGAGTATCGGGGTCTGTTGTTCTGTCTTTGGTACAGCCAATCAAGGAATTGGAGGATACGGCGAGACGGATGGCTGAGGGTGATTTCAGCGCAGAGATTACATACAGGTCTGACGATGAGCTGGGGGAACTGGCGGAGTGTTTCAGAGTGACCAGTGCGTCGCTGAAAGCGATTATAGATGATTTGTACCGCATTATTTCCGAATTTAAAGAGGGAAATTTTGATGTGAGGAGTAATTGCAGGGAAAGATACGTAGGTGATTATGAACCGCTTTTAATACAGCTGCGGGATATGGTAGTCAATATCAGCGGTGTGCTCGGCAATATCCAGAGCGTGGCAGACCAGGTGGCCGGAGGTTCCACGGAACTGGCCAATACCGCACAGGGGCTGGCGGAAGGCGCCGCCAATCAGTCATCAGCGGTGGAACAGCTGCTCGCCACGGTTACGGATGTAACGAATCAGGTAGAAGAGAACAGCCGCGCTACGGACCGTCTGCATGATAATGCAAAAAGCGTGGGCGGGGAAGCGGATGTCAGCAGGAAGAAGATGGCTGAGCTGATGCTTGCCATGGAGTCCATTAAGACTACATCACAGGAAATCAATAATATTATCGTGGACATAGAAGAAATCGCTTCCCAGACCAACCTGCTTTCTTTAAATGCGGCAATCGAGGCGGCAAGGGCAGGAGAAGCCGGAAAAGGATTTGCAGTAGTAGCCGACCAGATACGGAAGCTGGCGGAGGACAGCGCACAGTCTGCGGTCAAGACCAAACAGCTGATAGAAGCATCCCTGTCAGAAATCAGCAAAGGAAATGATATTACCGAAGAAACAGCGGATTCCATGAATAAGGTAATGGATGAACTGGATAAGATACTGATTGGAGTAGGGGAAATCAGGACAGCATCCGATAAACAGGCAGTATCGGTAAAAGAGATTGAAAAAGGCGTGGAACAGATTTCGTTAGTCGTGACTGCAAATTCGGCAACTGCGGAACAAACGTCAGCTACCAGCCAGGAACTTTCGGCACAGGCAATCACATTAAACGGACAGGTAGAGCAGTTCAACCTTCGGAAATAGGAGGGGACTGCGGAACTGGAAAAATCAGCAGTCCCCCGGAACAGTGCCCAGAAGAAATTGTGGCGGCGAAGCAGACAAAATTTGTTCTGCAGAGATGGTACTGAGTAGGGGGACTGCGGAACTGGAATGGAGGAAAAAAGATGAAATGCCCTTTTTGCGGACATGAAAATACAAGAGTCATTGATTCCAGGCCGGCGGAAGATAACAATTCCATCAGGCGCCGCAGGGTATGCGATGTGTGCGGCAAACGGTTTACCACTTATGAAAAAATAGATACAATTCCGTTGATTATCATTAAAAAGGATGATAACAGGGAAGCTTATGACCGTTCCAAGATAGAGGCGGGAGTTCTCCGTGCATGTCATAAGCGTCCGGTCAGTGCGAATCAAATCAGCCGTCTGGTGGAGGAAGTGGAAACGGAAATCTTCAATATGGAAGCAAAGGAACTGTCCAGCCAGGTTGTAGGCGAACTGGTAATGAACAAACTGAAGGATATGGATGCGGTGGCTTATGTCAGATTTGCTTCCGTATACAGGGAGTTTAAGGATATCAATACCTTTATGGATGAGCTGAAGAAGGTATTGGATAAATAGTCAGAAAGAATCCTTAAAAAAAGCAATAAGGCAGGAATGAGGATGTTACAGAGATTTTATCCGGATGAATACGTGGATTCTACTTACGGGATTGATTTTGAAGAGTTGTACCGGCAGGGTTACAGGGGGATTATATTCGATATCGATAATACCCTGGTTCCTCATGGGGCGCCGGCAGACGCAAGGAGTATAGCCCTGTTCCGGCGGCTGAAAGAAATGGGTTATCGGGTCATGCTTTTATCCAACAATAAGGAACCGCGGGTAAAAATGTTCAATGACGCGGTTGGGGCGGAATACATTTTCAAGGCCGGAAAGCCCGGTACGGCCAATTATTTTAAAGCGATGGAACGGATGCATACGGATAAGGGGAATACGCTGTTTGTGGGTGACCAGCTTTTTACCGATGTCTGGGGAGCCAAAAAGGCAGGAATACGGACGTTCCTTGTAAAACCCATACATCCGAAAGAGGAAATCCAGATTGTTTTAAAACGCTATCTGGAAAAGATTGTACTGTATTTTTATAAAAGGCAGGGACGGGAGAAAAGGAGAGGTAACAGATGCAGCAGATAGACGGATACACCAGATTGTGCGGTTTAATCGGCAATCCGGTAGAACATACCATGTCGCCGATGATTCATAATACGCTGGCGCAGAAGGAAGGCCGGAATCTGGTATATGTCCCCTTTCATGTGGAACATGGGCAGGTACAGAAAGCGGTGGAGGGAGCGTATGCCCTTAATGTGCTGGGATTGAATGTGACAGTGCCCTATAAAGGAGAGGTAATCGGCTGCCTGAAGGATACGGACGCGATGGCGGGGCGGATTGGCGCAGTGAACACACTTGTCCGGACGGACGGCGGCTATAAAGGATATAACACGGATATGATGGGATTGTACCGGGCTTTATGCAGCGAGGATATCCGGCTGGAAGGAGAGGAAATCATCCTGCTGGGTGCGGGAGGAGCCGCACGGGCGGTGGCATTTTTGTGCGCATCCAAAAAGGCGACCCGTGTGTACCTGTTGAACCGTACCCTGGAAAAAGCGAAGCAGGTTGCGGACGAAGTGAACCGCGCATATGCATATGAGTGCGTACTGCCGATGCGGATGGAAGAATATACGGAGATACCTTCAGATAAGAAATATCTTGCAATACAGGCAACCAGCGTAGGGCTGTATCCGAATGTGGAGGATGCAGTGATTACAGATTCGGATTTTTATGAGAAAATACATACGGGGTTTGATTTGATTTACAAACCGGCGGAGACGAAATTCATGGCTCTTGTACGTGAAAAGGGAGGACAGGCGTTCCACGGTCTGAAAATGCTGCTGTATCAGGGCGTAATTGCTTATGAATTATGGAACGATACCAAAGTGTCTGAAGAAGACGCATTGGCAGTGTACGGGAAAATGAAGACGGAAATGGGGATAAGGGACTAAAGAATGGGAAGCAATATAATTTTAATCGGCTTTATGGGATGCGGAAAGAGCAGCATAGGAGTGCGGCTTTCCTACCGGCTGCGCCGGACGGTAACGGACACGGATAAGAAGATAGAGCGGCAGGCCCGGATGACGGTATCGGAGATATTTGAGCAGCTGGGAGAGGAAGCGTTCCGCCAAATGGAGACACAGTGTCTGGAACAATTAATCGGGGAACGGCAGGAGCAGATTATATCGACAGGCGGAGGGCTGCCTCTGCGTGAGAGAAACAGAGAGCTTTTACGGGAACTTGGAACGGTAGTCTATCTGCGGGTAACGGCCCGGACGGTATGTGCGCGTCTGGCGTCTGATACAACCAGACCTCTGCTTCAGGGCGGGCACCCGGAAGAAAAGGTAGGCAGGCTGTTGCAGGAGCGCTCCGGCGTATATGAGAGTGCGGCGGATTTGATTGTCGATGTAGATAACAAGGGATTTGAAGAGATACTGGATGAAATATTGGAAAAACTGGACGGGGCAAAGGCACCGGACAGAACAAAAAGGCTGGAGGAAAACAATGAAACTGTTGGTGATTAACGGGCCGAACCTGAATTTTCTCGGGATTCGGGAAAAAAGCGTATATGGAACACAGGATTATGATTATCTGCTGAATCTGATAGCAGAGAAAGGAAAGGAATGCGGCTGTCAGATAGAGGTATTTCAAAGTAATCATGAAGGCGCTATCATTGACCGGATTCAGGACTCCTATTTTGACGGGACGGAGGGTATCGTCATCAATCCCGGCGCCTTTACCCATTACAGCTATGCCATCCGGGATGCCCTTGCCAGCATAACGGTGCCGAAGGTGGAAATCCATATCTCGGATATTACGCAGAGAGAGGAATTCCGCAAGGTTTCAGTGACTGCTCCCGTGTGCGATAAACAGATATACGGGCATGGTTTGGACGGATATTTGGAAGCAATCGATTTTTGTTTGAAAAAGTAGTTGAAAAATGCGCCTTTTTAGTATAAACTAGAAAAGAATTATAACGTGAAAATTTTAGGAGGAATATTTTATGATTTCTGCAGGTGATTTCAGAAATGGTATTACTATTGAATTAGATAATAATATTTACCAGATTATTGAGTTCCAGCACGTAAAACCGGGTAAAGGAGCTGCGTTCGTAAGGACGAAACTGAAAAACATCAAGAGCGGCGGCGTGGTTGAAAAAACATTCAGACCCACGGAAAAATGCCCGCAGGCACGTATTGATAGAAAAGATATGCAGTATCTGTATTCGGACGGTGATTTATATAATTTTATGGACACTGAGAATTATGAGCAGATTGCCCTGAATTCGGATGCGGTCGGAGACACACTCAAATTTGTGAAAGAAAATGAGATGGTTAAGGTATGTTCCCACAATGGCAGCGTATTTGCAATTGAGCCGCCGTTATTTGTGGAACTGGAAATTACGGAAACGGAACCCGGATTTAAGGGAGATACCGCAACCGGCGCAACAAAACCCGCTGTGGTAGAGACGGGAGCAACGGTTTATGTGCCTTTGTTTGTAAATCAGGGTGATGTAATCAAAATTGACACCAGAACCGGAGAATATCTTTCAAGAGTATAAATCTTTCTATCAAAATAATATGAGCTTATAAGACAATGGAGAGCGATTTCT
The DNA here is from genome assembly GCA_947246015.1 of uncultured Lachnospiraceae bacterium. Lineage (GTDB taxonomy): Bacteria > Bacillota > Clostridia > Lachnospirales > Lachnospiraceae > Kineothrix. The sequence continues at coordinate 14,286 of CAMXQE010000027.1, read as the reverse complement.
GTTGTCTTTTTTATGCACAGGGGTGCGTAAGGAAATTAGCTGCTACACAGCACGCACCCCGCGCGGCGAGTAGGGAGAGAAAGCTTCCCTACCCGGTTGCACAGGGGCATCCAAAGGAAGTGTGTCAGCAGAGCTGACGGATGCCCTGCTTGATTACACACGCCGACGCAGAGGAAAATCTTTTCCCCTGCTCAATTGACACATCTATTGCGTCGTTTCCTATGTAAATACAATCAGTATAAGTACAGTCAGGATACGGCGTCACGGCACATCGCCGCGGATAACCACAGGAATAAGAAGATTTGGAAAGAGAGGTAGAAAAATGGAGATTATGGAATTTTGTAAAAAAGTAGAAAAGAACCTTGGCGCTTATATAGGGGACGGGGCGTCTGTCAGCGTGAAAAGAATCGTAAAAAATAACGGGGTTGTATTGCACAGCATTATGATTGCGGAAAAGGAGATGAATATTTCTCCCAATATTTATCTAAACGGACTGCACGAAGCATATGAAAAAGGGGAGACGTTTCAAAAAATTATGAGGGAAGTCCTTCATATTTATGAAGAGAGCAGGATGACGGAAAGTCTGGATATGGATTTTTTCCTTGATTACGGGAGCATGAAGGAAAGGGTGGTCTATAAACTGATTCGTTATGAAAGCAACAGGGAACTGCTGCAGCAGGTGCCCCATATTCCTTTTCTTGACATGGCAATTGTATTTTACTGTCATGTGCCGGGAGAGGCACTGGGGAGCGCTACGATACTGATTTATGACAGTCATATTAAATTATGGGGTATCACAAAAGAATCGTTGTATGAGGATGCCAAAAGGAATACCCGGCGTATTCTTCCGCCGCGCCTGCTGACCATAGAAGAGATGATGCAGGAAATTTTCGTGCAGGATTTGCATCAGGAATGCGGAGAAGACAGAAAGGAGGACAGTAGGAAAGAAAATAGGAAAGAAAGTAGGGAAAAAAGCGGGAAAGAGGAGGACTGGACCTGCGCGGCAGCAGGGCGGATACAGGATTCCATGAACGGAAGCGGGCATAATGCCGGCATGTATGTGCTGGGGAACGGAAAGAAGCTGTTCGGGGCGGCTGTTATATTGTATGACGGCGTACTGGAACGTCTGGCAGAAATGCTGGGAAGCAGTTTTTTCCTTTTGCCGAGTTCTATCCATGAGACGATAGCGGTTCCGGATAACGGGATGCAGAAAGCCGAAGAATTAGGAAAAATGGTCTGTGAAATCAACGCAACGCAGGTTGAACCGGAGGATGTCCTGACCGATTCGGTTTATTATTTTTCGCGGGAAAACAAAAAATTGGAAAAAATTTTTTAAGAGTTTACAAAAAGTATACTAGACAATTAGAAGCGAATGTGCTATTATGTTCAAAGTGATGTAATAAATTTGTAATATTTGAATAAGCTATTATCAAAATGCACTCGTAGTCTAATGGATAGAACGGAGGCCTCCGACGCCTTTAATGCAGGTTCGATTCCTGTCGAGTGCATTACATCACTCTGAAGGTAATTTGCATTACCGTTTAGATAATGAGTAGGAACTAATTCACGTTAGCCGTATCGGTGTAAATGGATTTGAATGGAAAGAAAGGATATTTAGCACCTATGGACAACAAGAGTATTAGGGACAGAATCGAAGATTTAAAGGAATGGATATCAGAGCATGCCAAAATCGTAATGCCTATCATTCTTATCATATGTGTTTCAATAACGGTTTTTGTAGCAATCAATGCGAACCGGAAAGCGGCAGCAGAGGTGGAAGCACAGCTGGCGGAAATGCCGGTCAATACGAAGGAACCCATTCATGAAGAAGGGCAGCAAGATGTGCCTTTGCTGGAATTGGAAGAAAATGCTTATCCGGCGGTAAACACATTGGTAAGCAACTATTATAAAGCGATGGCAGAAGGGGATGTGGATGCAGTAGTCTCCATGAATGAATATGTGGAGGAAAAGGAAAAGCTGAGAATCCGTGAAATGAGTAAATATACGGAGGATTATCCGGAACTGACGGTTTATACGAAGAAAGGGCCGGTGGAAGGTTCTTATCTTGCCTATATTTATTCCAAGATGAAATTTACCGAGTATGACCAGCTGGTGCCGGGGCTCCAGGCATTTTATATATGTACGGATGAGAACGGCGACTGCTATATTAACGGAGGAGAGGATAATTCCGTAGTGGTGCAGTATATCAAGGATGTTTCCCTCCAGGAAGATGTCGTGGATTTGTATAACAGAGTAAATGTGGAATACAATGAAATGGTGGAAACCGATGGCGAGCTGGGCGCATATCTGTACGATTTGTCAGAAAGGATAGACGTTTCCGTGGGAGAAGCTCTTGCAAAGGCAGAAGCGGATGCGGCAAAGCAACAGCAGGAGCAGGAAGCCGCCGCACAGGAGAACGCGCCTGAAAACAGCGAAGAATCCGGAGCAGGCGGAGAGGGTGACGAGGCGCAGGAAACGGAACTTGCCGCGGCCACAGTGAAGAAAGTAAAAGCTACCAATGTAGTCAATATCAGAAGTTCGGACAGCGAGACAGCAGACCGTTTGGGGAAGGCCCAGGTTGGCGATGAATTTACGCTTTTGGAAGAACGGGGAAACGGATGGAGCAAGATAACGTTTGAAGGCAGGGATGCATTCATTAAGAGCGAGTATCTGGAACTGGCATCCGAGGAGCCGGCGGCCGGAAACGGGGCGGGCGCTTCCACGGCACAGGCCAATAATAATACACAGACAGCGGCTGCACAGACTGCTTCTGCCGGAAATGGCGGTACTGTCACAGTAAAGACCAGTGTGAATGTCAGAAAGTCAGCCAGCGAGGACGGAGAGAAGCTGGGGCTTGCTTACGAGGGCGATAAGCTGGAATTGGTCATGAAACAGGCGGACGGCTGGACGAGAGTGAAATATAACGGACAGACTGCATTTGTGAAATCGGATTATGTAGAGTAAATGAAAAATAGTTTCTTCTATGAATAGACTTGGAAGAAGCGGTAAGAATAAAGGGTGTGGATACAGGATAGGTTGCTGTGTCCGCGCCCTTTTTGATGCACAGGGGGGCGTAAGGAAATTAGCTGCTACGCAGCACGCCCCCCGCGCGGCGGGCAGGGAGAAAACCTTTCCCTGCTCCGATTGCACAGGGATACGTAAGGAAAGGAGGCAGATATGCCATGAAAAGGGATGATGCGGAAATATTGAGGGAAGTGCAGAAAAATACGGAGATGGCAATGAAAGCAATCGATACAGTCAGTGATAAGGTGTACGATGATGATTTGGCAGTACAGCTGTCCCGGCAGTCTTTGAAATATTCAGAAATCCATAATAAGGCTTTGGATAAAATTCTGGAGGGAAAGGCGGAACCATACCGGACGAACAATATCAGTCAGATGATGCTGGTAGGCGGGATTCATTCCAATACGATATTCAATACGAGTACGAGCCACATTGCGGAGATGATGATTCAGGGCAGTAACAGGGGGATTACCGATATGTGCAAGGCATTGAACCATCATGAGAGGGCGGGCAGTTTTTCATTGGAAATTGCAAAAGAATTAATGGATTTTGAAGAGAAGAACATAGAGCGTCTGAAAAAGTATTTATAAACGGGAAATGAATTGTATACATGTATTATTGTACAATGTGTATAAAAAACAGGGGAAAATTTTGATAAAACTTTTACGGTTTAATTTCCTAAAGTGTCTTGTGCAATTTATTTTGGCATTATATAATATTACGTGGACAAACAAGTCTGGACGCAGAGGATATTGTCCTCTGCGTGTTTTTCGCTTTATAAAGAATGAAAGGAGACATGAAAAATGTCATATGTTGATGAAGTATTTGATTTAGTAGTAGAGAAAAATCCCGCGCAGCCGGAATTCCATCAGGCGGTAAAAGAGGTGTTGGAATCTCTTCGCGTAGTAATCGAAGCGAATGAAGAAGCATACAGAAGGGATGCGCTTCTCGAAAGGCTTGTAACGCCGGAGAGACAGTTGTTATTCAGGGTTCCCTGGGTGGATGATAAGGGGCAGGTACAGGTAAATAATGCGTTCCGTGTACAGTTTAACAGCGCAATCGGTCCTTACAAGGGCGGTTTAAGATTACATCCCAGCGTAAACCTCGGTATCATCAAGTTCCTTGGTTTTGAGCAGATTTTCAAGAATTCCCTGACAGGGCTTCCGATTGGCGGCGGCAAGGGCGGTTCTGATTTTGACCCGAAGGGAAAATCAGACAGGGAAGTAATGGCATTCTGCCAGAGCTTTATGACGGAGTTGAACAAGTACATAGGGGCGGATACGGACGTTCCTGCCGGAGATATCGGTACGGGTGCAAGGGAAATCGGCTTTATGTACGGACAGTATAAGAGAATTAAAGGTGTATATGAGGGGGTTCTTACCGGTAAAGGTCTGTCTTACGGCGGTTCTTTGGCGAGGACGGAAGCAACCGGCTATGGTCTGCTGTATCTGACAGAAGAGATGCTGAAATGCAACGGACATGAACTCAAGGGTAAGACGGTAGTCATCTCCGGTTCCGGAAATGTAGCTATCTATGCCTGCCAGAAGGCACAGCAGTTAGGTGCAAAGGTAGTGACCGTATCCGATTCCACAGGCTGGGTTTACGATCCGGAAGGAATCGATGTGGCGCTTTTGAAAGAGGTAAAAGAAGTAAAACGTGCAAGGCTGACCGAGTATGCGGCTGCAAGAAGCAGTGCGGAATATCACGAAGGAAGAGGCGTATGGAGCGTGAAATGTGATGTTGCCCTTCCCTGCGCAACCCAGAACGAGCTTCTGATTGACGATGCGAAAGCTTTGGTAGCCAATGGATGTATAGCAGTAGCGGAAGGCGCTAATATGCCTACAACCATTGAGGCAACCGAATACCTGCAGTCGAACGGCGTACTGTTTGCACCCGGTAAGGCAGCCAATGCGGGCGGTGTTGCAACTTCTGCACTGGAAATGAGCCAGAACTCCGAACGTTTAAGCTGGACATTCGAAGAGGTAGACGGCAAACTTCGTAATATCATGGTGAATATCTTCCACAATCTGGATGATGCGGCTAAGAAATACGGCATGGAAGGTAACTATGTAGCAGGCGCTAATATTGCGGGCTTTTTGAAAGTTGCAGATGCCATGACAGCACAGGGGATTGTTTAATCGTAAGTTGTTTGGATAAAAGATAATATTGATAAGTCCTGGGAATGTCGGGTTTCCAGGGCTTTTCTTTTTGGGGATGAAGGATTTGATTCATACTGGCTGTTTTGCAGGAGATGTGAAGTTTGATGGGAAGAAAAAAGCGGAGAAAGAAAAACCGTGTCAACCGCAGGTTGAACTAGGGTCAACCAATAATTGCTTCTCAAATGAGAAAAAATAAGATATGTTTTATTCATCCGAATGCGCATGAGGTAAAGGAAAGGCAAAATGCAGAAACGAGGTAAAGAGTGAAAGATTTTTCAAATCTTTCACTCCACAAGTTTGTGTTTGCGCTGCATCCGCAAACTTGATATACGCAAAAAGCAGCGCAGAAATGAGGTAAAATATGGGTGGATTAAAAGTAGGAGAAATCATCAGGGAATTAAGGGGAAGGAATGGAATCAGTCAGGAAACGCTTGCCGACGTGTGCGGCATCAGTATGCAGGCGGTGAGCAAATGGGAGAACGGGCAGTGCTATCCTGATATTACGTTTCTGCCGGTGCTTGCAGAATATTTTCAGGTGAGTACAGATTATCTTCTGATGGGCAGGAGAAACGAAGGAGCTGCAGACGAAACGGTCCGGGAAGAGGAGAACAGACGGATTGCAGATATGCTGAAAGATGAGACGAAAGAGAATATACTTTACATTTTACAGTACTGGAATGGAAAAATCATTGGCCGGGAAAATCGGGGCAGAGGAGGGACTGGGAATGAGGAGGCGGTCCGGATTGCATTTGATGAGGAATTCCGGGAGCTTAAGAAGGGACTGAAAGTGGAAATATGGGGAAGCGCAGAAATCGTGGCAGATGGTATCGTGGCGGACATTGAAGCAGGAGGAAATGTAAACTGCGGCGATGTGGAAGGAGACATAAAGGCCGGCGGCAGTGTATGTTGTACCGGAATCGCCGGAGATGTCAGGGCAGGTAGCGATGTGGACTGTTCTGATATAGGAGGAGATGCCACGGCAGGGTGTTCCATTAAATGCAGGGATATTGCAGGAGACGCAAAAGCAGGCGTCAGCATTACGTGCCAGGCAGTCAGAGGGGAAATGGCCGGGGGAGCAGATGGAAAATCCTGATAAGTTCCTTATGCATTTTTCGAAGATAATTGTTGTATTACCCCGAAATTATGATAAAATAATAGCAGACAGATTAATGTGAAAGACGGTATTTCGGGGACGGGCATATGAAAGGAATGAAGAAAAACATTATATTTTTAACAGGGCTGCTGTTTGTTTTTTTATTTGCAATGGCGGCTCATGTGCAGGCAGGGGAGGCGGAAGTGAAGGGCAGGGTGCTGTTTATCAGTTCCTACTCCTATGCATGGGATGCGGTGCAGATTCAGATAGAGGGTATAAGAGCGAAAATCGGTCCGGAAATCGTAATGGACTATGAATTTATGGATACGAAACGGGTGACGGGAGAGGAGGCCGAACAATTGTTTTATGACGGGCTTGCCTACCGTATGTCCAAAGTAGAACCTTATGATGTGGTGATTCTGGGGGATGATGCTGCGTTTTTGTTTGCCGTTAAGTACAGGGAAGAACTGTTTGAGGGGATTCCGCTGGTGTTTGAGGGCGTGAATGATGTGGAGTTAGCGGTGGAACTGGCGAAAGACCCTCTGATTACGGGAGTGGTGGAGCAGCTGTCGCTGGAGAAAAATATAGATTTCGGGCGGCAATTGTTTCCGGATGCAGAGAAAGTGGTAGCGATACTGGATGAGAGCATTACCGGGAATGCGAACCGGGAATCTTTTTATGCCTGTACGGAAGAATATCCTGATTTGGAGTTCTGTGAAATCAATGCATCAGCCCTGTCCTCTGAGGAACTGTGCCAGCAGATTGGAGCGGTGGAAAAGGACAGCATCTTTATTTATATCATTATGACGGAGGATGCCAGCGGGAAGCTGTACAGTGACAGGGAGGCCATAAAAACGATAGTGGACAATGCCAAAGTCCCGGCTATGCGCATGGTAGAGGCGAGTGTAGGAGAAGGACTTTTAGGCGGGAATATGGTATCCATGTATAAATCCGGTGAAATTGTGGCGGATATGGCTGTGAAAATCATACAGGGAGCAGACTGCAGCAATATAGCGGTAGTGGACAGCCCCAACGTATATTGTGTGGACGAGCAGGTAATGAAAAAATTCGGGCTGGATATGTCCGTGCTGCCGGAAGGAACGCAGATTGTGAATCATCAGCCGGATTTTTGGGAGCGGAACAGGGAGGTATTGCTTCCGGGCAGTATTTTAGTCGGGGCTATGTTAGTCATTATATTGTGGGTTATGTTTGATAATCTCAGGCGGCGGAGGCTGCTGGGGGAGCTGGAGCAGGCAAGAGGGATTATGGAATCCGCTTCTTTGCATGATTTCCTGACAGGGCTTCCGAACCGGAGCAAATTCATGAAGGATTTGGAAGCGGCTATCAGCAAGAAGGTGCCGTGTACGATTTTCATGCTGGATATTGATAATTTCAAGCATATCAATGATACATACGGACATACGGCGGGAGATGAAGCATTGAAACAGCTGGCGGACCGATTGAAGGCTATGCACTCCAATATCCTGATGTCCTACCGTTTTGCGGGGGATGAGTTCATCATGCTCTTAAAAAGCAATCAGGGCAATATGATAGAAAAGACAGCGTATCAGAGCCGGCAGCTTTTTACGAAACCGTTCCGGCTGGCCGGTGAAGACCGGAAGGTATGCGGGAGTATCGGGATTGCCACGTATCCTTCGGATGCGGATGATATCGAGCAGTTAATCGTATGTGCGGATGATGCAATGTATCAGGTAAAGAAAAGCGGGAAAAATAACTTTGCTTATTACAGCCAGATATAAATTCATGTCCAATACCAAAATTTGCAGTTGTAATTTATACGCTGATTGGATATAATAGAACTAACCTGGAATGTACGATAACTCTTGTTATTTTGAACCTACATTTACTTTAAACGGGATTCCTATATTGTCTTATGGCTGTCAAGCCCCCACTCATGGCAGAGCGGTTTCCGCGGCATTTGAGGATTGGAGGGGAAGGCAAAAGTAAGATTGCGGTTACCCACCTAGCACGGCTAGGAGTCAAAGTACAAGAACCGGCATTTTGGGGGAAACATGTAGTATACTACAAAAGAAAAAAGCAGCCTCGCGGCTGCTTTTTTCTGCACATGGCACATGGAATGTAAGGAAATTGAAAAAGCAGGGGGCATGAATGAGTAAGAACGGAAGGATGTTTTTAAAAATATTGATGATTCTGGCCGGTATGCTTATAATCGGGTATATTCTGACTGTAAGCGTCCGGATGAACCGTATTTTGCAGCCGGAGGGAAATTATATACGGCTGCAGGACGTAATGATACTGACAGAAGCGCTGGAAGAAAATTTTGCGGCGGTATACGGCGGTGATGAACGATATACAGGGTGGAAAGAAAGTCTGGAGGCGGACAGGGAAGCACTGCTGACTTATGGGCAGCTTTTGGACTGGATGGATATGTTCAGTGAAGAGACAGAGGGGACATGGGACAGCCGGGAGTGGAAACAGGAATTTGGGAAAAAGTACAGGAAAGAACATTTTGTATTGGCGGGGGACTGGTACCCCGTCTATGAGGATGCATTGAAAAAAAGAGGAATGCAGGATACGATTGTCCTGGCGGATGTGACGGTATTGGGAATCGGCAGTGAGGTATCGGATGGAGCGGGCGGGGTTTTGGCGGAGGATACCCTGTTAGCCGAAGAAGGGATTTATACATTCCGCTCGGATGAATTTGCCAGTCATAAGTATCAGACCATCCGGGTTTACAGAAAAGACGGAGAACTACTGACACTGAGGGAAGTGGTAAGCCGCGGAATGGACTGGAAAAACGTATGGATTATGGAAGCGGAGGACGGGGAACGGCTGCAGGCATTTTACAGGGAGCGCGAAATATGGCTGTCATATGATAAGGCGGAAAGCACGTGGAGGGAGCAGATTGCCGATTTCGATTTTGCGGACGGAAAGCTGCAGTCGGTGAAAATAAAAGAGGAAAAGATAAGCGGAAAGCTTTTAAGCGTGCGGGACGGCGTGATGGAAATTGAAGGAGCCGGAAAGTATCCGTATGATGAGGATATGAAGGTATATAAACTGTATGGAAGTCTGACGGAAAGCGGACGGCAGGAACTGCGGATAGGTTACGATTTTACCGATTTCGTACTGGACGGAGGAGTTATCTGTGCCGGGCTTCTGACAAGGGATGAGGCGATGGAGAACATACGGGTGGTGATTAAGAATACCGGATATGCCGGAGCTTATCATGAAGAAGTGAAACTTACGGCGGATACGGATTTTATCCTGCGTTATGGGGAGTACGATGCCATGGAAAGCAGAGAGTATCATGCGGGAGACGTTGTCACCATTGACGGGGAAAGTGAATATTTTAAAGGAGACAGGATTTACATAGAGCCGGGTGCACTGACCGGAAGAATCCGTCTGCTGTCGGTAGAACGGTCTCAGGGAAATCCGTCTTACCGGGGGAAGATGGAAATTGCGAAAACGCCGGAAGGACTGGTGATTGTCAATGAACTGCTGCTGGAAGAATACCTGTATTCGGTAGTACCCAGCGAAATGCCGGCTTCTTATCCGCTGGAGGCGTTAAAGGCACAGGCGGTCTGTGCCAGAACTTATGCATACCGGAACATGGTACATTCGGGCATTGCAGCTTTTGGTTCCCATGTGGATGACAGCGCGGGTTATCAGGTGTATAACAATATTGCGGAAAATGCACAGGCGACGAAAGCAGTCAGGGAGACGGCAGGGCAGCTGCTTTACTACGGAGAGGATTTGTGCGGTTCCTATTATTATTCCACTTCCTGCGGTTTCGGGACCGATGCGGGTGTATGGAAATCGGATGGTGCGGAGGATACCTCTTATCTGAAGGCAAGGCGCATCGGGGAGGAAGAAGAGGGTTATGACGGTGAAAGCATGAAGGAAGAGGATACCTTTGAAGCATTTATTACTCAGGCTCATTCTTCGGATTATGAGAGCGGGGAAGCCTGGTACCGCTGGGAATACGAAACGGGGGAAATTGATACGGAGGAACTGCTGGAGGATATCCGGAAAAGGTATGAAGCCAATGCCAGACTGGTATTGACCAAAAACGGGGAGGGAGAGTACGAAAGCAGGGAGATTGGGAAATTAGGGGACATCAAAGATATGTACATAGCCAAAAGGGGCGGCGGCGGAGTGGCCGATGAACTGGTGATAGAAGGGACGGGAAATACATTTAAGATTATTTCGGAGCATAATATCCGTTATGTGTTAAGCAACGGGGAAGGAGAGACAGTGAGACAGGACGGGAGCAAAGCATCTTCTTCCAGCCTGCTTCCCAGCGGATATTTTACGATTATGACTAGTAAAAAAAAGGATGTTGTGGTAGGATATAGGTTAATCGGCGGCGGTTACGGGCATGGCGTGGGAATGTCCCAGAACGGCGCAAAAGAGATGGCAAAGAAAGGATTTACATCAGAAGACATATTGACCTTTTTTTATGATTCCTGTGAAGTAAGGGATGTGTACTGATGGAAAAACAGTAAGAGTATGATAAAGAAACTTTTTTTTATAGGCAAGGACTTCCAGCTTCATATGAACCGGAAAAACATCAGCGCCTTTGCTGCAAGTACGGCATTTTTCCTCTTTGTATCGCTGATACCGATTCTGGTGCTTTTATGTGCCATCATTCCGTATACGACCCTGACAAAAGGAAACCTCATGACCTTTATGACGGATATTACGCCGGATATGGTGGATTCTCTTGTCATATCGATTATCGAGGATGTGTATGCGAAATCGGCGGGCGTCATTTCCATTGCGGCAATTACCCTCCTTTGGTCGGCGTCCAAGGGGATGCTGGCATTAATCCGCGGAATGAACGAAATCAATGATGTGGAAGAAAACAGGAATTATTTCGTGCTGCGTGCCATTGCTTCCTTTTATACCATCCTGCTGCTTGTGGTGATATTGCTTTCACTGGTAGTGATGGTATTCGGCAATGCGCTGGTGAACGGAATTATCCGCACGATTCCGCAGACGGAACCTTTTTTTGATTTTCTCCTGCATTTCCGGCTGTTGTTTTCACTGCTGGTGATGATTGTAGGATTCTCCATGATGTATGCCTACATACCGAATAAGAAACTGAAATTTATGTATCAGATACCGGGGGCCGTTTTTTCAGCCGTGCTTTGGAACGTGTTTTCGTGGGCGTTTTCCATTTACGTAGGGAATATCAACGACTTCAGCACTTACGGGAATCTGGCGACAATTGTGATTATCATGCTGTGGATGTATATGTGTATTTACATTATTTTGATAGGGGCGTATCTGAACCGTTATTTTGAGCCGGTTTACCAGTATCTTGATTTATGCCGTAAGGCGAAAAAAGAGCGCAGGCATTCCGTCCGTACTTAATACGGGGGATGCGGCCGGGTACAAACGGCCGTTATGCTTTCATGCTGTTGTGAATCATTTCAGCCATGTGCAGAAAATGTTCGGATTTAAGGAGTGCAATCCCCTGCGTCTCGTCTCCCAGAACGACAAGCTGGTCGCCGGTTTGAATCGAAAACAGTTTCCGTGCTTTTGCGGGAATTACAATCTGCCCCTTGTCGCCGACTGTAACGACACCGAAGAGATGCTTTCCTTTTGGCGGCAACGGAAGTCCGTAATGTTCAGCCTGTTCATAATTGGCTAAATCATCTAAGGTTACATCAAATGTTTTTGCAATGAGCCTGCATTTTTCAAGGTCAGGAAGCGTCTCGCCGGCTTCCCACTTTGCTATGGCCTGACGTGTTACGCCGACTTGTTCGGCAAGGGCCTCCTGTGTCATTTGATGCATTTTCCTTAAGGCTGTAAGATTATCTTTAAACATGGTCTGTCTCCTTTTTTGTTTTCCGGATGCCGAGAATACACCAGCGTAAGAACGGAATTCTCGACAGGATTTCATAAAGTAACAGCGCTCCTGCAAATGCGGCTGCTGCTGTCAGAATATAAATACATACCGGCGGCTGGCTTTTATTTTCACGGAACAGTATTCCGCATACGGAAATCGGAAGATAATGAAACATATACAGTCCCCGGCTTTTCCTGTTCATGTAAGCCGTAAAAGAATTTGTCCTGTTTCCCCAGCGCTTCATAAGCCCCAGAATGGCAAGGCAGGCAGTCCATAGGAAGGCTATGGACAAAGGACTGTTCACGACAGGGCTGACCACATAATTCTGTCCGAAATAAACGGCCGTATATATCACTGCTAAAACAACTGCCGCGCCGCCGAAAAAAAGTCCGTACTCCGACAGAACATCCGTCACTTTTTCCTGCGAAAAAATATAGTATCCGAGGAAGAATGTGAAACCGTAAATGCCAAACCGGTATACGGCAATGACGGGGGTATTTAATATCTGCGCAGAACCCCAGACTGCGATTCCGAGTACTGCGAGGATAAAGGGGGAATAGGAGAACTTTCCGAAAAAGGCGGAGAGTTTTCCCTTTTCCCATTTCCGGACAAGCAGCAGGAGCATGGAAAAAATCCAAAGCATTTGGATAAACCATAAGACTCCTGTACCCGAAACGCACAGAATCAGATAAAAAAACGGTTTCGGTATGCTTTCCGGAATCGTTTCAAATGCGCTGCTTAAGCACATGTTGAGATACCCCTGTATCCAATGGAAGACGAACAGGCCGATGGTGGACGGGACAAGCAGCTTCCGCGTTCTTGCCCGCGCAAATTCACGGTTTCCGTGCCGTTCAAGGAAATATCTGGCACTCATACCCGATAGGATGAAAAGAAGCACCATGAACCACGGATACAGAATATACTGAACGGCGTCCTGATACTGTACATCCCGGAGGGGTCCGGCAACTCCGAAGGGGATTATGCCGTTGAACATATAAATGACATGATAGAGCACCACAAGGACAACAGTCGTCTGACGGATGTTGTCGATATAATATTTTCTCATAGATTTACCACCTTTGCAATTATTTTTAACATAATTATAGAGGTTGGTTTTGATTCCGTCTACCAAACGAACATAACATTTGGAAGGGGGATTTGTTAAGATAAGTTGCGGTTTGCCGGCGGTCTGAATGGACATCCGGCTTTACCGGAGGATGATAACCGGGTTTAGGTATAAAATGATTGAAATGAAGAAAGTAACATATAGAAATTTGTGCTTGGAGCACAAATTCGCAGGCTGAGAAAGGAGCATGGTTATTATAATGGGAAAATACAAAATATTACTTTTTGATTTAGATGGCACTTTGTTAAAAAATGATAAGACCTTATCCGGATATACTTTGGAAATCTTAGCCAAATGCAAAAATAGCGGGTATCTGATTGGTATTTCCACATCAAGGAGTGAACAAAATTGTTTGGGCTTTCTAAGAGAACTGAAGCCGGATATTCTGATTTCCAGCGGCGGGGCACTGGCACGGGCAAACGGTCAGATTGTCAGTTTTTCCTCTTTCTCAGTGGCAGAGACAAACAGCTTTATTGAAATGGCAAGAAATATGTGTGGTATGGACTGTGAAATTACGGTTGATACATTAGATGCACATTACTGGAATTATAAAACCAATCCAAAGGCGCAGGATAAAAGCTGGGGTGACAGTATATATACGGATTTTACGGACTTTAACTGCGAAGCCTTGAAGATATGCGTTGAGATATCCAGTCCCGGACTGGCGAAAAAAATGTGTGAGCATTTTTCGGGACTTGACAGTCAGCGTTTTTCGGATGGTGATTGGTATAAGTTTACGAAAAGCGGGATTACGAAGGAAAAGGCAATATTGGCGGTATGTGAAGCGTGCCATGCGGATATATCAGAAATCGTTGCCTTTGGAGATGATTATGCAGATATAGGTATGTTAAAGATATGCGGTGTTGGCGTAGCAATGGGCAATGCAATACAAGAGGTCAAAGACATCGCTGATGATATAACACTTTCAAATGAGGAGGATGGCGCAGCCGACTGGTTAGGAAAACATATATTGTGTTTGCAGAAGTAAAAACGTTTGAGTTTCCCCATTTTTTCAGGACCGGCTTTTTGTTCTCTTTCATTGCATAAA
>CAMXQE010000026.1 GCA_947246015.1 uncultured Lachnospiraceae bacterium | reverse complement strand
AAAATTCAGTGAAATCAATGGTTTGGAGCCATTATTCATTGTAGATCATTCTGAGTGAATACGTTTTGAGTAACTATTTTACGACTTTAGGGGTATTATACTGTTTTTTTCCATATCCGTATCATTAAACACCTTTGCCATATCCCGCTTTAAAATATTTACCGCGTTTACTACGGGCTTCGTATCAACATCCGATTTAATTTCTGTATTAATATTAAAAATAAAGTTCATTGTTACCTCCGATTTTGCATAATAATTCTAAGTTTATCATACAGCATTTCCTTCCGTCTGACAGGCATAAAGATTCTTCCCTCGTCATTTATACCGAAATCCCAAGTATATTTTCCGTTTTCGGCCGTCGCCGTAATCGGTGAAATTTCAGCATAAACAATCGTAAGATTAAAACTTAACACGGTAAGAATTGCCGCAGTAAGCAAACTGAATATTTTTCTCATAATAAATACAGCTGCTTATATAATATGCTTCTAATTATATAAACAACTGCATCACCCGACAAGATACATTTATGATATTTTGGTTTCTTGAAATGATATCTTTATTTTTTGTTCTTGCTTCTGTACTCGCGCATAGTCATTCCTGAATATCTCTTAAATATTTTTTGTATATATTTGATTTTATTGTTAAAGATCATAGGTATTTCCTCAATAGGTCTATCTGTGTTTTTAAGAACATCCTTTATTATTTCAACCTTTTGCATATTTATATACTGCGTTATGGTAAGTCCTGTTTCTTTTTTGAATACCCGTCCCAAATGCTCGCGCGTTACAAAACGATGCGCCGCTATTTCGCTCGCGGTAGGATTATCATAAATTGTATTTTTTATCTGCCGTATGGTCTGGTCTACAAGCGGATTTTTGCTGAAAAGCGGATTGTCGATTATATTCATACGGCGGAGCAGAGATGTTATGAGCAAGCATAGATAACCTGTAAGCATAATGTCGCTGCCTGCGCTTCTCTCGTAATACTCGCTTACCATTTTAACAATAATATTTCTGATTTCCGCTTGTTCGCTGTCATATATATTCAGTGTTTTTCTGCTTTCATCTTTTATAAAATCAGAAATTTCAGTAAAGTTTTCAGCATATTTTTCCCACTGCCCACCAAGCATTTCAGGCTTAAATAAAACATAATAAATTTCAAATGTCTTTTCGTCGCCCTCAATCGCAGACAGCTTTAAGCTGCCTGTTTTATTCATAAAATAGATTTCGTGGCGGTGCGTTTGCCTGTGGATATTGTTTGTGTCGGCAAGTCCGATACCATAGGCGATATATGCAATGACCGCATAATTACGATTTTGAGGAAATTCGTGGTATTCACTCACTACCGCGTGTTCGATAAATATATCGCTGTTGAGTTTTTTATCAAATATTCTTTTCATCTATATATCCTCATTATTTTACTTTTATTAATTATATCATCATATAAATTTTTCAGTTAATATGCAAGTTATAAAATGCAAAACTAATTAAAACAGTTGTTTTTTATTTGAATTTTCCGTTTAGTATATATAGGTGGTAATTTAATGTTTTTATTACCAGCAAGCAAAGCGAGTGTGGCTACACTCATGATTTTCTTATTGTCTTATGCGTTGCAAATCTACAAAAAAATATTGTGGTAACAAATCCCACACCCAGACACAGAAAGGAGTTAATAAAATGGCGCAGCTACCGATACGACAGATAGGCGCATACTTACGGAAAATGGCGATTGACGGATTGATTATATATACCGATACATCTGATATACGGGAAATGAATAAGGAATTACATTCTATCGGTGTAAATATAAATCAAGTTGCGAAACAAGTTAATGAAACAAATTCAATTTATCAGTATGGCATATCCCTGTTTATCTTCTTGTTTTTTTGTGGCAATGATTGCTGCAACCAAAAGAGTGAAAATCGTTTTAGACACACCTCGGAACTGTACTTCATATCTGCTAAAATTTGAGTGCTTTTTTATTACTTCCATCAGTTCATTAAAAATATTCATATCAGAATCGTCAAATTCCATTATTACTATCCGTCCGATATTATCACCTCTTTTGTTCAAAGAGACTATTCAATATATGTCCATACAGCACTATGTCTCACATATTGAATAGCCTATTATAAATCCACATTCTCTTGATCCATATGGCTTTACTATAATGATTTCGAACTTAGCATATAATGCACCTGCTCTTCATTCATAAATTTAATCTAAGACAATCGCATTCACTGCTTCCATCAGATCAACCACCTTCGTTCTTTCCACAAAGGCTACCGTTTCCCCATCAACTACTGCTATACAGTGATTCCCATCATAACGATAGAGCTGAATATGAACTTCCGGATAGTTCTCATGATCCAGATATATGGTAAAACTTATTTCCTCTTTTTGTGTCGGTTCCTCATCCGTAAATTCCGTTGCTGTCAATCCTCTTATCGCACCTCTAATCCCTGCCATTTCCTGTTCTTCTTCTTTATAGTAATAATTCCTTTCGTCATCCTCCATTTCGGAAGTAATCGAATAAGTTTCTCCTTCCAACAAGATATCAAGCTGATACATATCTGAAAAATCAGCCCAGAACATCTCCTGATGACGCAGAGAATCGTAGGACATATCCATAAGTTTTTTATATTGCTCCTCAGTGATCTGATAGATAATCTTTGATTCCCCTACTCTGGCATAGACTGTCACCTCATCAGTCTGTGCATCCACAATTTCTGCCTCATCTGTTCCTTCTTCCATATCTTCTGCATCCTCTTTCTCCGATTCCTTCTCCCTCTCTTCCGGACTGCGTCCCACATGCAGGGTAAATGTTCCCGATACTTCTTCCTCCGTTTCTTCTTCGCTGCCTGTATAGTCCAACACAATTGACAATTCCGGTGCATCCATGCCATATGTCTTTAACTCCTCCTCACCTGCATTATAAGTAACATAATCTTTCAGGTTCAGATTCTTAATCGTACTCAGGTAATCATTTACTCTTATGGTATCAAGAGGCATCCTTACAGCATCTTTCTCCAGAAAAAAGACATCTTCTGCATAATAGGTATTTTCACTGTCCTCTTCATAGACAATTTTTTCTGATTCCACACCTGCAAACTGTATCTGTTCTACATTCTCCATCTGCGGGATTTCATCATGGAGTATCACATCGCTGATCTCAATCTCAAACTGCTCCAGCGGATCGTTCTTTACAAGATAGGCGTTGCCATCTCCAATCGAGACATACCGCTCGGAATCCATAGCGCTGTAATTACCCAGCAGAATCTCATAGGTCTCCGATTCTGTTTCCATATGGATTGTATAAACAGGCGTATCCAGACCATACTGTCCAAAATCCTCCACCTCTTCTATTATAAAGGAAACACCGAACTCCTGAAACTGATTAAGCAATTCTTTTATCTTTTCCCCATCTACCGGGAATGTCTCATCCGTATCATAAAGCCAGCTGCCTTCTTCATCCTTATGAAAAGCAAAGGAACCCGTATCACATTCCCATGAAAGCACATTTACATCTTCACTTGCTACTTCCATGATAATCTCATCGCTGTTCTTTATAAGTTCCTTCTGCTCCTCATATTTGCTTACCCCAAAAGCCCCTAAGCTGACACATACAAACACAGCCAGCAATATCATAATCTTCTTATTTCGCTTCATTCATTTTCCTCCTCCCCACGCTCACACAGATTCCAATTCCCAGATACGCCAGTGGAAATGCCGCGATCATAATTGTTTTTAAGAAAGATGCGGTGGAATCGCTGATGGTAAGGTAATTGTAATTCAGCGATTTGCTGCGGATAGCCACCGCTTCACTTTCCCCTATAATGGAAGACATGGCATTCATTGCCATATCAAGGTTTGCACCTGATGAATAGGCATTATACATATCGTCCATAAAGTGGGATGATGTAAACCATACGATCTGTCCCTCATTCTCTGCCGCAACTGAAACCACCAGCGCAAACGGACCATCTATATCACCCTCTTCCTTTTCATAAGAAGATAATGCATACCCGTCACTTTTGCTGAAGGAAGATTCCGAGGTGGTGAGAAGCTGTGTTACCGCCCCTGTGCCGGTATCCTGCACCACAAGCCCCTGTGCAATCGGCATAATCGCATAATAACCTTCTTCGATCAAAGGATCTGTGATCTCATTGCTGGCAATATCCGGCAGCAGCACATATGGAGCCTGGAAAGCAAAATGCCCACGATCGGTATCCACAACGATTCCATCTACTGTCTCTACGCCATAATCTGTCAGGATACTGTACAAATTTTCCAGTGTACCGTCTTCTGTCGGTCCTGCCATCACCATCAGCTTTCCGCCACCTGAAATATATTCTGCAAGTAAGTTCTTTTCTTCTTCCGATATATCACTGGCAGGTGCATAAATCAGAATACCGTCGGCATCTTCCGGGATCTCATCCGCAGTCAATAAAGAAAAATTGCTCAGTTCTATATTCTCTTTCTCAATCTGCTCACTAAAAGCAGTCGAAAGCTCTTCTTCCCCATGCCCTTCCAACACATACACTTTAGGCTGATCCTCGTTTACCACATAATCAATCGCAGATGTGATTGCACCCTCTCCGTCAAAAGAAACATCATAAGAATAGGAACTCATATCCGTTTCATAAAGATAGATATCACTATAGCTGATAAACCTGCTCCGTTCCCCACATTCAACAACAAGACTGTTGTTCTGTACTGTTTCTGATGTATACTGCTCTGCAAAAGTAGGATAGATATCCGGATTCTTTTTTACAACCTCTATGTGCTCCGACAGGCTTTCATATTTGGCAAGCAGATTTTCTATCACATCGTCCTCCTCATCGGACTGCACAATCCAGTAAATAGTCACATCTTTTTCCAGCCCGTTCAACACTACCTTTGTGTTGCTTGTGACAGAGTATAGCTTCGTAGAACTGATATCATACTGTGTCATCGTCCTTGGCAGCGCCGATACCAGAACATTCACTGCAATCAATATGGCAAGCACAATCGCTGTAATGATCAACGAATAGGAACCCCCCTGCAGGGCAATGCGGTTTCTGTATTTCTTTTCCATCATCAGTTATACCTCCTTTTCTCCAGCGACTGTACTGATAAGAATAAGAAAAAAGCAATCACTGTCAGATAATAAACAATCGCCGTCATATCAAAAACACCTGACACAAAAGTGTAAAACCGTTCAAAGAGAGATAACTTTGTCATAATCTTTGGCAGTAGCCCTTCAAATACCGCATTATCCATGAAGTATGTTATGCATACCACTGCGATCAGAACAATGGAAACCACATACGCCACATTTTCATTCTTTGTCAGGAAACGAATCACAACCCCCAGTAGACCACTGAGAACACACAGGGCTATGGCAGACCCAAAAGCAGTTGAAGAAACATGTTCTGCCAGACTAACGCTATAATAGTTAAGTAAGATCACCGGTATTGCAATACCTGCCGCAAACCCCTGATTTTCTGTCAGTGATGAAATAAATGTGCCTATGGAAATCAATGCCGCTCCCATGATAAAAAATGCGGCAATAGAACCATAAGAAGTAAGCAGGTATACTTCCCCATACTGTGCAAAGATCAGGGGATATACGGAAACCAGACATAACGGAATCAAATAAATGACCAATAAAGCCAAATATTTTCCAATTACCACCTGCGTAGTTGTAAGTGGCAGTGAATACAGGAGCTGATCTGTTTTCTGTTTCCGCTCTTCCGCGATCACCCTCATTGTTAAGATTGGGATGATCACCACAAAAACAAGACTGACAAAGCTAAGTACATATTCAAAATTTGCCACTGCCTGCTGGATGTTATAGATCATAGCGCCTATTCCCACAAAAGCTAATAAGAAGGCTCCAAAAATATAAGCTGTCAGGGAATGAAAATAGTTTGATAATTCATGCTTTAATACAGCGATCATTTATCCTCCACCCCGCTTTCTTCTGTTCCATCCATTTTATATTCCTCCTCTTTTATGATAATTTTTTCTACTGTTTTCTGTTCCTTTATTTCCTTTTCTTCCATCTCTGTCACCTCCAAAACACTTTCCGTCAAACCTCTTTCTGCTATATCACTTTCCGTCAGTTCAATAAATACATCCTCCAGATTCGCTTTCTTTGATGTCAGTTCCAGAAGGGCTTTTCCCTCCTTTGCAAAGGCAAAAAAGATGCTGCGGCATAGATTCGATGCTTCCCCCTGTTCAATCTGCACCTCTACACAGGTACTGCCATTTCCCATGTCTTTCATCTGCCAGTCAGCTGCTACCCACATTCCTTTCAGAATTTCATCAATCTCATCAGTCTTTGCCTCTGCAATAAAAGAAACCGTATTAGATGCCATCAAAAGTTTTTCCAAATTCTCCGGCTTATCAAAAGCCACCAGCTTCCCCTTCGCAATGATAAGAACCTTCTCGCAGATTGCCTGTACTTCTGACAGGATATGGGAACTCAATATGACTGTATGTTCCTGTCCGAGCTGCCCGATCAGGTCGCGAATCTCAATAATCTGAAGCGGATCAAGCCCCACAGTCGGTTCATCAAGAATAATAACCTTGGGATTTCCAAGCAGTGCCTGCGCAATACCAACCCTCTGCCTGTAACCTTTTGACAGTTTTGAGATCAGACGATTTCTCACATCTTCCAGTTTCGTCTGAGAAATTACTTTTTCTATCTGCTCAGCCAGCTCTCTTCCTTTCAGCCCCTTTGCCTCCCCAACAAATTTCAGATATTCCACCGGGGTCTCATTCATATAAAGAGGCGGCTGCTCCGGAAGATATCCCATCAATCTCTTTGCCTTATCAGGCTCCTCGAAAATATCATATCCGCCAATCCTGACACGCCCTTCCGTAGCTGACAGGCACCCCGTCATGATATTCATAGTGGTAGATTTCCCCGCACCATTCGGGCCTAAGAAACCATATACATGCCCTTCCTCAATCTCAAAAGACAGATTGTTCACCGCTGTGAAATCTCCGTAACGTTTTGTCAAATGCTCAACTGTTATCATCTTATATCCCTTCCTTTCCCTTAGTCTGTCCTCTCTGATTCTGTCTGTTTTCCATATTTAATTCTTTCTGCTGTTTATCTTCTGAACTTTCCCATTCCAACTCTTTTTTACTTTTGTTCCTTCTACAGAATTTGCTTCATTTTCATATAAGTTGTTATCCATAATGAATCCTCCTCTTTGCCTGTGTTTCTGTGTGCCAGTATAATTTGCTTTGCTGAAATAAAACTGAAAATACAGATTAAAAATATGAACTTTCTGTGTCTTCCTTGTTCTCGCAAAATCCGTTTTCCAACATATCCCGGATTGTCTGCATGGATATGTCTGTCGCTGCAATCTCATCCGCACATCTTTTCAGTTCTTTCCGTATCAATTCCTCACATGGAATTTTCTTCTTATATTTCAGTTCATGTTCCAACGTAGCCCAAAAATCTATTGCCATTGTCCGTATCTGTATCTCTGCCTGCGTGCCTGCCATACTCCCTTCCCGTATCCGCAGGCATATATGGTAGCTCCGATAGCCATTCGGTTTCGGCCATGCAAAATAATCCTTCCTCAGAATAATCTCAAGTTCTTCTCTCTTTTCAATCCATGCGGCGATTTTATAGACATCGTCTATAAACCCACAGATAATCCGTATTCCCACTGCATCATAAACATTTGTAAGGGCAGAATGTAAATCTTCTTTAAAGCCTCTGTTTTTCAGTTTTTTTACCATACTTTCCGCTGACTTGATTCTTGACTGACAATTCATAACAAAGCTGTCCGACACCACTATTTCGGGCAGCTCCTGATACTCTGCAATAAGTTTCAAAAGGTATTTCTCTGCATTTTGCAATGTATATAACGTTTGCCCGTAAAATTCTTCATCTGTCATGGGACACATCCTCCAACTGATAAGACTCCTGACCAACCGTATTTATAGCCACATTGGCATGCAGGGCCTTCAACTTTTTCCTTAAAAAGGATATATATACCCACACTGCCTGCCTCTCTTCTTCACTGTCCGTTCCCCATACCCGGTCAAAAAGTACATCCTCTGTAATCGGAATATCCGGATTTGTCATAAATATTTTCATCATCTGAAATTCTTTTCCTGAAAGACGGAAACTGCCTCCCACTGAACTCATTTCCAATGTTGCAAAATCCAGCCTTATGTTCCCCACCATTAGCGATTCATCCATCTGTACGCTCTGCACCCTCATCATTGTTCTTACACGCGCCAGTAATTCCCTCGTATCAAACGGTTTTGGCAGATAATCATTTGCGCCATGATCAAGCCCTATTACCCTGTCTTCCACTTCTGCCTTTGCTGTAAGGAGCATGACCGGCATCCTGTTTCCTTTCTTCCGCAAAGTCTTAAGGACAGTAATGCCATCTGTTCCTGGCATCATTATATCCAGTATGGCGCCATCATAAATCTCCGTTTCCAAATGCTTTAATGCCGATAAGCCATCAAATACAGGCTCAACCACATAATTATTTTTTTCCAGAATATTTACCAATACCTGCGACAATGCTTTTTCGTCTTCGGCTAATAATAATCTCATAAATCTCCCTTCCTTTCCCGGCAATACCTGAAAATGACATTCCACACTCTGCTCTTCTAACCGGCATCATAGCATGCGGTGCTGAAACTACACTGAAACTATATAAGATTTTTCAACTCATGTACTCTCTTTTCAGCTTCATTTCAGCATTGGAATATACTATAATAAGAAAGCAATTATGTTGGAGGAACTCTTATGAAAATACTTGTAATCGAAGATGAGAAACTACTTGCAGATTCTATTCAGACGCTATTGTCAAATAAGGGATTTGAGGTAGAAGTTGCCTATGATGGCGAAACCGGTGAAGAATATGCAGAACTGGGAATTTACGATCTCCTGATTTTAGATGTGATGATGCCCAGGATGAACGGTTACGAGGTTGCTAAGAAAGTCCGGTCAAAGAAATGTGGTACTCCTATTTTAATGCTGACAGCAAAATCAGGGTTGGAAGACCGCATCACAGGATTGAACGCCGGAGCCGATTATTATCTGACCAAACCTTTTGACACAAGAGAACTTCTGGCATGCATTAATGCACTACTGCGCCGACAGGGAACGCAGGTAAATGAAGTCACTTATGGCAATACCTCTCTAGACTTATCTTCCGGTATGTTGATTTGCGGAGCAAATTCTGTCCGGCTGTCCGCAAAAGAATTCGATATCATGCGTTTCCTTCTCCAATCCGGCAGCCGCAATCTTTCCAAAGAAGTTATTCTTGCCAGAGTATGGGGTTATGATTCCGACGCGGTGGAAAATCATGTGGAAGTTTATGTTGGTTTCCTGCGTAAAAAGCTGGCAAGCATAGATTCCAATATTCGTATTGAAGCTATCCGCAGAATGGGATACCATTTAGAAATAAAAGATTGAATAAATCACATTTTTGGGCGGCAAACCTTATATCTGCAGCCTTACAAATCAGGAGAAAGAGGTGAGTATGAGTATGACAAAAAAACTCCGCTATCAGTTTGTGGCAATCACTATGAGCATTGTAACTATAATGCTCTGCATCATTATGTTCCTGATTTATTTCTTTACAAAGTTGAATCTGGAAAACAATAGTATCAATATGATGCAAAATATTGCGAGCCACCCATTCCTGCTTCATCTGCCAAATGAAATGCAGGATGATATCCGTCTGCCATATTTTACCCTCCAATTAAACATACAGGGGGATTTGATTGCAACCGGCGGAGGATATTATGATCTTTCTGACAAGAACTTTCTGCTCGATCTCATTGATTCCACCTTTTCCTCTTCAGACCACATTGGAATTATAGAAGAATACAATCTACGCTTTTTCCGTACAAATACCGCTGGCAGCCAAACTTTGGTTTATGCTGACATCTCAAATGAACTGACAATTCTGAATAATTTAATACGAAACTGTATCCTTATTGGTATGCTCTGCTTCCTTATCTTCCTCGCAATCAGCTTTCTGCTTGCAAGCTGGGTAATCAAACCTGTTGACAAAGCATGGAAACAGCAGAGACAGTTTATAGCCGATGCATCCCATGAACTGAAAACTCCTCTGACTGTGATCATGACAAATGCAGAACTCATGCAAAATCCAGATTATGATGAAACAGACAAATCTACATTTGCCGCAAGCATTCTAGTCATGTCAAGGCAGATGCGTAATCTGGTAGAGCAGATGCTGGGGCTTGCACGCACTGACGATGTCCAGCATAACGTTATTTTTTCCTCTGTAGATTTCAGCAGGCTTGTCTCTGATGCAGTGCTTCCATTTGAACCCATATTTTTTGAAAAAGGTCTTACGCTGCACACAGAAATTTCAGAGAATATTAAGGTAAATGGTGACGCTGCACAGCTTCGGCAAGTCTTGGACATTCTGCTGGATAATGCACAGAAGTATTCCTGCGAAAAAGGAACTACTTGGGTAACTTTACAAAGGCATGGCAAGGGTCACTGCCTGTTATCAGTAGCCGATGAGGGGGAAGAAATACCTGCAAATGACTTGAACAATCTTTTTAAACGATTTTACCGCGCAGATAAGGCAAGAAGCCGAACCGGCAGCTTCGGTCTCGGACTCTCTATTGCTGAAACCATTATTGTGCGGCACAAGGGAAAAATATGGGTAGAAAGCAAGAATAGAATCAATACTTTTTTTGTTCAGTTAGACAAGATTTCATAAAAGTGTGAAAATTAATATGCTATTAGAGAAATTGGTGTTTCCAACCATCTTATCCATTCTACAATTTTATATTTCCTGATGACTTATCTACAGAATCAAAGCCCCTCATTACTGTAGGGGCTTTGATTTTTGAAAATAATATACTTCTACTTATCTTTCCTGACCTGCCATTCTGCCCGCTTCTCCATAACAACATGAAACTCCTTAACAATCTCATCATATAATTCCTGCTTATCATTTCCTCCAGTATGGTCCGGATGGCCATGACTATTCATTACAATATATGGAGTAGAGACATTCTTTTCGACAAAAGCCCGCAAATCACGTTTCCCATACCCTGTATCTATTAATACTGCCAATCCGCTCCCCCTGACAAAAGTACAGTATACCCCATCGTCATCGGCTATCTGCCAAATATTATCGCGTATCTTTTTGTATGTATATGGCTGCATTTCTTTCCTCCATTCCAATTCCAGTTTATATAAAAGTATACCTCAAATATATTTCAAAGTTGTAAAATTCCTCTCAAATATATTTTCCCTGCTATATTGCTTCATGAAATGTGGGAAAGCGTTCTTTTTTCAAATAACGCTTTCCCACCTCAATGCCTGATTCATCTAAACATTATATACCATTTAGGCACAGCAATTACTCCACATGAATTTCCTTCGAAATAATTGCTCTTCCTGCAGCACTGCTGTTCATTCCTTCCTCCTCCATCTGAGTCCAGTCATCAAAATTATCAAAAATGAAGACATACAGGGTTCTTATGTCTTTCCCCTGAACGGCAAACCCGGCCCAGCCTGCCATTTCCACATCTGAGTAAAGCATTTCCCCATCCTGATTAAACACAATTGTCTGACAGGGTTCATAAGACCATCCGAGAAGCTCAAACATTTCTGCATCCGTCATGTCAGGGTCTTCCGAGAGCAGTTTTTCCCTCATGTCATCCGTCAGCTCCCTCTGTTTTCCAGGGGTTGTCGCATGGACAATCACCTGATACGGAGAAACCACTACATCCTCCAGCGTAATATTCCCACTCGTCTCACCCACCTCAATCGTCTTTACATCTGTTTCGTTCACCTCAAAGGGGAGAACCATATTCCAGTTTCCATCTGTCCAATGGGATGCGGTTATCTCCTCGGCATCGAGCATCCTGTCATCATCATAACCAAGACCACTTACAGTTAAATTCAGTTCGCCGCTGCCTGCAGTTTTTTCCGCAAGATTTACTTTCAGCATACCTGCAAATGTGTGGCTGTCAATCACCTCTCCCTCAAACGTATTTGCAAGCCACTCAGATGAACTCCCATTTACACTCCATGTTCCGTCTATATAAAATCCTGCGGCTGTCCGGTTACCCGCGGCATCCTTACCTGTATAATGCTCCGGAATATGCGTGAAATCCGCATCTTCTGCTTCAATATTTACCGTAAGGAATATGGAATAACCATCACAGTAGACTTCCGATGCAGTCAGTGTAATTCCTTTATCAGACACGGAATAGTCCGGTGTATCCAGGTTTCCCGCAGAATCCTCATTTGTCAGGACAGTTGCCTTATCCGTATAATCACCGGAATAGGTGGCATCATCCTCAACCTTCTCAAAAATTTTCCCGATCAGCGGAATCTTTGCCGCAAGCACCGGATCAAAATAGCCCAGTCCGCCAATCCCAATAGCAACCGCTGCCACTGCCGCTGCAACAGATTTTCCCACTTTACCAAATTTCTTCATTTTACCCTTCCTCCTTCTATTTACCCGGATTTCTCTGTCATTTATCTCAGGAGCAAGGGCCTGCTTTAAGATTTGATCCAGTTTTTCATCTGTCATATCCTATCGCCTCCAATTTTTCCTTTAACTGTTTTTTTGCTTTCCGCATCCGGCTCTTGACGGTTCCTTCCGGCAGTCCGAGAATCCCGGATATTTCATTAATCTGCATATCTGCTGAATAGTACAGATAGATTGGTATTCTGTATTTCTCCGGCAGAGATGCAACCAATCCCTGAATCATGTCTGTCTCGTTTTGCTGCAAAACAATATGTTCCGGCGAAGCCTCATTGTCATGGTCTGAAATCTCATATCCCTCATCGGACATCTCGTCCATACTGTCAATTGGAACCAGTCTCATCCTGTTTGCGTATTTTTTCTTTCTATTCTTCCAAAGATAAATTGAAGTGGATAAAGCATAGCTCTTTGCATTCTGCGTAGAGTCCAACCTTTTCTTTTTCTCCAGCAGTTTGAGCATCGTGTCCTGATACAGTTCGTCCCCGTTTTCCGCGTCCCCGGCTGTCATCCGGCAAAACCGCAGAATATCCTTTCCAAACTTCAGGACAAACCGCTCGAATTCCTCATTATTCATAGCAGCCATCCTCCTTCTTCTTACAAGTCGCCAAGCCGGCTTGGTAATTTGTCGACTTGCAAAGATTTGCCCTTGCACTTATATATTGTACTGGCTTGGAAAAAAGTTTTTAGTTTTGGCGATTTTTTTTTTCACTTTTATATTTTTTTCGTCTTCCCATTAGATAGTTGCCCCTGATAAAACTTTTTTGAAGCAATCCTGTAAAAAAGACAGGCATTGCCGCTTCCTGGCTGAATGGCAATGCCTGTCTTCGTTTTTGAGTGTCCTCATTTATTTAATGATATTTTATTCCTTATCGCCCATTTACTCAACTTTTTCACCCCATCTTCCTGAACGTGCCAGCCATCCTTTCCACGAGGCTCCACTGGTGCTGCATATAGGATTTCAGCCAAAAATAGTAAGTTCTAATTTTCTCACTATTCAACAACATTAATGCTATAAACGTTAGTAAGTTGTGCAGGATATGATTCCGCAATCGAACCATCATATTCAATTTTCAGAACATCCCCGACTTCTGGCTCTGATGCAGCGTTCACATTTTTCATTGGAACGGTTATCTGATCTGCACTGTTTCGTTCTGCACTTCCTTCAACCGGCTCGACAAGGTAATAACCATTATAAATTCCCAATATGGTTGCTTGGAATGTGCTTTTTTCAGTTCCGCACGCCTTCGATTCTTCGTCACCTCCAGAAGTTCCGCAACTCCAATACATAGCTTCCATTGTATAAATACTTCACATCCTTTTCAAACTGTTCCGTAGGTATGACTGTGTACACTTATTTTTCTTCCTCTTTGCTCCACTTCTCAATATTGGCAAATAAGTCATTCAGAGAACGTTTTGGGGTTCTTCCTTCGCGCATACTCTTTACTTCTTTACATGACTGCATAATAGATTCCGAAATCGTACAAGGTCTGTCTAAATTTACTGCTACGCCCATTATCCGTTCCTCCTTGTCCCCTGCTCCGTTTTTTCTTGTTTTCTTATACATATCATACCACCTTTTGATATTTCTGTATAATTAGTATAATCTTTCCGAGCGAAAATAATCTGTCTAAAACACAACAAACTTTTTATTATACACTTATATGATAAATAAAATTTCATTAATATGGACTCATTATTCCAGAACTCATCTCAATCCTACCCCGGCAGACTATCCTCCACACACAGCGCCCCATACCCAATCCGTGCATTCGGATAAACCGCCTCGCCCCGGAGTGTCCTCGCCCCTCTCCTCAAATACGCCTTCACTTTCTCCCCATACAAAAACAAATCATTTCCTTTCACAATCCCCCATTCCATCATCAGCGCTGCCGCTCCTGTCACAAACGGCGCGGCAAAGGAAGTTCCTGTCACGGACTGTATTCCGCCCTGCCCGTTGCTTATGGTGATTTCCACCCCCGGTGCCACAATATCGGGCTTTACATTTCCTCCCGCCAGCACTTCCTCCATCTCATTTTCCAGCTGATAGCCCCGTCCGGAAAAATCCGCATAGGAATCATAAATACTGTTATACGCCCCCACTGTTATCACCTTCCCTGCCGTGGAAGGAATCGTAAACGTCACTTCCGGAACAGGCGAAAAGAAACGCGTGCCGGAATTCAGCACCACACTGCTGGGCAGGTAAAAATAATAATGCCCCGTCACGATTTTCACCGGTTCTAAGAGAAACGTCCACACACCGGAATCAATATAGGTCTGTCTGGGAATAAACTCGAAGAAAATTTCCTGATTTACAGAATAGGGGGATGGTTCCCCCACATAAATAAGCAGTTGTGTCTGCCCCATATTCAGGCGAATGGTCCCTACCCTGTCCGTATCAATCAGCTGACGTTCCCCATCGGGGGAAATCAGCGTAATACGGTAAATATCCGCATATTCCTTCCACAACTGTACACTCACCGAACGCTCATAACCCGCTATGGCAAATTCTACCCGCCTGGAACCATCCAGTGTTCCGGAAGTATGCCCTCCTGCCGCGCCTTCATTGCCGCTCCCGACGCAGATAACAGTCCTTCCGATTTCCGCCACATTATCCATAAACCGCTCCAACAGGGAACTTCCGTCATGGGAACCGTAAGTATTGCCAAAACTGATATTGATGGCAACCGGCCGTTCCAGCTCTACCCCCTTGCGCACCACATATGCCAATGCCCGCATCATCTCCGTAGTGCGGGGAAATGACTCTTTCCCCGGATTCCCCAGTTTGACTACTATCAGGTCGCTTTCCGGCGCCACACCCGCATAGCGTCCTCCCGAATCAAATCCGTTTCCTGCTGCAATTGCTGCCACCGCAGTCCCGTGTCCGGTAGTATCAATAGAAGGCACCATGCGGAAGCGCTCGTTTTCATCCAATGCCAGTGCCTCATCCAACTGCATCTGACTGAATTCCACACCCACATAAAATCCTTCCGGCGGAGCCTGACTGCTGCCCTCTGCGGGTATCAGTGTCTGGTCCCACAGGGAAAGGATTCTGCTGCTTCCGTTCCGGTTCCTGAAATCCATCCTTGCATAATCAATGCCTGAATCAATCACCGCTACGATAGTTCCCCTGCCGCTCAGATAAGGATATCTCGTTGTCACCGGCGGAATGCAGGAAATCTCCTTTCCCTGCTGCACACTGAAATACAGCCGTTTCGGCATCTCAACAAACTCCACTTCCTCCAATTCCACAAATGATTGTATCAGATTCTGCGGCAGGGTAACGATGGCATATCCGGCAATCAAATCCTCCACGCTTATGAGCGGACTGTTCAGCCGTGTCAGCTCCCCGTGATATTTCACTATCACCTCCCAGCGATTGTCCGCTTCATTATATCCGGCATCCAGTCCCAGAGACTTTTCCCGCTCCTCACCGGACATGTCCAATGCCAGATTCAGTAAATTCTCTATTTTTTGTGAATCCATAATTTCCCCAGCTTTTATTTTTCTAATATATCCTATGCATTCCTGTGGAAAAAGCCATACGGTTCACATACTCCGCCAGCCGGCCGCAGCCGCTCAGCCGCCGGCTGAACATTTGCTTTCTAGTGTAACGATTTTGTAATAACCGGACTTTATTCGCAGAATGAATCTTTTGTATGCAAGGCGCTTTTTCGCAGGCGCAGCGGTGACTGCGTCAAGAAAAAGCAACGACGCAGACAAAGATTCAGGCAAGAACAAAGTCCGGTTAATTACAAATCGTTACACTAGACGGCATTCTCACCCAAATCCTGCGACAGCACAAAAATTTTCTCCAAAATTTCCTTACAGCTGTTCATATTGGAAACCGCATTTTCCGACATACGCAGTCCCTCTGTGGAGGATGCCGCCACTTCTTCGCTGGCAGCAGAAAGCTGGGAAATATTGTCTGATATCGTCTCTGTGGAATTCAGTATTTCTTTCATCCGCTGCTCTGTATTCCTGATATTTTCTGAAAGTACATCCATCTCCGTATTGATGTCATCAAAACGGCGGCGGGTATTCTCTATCATCTCATTCTGCTTCATCACCGACTCGACGGAATTGTCAATACTTTCATTGGCAAGCCTTGTATCTTCATTCAATAACTTGATAATATTTGTAATATTGTTGGATGCCTCTTTGGTCTGCTCCGAAAGCTGACGGATTTCTTCTGCCACAACGGCAAATCCTTTACCGGCTTCCCCTGCCCTTGCCGCTTCTATGGATGCATTCAGCGCAAGCAGGTTCGTCTGGCTGGAAATGCTTAAGATGGAACCCACAAAAGTCTTTACCTCCTCCACCTGGGAAGTCAGCCTTCCTATCACATCTACCATTACATTGCTTGCCTGTTTTACACGCTCCGCCTGTTCCTTTAACGCCTTCACTTCCCCGGCACCTTCAGCCAAAGTACTGTTCGTCCGTTCGGAAGCCTCCAGCATACTTTTGATTTCCCCTTCCGCTTTGTCCGTGATATGCTGGATTTCCATACACATCTCCGCTTCTTCCTGAATGGATTCCGCAGTGCTTTCCGTACTCTCCGCAATATTGCTCATGGAAAAATTACTGGTATCCACACACTCTTTAAGGTTTTCTACCATTTCCATGGCTTCGTCAAAATATTTTGCTATGTTCTCAGCCACTGATGCCATTTTTCGACTGCTTTCTTCCTGTCTGCCTGCCGCCTCCAAAATGGATGCCATATTTTCTTCATTAAACCGCAACAGCAGCTTAATCACCTTAATAGATGCAACCGCCGACAAAATAATGGCAAACATGACGATGACCGCCTGCTGCCCGTCCACTTTTAAATCATACTGAATCAGAATGCGCAGCAGATTTGAAAAAACAATAACGGCATTGCCCGCTATAATCATCCTTACATTCAAAAAAGCCATGGACGCAAACAGAATGGCGTAAGCATAAACAAAAGAAATATCTGAAGAGTTAAACAACATAATAACCATATACGCCAATGCTCCGCTTGCCAGCATGACAACCGCACACAGCTTTGTCTCACGCATTTTAAGAAATACGGCTGTACTCACTGCCACGGCAGCTACATCTGCTCCCAGCTGGAGACATGCCTTCCACGTCGGCCCGCTCGTAAACATAAAAGCTATCAGCGTAAGAATAAAATACCCCAAAATCACCATCAGAACCGGATAAACTGCACCATTTGCGCTTCTGTACTGTTTTTCTGTCATAACCCTTTCCTCCACCGTCATACATGATATATCTCTGAAACACTTCTACACTTTATTATAGCACAGTAACAGATTTTTTCAATTTTTTTGTTATAATTACCGCTTAAGGCCTATTCCAGCCATTTATGCGCCATAAAAACATTCCATCATCCGCATCATATAACCAATATCTTCTGCCCCCGCTGTCTCATATGCCGAATGCATCGCCAATTGCGCCAGTCCGATATCTGCCGTGCTGACCGAAACCTGCGCGGCCGAAATATTCCCTAACGTGGAACCCCCTGCAATATCCGACCGGTTCGCATAGTTCTGCCAGGGTACCCCCGCCTGCATACAGATATCCT
This sequence comes from uncultured Lachnospiraceae bacterium, assembly GCA_947246015.1. Taxonomy (GTDB): domain Bacteria; phylum Bacillota; class Clostridia; order Lachnospirales; family Lachnospiraceae; genus Kineothrix. The sequence goes on along the minus strand of CAMXQE010000026.1, from coordinate 43,192 downwards.
TTATCATCGCCGCCGAAACCGCATCCGTCGTATACTTCTGTCCTCCATGGTACTTAATGACAATCCCCTTGTTCAGATACGGCCGGTTCGTCGGATCCGCCTTTTCCGGATGGTTCGGATGCACTGCATGGGCATTATCTGCCGAAATCATGAAACTGTCAGCCAGAATCCTGCTGTAATCCTCCCTCGTCATCTTAAGCGACTCCGCAATCCTCATAAGCGTATCCTGCAGAAAAGTGGATGCTGCTCCCTGTTTTGTAGCGCTTCCCACTTCCTCATTGTCAAACACAACCAAAAGATTGGCATAAGCTTGCGGTTTTCCCCGAAGCATCGCCTGCAGGGACGTATAGACACATGCCAGGTCATCCAGTCTGGGAGCGCAGATAAACTCTCCCCGCGCACCGAACCTTCTCCCTTCCTCCCTGTTATACAGGAATAAATCACTTCCCAGAATATCCTCCGGCCAAATACCCATTTCTTCCGCCACCAGCTCCATAAGGGATTTGCCGCCTCCTTCCGCATACAGAGGAAGCATATCTGTCTGCACATTGTACTCCATCCCTTTGTTTATATCCGGATTCATATGAATTGCCATATTGGGAATAATAAGCAAATCGCGGCTGACTGCCACGTTTCGCACTCCCGCACCGCCTGCCAGTACTACCCTCCCGGCCACTGACAAAGGCCGGTCCATCCATGTAGACAAAATCATCCCGCCATACTTCTCCACATTCAGCTTCATATAAGCATCTTCTACCGTGATTTCCGGATTCTCTTTCAGCTTAAAACAGGGGGAATCACTGTGGGAAGCAATCATATGGAACCCCTTCGGCTTTACCGCCGGAAGCTGGAAAGCAATCAAAGACGAGCCGTTTCTGGTGACATAATATTTTCCTCCCATGGTAAGCTCCCACCGCTCATTTTCCTGAAGCTGCCCGTATCCTGCCATTTCCAGTTCCTGACCTGCATTCTCCACCGCCTGATAACAGGTTGGGCTGTTCTGAATGAATGTAAGCATTTTCTTCACATAATCTGTTCCGTTCATTTTCTTTCTCCTTTCTTTCCGCTATTTTTCCATAACCAGTCCTTTTTCCGTAACCAGTCCTTTTTCCATAAGAAAGACCGGATCATAAGAAAGTTTCGCTTTCCGCAGCCCCTCCTCCCCGGTATCTTCTTCCCTGTTAATATACCGGTACCCTGCCGCTTCATGTTCCACGAACTGTTGATTAATCATGGGATAAGCGCCCTGCACATCTGCAAATGCCTTTTCAATATGCACTACGAACATATCCTCCCCACAAGGTTCGCCAATGGAAAAGGCGACCACCCTGCCATCCGCCCTTATCAATCCGCCCTGCAATTCCAGTTCCTTCATATACTTCAGGGCATTCATCGTCACACAGAACTCGTTGTGTACTTCTCCCCTTTCCGAACATTTATTCTGCACCCTCCATTCTTCTGCCATAGCCATACATTCCGCCGTATTTTCCTCTGTAATCCTCTCATAACGCCATTCCGGATAATTCTCCCTGAAACGGTTTATATGGTTCCTCTTGCCATGAAGCTTCTTGCCCGCAAGGGAAACCAGCCGCTCCGATTCATATATATAATCCGCTGCATCCCGGTCATACTCCACCTGAAACCGGCCAGGATAAAGCCTGTCCAATTCTTCAAACTGCTTCGGGGATACCAGATGCATTTTAAAAGGTTTCCCCTTTTCCTCAAAATACCGCAGAAGGACATCCACCGTTCCCTTTCTATCCGCCTTTCCCAGCGGACAGCTTACCGACAGCTCCGCCTCGTCGGAAATAAATACCAGCATATCCTCCACTACCGCATAACGTATACCGTAAAACGGCGCCCATAAAAAGTTATTTGCAAAGGTAAATTCACAATTCCTCACCGGCTCCATGTCATAATAATGCTGAATCACATCTCTGTCTTCCATTTCCAGTTTCTTCCAATTGATTTCCATAACGCTCCTCTTCCATACTCTTTTTATTCCCGCGGGCAATGAGCCAGGTGTCTGCTTAAGAGATGCAGAGCATCTGCAGACATTTGGCGACTGCCGCGAGAGTCAAATATCCCGCTGCCTGCCGCTGGGTATTTGATTTCCCCCGGCTTCTGGTGCTTCTTCCTTTTTAACCGGAATATAACCGTAACCTGCCTCCAGCTTCTGCATCATGAACTCGTGCATATGCCAGGAAAACCGCACCTGCGCTCCCGGCGAACTTCTCTCCGTCAGTACCAGAACCAGCAGAGTGCTTCCCTGCTTATCCTCTATATGCATATCATACCTTACCATTCCTGCTTTATACTCATAATCTTTCTGGATATTTTTGAATTTCAGATCATAAACCCCTGCTGTCTCCTTTTCCCGGAACTCATATTCCATGACGTCCTTCACATTATGCCTGCTCATCCTGTCTATCACTTCTTCTTTATGCAATTCTGTCATATAAAGCAGCTTTTCTGCATAACAGTCCATCGGCGGATAATTTTCGCAATACCGCTTTCCATCCTTTATCCGGCCAGCCAGTATAAGGAAGGCACATAAAAATATAAGCAGATAAGCAATCATAAAGGCAATAAATTCCATATCCTCCATCCCATATCAAACCTGCCCTTCCCGCACGCACTTTAAAAATCTCTCCCCATACTTTTCATATTTAAATTCCCCAACGCCTGATACCGTCAGCATATCCTCTTTGGTTTCCGGTTTTACCATACACATATGAACCAGCGTCTTATCGGAAAATACAATATAAGGCGGTACTTTTTCCTCTCCGGCAATCTCTGTCCGAAGCGCCCTCAGCTTCTCAAACAGCCGCTCCTCCTGTTCCGTGAACTCCTCTTTGGAAAAACCGGCCACGACTTCTTTCCGGTAATGTTTCGTCTTTGCCTTCGCCTGATGCACCTGCTCCTTCGCCAGTTTCATCATGACCTTTTCCTTTCCGTCCAGTACCGCCCCGGATTTCTCCGTCAGTTTCACAATGGCATACTGGTCATCCGTCACCCGCAGATAACCATACAGCTGCAGATGGTTCATCACCTGGCGCAGCCTGTAAAGAGGCACCTTGGACAACTCTCCGTAATAAGGGTTCTTGTCCATCCGGTAGCTTCGTATCTTTACCGTACGCGCTCCGTGCAGCGTATCGATAATCAGATTCGTGCCAAACCTCTGATTGCTGCTTTCCACACAGCCGATGATGCCTCTGGCAGTTTCCGTCACATCCACATTCTCGAACTGAGTCAGGCAGTTGCTGCAATTGCCGCAGTAGTTACTGCCGTATTCTCCGAAATACCGCAGCGCATAATCCCGCAGGCACTCATTCGTAAAGCAGTAAAAAGTCATCTTCCGCAGCCGTTCCCTGTCACGCTCCATCACCAGTTTCCTGCTAATCTCATCCAGTTCCTGATTATCCTTATTATTATCGATAAAAAACTGGTTTGTCACCACGTCCTGTCCGGCATACAGCAGAATGCATTCCGCCGCCTCACCGTCCCTCCCGGCACGTCCCGCTTCCTGATAATAGCTTTCCATATTCTTCGGCATATTATAATGAATCACAAAACGTACGTCAGATTTATCGATTCCCATACCGAACGCATTGGTCGCTACCATGATTCCTGCCCTGCTGTAAATGAAATCCTCCTGATTTACCTTGCGCTCTTCATCCAAAAGTCCCGCATGGTACTTTGTCACTGAAAAACCGTCTTCTTTCAGCCGCTTATATACCTCTTCCACATATTTTCTTGTCAGACAGTATATAATACCGCTCTGGTTCGGATGCAGCTCCAGGAAATTCTTCATGGACGCATATTTATCTTTCGGAGACTGAACGGCAAAATAAAGGTTCGGGCGGTCAAAGCCCGTTGTAACCACTTTTGGATTCCTCAGAAGCAGGATATCAATAATGTCATCCCGCACTTCCTTTGTAGCCGTAGCTGTAAATGCGCTGATAACCGGTCTTACAGGGAGTTTTTCGATAAATTCCACAATCTTTAAATAACTGGGCCGGAAATCCTGCCCCCACTGGGATACACAATGAGCCTCATCCACTACCAGCATCGAAATATCCGCCTGCATGGCAAAATCCAGAAATGCCTCCGTTACCAGCCGCTCCGGCGCCACATAAATAATTTTATACCTTCCCTCTTTCGCATATCCCAAAGCTTTCCGGTACTGTCCCATTGTCAGGGAACTGTTTAAATAGGCCGCATGTACGCCTGCCTGATTCAAACCTTCCACCTGGTCTTTCATCAAAGAAATCAGCGGCGAGACCACCAGCGTAATCCCTTGCATCATTAATGCCGGTACCTGAAAACATATGGATTTTCCTGCCCCGGTGGGCATGATTCCAAAAGTATCCTGCCCTGCAAGTATACTTTCCACCAATTCCTCCTGCCCTTCCCGAAAGGAATCGTATCCAAAATACTGTTTCAATACCCTGACATGCTCACTCATTGCCTGTTTTATTTCCTTTCTGTCCCTTTTCTTCCAGATATTTCCATACATACTAAAAAAAGAATTCCATATACTGTTTACTGATGCAATACTGCAAATCAATTCATTATCATATATCATAGCAAAGGAAAAGGAGTTGACGATATGGATTTCAAGAATAAAAAAGAAACACCTGCTAAACAAACATCCGGTGACAATTTATATGATGACCACAATATTCCTGCCGCAGACCTGCCCCGGGATATCATTCCGGACGAAGTGCCGAGAAGAGACGGCCCCGGCGGAGAACCTTCCGACTAAAATCAGGCAGGGAAGGTTTTCTCCCTGCCCGCCGGCAGCTGTTTTCAGTTCTTAAACATCATCCATTCCAAAGCAGCAAGCACCTTATCCATTTCAATCGGCTTCGCTAAATGCATATCCATACCGGCCCGCAGCGATTCCTTTTTATCCTCTTCCAAAGCATTTGCCGACATGGCGATAATCGGCACATTTGCCAGAGTTTCATCTTCCAGCTCCCGGATGGCTTTGGCTGCCTGATAACCGTTCATATGGGGCATCTGTATATCCATCAAAATAAAATCATATTTCCCTTTGGATTTTTTGACCATTTCTACCGCTACATCCCCGTCGTCCGCTTCATCGATAATCAAGCCTTCCTCCTCCAGCAATGCCTTTGCTATTTCCCGGTTCAGTTCGTTATCCTCCACCAAAAGCACCCACTTTCCTGCCAGATTATCCGCTTTTACGGTATCCGTAGCCATCTGAAGCAGTTCCCCTATATTCAGGGACTGTTTCCTGATTTGGAAAGACAGCATAATCACAAACTCACTGCCCTTCCCCTGTTCACTTTCCACTTCTATGCTGCCATTCATTAAATCTATGATATTTTTCGTAACTGCCAGTCCCAGCCCTGTCCCCTGAATCTTTGATACCGTGGAACTCCGTTCCCTCTCAAACGGCTGGAATATCTTTTTCATGAATTCAGGCGACATACCGATGCCTGTATCCTTTACACGGAATTCATAATTTGCAATTCCTCTGCTGAGGGAGTCCCGTTCCCTGACTGTCACCGTTATGCTTCCGCCCGGTTCGGTGAATTTTACGGCATTCCCGACCACATTGACCAATACCTGATGCATCCTCAGCAAATCACAGTATATCCACTCATGCTTCACATCCTTCATGTCCAATACATAAGAAATGTTCTTTTTATCCAGACTATCTTTCAGAAGTCCGTAAACATCCTCCATAATCTGTACCAGATTGTTGTCGCTTCTTTCAATGCTCATCTGCCCGGACTCAATCCGGCTCATATCCAGCATATTATCGATAATTCCCAACAGGGTATTAGAAGACTCCAGTATTTTCGTCAGACAATCCCTGACCCGTTCCGGCTCCGTCACATGCCGCAGCGCAAGGTCGCAAAACCCCATAATCCCATTCATGGGAGTTCTCATATCATGCGACATATTCGTCAGAAAAACGGTCTTTGCCTCATTTGCCTGATTTGCATTTAAAAGTGCATTTTCGAGAATTGATTTCTGCTGCTCTTCCTTTCTGATGATGTTATCCACACTCCGTATGCACATCACTACCGTCACCGGAATCCCTTCCTCCCGCTCACTTACGGTAACTGTAGTCGCACACCACTCCATCAGGCCGTCCCCTCTGCGTCTGCGGTATTGATATTCCACACTGTTCCTTCCCATGAGGGCGTCCCGTATAGACTCCGGCTGCAGCACACTCCTTACATTATCCTCATTTTCTTTTGAAAGAATACCTTCTTTAAAATGACGCTCTATTATCTGTTTATAATCCCCTGCTTCTTTCTCATTCTGGTCATCCGGGTAAATCATACGCCCATAATTATCCTTTAAATTAACTATGTACACCTCCCGGTACGCATAAATCGTACTTTGGATAACCGCCTGCAGGAGCTCCTGGTCCCTGATACGCTTCAGGTAATCTTCCTGCATTTCCATCTTCCGGATTATCTTATCAGTAATATCGCTTACAAAAACAAAAAATATATCTCCATAATCGGGGTTCTTCATTAAATGCCCGAAATCCTCTACCCAGCGTATGCTGCCGTCTTTCCGGACTATCCTGTATTCCACATAATCAAACTGCTTATGGTTTGCCGCAACCTGCTCACTGATGCTCTGTTCCACCTCATCCAAATCTTCCGGATAAACCATACCTTTAAAGGAATTACCGGTCAGTGCCCTGAATTCCTCATCCGTCCCACAACCATATAATTGCCACACTTCACTGTTGGCATATAACAGTTCTTCCTCTTCATTCGCACGATAAATGAAAAAACCGCCCGGAATACCAGCTACAATATCTTCCAACTTCAACTTATTGATTGCATCCATACACTGTCTCCTTGTAGCGTTGCTCTCCCTCTTTTCGATTATACCACATTATTTTTGGAATATCATTAAAAATTTCCTTATAAAATGACCTCCATCCCGATTTTCTGCGGTTTCAGTCCGCATCCTTCATAAAATTTCATTGCCGCTTCGTTGCAGCTCCATACATTCAGCGTCACATTGTAACATCCGTTTTCCTTTGCAAAGGCCAGCACCGCTTCGTACAGCCGCCTGCCGATATGCTGTCCGCGCATCGTTTCGTCCACACACAAATCGTCTATATACAGAGTTTTAATATCCGTCAGTATATTGTCGTTTAAGTACTGCCTGAACATGCAGAATGCATAACCCAATACCCTGTCCTGCCCATCCACTGCTACAAATATGGGACGCCCATCATCATGAATGATATCTCTCAGCTGTTCGTCCGTATATTTTGTATTGCGATTCCCCTGAAACAAATCCGGCCGTCCCATGTGGTGTACCATACACACCTGTACCAAAAGCTCATTTATGCGGTCCATGTCCTTTTCTTCCGCTCTCCTTATGTCCATTACACATTCCTCCTATACAAATATTTATCAGCCTTTCCTGAATCCGGTCGTCGTCACCGCAGCCACCGCATTGTCCAGCTCATCCCGCACCTCAATACGGTAATAGCCGGTAGAGCGTCCTGCCTTTATACAAACTGCTTCCGCAATCAGACGTCCGCCTTTTGCCGCTCCCAGATATGTAATATTCGAACTCAGGGAAACCATCCCCATCTCCTGCCAGTTCGCAGCCACCGCAAACGCGTAGTCCGCCAGCGTAAAAGACACGCCGCCCATCACCGCTCCCATGGCATTACGGTGTCTGTCCTCCAGCGGCAGACTGCATCTTGCATAGCCGTCCCCGATTTCATCAATTTGCATCCCATTTTCCGTAGCGAATCTGTCATTCTCAAATATCCTTTTTACTTCTTCCAGTGTTTTTGTCTGCATTTTCTTTATTCTCCCATATTTTACCTGTTACAGCCACTGTATGAACGCAGTCTTGTCCTTACTGTTATAACCTGCCTGCTCGTAAAAACGCAGCGTGCTTTCTTCTTTGGAACCAGTCAGGAGCATGATTTTATAACAGTTTTCCCGCTGCGCTATCTGCTTTGCATAATCCAGACATTTGGAAGCCAGCCCCTTCTTCCTGTATCCGGCATCCGTAATTACATTTTCCACAAACGCATAGGGACGCTGTGCATGGGTCAGATTAGGGACAATGACGCATACGCAGGAAGAGACGATTTTCCCATCCTTTTCCGCTACGATAATATGATGGTTCGCATCCTCTAATACTCCGTTCCATATTTTTTCTATCCTGCTCTCCCTTTCCGGCATGGGATTGTTATGCAGCTGCATGTACAATTCCATCAGTCCGGTATAATCTTCATATTTAATCTCTCTTACCACGATATCCATGTCTGTTCTTTCCATCTCTTCCTCCATATCCGATCCGTCCTTTTCCCATCCGGCTTCATACTAAGAACCGCCCAGCATCCGGACACCTGATTCTACATCTTCCTCTGTCAATCCGGTTTCCGGATTCGTTTTTATCTGATGCGCCTCCACTTCTTCATCATGCAGGTACAAATCATCCAGCACAATCCACGGTCCTGTTTCCGGATGCGCTTCCAGCCAGGCTTTAATTTCCTTTGCTTTTACCAGACTGAATTTTTTTGCTTTCCGGATTTCCTCTGTTGTAAAATCCGGTGTCACATCCTGAATCCACAGCCCGTTATGCCCTAATAATTCTACCAAACTCCGGGCCTCTTTTCTTACCGGACACAAATGCTCATCAAACCAGAACTTCCATCCGGAGTGTAATACAATTACTGCCGATGTCCGCAAAACCAGCTCCTTGAGAAGTTCTACCTTTTCTGCAGCAATAAATGCTTTATCACAAATTTCTCCCTGCTGCTCCGTACTTTGGATATTCGTATTCAGCACACCGTCTATATCCAGAAAAATCACCTTTTCCATCCTGTTTTCTTCTTCCATTTTCTTCTATTTTTCTTTCATATCAGCCGATATTCTTATTAAATTATAATCAGAAAAAAGCAGCATGGCAAGTACAAACCACACCTGATACAAAACCGATTGCAAATGAACAATCAGCTTTCCAGCTTCTGAGTGAGTACTTCACAGACATAAATGCATTGCAACATCGGTTTGAAACCATTATAATATCAATCATGCAGCACATGAAATTCCTGCAGTCAAACCTTATGCATGATAAAAAGCAGATATCGAAAGGAGCATTCCCGTATGAAAATCGCAGTCATCCAGGCATCTTCCCAAAAAGAGAAAAACGAATTGTTATACCGTTGCACGGCAGAGTCCGTAAAAAAATACGGGTATGAAGTAATCAATTTCGGCTGTTACACCGATGAAACCGAATCCTACTCTTATATTGATATTTCTATCCTCATCGGCCTGCTTCTGTCCAGCCAATCCGCAGACTTCATTGTCACCGGATGTTCCTCCGGACAGGGGATGATGCTTGCCTGCAACAGTCTGCCTGGCATCCTGTGCGGATATATCCCGACTCCGCAGGATGCATTTCTGTTCGGAAGAATCAACGACGGAAATGCCGTTTCTCTCCCACTGGGCTTAAACTTCGGATGGGCCGGGGAAATCAATCTGAAATACACTTTGGAAAAATTATTTGAAGAACCGTTCGGCACCGGATACCCTCCGGAAGACGCCAAACGGAAAATGCAGGATACCCTGCGTCTGAAAGAAATCAATTCCATTGCCAAAAGAACTATGCCTGAACTATTCGGCCGGCTGGAAGAACAGCTTGTAAAAAAAGCACTTTCAAAAAGCAATGTGATTCATTATATCATGAAACATGGAAGCAATGAGGAACTGCTGAACCTGTTGGAAAAGAATATCGTTTCCCAATGAGGCTATACTGCTTCATATTTAAATCTCCATAAAGTCCCGAAACCCGCATAAAATCAGGCATTCGCATCTCTTGATTTAAGATGCATAACTGGCGGGCCTTAACCAATCGCTCAAACGGCCATCTCAATTTTCATTCATCTTCGCCAGTTTTGCGCTCTGATCTGCCGCGATACATGCGTCGATAATCTCCTGAATATCCCCGTTCATAATCTTATCCAGCTTATATAACGTCAGATTAATCCGGTGGTCCGTCACCCTTCCCTGCGGGAAATTATATGTCCTGATTTTCTCCGAACGGTCTCCCGTACCAATCTGACTTCTCCTGAGTTCCGCCTCTGCATCATGCCTCTGCTGCTGTTCAATATCATAAAGTTTTGCTTTTAATAAGGCAAACGCTTTCGCTTTATTCTGCAGCTGGGACTTCTCAGTCTGGCTGTACACTACGATTCCCGTAGGATAATGGGTCAGACGTACTGCCGAATCTGTCGTGTTTACGCACTGTCCCCCGTTGCCCGACGCCCTCATTACGTCTATTCGTATATCTTTATCCTCAATCACGATATCGATATCTTCATCTACCTCCGGCATAACTGCCACACTGATGGTAGAAGTATGGATACGCCCGCCGGACTCCGTTTCCGGCACCCTCTGCACACGGTGCACGCCGCTCTCATACTTCAGTTTGGAATAAGCGCCCTGCCCGCTAATCATGAAGTTTACTTCCTTCATTCCGCCGATACCGATTTCATCCACGTTCATCGTTTCCACTTTCCAACGCTGACTCTCTGCATAGTGCACATACAGCCGGTAAACCTCTGCCGCGAAAAGCGCCGCTTCGTCACCGCCGGCGCCGGCCCGTATTTCCACAATCACGTTCTTATCATCGTTCGGGTCTTTCGGAAGCAGAAGAATCTTCAGCGTATTTTCCAGCTCCTCCACACGCTTTTTTGCCCCATTCAGTTCTTCTTTTAACATTTCCCGCATATCCGCATCGGATTCTTCTTCCAGCATAGCGAGACTGTCTTCAATATCCTGCCTGCTCTTCTTATATTCTTTATATGCTTCCACAATAGGCGTTAACTCACTCTGTTCCTTCATCAGTGCCCGGAAACGCTCCTGATTATTGGTCACTGTCGGTTCACCCAGTTCACCCATTATTTCCTCAAACCGAATTAGTAAATCTTCTAATCTGTCAAACATCTCTTTCCCTTTCCGCCTTTAACATACAGGCTTCTCCCATTGCTTTATCTTTGCTTCCATCCATAGACCACCCGGTCCAGCCCTGCAAAATCCCTGACTGTCGTTACATCCCGATAGCCTTCTTTTTCCATGATATCCTTTACCGCTTCCGCCTGTTCACATCCTATCTCGAAAAAAAGATATCCGCCTCCCCGCAGATATCCGCCCGCCTGCGCAGATATCATCCGGTAAAAAAACAGGCCGTCCTCTTTTCCGTCCAAAGCCGCCAGCGGCTCATGCTCCCTCACTTCCTCCATCAGTTCCGGAATCACCCCGCTTGGAATATAAGGAGGATTGGAAACAATGATATCAAAACACCCTTCTACTTTTTCAAACAAATCACTCTGCAGAAAACAATACGGCGGCGTCTCCTCCTTCTGCAGCCGGATTCCATTCCGTTCCGCCACCGCCAGGGCTTCTTTTGAAATATCCACCCCCACGCCTCTGCAGCCGTTGGAATAATGTAGCAGACTAAGCAGGATACAGCCGGAACCCGTACACATATCCAGCACGTCCATTCCGTCATGAAGATAACGCATGGCCTCTTCCACCAATATTTCCGTATCCTGCCTCGGAATCAGTACATACCTGTTCACTTCGAACGTAAGCCCCATAAAATCCTGTTCCCCGGTAATATACTGCAACGGCACATGGCTTTTCCTCCTCGCTATATCCTGGACGTAAAGGCTGCGCTCCGCTTCTTCCACTTCCCGTTCTCCATGGACCAGCAGGTCGTTCCGGTCCGTATGACAGATATGTTCCAACAACAGTCTGGCATCCAGCGCTGCTTCCGTGATTCCGGCTTCCGTCAGTTCACGGACGCCATAGTCATATATTTCCTTATACCTCATACCGTTTTTCTCTCTTTATATTTCTTCCCCCGGTCCATCCATACCTTCCGAACCGTCCTCTTTCTCCGGTTCGTCCATATACTCTGAACCTTCCTCTTCTTCTCCGTCTTCCTCATCGTCCGCCGGTTCATCCACCAGCCATGAATCATCTATCTCATATCCGAACGTCTCATGCAGATATGCCTTCCAGTCAAAAACCGCCTCTACCGATGCAATTGCTACCTGAATCATTTCCCTGTCCGGTTCTTTCGTTGTCAGTCTCTGCAGCCACATTCCTGGCGCTGACAGAATCCTCACGAAAATATTGTTGCTGCGTCCCGCAAGCCGGATAATCTCATAAGAAATCCCCGCAATTACCGGAATCAGCGCAATCCTGAGCAGTACCCGGAAAAGCGGCTGTTCCACACGGATAAAAAAGAATACAATAATGCTGACAAATACTACAAAAAACATAAAACTCGTTCCGCATCTTTTATGGAGTCTGGAACTGCGCATCGCGTTATGGACTGTAAGCGGACGCCCCTTCTCAATACAGTTAATGCATTTATGTTCCGCACCATGGTACTGATAGAGCCGTCTGATGTCCTTCATCATTGTAATCGCGATAATATATCCGACAAAAATAAGGATACGTATTCCTCCCTCGATAATTGCCATTACGGATGTATTCCGTATATACTCTTCAAATAAGGAGGTAACATAATATGGCAGTACCATAAATATGGCGACGGCAATTACAATGGAAAACACAGTAACCATTCCCAGCATGACGTTTTCCGCTTTCTCTTTGAATAATTTCCCCATCACTTTATCTGCCGCTGTTTCCTTCGCCTCCTCATCCTCGTAAAAAGATACGGAATGATTCAAGGTCTTCATTCCCAGCATCATAGAATCAAGGAAATTGAAAATTCCGCGGATAAACGGAATCTTCTTCAGTATGCTGCCCTGCATGACACCCCGGTAAACATCCACCTCCACATCGATTTCCCCGTTCGGTTTGCGCACCGCCACCGCATATTTATCCTTGTTCTTCATCATTACACCTTCCAGCACTGCCTGCCCGCCGATGCCGGAGTAACGATTCCCTTTGTTTTTCTTCATAATATTTCGTTCCTCATATACTTAAATAAGGTTGAGATAGCAGCCACCTCAACCTTTTTAAATGTAAACTTATTTGCAACAAATTTACTTAACACCATATTTCTTGTTGAACTTATCAATACGTCCGTCAGCCCTTGCCGTTTTCTGCTGGCCCGTATAGAACGAATGACATTTGGAACAAACTTCAACGTGGATTTCCGGTTTTGTAGAACCTGTTACGAATGTGTTTCCGCAGTTGCAAGTTACAGTTGCCTGATGGTACCCAGGATGTATTCCTTCTTTCATCTTTTTCACCTCTCTATAATAAATTAATGTTTCTGACCGCTATTCTGCCGTTGATAACGGCTTACTGCTTATTTCCAACCAAACAGCTTTTTCATTATATCATAGCTTCCGCCTTTATGCAAGTACTTTTAAAAAAACCTGATTTTTTAAAAAACTTGATTTTTAAAAAAATTTGATTTTTTAAAAAAACTTGATTTTTTTTACCATCTGTACAAATTCTTCATTATTGCGCGTTTTAGAGAATATATCCAGAATCTTCTCCACCGCTTCTTCCGGTTTCAGGCTGTTAAGCGCCTTGCGCATAATATTCATGGCTTCCTGTTCCTCTCCCGACAGCAGCAAATCTTCGCGCCTTGTACTGGATTTCGGAATATCGATAGCAGGGAACATTCTCTTTTCCGATAATTTCCGGTCTAAAACCATTTCCATATTGCCCGTTCCTTTAAATTCCTCATATACCACATCATCCATCTTGCTTCCGGTACCAACCATTGCCGTTGCAAGAATCGTCAGGCTTCCGCCGCCGCGCATATTCCTCGCCGCACCGAAGAACCGCTTCGGCATATGCAGCGCCGCCGGGTCAAGACCGCCGGAGAGCGTCCTTCCGCTGGGCGGAACTGTCAGGTTATAAGCCCTTGTCAGACGGGTAATGCTGTCTAACAATATCATCACATCCTTTTTATGCTCCACTAAACGTTTCGCTCTTTCGATTACCATCTCCGATACCCTCTTATGATGTTCCGGCAGCTCATCAAACGTAGAATAAATCACTTCCACATTCGGTCCCTCAATGGCTTCCTTGATATCCGTTACCTCCTCAGGTCTTTCATCAATCAGCAGAATAATAAGATGTACGTCCGGAGAATTCCGTTTAATGGACTTTGCCACTTCTTTTAATAAGGTTGTTTTACCTGCCTTCGGCGGGGAAACAATCATTCCTCTCTGTCCCTTTCCCACCGGACTCATCAAATCCATAATACGCATGGATACAGATGCGCCGGGCGTTTCCAGTTTCAGCCTCTCATCCGGGAAAATGGGTGTCATATCCTCGAAATTGCAGCGCCGCGCCGCCGCATCCGGTGTATAACCGTTGATTGTCTTTACATATAATAATGCACTGAACTTTTCGTTCTGTGTCTTAATCCTCGTATTTCCCTCTAAAATATCCCCCGTCTTTAAATTGAAACGGCGAATCTGGCTGGGTGCCACATATACATCATTCTCGCCCGGAAGATAATTCTCGCTGCGGATAAATCCAAAACCGTCCGGCATGACTTCCAAAATGCCATGAGCCGTAATACCGCTGTCCAAATCAGACGGATATTTCTCCTCATCCGCACTATTCTCACCACGCTTGTCCGACGGTTTCCTGGCCATGCTTATCTTTTTCCCTGCCGCATTCTCCCGTTCCTTCTGCTCCGGCTCTTTCACTGCCTCTTTCTCTTTTTCCTTATCCCGCTCATCTTCCTGCAGCATTGCTTCTACCAATTCTGCTTTTTTCATCGAGGAAGTTCCTTTAATGCCTCTTGCCCTGGCAATTTCTTTTAAATTAACAAGCGCCAGCGATTCATACTTTTCTCTCATAAATTCCTCCATCTTCCTTTTTCTATATATAAATATCATGAATCCTGTAAAATATCTGTTTCCTTCATCTCTGGGATTTTTAAATCGATATGTAAATGGAAATGCATTTAAACATTATCATATGTTTTGTATTATACAACAAGTTTCTTAAAATAGGAAGTATTTTTTTATGACTGGTTATACACCAAAAAAATATTGCAGAGTCCGCATAAATATTATATGATAATTGAAGTGCCGAATGGCAGGATTCCTATTGGTTCCGGTTTGTGTCCGCGCCGCACCGCAAACCCGGAATGTACAGAAAGCGGCGCAGAAATGAGGGAAAATATGACTACAAACGAAAAAGCGTTAGAACTTCATAAACAATGGAACGGAAAACTTGAAACGGTGTCAAAGACACCTGTGAAATCAAGAGAAGACCTGTCCTATGCCTATACGCCCGGAGTAGCAGAACCATGCAAAGTCATTGCGGAGGATAAAGAAGCCGCTTATACTTATACAATGAAAGCTAATACGGTAGCCGTAGTATCGGACGGAAGCGCAGTCCTGGGGCTTGGAAACATCGGTCCTTATGCAGCCATGCCGGTTATGGAGGGGAAAGCCGTATTATTCAAGGAATTCGGCGGAGTCAATGCAGTTCCCATCTGTCTGGATACACAGGATACGGAAGAAATCATCAAAGCAGTCACTTATCTGGCACCGGGGTTCGGCGGAATCAATCTGGAGGATATCAGCGCTCCCCGTTGTTTTGAAATAGAGGAACGTCTGAAAGAAATCCTTGATATCCCGGTTTTCCATGATGACCAGCACGGTACGGCCATCGTTGTTCTTGCCGGTATCATGAATGCACTGAAAGTAACCGGAAAGAAAAAAGAAGAATGCAAAGTCGTAGTAAACGGCGCCGGCAGCGCCGGAGTTGCGATTACAAAACTGCTGCTTACCTACGGCTTTCCCAATATCCTCATGTGCGACAAGGTGGGAATCATCTCCACACAGACAGAAGGACTGAACTGGATGCAGGAAAAAATGGCCCGGATCACGAACCCGAATCACGAAACCGGCTCCCTCGCCGACGCCCTAAAAGGCGCGGATATTTTCGTCGGCGTATCCGCACCGGGAATCGTAACAAAAGAAATGGTAGCATCCATGAACCGGGACTCCATCCTCTTTGCCATGGCAAATCCGGTGCCGGAAATCATGCCCGACCTTGCAAAAGAAGCGGGAGCAAAAGTTGTGGGAACAGGACGCAGCGATTTCCCGAACCAGGTCAATAACGTAGTTGCGTTTCCCGGCATTTTCAAAGGTGCTCTGGAAGGACGGGCAACTCAGATTACGGAAGAAATGAAGCTGGCCGCCGCCCATGCCATTGCCAATCTGGTGCCGGATGAGGAACTGGATGAAAACCATATCATGCCGGAGGCTTTTAATCCCAAGGTGGCGGAAGCGGTCGCGGATGCAGTGAAAGCCCATATTGTACGGTAAAACGGCGCTAGCAGACCTATGACAGAGCATACACGGAACCTTAAAGAGAATATTTCCGGCCTATGGCGGGGCAAACGCTATTATTCCCTGGAGGCATTTTTAAAAAACCAGTATGGATACCGGATGAAAAAAGTTGCCCTTGACGCCGGTTTTACCTGTCCAAACAGGGATGGTACGCTGGATACGAGAGGCTGCATCTTCTGCAGCGCGGGGGGCAGCGGTGAATTTGCCGTTTCTGCGGATTCCATGGTGTCCGCAGAACAGATACCGGAATCCGGAAATGAACCGCTCATTGCCTATTTCCAGGCCTTCACCTGCACTTATGCACCCGCAGCACATTTGGAAACCCTCTACCGGAACGCTTTGAATCACCCTTTTACCGCAGGCATTTCCATTGCCACCCGTCCGGACTGCCTGCCCGAAGAAGTACTGACGCTGCTTGGCCGGCTGAAAAGGGAATATACCGATAAATTTATATGGATAGAGCTGGGGCTTCAGACCATCCATGAAAGTACGGCAGCCTATATCCGGAGAGGTTACGCTCTTCCCTGTTTCGAACAGGCGGTACATGCCCTGCACGCTCTGTCCATTCCGGTTATCGTCCATGTCATTTTAGGGCTTCCCGGAGAGAGCAAATCCATGATGCTGCAGACCATAGAGTATCTGAACCGCTTCCCCCTCTTCGGTGTCAAACTGCAGCTTCTCCATGTATTAAAGGGAACTGACCTCGCCCTGGATTATGAAAAACAGCTGTTCCAAACCCTTACACTGGAAGAATACCTGGACCTTTTAATAAGCTGTATCGAACGGCTTTCGCCTGACACCGTCCTCCACCGCGTCACGGGAGACGGCGCAAAAGAATTGCTGATTGCACCCATATGGAGCAGGGACAAGAAAAAAGTCCTGAACGCCCTCCACCACCGCATGAAGCTTCAGGATTCCTATCAGGGAAAACACTGGAAAGGAAGTATACACTATGCCGCAGAAACCGATTGCCATTTATAAACTGATTATCCTTTACATGCTGGATAAAGCGAATTTTCCCCTGACCGCCGCACAGATAAGCGGATTCATCCTCGAAAGGGAATATACGAATTTCCTCACGCTCCAGCAGGCTATCAGTGAGCTGAAAGAGGACTCCATGATTACAGTCCGTCCCGTCGGCAACCGCACTCTTCTGACGCTCACTGCCGAGGGCTCCAGCACTCTGTCCTTTTTTCAAACCAGTATCAGCGATGCAATTAAAACGGAAATAGGGGATTTTTTTAAAGAAAACGGAATGGAAATGAAAAACGAGTCTTCCGTCCTCACCGATTATTATAAATCCACTTCCGGCGAATATGAAGCCCGTCTTATTGCGAGGGAAAAAGACATTAATCTGGTCGATATCACCCTCTCCGTACCTACGGAGGAATCCGCTGCAGCTATCTGTGATAACTGGCAGCGGAAGAATCAGGAAATCTATCAGTTTTTAGTAAAACAGCTATTCTGAAACAATCTGCGACCAATCGGAAATACCAATCATGTTTTTCGCAAATCCGGTATACTGGTCACTCTGGTCCGTATCCATATATTTATAAACCTGATATACATACTTATGGGAGCCGTCCGTATGATTAATACCAAGCGCCAGTCCCTGTGCAATTTCCTCCGGTGCATCCGTCTGTCTGGAAAAGAGAATCGCATCAATATGTTCATTGGCAGCCGCTTTTTTATATGCATATACGATGGCAGCCGCCTGCACAGTCTCACCCGCTGACGAAGTATAACCCAGTTCACTTAAAGAAACCGAACGTACTTCCCCGTCTTCGGTCAGAAATTCTTCCTGCTCCAAATAGTTCGTAACCACCTCAATATTCGCCATCGTCACCATGGAAGTATCCAGGGAATGCTTCACATATTTGCTGGAATTCCATGTATAAGGCGTGGTCAGCGGCACATTGTACGGATGCAGGGCAAGCCCCCAGTCAATATTTCCCTCCCGCTTAATCTGCCGGTTGAATTCGTCCAGAATATCCTTTGTATCGTAATTCTTATTGCCGCTTATATTTCGGTCCCATTGCTGGTCCAGGGAAATGTACACGCGGCTGGAACCGTTGACGCTCTTAATTGCATTGTAGAACATCCGGTATGCCCTTGCGTATTCCTCCACATAAGACTCCAGACTGACATATTCCATATAATTCCATTCTTTCCTTGCATTTATCTCGTTTCCGATAATCCAGTTGGCCACCAGCCCCTTGCCGGTTCTGCCGGAATACCGCTCTGCCAGAAAGGAACCTACCGCTGCCAGATATTCACAACCCTCGTCATCCGTGGCATTAAAAGCATAATAAGGTGCGCTCCCGATTCCTCCCCGTGCCAGAGGATGAAGCAGCTGAGGATAAGAATAAGATACATCATTCAGGATAATCGCGGTTATCTCTATCCCCTTTGCCGTTAGGATACTGAAAACCAAATCATACTCTGACATAACCTGTCCGTTAAAGGTATAGCTTTTCCCATTGTATTTGTAATGAATCGTATCATGTATCCCGTCGGTGGAATGCCCCAGTATCCTGGAAACCGGAATGTTATATGCTGCCTGCTTCACACCCAAATCATCCAATTCCGATGTCCGAAGCTTATTCGGGTCAATCAGAAGCCCTTTCTTGGAACCCTTGCTGCCTCCCCCTGCCTTATACTTCGATACCTCTCCCTGATTGGTTATGTAATGAGGTGCGCTGACCGGCACATACTCGTCCCCTTTTTTCACCGCTACCACGAATTTGTACAGTACCCCGCTTTCTGTTCCCGCAAAATACCTGGGAATATGGAATATGACCTGCTCCGCCTTATAAATGCCTTTCATTGGCAGGCTGCCCTCCGAAATTCCTTTCTCATACGGCTTCAGGGCAAAAAGATAATAAAATCTGTCATCGCTGGCCGGAAGTCCCTCCGCCGAAGCACTGACAGTAATCTTATTAATCTGTGTGTTAATCCGGCAGGAATCAATGGTTACAAAATCTGCCGTGTTCTCTTCCGTCAGTTCCACCATCGGCGGACGGTTCCGAACCGCCTCAAATACGCTTCCTCCCGACTCCAAACCAAATCCATATACCGTTTCACGTTCCGCCCTGGCCGTCTTCTCCACCTCGGCCTCTGCCTGTTCCTTCGACCTGCGCTTCTCTTCCTCCGCCAGATGAACAGCTTCCACTGCTTCCTGCTTACGATCCGAAACAATTTTCGAAGCGATTCCCATACCGCCGGAAAACAACAGCAGCAGCACCGCTGCTAAAATCATTACTCTTTTTCTTAACTGCATCTATTCTGCTTCCTTCTTTATCCTTGCCATATGTTCTTTAATCTTTACTTCATATCCGTTACCTGACGGTCTGTAAAACTCCCTGCCGTTCAGTTCATAGGGCAGATATTGCTGCTTTACATAATGATTGGGATAATCATGGGCATATTTGTATCCCGTTCCATGCCCCAGCTTCGCAGCCCCTTTATAATGGGCATCCTGAAGATGCACAGGAATAGGCAGATTTCCCGTTTCCTGCACCGCTTCCGCCGCTTCTCCAATGGCATTTACCGCCGCATTGCTTTTCGGAGCGCTGGCCACATAGGAAACAGCCTGCGCCAGAATAATCTGTGCCTCCGGCATCCCGACCCGTTCCACTGCCTGCGCCGCAGCTACTGCCACCTGGAGTGCCTGCGGGTCCGCATTCCCCACATCCTCCGAAGCGCATATCATAATCCTGCGCGCAATGAATGTAACGCTTTCTCCCGCATACAGCATACGCGCCAGATAGTAGACCGCCGCATCCGGGTCGGAACCCCTCATGCTTTTAATGAAAGCAGATATCGTATCATAATGATTGTCCCCGGTCTTGTCATAACGTATGACCCGCTTTTGGATACATTCCTGCGCCACCTCCACCGTCAGGTGTATCTTCCCGTCCGGACTCCTCTCAGTTGTCATAACCCCCAATTCAACCGCATTCAGCGCATGTCTTGCATCGCCGCCTGACAATTCCGCAAGAAACTCCATAGCCTCCTCATCTATTTCCGCCTCGTAAGCCCCCATTCCCCTGTCACTGTCATAAACAGCCCGATGAATCAGCGTTTTAATATCCTCTCTGGATAAGGGTTTCAGCTCGAACACGATAGAGCGGGAAATCAATGCGCTGTTCACTTCAAAATAGGGGTTTTCCGTCGTAGCGCCAATCAGTATAATTGTGCCGTCCTCTACAAAGGGGAGCAGGTAATCCTGCTGCCCCTTGTTAAAACGGTGAATTTCATCGATAAAAAGAATGGTCTTTTTCCCATACATTCCCTGGGCATCCTTCGCCTTCGCCACCACTTCTTCCATGTCTTTCTTCCCCGCTACCGTGGCATTAATCTGGGTAAATTCCGCACTGGTGGTATTGGCAATGACTTTCGCCAAAGTCGTTTTTCCCGTTCCCGGCGGGCCGTAAAACAGAATGGAACTGAGTTTATCCGCCTTAATCGCACGGTAAAGCAGCTTATCCCTGCCGATGATATGCTCCTGCCCTACCACTTCCTCCAAAGTCCTCGGCCGCAGCCTCGCCGCCAGGGGAGACTCCTTTTCCATGTTAGTACTCCGCATATACTCAAATAAATCCATTGCTTCCTCCTGCATTCTCCCCTGTTTCAACCCCTTCGTGATTCCTGTATCAGCTCATACAATGTGTCCCATAACTTTTCCGCCATCACAGGCTTTGCCATATGTACGTTCATGCCGGCATGGGCAGTACGCGCCATATCCTCTGCAAGTGTATTGGCCGTTAATGCGGCAATCGGAACCACGGATGCGTCGGGACGGTTCATCCCGCGGATTGCTTCCGCAGCTCCGCATCCGTCCAATACAGGCATCTGCATATCCAATACCACCGCATCATAATAGCCTGTAGCGGACTTTTCAAACAATTCCACTGCTTCCTGACCGTTTACCGCAGTATCTACCTCCGCACCAGCCATATGCAGCAGTTCTACCGCAATTTCCATATTCAACGGATTGTCTTCGGCTACAAGGATACGGTATCCTTTCAACTCGTTTTCCTTCTCGTCCTCCTGTCCCTTCCCTTCCGGAACTACGGATTCCTCTTCCCGCTCTCCATGCGCTTCTATACTCTCCGCTTTTATGTCCTCTTTTTCACCGGGGCCCTCTTTACTGAAGTTTTCTTTTTTGAGGTTCTCTTTTTTTGGTTTCTCTTTATTGAGGTTCTCTTTATTGAGGTTCTCTTTATTGAAGTTCTCTTTATTAAAGTTCTCTTTATTGAGGTCTTCTTTTTTTAGGTTTCCTTTTTTTAGGTATTCTTTTTCGGGATTTTCTTTACTAATCTCTCCCTTTTCCGGGTTTTCTTTTTTGAAAGATTCCTCTTTCCTTTTTTCTCCCGTTTCTTTGGTGATAAAGGGAATCGTTACAATAAAGCGGCTTCCTTTCCCCAGTTCGCTTTCCGCGTGAATCACACCGTCCATCTGCATCACGAGATTCTTTACAATCGCAAGCCCAAGACCTTTTCCGCTCTTCTGCTTTTCAAAACGCTTCACCGTAGCATAAGGCTCAAACAGTCTGGGCAGGAATTCCTTCGGCATACCAATTCCCGTATCTTCTACAGTGAAACGATAACTCAGTTTATCTCCTTCTCCGGCCTGACATATCTTCACCGTAATCCGGTCCCCTGTATGAGTAAACTTCAACGCATTGGACAGCAGATGGTTCAATACCTGAATCAGATATAAAGGTTTCCCTGTTACCTCCCGGTTCTTTATATCCATCTCAACTGCAAATTCCTTATCTTCCTGCTCCGCCTGTACACTGAAATCCTCCATACATTCCAGCACCACTTCTTTCAAGTCAAAGACCTGCAGGTCTTTCTCCGCTCCCTTCTGATTCAGTCTAGATTTTTCCAAAATATCGTTAATCAATCCTGCCAGCTGCTTAGCGGTGAGCTTTATCTTATTCAGGCAATCCGTGATTTTCTCTTTTCCCGCATCCGGACGCAGCGCCATATCCGCCATTCCGATAATGATATTCAGCGGTGTCTTCATTTCATGGCTCATACTGGTAAAAAACTGCCTTTGGGATTTCTCGCTCATCTCCGCCGTTGCCAGCACATCCTCCAATAACTTCTGATACTCTTTCTGGTGCTGTTTTTCCTCATGGATTTTCCGGAAACAGATTACTCCTTCGTCATCGCCGAGAATCTTATCCGCCAGCAGGCTTACATTTACCCAACGGTATTCGTCGTCAAACCGCCGCAGGAAATCGCCTCCAAACCCTTCGGTCTGCTGTTCAATCAACTCTCTGACCCTGTCCAGCGAAAAACTCTTTAAAAACTCTATTCCGCTTTCCTCATCCATAATACCTGCCAGCATATGAAGCAGCTTCGTATATTCACCATGTACGGGAGCCCTTGCATTTATATATTCGGATCCCTTAATGATTTCATAAGTATTCCGCCTGACATTCACGCGGTAAAATGCATAATAAGAGTTACCCAGAGACTGTACAATCTCTCTCTCCTTCTTCACTGCCAAAAGCAGCTGTCTGTTTTTATATCCCATCAGAAACGCCGTCAGAAAAAACAGTATAAGCACAGCGATATACCAGCCGAAAAGACTTTTCATGCCTTGCAGCAAAGCGGCATAAGTCATGGTCATGGCGCAGAACCAGCCATTGTTTACATAAGAAAAATAAACGCCCCGTTTTTCACCGCTCACGCCGAGAATATCGTTCTTTTTCTCCGTCACTTCACCGCTCTCCACTCTTCTGTACAGTTCTGCGGCAAAAGTCTCCAATTGCTCTTCCGTCACCTGAAAATGTGTATTGCTGTAAAGAAGCCGGCCGTTCGCATCGCACAGATAATAAGCGCCGCCTTCCGGAAGGCTTTGATTTTCATGGAATTCCTGAAAAGTCTCCCTGCTTAAATCCAAAATAATACCATCGCCGCTTTCCGGGTCTATGGCCGCTGCCGATACAACCCATCCCTCTTTCTGCCCGTAATACGCATCGGTGTAAATAACCGCTCCCTTTGCCTCTACCGCCTCCTGATACCATTCGCTCCCGGTGAAATCATAATCCTCCATTCCTTCCCATGGGTTTTCCGCCAGCAGTCTGCCGTCCAAAATGGCATATGCTTCCACTCCTGCTTCCGGCAGGGTTTCTCTCATTTTTCGGAAAAAATCCCGCACCCATTTCTCCTTTTCGGCGTCACTCACATTGCTTGCGTTCATTTCTTCCAAATAAACTAATCCCAGACTGACCTGATTTCCAAACCTTGAAATATTCAGTTCTTCATCCTGAACAAAGCTGTGTGCCAAATCGCGTCCAAGGACACGGGCGCTTTCCAACAGCGTATAATACATGCCGCATATCCCGATAACCGCCGTTGAAACAAACAACAGCATGACCGCCGCAATACCCCGGTTTTTCAAAAGGAATGTCCGTCCCCAGCCCATTTTCTCCATTTTATGTCCCCCAGTATCCTGCTAAACCATCCCTGCACCAATCTCCATCCGGTTCCATCCTTTATCTGTCATGAATCTCACTGTGTAATTCCTGCAAAGACTTAATTCCGCTGCCTTCATGGGTCTTCAGGTAATGGATTCCTTCTGCTGTTACCTTTGCCGCCGCAACGGTCGTAATATAAGGGACTTTCGCCTTAATCGCCGCTTTTCGCAAATAACTGTCATCGTGTACACTGTCTTTTCCCACCGGGGAATTGATAATCAGGTCAAAATCTCCGTTGGTAATCATATCCCCTACATTCGGACGTCCTTCATATAGTTTCTTCGCCTTCTTTGCCGGAATGCCCGCTCCGGTAATCAAATCATACGTACCGCCCGTAGCCACAATCTTAAATCCGTCTTCCGCAAGGCTTCTGGCCACTTCCACTACTTCATCTTTGTCCTTTTTATTGACGGAAATAAGAACCGTACCGCCCATAGGCAGCTTTGACTGAACTGCCTCCTGTGCCTTGTAGAAAGCTTCTCCATAGGAAACCGACAGTCCGAGGACTTCTCCGGTGGAACGCATCTCAGGTCCGAGAACCGGGTCGACTTCCGGAAACATATTGAACGGGAACACCGCCTCTTTCACCCCATAATTCGGAATAACCTGCTCTTTCAAATCCCGAATCGGGGAAGGACGCCCTGTAATTCCGGAGGTGATAATATCCGTTGCCAGCGGCACCATGCGTATGTTGCAGACCTTTGATACCAGCGGCACCGTACGGGATGCACGCGGATTTGCCTCCAGGACAAAAACCTTTCCGTTCTCAATCGCATACTGCATGTTCATCAGTCCCTTCACATGCATCTCTTCCGCTATCTTCCTCGTATACTCCTTAATGATTTCCACACTCTCTTCCGGAATATGCACGGAAGGAATAATGCAGGCAGAATCACCGGAATGGATACCTGCAAGTTCAATATGCTCCATAACGGCAGGCACAAAAGCATGTTCACCATCGCTGATGGCATCCGCTTCACATTCCAATGCATGGTTTAAGAAACGGTCAATCAGAATCGGCCGGTCCGGGGTTACACCTACCGCTGCCTTCATATATTCGGTCATACTCTCATCGTCATAGACCACTTCCATGCCCCTGCCGCCCAGAACATAGGAAGGACGCACCATAACCGGATAACCGATTTTTTCTGCAATGGCAAGGGCTTCTTCTACCGTCGTGGCCATACCGGACTCCGGCATGGGAATTTCCAGTTTTTCCATCATGGCACGGAACTGGTCACGGTCTTCCGCCAAATCGATGACCGATGGGGAAGTGCCGAGAACCCTGACTCCGTTCTTTTCCAGTTCGGAAGCCAGATTCAAAGGCGTCTGGCCGCCAAACTGCGCAATCACACCGAGAGGTTTCTCTTTTTTATAAATACTCAGGACATCCTCCAGCGTAAGCGGTTCAAAATACAGTTTATCAGAAGTATCGTAATCGGTAGATACCGTTTCCGGATTGCAGTTTACAATAATCGTCTCAAATCCCAGCTTCTTAAGCGCCATCGCCGCATGTACACAGCAATAATCGAACTCAATCCCCTGCCCGATACGGTTCGGCCCGCCGCCCAGTATCATGATTTTCTGTTTACCGGTATTCACCGGATTCCTGTCTTCTCCGTTATAAGTAGAAAAATAGTACGCACTGTCCGGCGTTCCGCTGACATGCACGCCTTCCCATGTTTCTTCTACGCCTAATGCAATACGGCGGCTGCGTATATCCTCTTCGGGAATCTGCAGTAACTGACTCAGATACTTATCCGAGAATCCGTCCTTTTTAGCCTCGGTCAGCGCTTCATCCGACGGCAGACTTCCCCTGCAGGCAAGTAAGGCTTCCTCTTCCTCCACCAGTTCCTTCATCTGTTCGATAAAATAAGCCTTTACTTTCGTGATTTCATGGATTTCTTCCACGGAAGCCCCTTTACGTAGCGCCTCATACATTAAGAAATGCCGTTCACTGGAAGGTGTAATCAGCCTCCGCAGCAGTTCTTCCTTTGATAAGGTATCGAAATCCCTTGCATGTCCCAGCCCGTAGCGCCCTGTTTCCAAAGAACGGATGGCCTTTTGGAATGCCTCCTTATAGGTCTTGCCGATGCTCATAACCTCGCCTACGGCACGCATCTGCGTCCCCAGCTTATCTTCCACTCCTTTAAACTTCTCAAATGCCCAGCGTGCAAATTTAATGACCACATAATCGCCGTCCGGCACATATTTATCCAATGTTCCGTACTTTCCGCATGGAATATCCTTTAATGTAAGCCCTGCGGCCAGCATGGCGGAAACCAGCGCGATAGGGAAGCCGGTAGCTTTGGAAGCCAGTGCGGAAGAGCGCGAAGTACGGGGATTGATTTCAATGACAATGATACGGTCCGTTACCGGGTCGTGGGCAAACTGCACATTGGTTCCTCCGATTACCTGTACGGACTCTACAATTCTGTACGCCTGTTCCTGCAGTTTCTTCTGACACTCTTCGGAAATCGTAAGCATGGGGGCGGAACAGAAAGAATCGCCGGTATGAACACCCAAAGGATCGATGTTTTCTATAAAACATACCGTAATGATATTGTTGTCCGCATCACGCACTACCTCCAGTTCCAGTTCTTCCCAGCCGAGGATGGACTCTTCTACCAGAACCTGTCCTACCAGACTCGCCTGAAGCCCTCTGGCACAGACCGTTTTCAGTTCTTCTTTGTTATAAACCAGACCGCCGCCCGCTCCGCCCATGGTATAAGCAGGCCGCAGCACTACCGGATAACCAAGCTTCTCCGCAATCGCAAGCGCTTCCTCCACGGAATATGCGACTTCGCTGCGCGCCATCTCGATTCCGAGTCCGTTCATCGTCTTCTTAAATTCAATGCGGTCTTCCCCTCTCTCAATGGCATCCACCTGAACGCCGATTACCTTTACATTATATTTATCAAGGATACCCGCTTTGTTTAATTCCGCACACAAGTTAAGCCCGGACTGTCCTCCCAGATTCGGAAGCAGCGCATCCGGGCGCTCCTTTGCAATAATCTGCTCCAAACGCTCCACATTCAACGGTTCTATATAGGTTACATCCGCCGTTTCCGGGTCCGTCATAATGGTGGCCGGATTGGAATTTACCAGTACAATCTCATATCCCAGCCTCCGAAGCGCTTTACAGGCCTGCGTTCCCGAATAATCAAATTCACAGGCCTGTCCTATAATAATAGGTCCTGAACCAATAATTAGCACCTTATGGATATCTGTTCTCTTAGGCATAAAAAGTCCTCCTGACTTCTACAAAATTTTCCTGCTGTATACCATTTTATCATTGCATTGGGAAGTATGTCAATTTCGGTTCTTGCATATCGTTATTCAGTCAAACAATATTTCATCTACCGTTACAAATTCATACCCCTTTTCCAACAGCTCATCCACCACCTCCAATGCTGCCGTTATCGTCGAAGGATAATAATCATGCATCAATATGATATCGTTCTCCCCCGCCTTTGAGACTACCTTCTGTGTGATGCGCTCCACATTCGAGGAACACCAGTCCAGCGGGTCCACCGTCCACAGCACGGGAAACATATTCAGCTCCGTTTCAAAAGCCTTATCCCAGCTTCCGTAAGGCGGACGTACATAAAGCACTTCCTCCCCCGTAATACCTGTAATGATTTCATTGGTCTTGATGAGCTCTTCTTTAAAAACCTCTTTATTTCCGGATTTCAACTGCATATGGCTGTATGTATGGTTGCCAATCAGATGCCCTTCCTCGCTCATACGCTTAATTACCTCCGGATGTTTTTCCGCATGTTCACCCGTCACAAAAAACGTGGCCTTCACTCCACGTTTCTTCAATCCGTCCAGCAGCTGCTCCGTATAATGAGGATGCGGGCCGTCGTCAAATGTCAGCGCAATCTTCTTTTTATCTCCCTCTTCCATCCTTTTTCCCATAGCCTGTACTTTCCCCTGATGAAGATATCCCACCATGATGACAGCTGCAAGCAATATAGCAAGAACAATACAGGACAAAACTCTACGATTCCAATTCATTTTCCGGCTTTCCTTACACTGCTTCCTTTTGTTTCAGTATATGCAGTGCCGTATAAACATAGTCCTCAAAACGGCCGGAATTCCCATCTGCCAGATTCATTCCTGCTCCTTATACAGCTCCATGAGCACATATCCGTCTTCCAGCCTTATATTGGCCCTGTCTATCATCATGCCGACCAAAAGCAGCTGACTTGTCTCTCCCGGATCGCCGCTGCCTGCAAGTTCCCAGTATACATCCTCAATCCCGTCATTTTTCGGCCCGTTCAGATATTCATCCAGATGATGCAGCCGTTCCCTGTACTCCGGCTGATAGTCCGCCAAAAAAGATATTACCACCTGTTTTCCTTCCCTGTGTATCTTTGATTCTATTGTGTCCGCTCCCAATGCAAAAAAATACACCGTAAGTTCTTCTACGATTTTCGCAACCTTTTTTTCCTCGTGAACCATCTCTACTTTTTCCTCTTTCTCTCTTTATGCCGCTTCATAAAACTCTCCACCAGGGGTACCATAAAAATAGCCACCCATCCTGCACTGAAGCCGTTATTGTATAAATTCAGCCCTCCATACATATCTCCTGTACACATCACGATTACCGCATGTAAAAAACCTGCAATCAATCCGGCTGCAATGCCGAACTGTCCGGCAATCGGAGCAAGCCCTGCCGAAAACAGCGCCGCCAGCTGGATTCCCGGCGTATCCGGCTTATATATGGTTAATATCGTTGATAAATATACACCGCCGAGTACCGGAAGATAATTCCTGATATGTACACCGAAAGCGGCAAAACCAAACACCGACAGAATCCCCCCGACCACTGGTCCGGAAAAATCCCCCTGAATCAGCAGGATATAAACGACACAGGTAATTCCTACCAGCCCCATATTCATCAGCGTTGCTCCCGGTCCGTCCATCAATACGAAATCCGCCACTGCCCTTCCGGGATGGCGCATAATCTTAAACAATCCTTTTAGTTCTTTTTTATTAATAAGAAAACCGGACAATACTGCTAAAGCGAAATACACCGACAGTCCTGCCACTACCCAGCCATTCCTGCCTTCCCGCCATATCAGCACCTGCGCACTCTCCATACCAAAGGAACGCAGTACGCAAACGATGACAAAAGCCAGGATGCCGCCCGAAAATCCCACATTCAGCAAATTATAGCCCATATGCATGGACGCCGCATGGACGGATAGCGGAGGAAGTACAAAACCTATCAGAATACCTGTACCGGCAGAAATGAACAGATTCCACGGCTGTCCGAAAGGAAGCAGGAATATCAGTTCCGTAATCAGCGGCGCCAGACAGGTTCCGAACAGCGCCGTATAAATATAACGGCTCAGTCTCGCTTTATGGACTTTGGCATAAACTGCCGTACCTAAAAAGACCGGAATGATATTCAGAAGATTCTTCCCCCACAACGCATAACCGGCATTCATGAACAGCGCCGCCATGGTAAGCCCCGTAAACGGAATCTTTTCCAAAAGCACCAATCCGACTGCCACCGCAAATACAAGCGCACAATTTAAAAATGCCGCTCCGTAACCAACCAGCTCAAAATAATCCGTTATCAGGGCATCCCTCGAAAGGATAATCTTCAAAAGTCCTCCCGCCAGACTGTCCGATGCCCCTGCAGCTGCGGCAGCCAATAAAAGCAGCAGCGAAAACAGGCTGAAATATTTCAGTTCCTTTCCTTCTATACGCTCCAGCACTTTCTGCATGAAGTATACTCCTTTCCGATTTCAGTCTCGTATTCTGCCTCTTAGAGCGTGTTTGAAAAATGCATTCCACCAGCTGTGCATCACAGTTTGCCGGAGATTTGTGCCAAATGAGGGAGCGCAGCGGGCTGCATTGACCGGATTTGGTGCAAATATCATGCATAGCGGGCGTGCAGACAGTGGAAATGATTTTACAAACACGCTCTGGTACTTATCCGGCAGTCCTCATCACAATACTGCCGTAAATTATGGTAAATTATATCATTCCAGGCGTTATATTACAATCAAAATCCATATATCCGATATAAACCTCCTCAAATTCTTCAAGTTCCGCCATATTAAAAGCATTTACGCCATCGGCAAAGTCTTCCATCTCCCTGCCGCTTTCCTGCCATCCTTTCCTGCCGAACAGCCCGGCGCCGGCAAGGGCGGCATTTCCGACCGTTTCTATCCGGTCTCCCAATTCTGCCGGCAGCAGCCCCGTCCGCACTGCCGCCGCATGATCCAGATAAAAACCCATACCTCCGGCAATACAGACCCTCTTTATTCTTTCATAATCCCTTATTTCCAGCTTCTTCATCAGAAAATGAATGCCTGACCGGACAGCCGCTTTTGCCATCTGCATGTCCCGGATGTCCTCCTGCGTGATAAAAACCGGTCTGCTTCCTTCTTTGGATTCCACTGTAATTCCTGTCTCAAAATAAGGCTCCGTAAGCAGCCCTGTTTCATCCATAATTCCCTTTTCCAGCAAATATGCTGCCGCACAGAGCCGCTCCGAACCTGCCGCTCCATCCTTCCCCTCAAAAGCAGAACCTGCTGCCGCTGCGGTGGCTGCCATACGCCGACCGGTCCCCATCACCATCTCTGCATTGGTTCCCAAATCCATGAACAGCCATGCCGCACTCTCCTCTCCGGCACCCGTTTCCTCCTCTCTGCCTTTGCTTTCCGCATCCAATCCGCGTGCCGGGCTGCACAGCCCGCAGGCATACAGCCCTGCCAGAATATCCCCGCCAACGAACGCGGATATCCCCGGCGCCACTACCGCACGGATTCCTTCCCACTCAATGGAAGCCGTTTTAATATCCACCGGAAGGAAGGGACTCTTTCCCAAAGTCCGGGTGGGATATCCCATTAAAATATGTCCCATTGCCGTATTGCAGGCAATGCATAAAAATTCCGGTTCCCGGACTCCCCGTTTCGCCGCACTCTCCTTCATCCGTCTCCATCCGGAAGCCAGCACGTCCCTGACCAGCTTCTGCAATGCTTCACCCTGTCCTTCGTCCGCTGCCCTGATACGTGAAATCACATCCATACCGTAACTGCGCTGGGGATTCAGACAGGTATAAGTATCCAGTACGCGGCCCGAATCCACTTCCAGCAGCTGCATGGCAATCGTAGTCGTACCGATATCTGCCGCCGCCAAAGTCCCTGCCCCTGCTTCCGCCTGTAATCCCACTTGGCCTCCCTCTGTCTGCCACCCCCTGTCTGCCCCGTAATATCCGGTCAGTACATGAAGATTTCTCTCTTCCCCATCCTTATCGCCTGCAAAATCTGCCTCTACCGTACATTCCCGTTTGGGCCGCGCCATACATGCCAGCCTGTATCCTGCCCGCAGTTCCTCCGGAGCTATCATAAGACGTTCCGTCTGTGTGGGAAGCGGCGCATGGCTTTGGAACCTTACGAGACACCTGCCGCATTTCCCCATTCCGCCGCAAAGAGAGGGTAACAGGACTGCACCCTCTCTCATCGTCTCCAGTAACGTTTTTTTTATGTCATGCTGCAATTCGTACCGCAGCTCCTTTGTTCCGCATACAACGGTTACTTTTATTTGTTCAGACAAATTGATTTTTCTCCTTATCATAGTGGTAATCGATAGCAGCCAGTTTTTCTTCTATTTCTTTGCTGTCTACATCCATATCCCCGCACATCTGTTCCAAACTCCCGTAATAATCCCGAAGTTTCAGATTCACAAAACTAAGCAGCATAACCGGGTCTTTCGGCATCATACTTTCTCCCTCCTATTCCAGTTCCGTAACCGCCCTCCCTGCGTCAATATATGACAGAGCAATTTCTGTCCGCTTCGCAGACTGAAATTCTCTGGGCGCTGTCCGGGCGGTTACTGTTTTTATTTTTTTACCATCCATTTGGCACTGCCCCAGTTCCGTAACCGCCCTCCCTGCGTCAATACTTGGCAGAGCAATTTTTGTCCGCTTCGCAGACTGAAATTCTCCGGGCGCTGTTTAAAAATTGTTTTCCCTGCGTTTTGCTTCCAGCCGTCCATTCTCCAAAACAATCTCAATTACGTCTTTAGCCCCTACTTTGTCCGCCAGAATCAGCTTCGCTGACAGGGTTTCCACGTATTTCTGGATATACCGCTTCAGCGGCCTTGCACCATATACCGGATTATAAGCGTTTTCCACAATAAAAGCCTCAGCTTCAGGAGAAAGCTTGATGGTCAGTTCTCTGTCCGCCAGCCGTCTGTTCAAATCGGCTACAATTAAATGAATGATTCCTCCGATATTTTCTTTTGTCAGAGGTTTGAACAATATTGTTTCATCTAACCGGTTTAGAAACTCCGGCCTGAAATGGGCGCGCAGTTCTTCCATTACCTGCGCTTCCGCTTCTTCCCTAATGCTTCCGTCCGGCTCAATACCATCCAGCAAATAGCCTGCCCCAATATTGGACGTCATAATCAGTATCGTATTTTTAAAGTCCACTGTACGGCCCTGTGAATCCGTTATCCTGCCGTCATCCAATACCTGTAACAGCACATTGAACACGTCTGGATGGGCTTTTTCGATTTCATCAAACAGAACCACCGAATACGGTTTCCTGCGCACTGCCTCTGTCAGCTGGCCGCCTTCCTCATAACCCACATATCCGGGAGGCGCTCCAATCAGTCTGGATACGGAATATTTCTCCATATACTCACTCATATCAATGCGCACCATATTATTCTCATCATCAAACAGGGATGCCGCAAGCGCCTTTGCCAACTCCGTCTTTCCTACTCCGGTAGGCCCTAAAAACAGGAAGGAACCGATGGGCTTTGTCGGGTCTTTGATACCCGCTTTGGAACGGATAATCGCTTCCGTCACCTTGGTCACGCCTTCGTCCTGGCCGATGACACGCTTGTGGAGTTCCTCATCCAGATGCAATGTCTTATTTCTCTCGCTCTCCGTCAGTTTTGCCACCGGAATTCCTGTCCATCTGGAAATAATCCTTGCAATTTCCTCATCGCTGACGTTTTCATGCACCAATGACAGGTTTTCGTTCCTTGTTTTCTCCTCCTCGATTTCCAACTGCTTTCTCAGTGCAGGCAGTTTCCCATAACTGAGTTCTGCCGCCTTCTCCAAATCGCCCTCCCTTTGGGCAATCTGAATCTCGCTGTTGATGGCGTCAATCTGCTCCCTTAATTTGGACAGTTTATCCACCGATGCCTTTTCATTGTCCCACTGAGCTTTGCGGTTGTTAAACTCCTCCTTAAGCTCTGCCAGTTCCTTCTGCAATGCCGCCAGTCTCTCCTGACTCAGTCTGTCGTCTTCTTTCTTAAGCGCCGCTTCTTCTATTTCCATCTGCATGATTTTTCGCTGCAGTTCATCCAGTTCCGTGGGCATGGAATCCAGTTCCGTCTTGATTAGCGCGCAGGCTTCATCCACTAAGTCAATCGCCTTATCAGGCAGGAAACGGTCGGAAATGTAGCGGTTGGAAAGGGTCGCCGCACTGACCAGTGCATTATCCATGATTTTCACTCCATGGTACACTTCATATCTTTCCTTCAATCCCCTTAAAATAGAAATGGTATCCTCTACCGTAGGCTCTTCTACCATAACAGGCTGGAATCTCCGCTCCAAAGCCGCGTCCTTTTCAATATACTGGCGGTATTCTTCCAGTGTGGTCGCACCGATGCAATGCAGCTCGCCTCTTGCCAGCATAGGTTTTAACATATTTCCCGCATCCAGTGCACCGTCCGTTTTTCCTGCACCCACTATAGTATGGAGTTCATCAATGAACAGGATAATCTGTCCGTCGCTGTTTTTCACATCTTCCAACACCGCTTTCAGGCGTTCCTCAAATTCACCACGGTACTTCGCCCCGGCTACAAGTGCTCCCATATCCAGCGCAAATATTTTCTTGTCTTTCAATCCCTGCGGAACGTCCCCGCGCACGATACGCTGTGCCAGCCCTTCCACTACGGCAGTCTTGCCAACGCCCGGTTCTCCGATTAACACCGGATTGTTTTTCGTTTTCCTTGACAGGATACGAATGACATTGCGGATTTCACTGTCCCTGCCGATAACCGGGTCCAGTTTTTGGTTTCTCGCTTTCTCTACCAGTTCCTGCCCGTATTTTTCCAGCGTATCATAAGTTGCTTCCGGATTGTCGGAAGTCACCCTCTGATTTCCCCTGACCGTGGAAAGCACCTGCAGAAAGCGTTCCCTTGTAATGCCGTATTCACGGAAGATTTCCTTTAACTCACGATTCGGATATTTCACCATGGAGAGGAACAGATGTTCCACAGATACATATTCATCCCCTAACTGTTTCGCTTCGTCTTCCGCACTGATGAGGACTTTGTTTAAATCCTTGCCTACATAGACCTGTCCTCCCTGCACTTTTACCCTTTTCTGCAATGCGTTCTCCGCCCGGTTCAGAAAATGTTCCTTATTAATTTCCATTTTCTCGATTAATTTTAGAATCAGACTGTCCTCTATCGTCAGAAGGCTATAGAGCAGGTGCTCCTGTTCAATTTCCTGATTGCCGTATTCATATGCAAGTTTTTCACATTTTTCTACTGCCTGCATAGATTTTTGCGTAAATTTTGAAATATTCATGGTGCTGCCTCCTTTTTTTCTTTTTGGAACAATGAATCAAAAGATATGTCTGTGCATCCACTTGATTTGTTCTACGATGAATATAACACTGGTTGTTAGCAGTGTCAATAGGTGAGTGCTAATATTTTCTGATAATTTTTGCAAAGCCGCATAAACACTGGCTTCGCAGGTTCTAAACTTTTTATAAAATGGCTATTTTAGGTGATTTACACCAATTTTACACCATTTTTTATTTTGGGGTGTACTAATTACCTGCTCCGGCTGCGTATCGTTCTACTTCTTTTTTAATGTCCTGCTTGTTTGCGATATGATTATATACATCCATTGTCACATCACTGTGGGCATGTCCCATGCTAAATTCCTTATTTTTGCGTTTTTCTCTGTAGGGTTCTGTAATGCCTGTAAAGCCTTTGCCACTTTTTTGCTTACTACCGGGAACCCGAATTTTTCTATAACCTGCTTTTGAGAATACCGCGGCGGTATTGGTTATACGTTTTCCGTTTTCATAATCAAATCAATATTTTGTTTACACTCTATCGCCAGTACAGAAACAGCCTTTACCCGCGGGTACCTTTCCCGTATGAAGGCTATCTACACAGTACCTACTATTAGCCAAAATAGAACATATTATAGGGGCTTTGTAAAAAAGGGGAAATAAATACCTACTGAATGTATCTTGACAAAATCTGCTTCACTGGTTATAATGGGTTACATACCAAACGAATGATAGTAGAAAGGAGAATTGGTGTGGCACGAAATAAATATCCAGAAGTAACCGTTGAGAAGATATTGGAAGTATCACAGCGATTATTCTTGGAAAAAGGGTACGACAATACAACTATACAGGATATTGTAAATGAGCTTGGTGGACTGACTAAGGGAGCGATTTATCATCATTTCAAATCGAAAGAAGAAATTATTGACGCATTAGGGGAAAAACTCTTTTTTGATAATAACCCGTTTGTTACCGTACAAAAACAGAAGAACTTGAACGGTTTACAAAAAATGCGAGAAGTTATTAAGCTATACCATGTAGATATTGATAGGACAGAGCTTGGCAAGCAAAGTATTCCTCTTTTGAAAAATCCCCGATTATTAGCAGAACTGGCTGACACAAACAGAAAATTGATTGCCCCTCTTTGGTTGCAGCTTATTCAAGAGGGAATAGAGGACGGCTCTATACAGACCGAATACGCAAAAGAACTTTCCGAACTTTTGCCGTTACTTACAAACTTTTGGTTAATTCCCTCTGTCTATCCTGCGACACCGGAAGAACTGATTTCAAAGTTTGCATTTATCAAATACCTTTTGGATAGTATAAAACTTCCAATTATTGACGATGAAATTTTTGATACACTGCAAGACTACCTTGAACATCTAAACGAAGGCAAATAAATAGAATTGCCTTGAAAAAGGCAGTTTTATTTTTAATCAAATACATTCATTCGTAAGGTATTATTTTTTTGAACATATACATACCGTTTAAATGTATGAAAGGAGATTATAATGTCTAACTTAGACCAAAAAATCGAAAACGTAGCAAACAAAATTGAAGTCACCGCAAATAAGGCATGGAAAAAACGTTCATTCCGCTTTGTATCTAAGTCTGTATCTGCTGCGGCAGAAATTGGACTGATGATAGGAGCTGCTCACTTATCTGAAAAAGGCTATAAATCAGCCGCCACCTGTCTGTTTGGTTTGGGTGCAGCAGGACTTGTCTGCGATTTGTTTGTGAACAGAAAATAGGAGGACACTGTTATATGATACGCTACTTAAAACAATACAAACTTCTGCTGTTTCTTACCGTATTATTTACTGCTATTAGTTCTTTGTCCTATGTGTTTATCGCTATCTTGTTGCAACAGGTTATGGACATTGTAGATATGGGCGATATGGAGGGATTTATCAGAATACTGCTCTTTTCTTTAGTCTACTTTGCGCTAATGGGAGTATTTATGTACTTGCAATCTTTGTTTAGCAAAAAATTTATCTGCAAGATTATGAAAGCTGTCCGTTCTAAAACCTTTATGGGAATTGAGAAACACACGATTGAGGACTACTCTAAAAACCATACCGCAGATTACTTATCTGCAATTACGAATGATGTAAAAATAATTGAGGACAATTTTTTACTTCCTCTCCTGCAAGTCATTCAATACACTATTATTTTCATAGCGTCCCTTGCTGTAATGATTTACTTCGACATTATCGTTACGGTATGCGTAATTATTGCAATCGCTATTATGCTTATTGTACCCAGTCTGTTTGGAGGATTGCTCTCCAAACGGCAGGACAAATATTCTGATATGCTATCCTCTTTTACAAACCATGTAAAAGACCTGTTATCCGGCTTTGAAATTATCAAGTCGTACCGAATGAAAAAATATGTCCTCTCACGATTTGAAGCAAGTAATGAGGACACGATAAAAGCAAAATATTCCGTTGACAAAGCGATTGCTGCCAATGAAGCGGTTTCTATGGTTCTTGCGCTTCTCGTTCAAGTTGTTGTTGTTTTTCTTTCGGCATATTTCATTATTATCGGTCGTATCAGCGCAGGAGCCTTATTAGGTATGGTGCAGGTTAGCAGCAATCTTGCAAATCCGCTTTTAATCATTTTTAGCAATATTCCTAAAATCAAAAGTATAAAGCCGATTGCACAAAAGCTAAATGAATTTTCAGATTATAGGGAGCAAGACACAGATACAAAAAAATCCCCTACTTTTAATGAAATGATTTGTATAGAGGATTTGCATTTTTCTTATGATAAAGAAAATGAAGTCATAAACGGTATTTCGTTATCCATTAAAAAAGGGAAAAAATATGCCTTTGCTGGTAAAAGCGGCTGCGGAAAATCTACGCTTATCAAGCTGATTGCCGGATATTATTCTGATTTCAAAGGTGATATTCTGTATGATGAAGATAGTCTTACCATTGTGGATATTGATAAAATAACCGCCCTGTCGTCGGTCATTCATCAGAACGTCTATATGTTTGACGAAAGCATTTTAGATAATATTTGCCTGCACGAAAATTACGGCAAAGAAGAATTACAATCTGCCCTGTCTGATAGTGGCTTACTGCATTTCGTTGAGCAAGTACCAAACGGACTTGAATATCATGTTGGGGAAAATGGTAATAACCTTTCCGGTGGTCAAAAACAGCGAATTGCCGTAGCAAGGGCTTTAATTCGTAAAAAGCCACTGTTAATTTTAGACGAGGGTACGTCTGCTATTGATATGCAAACTGCGTATGATATTGAAAGCAGATTGTTAGCAATATCTGATTTAACACTACTCACTATTACTCACAATATGAGCAAAGATATTCTTGAACTCTATGATGAAATTATCTTTATGGCAGACGGAAAAATCATTGAGCATGGCACCTTTGAAACACTTATTGCAAAAAACGCAGCATTTTATAATTTCTACCAATTGAAAAAATAGGAATTTTATTTAAGGGATTTTGTCAGCAGATTGATATAGAACAGTCGCTTATGCTCCTTGATATACCGTAAATGCCGCTTTCCCCATATCCCGATGGGCTTTTCTTCTTCGGTGGGTAGAGTAAGGTCAGGAATAAGATACCCGTTTTCTTCGTGATAAGTGCCACCCATTTCTCCAAAAATTGATTTTGCCATTGCTGTAATCCTCCGTTATGATTTGAATTTTCCCTACAATTCAATCACTCTGGCTGATTACAAAGCCGAAGGGAGAAGCTACTTCCTTACGTAGCCCTTCCCTTCCTTATCCATTTTTTCAGTCAGCTTATTTACACCCTCCAGCAAGTTCCGTATATCGTCTTCCTTTAATCTTTCCGACAATGTTTTAAGCCCAATGTGGCTTTCCTCATCCAGCTCTCCTGTAACAACGATTTGGGCAGGAAATAAAACATTCCCTTCTATATAATAGATTCCCTTGTAAGGGTCTGACATCGAATATCCATGCTTCTCAAGATATTGGAAAAGTCCATCAGGTCTTGTCTCTCTCATAATAGATACAAGGAGCATTCTACCTATTTGGAATACTCCTTGCCAATCACACTGTATATACCCAATCTCTTTATAACCTTTTCTGCAATATCTCCCTATCGTGCTCATTGACTTCAAGCACATTCATTGCCTGCTCTGCCCCAAGCTTCATATTTGCCATTAAATTTTTGACAGACTCCAACAAACTATTCAGCCTAACAATTTCCGCCTTTTTTTCCGCATAACTTTCTGCATATTTTTCAACCGCTTCACACATCCTCTTCCGACCTCCTTCTTCTTTGAAATGCTTCACTCCTTTAGCCAGTTCCGAAAAATACATATCCTTCGATTCCTTACAGCCAAAGTCATGCAGCAGCTTTCCAATCTCATCATTTCCTTTATATTCTCCATTCACATAGACAATATGGGACCCATCATCAAATAAATCCATATCATCAACAATCTGCTCTACAGTTTTGGTATCTTGCCGTATTTCTTCCTCAGTCACTGATTCACCGCCTTTTGGTCTACATTTTCTTTTACCATTCTAATTATTAAGTTACTATTATTATAATCTATCGTGCAAGGACTCACAATCTGATTTTTCCAAAAACATTAAAGAGAATCCTAAGTCAACAACCCCGCTGCAAGCAACGGGGCATCAAGCCTGCAGCGCTGCAGAGCGCAAACACATCTTCGATGTGTTGGTATTTGACCCTCGCGGCAGTCGCCAAATGTTGCAGCCACTTGGCTCGTTGCTTGCGGGAATAAAATCCTATAGTATTTGACTTTTTAACTTTATGTGCCATACTATAAATAAATTAACCCTTGAAGGATTAAGACAGGTTTCACAAATGCAGGCAGGTATATTCCAGAAATTCCTTTACCCCTGTGATTCACTTATTTTTTATCTTTTCACATTATGTCAGGAGGACTGAAACATGACTTATACTGTTTACATCAATCCCAAAAGAATACTGGGACAAAGCAGCCCCATGCTTTACGGACATTTTATCGAACATTTCCACAGACAGATTTATGACGGAATCTACGACCCGCAAAATCCCCTTTCGGACGCGGATGGATTCCGTGAGGACATCATGGACGCCATGAGAAAAATACGCATTCCCATCCTCCGCTGGCCGGGCGGGTGCTTTGTCTCCTCCTACCATTGGAAAAAAGCAGTCGGACCTGAACGCACCCCTTTTTTTGACAAAGCATGGAGAGTGGAAGATCCGAATACCTTCGGCACGGACGAGTACATCAGGCTATGCCGGAAACTATCCTGCGAACCTTATATCTGTACCAATGCAGGAACAGGCACTCCTGAGGAAATGAGCGACTGGGTCGAATACTGTAATCTGGACCATGAAGGCAGCTACGCAAAACAAAGGATTGCAAACGGCTATAAGACTCCGCATAAGGTAAAATACTGGAGTATCGGAAACGAAAATTATGGGAGCTGGGAAATCGGGGCGAAAAGCGCAGATGAATGGGGTAGGCTGGTGAAGGAGTCCGCTAAAATGATGAAGCATGTAGATCCGGAAATAGAACTTTCCGCCGCAGCCCTCCCCGATATCGACTGGAACATCAACCTGTTAAAAAACTGCAGCGCATACCTTGACTGGATTTCCTTACACGGATATTGGGATATGGTTCCCGAACAGAATCATCTGGCAGATTATGAGCAATGCATGGCATTCACACACCAAATCGACAGGGCCGTGCAGGATGTCCGCGGAATACTGACAGCGCTCCATTTGGAAAAGAAAATAAAAATTGCCTTTGATGAAT
This sequence comes from uncultured Lachnospiraceae bacterium, assembly GCA_947246015.1. Taxonomy (GTDB): domain Bacteria; phylum Bacillota; class Clostridia; order Lachnospirales; family Lachnospiraceae; genus Kineothrix. The sequence continues at coordinate 3,012 of CAMXQE010000026.1, read as the reverse complement.
GGAATCTAAGAAGCTGGCACCATCCGAAGGTACATACCATACAGCAAGGCATCCATAAAAAAGACTATCTCGACCCACGGGACAAAAATGATGATAATTCATCCTATACAATGGCGGACGCCGTGTTCACGGCATGTTTTCTGAACGCCATGAACCGTAACTGCGATATTGTAGGAATGGCCAACTTTGCTCCCATATTAAATACCCGCGGCTGTATTTACAGTCACAAAAACGGTATCGTGCTAAGAAGCTCTTACCATGTATTTGACTTATATGTAAACTACCTTGGCAATACGGTCATCGACCTTTGGTCCGAAAACAAAACCCCCGAAATTACAGTAAAGCACAAGAACGGGGAAGCCATACCGGTCAGACAACTGGATATTCTGGCAACCAAATGGGATAATAAACCCGGCATGTCAATTGCGGCTGTCAATAAACACAGAACTGACAGCCAAACCATAAACTTCTGTATGGAAACAGACGGCAGGAGTTTTCATGCCGTCAGGTACAGCATTTGCGGAAAAACAGAAAATTCATATAATGATATCGACAGACAGGAAGTCTCCATCGAAACCGCCGTCCTTGGAACATGTGACAGACAACTGACGCTGGAGCTGCCTCCTCATTCCGTCCATGTCATTCAGCTTTTGTAACCGGAATTTATCCCTAACGGGAAGTCCTCTGCTGCCCTGTTTTGTCCTTCCATGGAACCTGAACTCTATGGTGGGAACCGGATGGGGCGGCAGTTTTTACCCGCTTTTCCACAATTCCCTGCTGATTCTTTCAAAGCATTCCTCCACACAGCATCTCATACCCGTCCCACACATCCTTCTGTTTTTCGCCCGCAATAAAATAATAATCCATTTCTTCCCCGTACTCCGCATAAAGATAGGAGCCATAAGCGGGTACATCGCAGCAGACCGCATCCTCCCCCGTTGCCAGTACCATTCCATATCCCCTGTCCGAAAATACAAACGGAAGCCTGTTTCCATCTGTTCCATGGGAAATATACCTTGCCGTCCCCCGCAGCTTCATTCCATTCCGGGCTCCTGCCCCGCATCCGTACAGGTTCTCGCCTTTCTGCCAGTCCAAAAAAAGCCAGCCTTTCATCCTTCCATTCGTCCCGCTTTCCAACTGCCTGCACTCTTTCCCCCGCTCTGCCAGCAGCAGTTTCTTATCCCGCGTCATGTAACGGATTGCGCCGCCTGCCTTATCCACCTGCAGACACAGCTCATCGGTCAGAAGCTCTACCGCCCTGCCCGACTCCCTATACATCCAGGTCTTATCCGTCCCGCGGGCAGTAATTCCGCCGCATATTCCATTCCCTATCTGTCCGCCTTTCGCAAATGTAACCCTGACAATCGAGCCGCTTATGGGACTCAGGCGTAAAATTCCGTAACGGCTCTGCAAATAAAGCCCGTCCTCCTGTTTGGCAAACCACCGCACCGACAAATCAATCTTCCCATGCCCTGCCGGACGCAGCTTTTCTGTTGCCGGCATGTCTCCGAATCCACAGCCGTTCCCTGTCTTCCGTACTTTTACCGCTGCCTTTCTGCCATTTTCTATTCTTCTTTTTTCCGCTTCCTCCTCGCTTATACATGCATTTCGTTCCTTCGTTTTTTCTCCGGCTGCTCCCGCTATGGTTCTCCCTTCCCCTGTATATGCGGCCGGCTTCGGTATCTGCCTGCTGATAAAAGGCTTTTTATCCTCCGGTGTGCTTGTCCTGACAGACATGGAAGCTTTCCCCTTCGTACTAACTGCAACAGGCTTTTTCCGTTTTACCACTCCTGTACCGGAGGCAGTCTTTCCTTCTCCCCCGGTTCCGGCACCGGCTGCGGAAGGTTGTTCCGGTTTCCCTGTCCTGTCATTCTCCTTCTCCCCGTTTTCCCCGTTTCCTCCGTTTCCTCCATTTCCTTCCTTTCCTCCATTTCCAGTTTTCCGCTCCGACGCCGGTTCCGCAATCAGTCCTGTCAGACTTCCGGTATGGAGCACGCACAGTTCATGAAGCGCACGGGTTGCCGCTACGTAAAGCAGCTTTGCATGACCGTCATTCACCGGATACTCCTCCCGCACCGGATTAAAAATCAGTACTGCATCAAATTCCAACCCCTTGGTATATTCCACCGGAAATACCATAATGCCGTTTCCAAACACCGCCTTTTCCAAATCGTTTTCCATCACGTCCACATATTCCGACAGTTCTGCGGATATGACAGCGGCATTTTTCTCATTCCTGCATATGACGGCAATGGTATCCAGCCCTTTCTCCTGCCAGCCCGTACAAACTTCCGCCGCCTCTTTTACCAGCGTTTTCCAATCCGGAATCTCCCGCACCTGTACCGGATTTCCATGCCGGATAATAGGCTCTGCCGGATAAATGGAAAACTGCCCATGGTGCAGGATACTGGTTGCAAAATCCGATATTTCCACCGTGTTCCGGTAACTCTTTTTCAGAATCCCGAAGCTGTCCATGGCATCCGGCAAAAGCAGCTCCTTTAATTCCTCCCAGTCGTTTAACCCGAAACCGAAATGAATATTCTGGGAGACATCCCCCATTACCGTATAAGTACATCCTTTGATACAAAACTTCAATACATGGTACGCCATCATACCAAAATCCTGCGCCTCATCAATCACCACATGATGAGCCTCGCTGATGACCTCTTTTTCCTTTACCCGCTTATAGAGATATGCCAAAGCAGCCAAATCATAAACATCAAACTCTTCCGCAGGAATTTCCGTCTCATATCCTTTCGCCTCCTGCTCCCGCAGGAACTCCTCATACATCACATAAATCGGCTTCTTCCATACCCGTCCTCCGTAATACCCCCTGTAAGCCTTTAAAATCGCTTTCTGCTCCGCCTCCGTATACTTAATGCCCTTTCCGAGAAATTCCTCTTCAATCTTGCCATACAGGCGCTCGTTCAGCATATCGATTTTATTTTGGATGGACACCGAAGGATTCTTCCGGATATATCCTTCAACCGCCTCCTGGTCAACCAGCCGTAC
>CAMXQE010000025.1 GCA_947246015.1 uncultured Lachnospiraceae bacterium | reverse complement strand
ACGCTGTGGAACCCGCAGAGCACATATTTCTATTACCTCTCCGGAATGAGAGATGAATAAACAGAAAGCTCAAACAGTTTCTGTTAAATCCCATTGACATTCTAACAGTTGTTAGGTATAATTTATCTAACAACTGTTAGACAAAAGGAGAATCCATGAGCGAAACAAAACAAAAAATACTGGACACTGCATTAGACCTGTTTTCCCAAAACGGCTACTCTGCAGTTTCCATCCGGGATATCTGCAAGCGTGTGGAAATCAAAGAAAGTTCCGTCTATTACCATTTTAAAAACAAGCAGGCAGTTTTGGACGAACTGCTGCAGCAGTTTGAAGCGGAAGCGTGCCGCCTGATGTCCCAGTTAGAGCAGGCGATGACTGTTTCTGCCGATTTCTCCGGCGGGGATTTCTTCCAAACGACCTGCGACTGCTTTTTCGAACAATATTTAATGGACGATTTCTGCAATAAAATCCTGCGGCTGCTGTTTATCGAACAACTCCACAGCGAGGAAATGCAGAAAATCTATGACTACTGGATGTTTGAGAAACCTCTGGCATTCCAGACGCAGGTATTTTCCATGCTGGCGGCGGCAGGTATCATTAACCAGACAGACAGCGGATACTTAGCCGTAAAATTTTACGCGCCGATTTTCCTTTTCGCACAGCGGCTGCTGTTTTGCGGAAAATTGTCCGAAGAACACAGACAGGTATTTCGGAAAGAAGCTCACCGGCACATAGAAAATTTTTTTAAAGAAATCGGAGGAGTAAAGTTGAAAGAATTGCATTCTTTCAACCGCAAATTTGTGCCCGAAGGCACAAATTCGCACGTTGAGAAAGGAGCATGGTTATAAAAATGGCGAACATATTAATTGTCGGCGGAAACCGGGGCATTGGATATTATCTTGCCAAAAGACTGCTGGAACTTGGACATTCCGTAACGGTACTGGATATCCGGACAGACGCTGTGGAAAAACTGCAGGAAAAGTATCCGTATACCGCGTTGCCTGTGATTGCGGACGCCCGGGACCTCTCCAGTATCGAAAACGGCGTGCAACAGGCAATCCGGCAGTTCGGCACGGTAGACATTGCCATACACAATGCCTGTCTGTGCACGTTTGAAAGCGAAAAAGACACGGACTATGAGATATACCGGAACATTATGGATATCAATTATTTCGGCGCTCTGCGTTTAGCGAAAACAGTGTTGCCTTATATGCGTAAAGCCGGAAACGGGCGTATTATTTTTACCAGTTCGGGCGTAGGCGTCACCGGATTTGCAAATATCTCACCGTATGCATCTTCCAAGGGTGCACTGGAATCCCTGGCGAAATGCCTTGAAATAGAGAATGAGGAATATGGAATTTCCTTCCATTTATTCCATCCGCCGCTGACTGACACCCGCTCGGCATCCGGACTTCCCATTCCGAAAGAATTTAAGGCGGATGCCCAAAAAGTCGGATACGGACTTGCCGACCGGATTATGTCGGACAAATTTATCATCTGCCATTCCCTGAGTCAAACCGTACAGATGAAATTCTCTTACCGTCACCCGCTCTTTATCGGAAAAATGATGACGAAGATGTCAAAAAGAGCGATGAACGCAGAAACATAAACCGAAGCAACTTTTAAAATCCACGCCTAAATCGGACTATTGCATCCATAGCCGGAAAATGGTAAAATATGATGAAATCGGATTTTCATGCCGATTGACATGCAGCACAAAATACCAAAATACAAAAAAAGGAAAGATGCATTATGAAAGCCTATAAAGACATGACTCGTGAGGAACTATTAACACTGAAAGCCGCTTTGGAGGAAGAATATAAGAAAGCGGAAGCAATGGGGCTTTCCCTGAATATGGCAAGGGGGAAGCCGGGCGCTTCACAGTTAGCATTATCCATGCCGATGCTGGACATCATCAACAGTGAAGCAGATATGCATACTCTGTTGGGAAACGATACAAGAAATTACGGGGATTGGGACGGCATCGGTGAGTGCCGGCGTCTCCTTGCCGATATGATGGGGGTTCCCAAAGACAATGTAATCGTATGCGGCAATTCCAGCCTGAATATCATGTACGATACCGTGATACGTTCCATGGTAAAGGGTGTGAACGGTTCCACTCCCTGGTGCAAACTGGACAAGGTTAAGTTTTTATGCCCGGTTCCCGGATATGACCGTCACTTCAAAATTACAGAATTGTTCGGCATCGAGATGATTAACATTCCACTGTACGAAGACGGGCCGGATATGGACATGGTGGAGCAATACGTAAACAATGACGACGCAGTAAAAGGAATCTGGTGCGTGCCCAAATATTCCAATCCTACGGGTATCTCCTACTCGGACGAAGTGGTGCGCAGGTTTGCAAACCTGAAACCGAAGGCGCAGGACTTCCGGATTTTCTGGGACAACGCATACTGTATCCACCACATTTATGACGAAATACAGGATGAGATTTTAAATATTCTGGATGAATGCGAAAAGGCCGGTAATCCGGATATGGTGTACATCTTTGCATCCACCTCGAAGGTAAGTTTTCCCGGAGCCGGCGTATCTGCGATTGCCACCTCCCAGAAAAACATGGAGTACATTAAAATGTTCATGGATGCACAGATTATCGGGCATGATAAGATTAACCAGCTGCGCCATGCAAGATTTTTCCAAAATATCGACGGACTGAAAGCCCATATGAAAAAACATGCAGAAATTCTCCGTCCCAAATTTGAAGCGGTACTTAACATGCTGGATACTGAACTTGGAGAAACAGGAATCGGAAGCTGGATTAAGCCAAGAGGCGGTTATTTCATTTCCTTCCAATCTATGCCCGGATGTGCAAAAGCAATCGTTGCAAAGTGCAAATCGCTGGGTGTGGTGCTTACGGGCGCGGGTGCGACCTATCCTTACGGCATTGACCCGGAAGATTCCAATATCCGTATCGCTCCGACCTTCCCTACTCCGGAAGAAATGGCGGATGCCACGAAGATTTTCGTACTCTGCGTGAAACTTGTTTCCGTGGAAAAACTGTTAAGTGAACCAGAACGTGTTTAATTATCTGTTTCTGCCGGCTGTGCACTCCGCCTTGTAAGAGATTTGCGGCGCACCGCCGGCAGCATCTATTCTTCAACCATACTCTGAGAGAAGGGGAAAAACTCTCTGCACTCTATATTTCAGGCAAAACCAACTGAGCATTTGGATTATTCTCGGAAAAAATGAGCGTCAAAAAGCCTCCCAGGGCATCACATCCCCCTCCTCCCGCAGATATTCCAGCAGTTCGGCAATCCCCTCCTGCTTTTTGGAATCCACGAAAAATATCTTTTTACACCCTGTCAGCCGCAGCCACCGCTCCGCCCGCTCCACATCCGCATTCACCTCATGAATCTTCGTAACAATCCCCACCACTTCCCGATTCACCATACAGGTAATATTGGGCGGATACAAGGAATACGGCTCCGTTGCCGACAAAAGCAGCCCCACCACATCCGCCTCATAAGCATACAGCGCCAATGCATATCCCAACTGCTTCGTCTGTATATACTCTCCCGGCGTATCGATAATCACATCAAAATAATTGACATACTGCGTCTTATGATACTGAATATGCTCCCCCTTTAACGCCTGCGTCAAAGTGGTCTTTCCGCACTCGCTCCGCCCCATTAGTATAATCTTCCTCATATGGCTCCCCCTGTATCCTTAACAGAATCTGCATACATACCTGTTGCTCCTAAACCCGCTCCTGCCCTTATACACCACCGGATAAGATTCACGATGCGGCTGTCAGTCCAATTCTTTCTCAAAACTCAGGATTTCCCCTGTATAGGCATCTACGTCACATGAATATTCTGTTCGTCCAATCTTCCATTCTATCTCGTATTCAGCCCGCCCATCATCGTAATCGAACTCAATTTCCAAGTGCCGGGTATCTTTCTCTGCAACTCCTGCATGGTTCAATGCAATCTCTTTTGCATTGTTCTCAGTAATCTTTTCGGTGGACGGTGAAGCAGCAGCTCCGTGCTGATAATATTCTGCATCATGGTCATACGAAAGAATTTCCCCGCTCAGAGCGTCAATATCATAATCATATTCCGTATTATCCTTATGAAATTCTATATCATATTTCCAATATCCATCATCCCATTCCAAATGGGCATGAACGAAATTTACATCCGCTTCCTTTAATCCGGCATGGCTCAATGACGCCTGTTTTGCAGCCTCTATACCAATATATCCTTCTTCGGTATCGCTGCCATTTACAGATGATTCCTGTCCGGAAGCATTACCGTTTTGCTGTGTTTTCCATTCCGCACTATTATTATCCTGCTGTGAAACTATGTCGGACGATAACTCCGTGTCAGGCGGAATCTCAGCAGTTTGTGTGTCGTTCGGTAAAATTGTATTTATATCATAAGAACCGGTTTCACAATTCATGGAAAGTATTTCTCCGGTCACTGCATGAACCGTATAATCATATTCAGCATTTTCGCAGATAAATTCAATGTCATAAGCAGCAATATCTCGTTCAGAATCCAGATAAGCCCTGACAAATCTGACATTGTCTTCGGAAAGCCCGGCATTTTTAAGAACAACGGACTTTGCGTCTGCCAGCGTGATATAGTCAGATGTTTCAGACGCTGTATCATACCGGACAGATTGCTTATCACCGGACGATTCATCTGCTGCAGACGGCATTTGACCGACAGCATCGCCGCAGCCTGTTAGCAGCGTCAGAACACAGCCTGCGGTAAAAAAAATATTCAGAAAACCTTTTTTCATTTAATAACCATCCTTCCTCTTAACCTGTGAATTTGTGCCTCTAAGCACAAATTTGTCTTTTAAATTTGTCAGACAAAAATCTTTGATTTTTCAATCTAATAGCCATCTTCCCTTCTCATTCTGCATTCGTATTATATAAAAAAAATTTTACTTTTTCAAGTATGCCTCCGGCAAACGCGAGTTCAAAAACAACAGTTCAGACCAGAATCTTGCACTGGCTGCAAAGCCCGTAAAAATGCGTGAATTTAGCAAAGATGGAATCCGGATATAAACACTAACCCTTTCCCTACATCCCTTCCTCCATGTAAAATGCGGAACTTGAATGGATTCGGTTTCCATAGTATACTTAATACAACAAAAGAAAGGAAACTGCACTATGGCAAAGAAAACACAGGATTTAAAACCTGATACAGTGCTAAAAAAATACTGGAACAACAAAGAGCAGTTTGCAGACCTGTTCAATGCCGTCCTGTTCGGCGGGGAACAGATTATCTTCTCCAATGAGCTGGAAGATGCTGATACGGAAGAATCCTCCGTACTGGAACATCGGGAATATGCCGAAAGTATAAAAGCATCCAGAGATAATATAAAAATATGTAAAAGGTCCCTGACATACGGAGTAGAGCTTACACTGCTCGGACTGGAATCACAGGAACATATCCACTATGCCATGCCGATGCGCGTCATGGGCTATGATTACGGCACATACAAAAAACAGTATGACAGCAACGCCAGAAAATACCGTTCCGCAGACGGGCTGGATGATAACGAATACCTGTCAAAAATGAAGAAAACAGATAAGTTTATCCCTGTCATTACCGTTGTTGTCTACTATGGTGAAAATGCATGGGATGGCTCCACTACCCTGCACGGAATGCTGGATATTCCGGATAAAATGAAGCCGTTTGTCAACGATTATAAAATGCTTCTTGTGGAGGCAGGAAAGAATGATCTGCTCTTCCATAACATGAACAATACCGCATTTTTTGATATGCTAAAAGTTATTCTGGATAAAAACATACCGAAGGATGAAGCAAAGAAAAAAGTCATAGAATATGCAGTAAAGCATAAAGTAGACAAAACAGTAGTTATGACAGTAGCAGGCGCAACAAACAGCAAGATCGATTACAATGCTTTTGAAAAAGGAGGCGGCGACATGTGTACTTTATTTGATGAGATTGCAAAAGAAGGAGAAGCCAAAGGAGCAGCTAGGGGAGAGGCAAAAGGCATCATCGAAACAGGATTTGATTTTGGACTTTCCGAGCATGATATTTTGGAACGATTACAGAAAAAATTAAATATCTCTTTGCAGCAGGCACAGGAATACTTTGGAATGTTTAAAAAGCAGTCTACCTGACCGCAATATCATTCACTTAAGCGTCACAACGCTCCAGTGAATGACAACCTGACCGTATTCCTGTTTTATGAAATAGCGGGAAAATAACAATTCCGGCATAGGGAAGCAGTGACTCGAAAGGAGCGGCCGCTTCCCTTAAAATTTTTTAAACTACCTATTGACCCTCACGGAACGTTATGGATTACAGTAGATATACCAAGAACACGAGGACCAACAGTTATACGGTAAAGGAAGTATCAAACTTAACAGGCATCAGTGTACGCACGCTTCACTATTATGATGAGATCGGGCTGTTAAAGCCAACCGAAAAAAGTGAAGCGGGATACCGGCTTTATGACGATAAAGCACTGGAAGCATTACGGCAGGTATTGATTTTCCGCGAACTTGATATTCCCTTGAAGGAAATCAACAACCCCGCTGCAAGCAACGGGGCATCAAGCTTGCAACGCTGCAGAGCACAAACATATCTTCGATGTGTTGGTATGTGACCCTCGTGGCATTCGTCAAATATCCAGAGATGTTTATATCTCTTAAGCATGGCTATTTTCCTCATTGCCCGCGGGAATCAAAACAGTCATGGAACATCCGGCTCTTGACAGAAACCGCATTTTACAGATGCAGCGGAAAATGCTGCTGGCAAAAAAGGAGCGCATGCAAAATACGGAGAGGGAGCTTCGGACTTCTTTGCGCATGTGATTGATTCCTTTTATAGAAAAGGTTAACTAAAAACAATCCGTCTGCCGCCCCATTCCCACAAATCAGGGCGGCAGACAAATTGCCCCTTCTTCCCACGCCCCCATATTCTGCCGAACTCCATCAGGTACGCGTAAGCCCGCACACCGCAAACCCCATCTTCTCCTCCGTATATTCCAGCACCGCCTTCAAAGAAGCTTCCGTCTCTGACACCGTTCCGGTTATAATCAGCGTCCCGCTGAACCTGTCCACAAACCCAAGTTCCACCCCCGCCGCCTTTATGGCAATATCCGCCGCTATCACCGCCGTTTCCGCAGGACTTATCGTCAATACCCCGATTGCCGAACGGGAATAATCCACACTTGGGTCCAGCCCCAGCTTTTCATACAGCACCTTATCCGGATTGGCAATCAGATGCGCAATCGTAATCTGTTTTCCCGGTACCAGCTCCTGGACAATCCTCGTTTTCCCTTCTGTTGATAAACCATCTTTTATTCCTGAATTTCCCATACTGCATCCTCACCCCCCAATCTGGCACGGCAGCCCGGACTCCGCTTCCGCCGCCACTTTCAATTCCTGCATGTGTTCCGCCGACGGCGGGAGAATATCTTTCATTTCATACTCCCTGCCCAGCCCGTCGTATTTGTCCTGCCCCAGTCTGTGATAAGGAAGCAGATGAATCTTTTCCACATGAACCAGCTCCTTTGCATATGCCGCAATCTCCCGGATTTCCTCCGCGCTGTCATTGAACGTAGGAATCACGGGAATCCGTATACTCAAACGAACCTGCCCCGAACGGGCTATCTTTTTTGCATTCTCCAGCATTAGTTCATTGGAACGCCCGGTATACTCCCTATGCTTCGCCGGATTCATATGTTTAATATCCAAAAGGTAATGATCCAAATAAGGCAGAATACGTTCTATCACATCATACTGCGCACATGCCATACTTTCCATGGCGGTATTGATACCGCTTTCTTTCGCCGCCCGCAGAAGATTTCCGGCAAATTCCGGCTGGCAGAGACTTTCCCCGCCGGACAGCGTCAGCCCCCCGCCGGAACGGTAGTAATAAGGTCTGTCCTGCTCCACCGTTTTCATGACTTCCTCCACCGTCACATCCCGTCCGATGGTCCTCTCCTCTCCGGCTACGGTCATGGTCTGAACGGCATACTCCTGCGATTCGGGATTGCAGCACCAGCGGCACCGCAGTACACAGCCTTTCAGGAATACAATCGTACGGATACCGTCCCCGTCATGGATGGAAAATTTCTGAATATCAAAAATGCGCCCTTTGGTCTGTCTGTAATCTTCCATTCCGATTCCCTTTCCATCAATAGTTAAACCCCTGCTCCGTCCGGTTGATGATATCATCCTGCAGGGAACGGGACAACGTAGTAAACAATGCGCTGTAACCTGCCACCCGCACTACCAGATGTTTATATTTCTCCGGATTTTTCTGTGCATCCAGCAAAGTCTCCCGGCTGACTACATTAAACTGCATATGACTGCCCTTCTGGTCAAAATAAGCACGGATTAAAGCCACGAACTTCTCCAGCCCTTCCCTCCCGCTCAATGCCGAAGGATGGAATTTCTGGTTAAACAGCGTTCCGTTGGAAGCTATAAAATGATCCAGCCTTGCCACCGAATTTGCCGCCGCCGTCGGACCGTTGACATCCTTCCCTGCAGACGGGGACACACCGTCCGCTACCGGCGTACCTGCCAGCCTTCCGTCCGGCGTCGCCCCAGTCTGTGCACCTAACGGCACGTTGGCAGATACCGGATACAGTCCCGCCTGAAAGATACCGCCCCTCGGATTCTTATATTCCTGCAGCGGCCTTGTGTAAGTGTATGCCACATCCCTTGCAAATGCATCCACCTCCGGAATATCGTTCCCGAACTTGGGCACTTCCTCTATCAGCTTTAATAACCGCTCCCCTTTCTCTTTTACCGCAGGCAGTTCGGAAGCCTCTATCACGGTTTTCATAATAACGGCCACTTCCTTTTCCCCGATTTCCTGTCCTGCCGCCTTTAAACCTGCGGCAATCCGGGCGGTCATATCCCCAATCATCTCTTTGGTCAGCCCTTTTCCGTAATTGGTCGCCAGCGCTTCCTTAAATTCTTTCAAAGTCGCCTTATGCTCCTCGAACACAAGGGTTTTCACCGCATACAGGGAATCCGCCATATTCGCCACGCCAAAGCCCTGCGGCCCCGTGAAATTGTAGACCGCGCCGCCCTCCTGCACTGACAGCCCCCTCTTCATGCAGTCGTCCACCATACAGGAAAGGAAAGGCAGCGGACACCTCTGGGCATGTGCCGCATCGATGGCATTGTCCGCATTGACCAACAGCTTAATCATATAATTCATCTGCTCTTTATATGCATTGTAAAATTCCTCAAAATCCTGCATTTCTTCCACAGGTCCGGTCTTTATGCCCACCTGCACGCCCCGGTCCATACCCTGGGAAAAAACCAGTTCCAAAGGACGGCACATATTGAAAAATGCCGCGTCGTGCCACCCTTCCGTTTTTCCCGCTTTCTGCGGTTCCACACAGCCGATAATATTGTATTCCCGCGCATCCTGAAGGGTCAGCCCGCGGCTTACCAGCGCCGGAATAATCACTTCGTCGTTATAATAAGCAGGCAGGCCCACACCCGTTCTTGTCAGCTCCGCCGCCTTGATTAAAAATTCATGAGGCGAGCCGTTCCAGACACGTACAGAGAAAGAAGGCTGGGGAAGCTGCACATGCATGGAAGCCTGTATGCACATAAAAGACAAATCATTGGTCACATCCACCCCGTCCCCGTTCTGCCCCCCTGCAATCAGATTTTGAAACAGGCTGTATCCGGCAAAACCTTCCGCCGAAACCGCATCCCTGCATTTATTCAAATCATTCAGCTTGACCCAGATACAGTCCATCAGCTCCTGGGCAAATTCCCTGCTCAGCGTTCCCCTTTTCCTGTCCCTCTCGTAGTAAGGATACATATACTGATCAAACCGTCCGGGGGAAATGGAATGTCCGCTGGATTCCAACTGCAAAAGCTGCTGCACAAACCAGAATGACTGGCAGGCTTCGTAAAAAGTCTCCGCGCCCTTCGCCGGAACTTTCTGACAGTTTGCACTGATTTGCAGAAGCTCTGCTTTCCTTGCCGCATCTCCGCACTGGGAAGCCATCTGCTCTGCCAGTCTGGCATAGCGGCGGGCATAAGCAATCACGCCGTCGCAGCTCAGGATTACCGCCTGCAAAAAGCGGGACTTCCTGGCATAATCCCCGTCCCCCATATCGCACGCTGCTAAAAGCTGCTCCGCTTCCGCACGGATACCTTCAAATCCTATGGCAAGGACTTTTTCATACTGCACTGTCACATGCCCTACCCCGTTATAAAAATAATTGCCCGGTGTGAACATATTGTGCTCCATCGCCGTCAGGGTCTCCGGAGCCATATAGGAAGTTGCCAGCTCACTGGTGGTTTTCCCTTTCCAGTAACGGTCTGCTTCTTTTATCTCGCGTTTCGCCTCTTCCGATATGTAAAAAGGATCTGCACTGCGGCCCGCCACCGTATCAAATTCCGCCTCCAGCCATTCATAGGAAAACTCCGGGTATGTCTGACAGCCCCTCGGCGCAATGGTACTGCTGCCTACCACCAGCTCGTCCTCCCTGATAATGATAGGAATATTCTCTAAAATATGAACAAAGGCTTTTGCCCTGCGTATAATCATCGGTTCTGCTTCCGTCCTCTGATAAGATTCCGTAATCAGCCTTGCCCTTGCCGATTCAATCTCCGGCATTTTCGCAAACAGATTGGCAATCAGCCGGTCAATCCGGTCTGTCTTTTTTACATCCGCAATCTCATACTGATATAATCCCATAATTTACCTCATTTCTGCGCTGCTTTTGCGCATACCAAGTTTGTGGATGCAGCGCGGCACAAACTTGCGGAGTGAAAGATTTGCAAAATCTTTCACTCTTTTCTCCTTCCGCCGCCCGTCTGCTCCGGCGGCTGCTATTTTCCATATACGCTCACAGATGTCTCGTATGAAACAGGAGTTTGCTTCCTTTTTCTTAATCTTTTTCCTTTTCCAATTCTTCGATTCTTTCTTATGTGTTTATTATAAACGCTTCTGTTATGAAAGTCAACAAATACAACATGTTTATTGTTGTTTTTATGTTGGTTTTGTGTTAGTATAATCCTGTGATGCGTTTGACAGTGACAGTTCGTAACAGGGAGCCGAAGGCTGAACTGTTACGTGTGACATACTTTTATCATCTGTTTTCACAGATTTTGATGTTTTGTGTTTTCCTCAAAGTTCCTCAAAGGAGGGGTTCCATGACTACAATGACCGCAGCCGCTGCATTTCATACCTTTGAATTTGATATCCATACCCATAGCATTGCCAGCGGGCATTATACAACGGATACCATTACGGATATGACGCGGTATGCCGCCGGTAAAGGACTTAAAGTACTGGGAATCAGCGAACACGGCCCCGCTATGCCGCATTCCTGCACCCTTTCTTATTTTCATGGCCTGTCCCACGCCCCTTCCATGCGTATGGGCATCCGTATGCTGTACGGCGCGGAAGTCAATATTTTAGATGCATCCGGCGGCCTTGATGTGCCGGAAATGGTCCGGAAGCAGTTGGATTATTGTCTCGCAGGCATCCATCCTCCCTGCTACCATGCAAACCAAAACACAGACCATCATACCGATGCTTACATTCGCGCCATGGCAAACCCGTATATCCACATCATCGCCCATCCCGACGATGACCGGTATCCGGTAGATTACCGCCGCCTGACAGAAGCTGCCATGGATTACCACGTCCTCCTTGAAATCAACAATAGCTCCCTTGCGCCGGACGGCTACCGGGGCAAAACAAAAGAAAATGACCGCACCATACTGGAATTATGCCAGAAGTACCATTATCCGGTACTCCTTTCCAGTGACAGCCACGGTCACACTAACATCGCCAATTTTCAATACGCCATGGAACTCATCCGCGAAACGGACTTTCCCATGGAACTGGTTCTCAATACTTCTGTGAAAAAATTACTTGCCTTCCTGAATACATAAAACTCCTGAGACAGATTTCCTCATGGTTTGTAACATTCCAGAACATATGTACCCCTCCGTTCACTGCACGGAATTCATCATCTGTAACGCCGCTTTAGCCATCCCGCTGTCCGGAAACTGCTCCAACGTCTTTTCATAGTACAGCTTCGCCCTGCTTCCATCCCCAATCTGCGTATAACAAAATGCAATATTCAGCAATGCCATTTCCGTATAAGAAATTCTGCCGGAGGAAAGCAATACGACGAAGCGGTATTTGTCAATCCACTTGTGTTCCATGAAAAACTCATAACTTTTTTTAAACTCATCAATTGCATGAACATAATCCCCTGATTTAAAAAAACGGATGCCGCTCCGGTGGTTGTGCGCAATCAGCTTCCTTGAAACAAGGGGATACAGGAGATACAAGATTACTGCCAAATCAGGAATCGGAGAGTCTCCTCCAAAAATCAGGGTTGTCAGAACAACTAAAACAATTAAAATTATCACTTGCGGAATAAGAGATTTCCATGCAATCTGACGTATCACCGGCCTTCCAGAACTCATTTTTCTTCCTCCTTTGTCTGTTTTACGGGTTTTTTCACCGCATCCTGAAACATTTCCGTGATTTTCTCCACGGGTATTCCCTCCTGTTCTGCAAACAGGAACATATCCGAAAACTGCTCCGCAAGATACCGCTCCGGTTCCTCTTTTGTAATAGCAACATAAGTTTTCACTTTCTTCCACCCTTTGGGAAGCTCCGGCATTGCTTCTAATATCTGCTCTAAAGAAAAGTCTGTAATAAAAATTTCTCTGGCGCCTGACTGAATCAAAGCATCTTCGACCGCCTTCATTTCTACATCCGTCATCCCTTTTGGCACACAAGTCAACAACCCCGGCGCACGCAGAGGTTTTCTTCCCCACGCTTTACGTAACAGATGGGTCAACAGATTTACAGCCACCTGATAGTCTGCAATCATCCCCCTGCGCAGCGGGGACAGGATTTTTACATGCTCCGGCGGACTTTTGGCAAGCCGTGCGGCATCCTCCCCAAACGCAATTATTTTTTTACTCTCCGTATCAAACGCCACAAGAGATTTTTCTTTTAATACCACCCCTTGCCCCTGTATATAAATAAGAATGTCCGCAGGTTCAAAATAATCCATCTCCTGCCCCTCCTTTCTCTTTTCCATGCATTAGAAAATTGCTTTCCAAACCTGTCATTTCCCAAAACCTGCCATTTCCCAAAACCGCAGGCCGACGCTCCCAACCGCTCCTTACCCTGCCACTGCCAACAACACCGGAACCGTAAACACACAAAGCACCGTTGTCAGAATAATCGCCGCACTGCACGTACTCCCGTCAATCCCCTTCTGATTCCCCAGAATCAACGGCATATTGCCAATCGGCATCCCGAACATCACCATGCAGACCGGTATCAGCGCCGCATCATGCGTTACCAGCTTTAACACAGGAAGCATCAGCAGCGGCAGCACCAGAAGTTTTATCACCGCGAAAATATACAGCCGCACCTGTCCGAAAATCCTTTTCAAATCCGAATGCGCCAGTGTGAAACCCACCGCCACCAAAGCCATCGGTGAAGTTACGTTTCCCAAGTACGTCACCGCCGTATTCAGAAAATCCGGCAGCCGGATTCCGCATATAATCACCAGCATGGCAGCCAGGCCAAACACGGTTCCCGCATTTACCATCTCTTTCATGGTAGATAAAGAAAATTCCCCATTCATCAGGGATATTCCATACGTATAAAACACAAAGGTGTAAATCAGCATAAATTCCGTAACATAAACTACATACTCCGCGCCGAGGATGCTGCTGACCACGGGTATTCCGATAAACCCCAGATTGGAAAATACAAACATCATCTGGAAAATTTTCCGCTGCTCCCTGTCCTTATCAAAAAAAGGCGACAAAATCATCCCCGCCACAATGAAAATTACAAACATTCCCGACGCAATCAGCGCCACCACTCCCATTGTATCCAGGGAAACCTTTCCCACCGCATTCACTGCTCCGGAAAAAACAAGCAGGGGATTGAATACATTGACAATCATTTTCGACATCTGATTGTTCGTATGTTCATCCATCATTCCTTTCTTTGTCATGAAATAGCCGGCTCCTATCATAATGAGAAGCGCCAGCATTTGAAAAAATACGGTAAAAATCGTCATCCCTCTTATCCCCGTTTCCTGTTACTTTCCGATTCCTGTTATTTTCCGTTTCCTGTTTCCCGTTCACTGCTCCTTTGGCAGATGAATGAGCTGAAGACGACAGAGTTTCCTTTTCAGCGTCTCTTTCTCTTACCGGCTTTCTTCATCAGAATCTGTTTCCGTTCTTTGGAATACGCTTCTTCCCTTTGCAGGTTCAAATACATCTTCCAATGCCTCTGCTCAAGCGTTCCGTCTTTTAAGGCTCTTTTGACTGCGCACCCCGGCTCCGACTCATGCCTGCAATCCGAAAATTTACACTGCGCTGCGAGTTTTTCGATATCCTCAAACGTTGTCCCGATTCCGCCTGCTTCCTCTCCCATAAGAAGATTTCTCATGCCCGGCGTATCAATGATTCTTCCGCCGCCGCGAAGCACACAACCATCCGGCAGAACTATTTTCTCCGGAATGTCAAACATCTGCTTAAAAGTCGTAGTATGTCTTCCCTGAGAATCCGCCTCACGGATTCCCCCTGTCTGCATCCGTTCTGTTCCCAATACCATATTTACAAAAGATGATTTTCCGACTCCGGAAGAGCCAAGGAGCACAATTGTATTTCCGACCGCGAAATATTTCTCCAGCTTCTCAAATCCCTCTCCGGTATGGGAACTGACACAGTATGTCTCTACCCCCGGAGCAAGTCCTTCTATCCGGGCCGGTATATCCTCTCTGTCCTCTGCCAAATCCGCCTTTGTAAGCAGAATAACCGGAGTTCCTCCGCTTTGCCACGAAACGGTCAGATACCTCTCCAGTTTTGACGGATGAAAATCTTTGTTCAATGACATTGTAATAAATACAAAATCAAAATTAGCCGCCACTGCCTGGTCCGGCATACCCTGCGTTGCATTCTGTCTTATAAACACCGATTTCCTCTGTAATACCCTGAGAATCATACTGTCTCCATCCGCATTACGCATGACAGATACCCTGTCTCCCACAGTCGGAAACAATACCTCCTCCGCATTGTGATAAAAAACAGCCGGTTTCAGCTTTCCGTATAAAATTTCAGTTCCAATATTTAATTCATAGCGGTCTCTCTGTACCGCAGTAACTGTTGCGATTGTATCCATTCTTCCTTTCCCTTTCTCAATGTGTCCGTTTTTATCAAAATTATTTCCTGCAAATTACTTTTTTTAATTTCAGCCATCCTGCACCACTCCTTCCTCTTTCACTCAGAGAACTGTACACTCATGGCATCATTTGAAAATCCGCAGAAATTCCTCAGAACACAACCTTTCCGGAAACACAACATTCCCTCTCCGGAATCACGAAAGGAAAATACATCCGTGTGCAATCGGGTAGGGAAGCTTTCTCTCCCTACCCGCCGCGCGGGGCACCCGTCAGCTCTGCTGACACACTTCCTTTGGATGCCCCTGTGCAATTGAGCAGGGAAGATTTTCTCCCTACTCGCCGCGCGGGGTGCGTGCTGCGTAGCAGCTAATTTCCTTACGCACCCCTGTGCATAAAAAAATCGCGGCATCAAATGATACCACGAAAATATAATCCAATACACTGCAAACTGAATTTCTTCAAATTTGTATACCTTCCATCTTAGTATGGATTGTACTGGTTAACCGCAACTCTCCGAGGTAATCATGCATTTTATGAAGTTCTCCACAATACTCTTACTTACTTCCTTCATCATTCATTACCTCCTTCCGTAAATTATTCTTTACTTTTTCTATTGCTTTATATCATTTTTTACATTCTAGCAGGAAATATCCACCATGTCAACGCTTTACATTTTTCTCATTGTAATATAATATATTCATATTAGAAAAATCGACACTTCATTATTATATTGTGAGGTAAGAGTGAAAGATTTGAAAAATCTGATTTTTCAAATCTTTCACTCCGCAAGTTTGTGTCTGCGCTGCATCCACAAACTTGATATGCGCAAAAAGCAGCACAGAAATGAGGAAATATATGAGACTGGGTGAAGTCAGTTTATTAACAAATGATGTTGTTAAGTTAGCAAATTTTTATAAAGCACTGCTTGAAACAGATAACAATAGCAGTGATGAAGTACATCAAACAATTATTGCAGAAGAAACAATGCTGACGATTTATAATGATGGTTCAATAAAAAATAATAACAATCAGAATATGTGTCTTGCCTTTACCATAAACGATATAGAAAAAGGATATCGAAAAGTTTTGGCATTAGGAGCAGAAATCATTGAAAAACCAACTAAACGTCCATGGGGTGCTGTAAACATGAGTTTTTATGACCCCGATAGAAATGTTATATATTTAAGGAGTGATATTGCTTATTTTGGGTAGCGATTTATCCTAACGGACAATCAGCTACCTTTTTTATTCCCGCGAGCAATGAGTCAAAATCATGCTTGCATGACTTTGACGAATGCCGCGAGGGTCAAATACCCCGCCCCTTGGGACGTTTCAAGCTTGATGCCCCCTTGCTTGCGGCGGGGTATTTGACTTTGGGGAAACTATCAATATATCACGGAAAGAATGAGGTATCAGACCTGGCTCATTGCTCGCGGGAATCAAAGAGAGGCATAGACTAAACCTCTCTTTACAGGGGTCATTAAGGTATTACCAAAATTCTAAAAACTCTTATGCATCCATTCTGTCTGCATAAGCTGCGAACAGTCAACGACCGTTTTGTCTTATCTACTTTGCACGATTTGCAATATCTTTCCGGAACAGGAATTTAAAAACCGTCCGAATCAACGGCTGTATGAAAAACAGCTGCGTAAAAAATGCAAACGGGAAATTGAAACACACCAGCTTCAGCCAGTTTGCCAGTAATGTAAAAATATTGAATCCCGCATAATAGGGATAATAAAACCACGCCGCCAAAAAACTCATGGCCGGACACATCAGCCCCACAGTCGCACAGATAATCGCACTTTCAAAGATAACCGGATGGGTCTTCCCTAACTCAAAATTTTTGCAGGCAAGCCGGAACGAGCAGGGACTTCCCATAATGCACTCCAAACCGTAAGCAAAAATAAACTCAATCAAAACGATGGCCCATATCGGTAACATTTTTCCGAACATGTAGACACCGCCCTGCGCATGAATCGCATGGATTACGGAATCAGCTCCGGTGACCTGCATCAGCGTGGAACCATTCACCACATATAAACTGTAAAATACATACGCATGAACTGTTACCAAAACAGTCAGGAAGGCAAACACCATCCTTTGAAATTGATTTCTTGGCATAACTTTTCCTCCTTATGGCATACAAAAAACACAGGCAGTTCCTTTCACAATCTGATACGAACCCTAAACCATGTTCCGTAATCAGCTTTACGTGCAAAGCACCACCTGTGTCATCATGTATGTTTTCTTTATTATTTTTTACCTAACGATTTTATCACATCGTTTTTCATTTCGTCAAATGTTTTTTCCGAAAAATTCTTCCCCTAAAATCCTTCATCGCCAATCTTAAACTCCGGCTTTTCGAACAAAAACTTCTCCGGAAGTTCCACATGGAATGCTTTTCCGACTGCCCTGAAATTATCCGCCGTAATGGTCTGAAGCTTCTTAGGCACTACGGAATAAACCTTAATCAGTATTTCCGCCGACTTCTCTACGGTATGCAGCAGTCCGAATGTCAAATCGAAATTCTCACCGGAACAGAACATTCCGTGATGCGCCCATATTGCCACGTCATACTGCTCCATCAGCTTACTCGTCGCTACTGCAATCTCACGCCCTCCGGGAACCATCCAGTTTACTACGCCTACGCCCTGCGGGAAAACGACCGGACATTCCGTTGCCGCTTCCCAAAGTTCCCTCGTAAAGACCTCGTCCACCAAAGGAAGGATAAAAGTCAGCGCAATGATATTCGTGGTATGCGCATGATAAATCACGCGGTGCGCCCCATTTGTCACACGCTTTTTCACCTCATGGTTCATCAGATGAGTCGGCAGTTCGCTGGTCGGGACTCCGCCTTCTACCAGTCCCCAGCGCAGACGGTAATTTTCACCCTTATCATCCAGTTCTATGATTGCAATACATGCTTCCGGATCCACTATGATATTCCTGAAATATTTCCCGCTTCCCGTCACGAGGAAATACTCTCCCGCCAAACCCGGAACCGCCGCTCCGATAGGCGTCCATTCCCCGCTCTCGTTCAGTCTCGGCCTGATTTCCTCCACTTCCTCCGGCTTCAGACGATAGGACAGATTTCCTCCGTTCCTTTCATGCCACCCCTGCTGAAAACCGTCATCCGCCATTTTGATAAATCCCCTGACAAATTTCGTATCCAATATCCTCATAAAAAACCTCCTCATAAAATTAACATTTTTTAATGTTCCCTGTCATGTCCGAATAATGCGCTTACTTCCATTTTATTTACAATTCCCTGCGCGTCCACACCCGGATGCGTCACATAGATTCTGCATACCTGTTCTACAAACTCCCGCTCCGCTCCTAATCCGGCTGCAATGGCCTCCACCTTACGTCCTGCTTTCATTTCCTTAAGAATAATCTCTACCGCCTGTTTCAGATTTCCTTCCGCCAGCCCTATCGGCCCTGCCGCGCTCTCCTTTTTTCCCGCCAGGTCTATTTTCTCTATATTCCAGCTGCCTGTCCCTTCCTCCACCTCCAGTACCGCCATAGTCACCGGAAGCCGGAACCGCCTGGGACCGCAGCTCCCCGGATTTAGGAAATGCACCCCGTCCATCGTTTTCTCTTCATATTTATGGGAATGCCCGCAGATTACCAAATCCGTTTTCTCCGGATTCCATTTCCCGGCTTTACGGTTGTGTATCATATAAATGCGCAGGCCAAACAGTGTAATCTCTAATTCCTCCGCCATCCCTTCCGCCCACTCTTTATCACCGTTTCCCCTTACCGCATAAACCGGCGCAATACGCTCCATTTCATCCAATACGCCGCGGCTGTCGATATCCCCGCCATGCAGGATTGCCTCACAGGTTTTCAGAATCTGCACGACTTCGGGCCGCAACAGCCCATGCGTATCCGACAGCACTGCAATTCTATGGTTTTTTCCCATAACTGCCCCCAATCACATATGACTCTTTTCCAGCGTCAGCAGATTATCCTTCCTGAAAATCCCTCCGGCATAACCGACCAGGCTCCCGTCCGCTCCGATTACCCTGTGGCATGGTACGATAATGGAAACCGGATTGCGTCCGACCGCGTTGCCTATTATCTGGGCAGACATACGCTCCTTCCCTGTCTGTTCCGCCATGACAGCCGCTATTTCCCCATAGGTTATGGTATTCCCATAGGGAATGTCCATCAAAAGCTCCCATACCGCAATCCGGAACGGCGTGTCAAAGAAACTTATCTCCGGCATAAAATCGGGAATCCCTCCGCCAAAATATATATCGAGCCACTCCGTCGTCTGCTCCAGTACAGGCAGTGTTCCCTCTTCCCATTCCCCAGACAGCGTGGAACCGAAATTCTTTTGATTTTCAAACCACAACCCTATCAGGGCTTCCCCTTCGCCCGCTATCGTAATCTGCCCCAACGGCGACCGGTACTTACATACATACTGCATCTTTCTGTTCTCCCGCTTCTGCCCGGCAAACCGGCTGCCAGCCCGCAGGCCCCGCCGTCCCTGACTCCTAACCTGCCTATTATACTAGCATATTTCAGCGGATTTTACAATGCAATTCAGCAGCTGTATATTTTATAAAAAATTCCCGATTTCTTCCAACACCTTCTTTTGGTCCTCTCCCCCGATACCATGGTCCAGATTTTCATAAAGGCATAACCGGCTGTTTTCGATACAGTCGTGATAGACCACAGACGCATGGTAGTCCACAATTTCGTCCGGCATACCGTGTATCAGCAGCGTCTCGCCCCCAAACTGTGCCGTCACTTCATAAATCGGAAGATTTCTGGCAATCCGGAAGAAATGCCCTCCTACTTGGTGCTGCCCGTCTACCAGTACGGTTTCCGGAACATGCTGCACATCATAGCTGACTCCCATGCAGATTCCTTTCCACGCATCATCCTTCAGCGTGGCTGCCGGGGCAAGCAGGATTAGCTTCTTTACCACATCCGGATACAGCCCCGCCAGCATACCGGCAACCACGCCTCCCATGGAATGTCCCAGCAGGTAAATGTTCTCCGCATAAGGCAGTGCACACACATATTTGAGAATCTCTATGGCATCCAGTATTTCCCTGAAAATATCCATATCCTCAAACTTTCCCCCGCTCTTTCCGCAGCCGCTGAAGTCAAACCGTACCGCAGTCACCCCGCATTCCAACGCTTTTGCCGCAAGCAGACTGTATAAATCATTCTCCCCATATCCGGAATCCCCTCCGAATCCATGGAAAATAATAAGCACAGCATTCTTTTCCCCTGCCGCCCTGCTTATCCTCCCATGGAGCGTAAGCCCGTCTCTTTTGATATCCACATCCACGTTTCTGTCCATACTGCCTATCTCCTTCATCTCCCAATCTGTACACAGCCCCACATACCCTTTTGCAAACCAAAAAAAGACCGGACGCCCTGCAGCGCCTGTTATTGTCCGGCCGCAGCAAACCGCTATCCACAAATCCTCCCGTTTTCCTCAAATGGAATCCTTCCTGCCGCAAACCTTCTTACATCCGCTTCTATACACAGACTAATTTGGGACTGTCGCAACAAGAATGATGTATACAAGATATGGCAACCCCCGCCCCGAAGCAATACTATATCTCGTATAAAAAGTTCTTAATACGACAGTCCCTATTATATAATTTTGCTTATCCTGTTATGGCAATTTATTGGCAGCTGTTTACCGGCAACATCTGCATTATAAAAAAATAAATAAAGAAATTATGCATACAATCACCATAGTTAAAAAAAAGATTGCCACGTAACCAAGTTTTCGTTCCCTGTCTGAAACGGGTCTTTTATTTTTTTCATATTCGTGCGCCATCAGTTTTGTGCAAATTCCCACATTATGCGTCAAATCACGCATAGGGTGATGATTTCCAAGTCCTCCGCCCACCATATACATAACCTCCTTTGCATTCATGTCCGCCTGACTCCACCTTTGATTTCACACGCCATACACTAATCATTGGGGCCGCCGTATAAACATATTATACTAAGACAACCGCGTCTTTTCAATCACATCCGGTTATTCCCACAATATTTTTCATCCTTCCGTAAGCCAGCCGGTATACCACATACATAACCACGGCAATCAGCGCCATCAATCCTCCCTCCATCAGCAGCATTCTCACTTCAAACGCCTGCAGTCTCATATCGTTAAAAAACGTCAGGAACAAGGAAAATACACCTGCAATCATGCACCCCGCAGCCACCGGATAAGCAAATATCTTCCTAAGCTGTACCCGCATCACCTTTTCCCTGTAAACATCATCCGCCCCCAGTTTCTTCAAATCATCAAAAAGCTGCCGGTTGTCCATAGCAATCGTGACACTCCTGACATAACTCATAATTCCCGCAGCCGTCAGGGATATAATGGAAACATAAATGCTGAGCAGTACAAATACCGCTACGCGCTCCATGACATCTGCCTGCATCAGTACCTTAGCAAACGGGGCATATTTCCAATCCCACATTAACTGTGTATTCTCCGGCGACAAATCCGGCCCTCCGGCATAACTGTATTCCTTTCCTTCCGCTAATGCCAGTTCTTCCTCACGGGCATCGTATAACTTATAATGGCCGGAAAGGGCTGTTGCCCGCGTAATGTATTCCCGCTTCCATGCATCTGCAAACCCATAGGTTTCCATCACATTTTCCACATTGAATAAAATATGCTTTTCCTTCCATTCTTCCGTCAGCCCCTGCGAAAACCTGCTGTAATCCTCATCTGACAGCAGGAAAGTAAAGGGGTCGCTGACATCGGCAAGATTATCAAACTCCACCGTCCCCCGGAATTCCGGTGCCATGGATTCTCCTGTCACCGGATGCTCAATTACATTCAGGCAGTCCGCGCTCACCCAGATATTCTCCTGGAAACCACTGACCGTAACCGTCAGATATTCCCCCTCTTTTAAAGAAACCGGAATCCCCGAAATTTTCGTAAAATCCGAAGCCGACAGGAAAGATGCCAGTTTTTCATACTCCACATCAAAATATTTCCTGTTATCATCCATATCACGTCCGGTATACCGGATAATCAGTTCCAAAGAATCCATGCCCGCATAAGAAGTAATCTCCACCCCGTGTTCTTCTGCCAGCTTCCCGATTTCCTCCTGTTCCATCTGTGCTTCCGCGGCAGGATAATGCACGGAATAATCATACGGTGCCCCGCTGCCTCCTTTCGTAGCGCTGTAATAGTACATCACCCCCCAGAAAGCCGCCAGTATCATGACAAATGCAAGCAGGGAAATTACACACATATTCCTGGTCGTCTGTCTTGCCGTAAAGCGCATCAGATTTGTGGAAATAATATTGTTATAATACCGCTCCGGATGCCTTCCCCGTTCCGAATGCCCCACCGAGCTTAAAATCACCAGATACAATCCCGCCACACAAAGCAGGTAAGTGGCATTCCATATAACAGGCATCCCCTGATGGAACAGATAGACAGTAAACGGCGGAACAGCCATTGCCAGAAAAAGCCCTGCCACCACAAGCACGACTCCGAGTTTTCCGCACCATGGTTTTATTTTCCGGACCATTTCCGTTTTCCGGCCGGCGTTCAGAATATCCATAATATTGCTCCGGCGGATAAAACGGATTCCGGCTCCCAAAATGCACAAAGACAATCCCCCTGCAAAAAGAAGCCCTGCAAAAATCCCCCCGATTCCGAAACGGTACTCCATCTGTGCCGTATTGATGACCATCAGTTGAAACAGCTTCCAAATCAGATAAGACACCGGAACTGCCAGTATCATACCGAAAAAAATATAGCCTGCCACAACTGCGGCTAACTCTGCGGACAACTGTCGGGCAAGCCCCTTTTTCTCCGCCCCCAAAGCCATCATCACCCCGAATTCCCTGCTTTTTTTACGGAAAAACAGGCTGCTTCCATAAAGTGTAAACAGCAGGCATCCAATTGCCACCACCATAAGCATCAGCCACATCAGCTTTCTCGTATCCCCGCCCGGAGGCAGAAACTCCTGAATGGAAGAGGAGAAAAACATCATGGCAAAAGAGGATACCAAAAGCACGGATAGGAAAATACACGTACCAAGCAGCCGGTACTGCTCTTTATTCTGCCTGCGCAATTTCGCCGCAATTTTACTCATTGTCATCACTGTCACCTCCCAACGTACGGATGGTATCCAAAAGCTCATCCATAAATGCCCGTCTGGTGCCGCTTCTCATCAGTTCCCCGTACACCTGCCCGTCCTTTAAGACGATGACCCGGTCGCAAAAGGAAGCGGCAAAACTGTCATGCGTCACCATGAAAATAGTAGCCCCCATTTCCTTTTTTGCCTGCAAAAATGCATCAATGACGGCCTTGCAGGACTTACTGTCCAGATTCCCGGTAGGCTCGTCCGCCAGAATCACATACGGCTGGTTCATCAGCGCCCTTGCCACAGCGGTACGCTGCTTCTCCCCGCCTGAAATCTCGGCAGGATATTTTTCCATAATCTTCTCTATACCGAAAAGCCGGCAGAGATTTTTTGCCTTTTCCTCCATCTGCACCACCGGACGATGGGCAATAATCTGAGGCAGGCACATATTTTCAAAGACACTTAATCCATCCAACAGCATAAAATCCTGAAATACAAATCCCATCTGTCTGCTGCGGACTTTGGCAAGTTCCGTTTCCGTTAAGTCTGAAATATCTGCATCCGCCAAAAAAATCTGCCCCTTATCATGGGGAATAAAGCGGGAAATGCAGTTTAACAGCGTTGTCTTTCCGGAACCGGAAGGACCCATGACCGCTACAAATTCTCCCTTTTCCACTTCCAAAGATACATCCTTTAACACCGGATAATTCTGACTCCCCGAAGAATAACTTTTAGATAACTGTTTTACCTTCAACATAAACTAAGACCCTCCTGATATGACATATGTTATATGAAATATTCCATATGACATATTTTAAAGAAATTTCCGACAGGCTTCCGCCCGCAGAATGTCATGTTTGACACCGTTTTTGTAAAGTTTACAGGTTCAATTTACAAACCGGGGATTCTCCTGTACAATAACTTTTATTAACAGTTACGGAATCTGTGAGAAAAAAGGATTTTCATATGATTAGCATAGGAATCTGCGATGATGAAGCCCCCATGCGCAAAGCCCTCCGCACACCCCTGGAACAGAAGCTTCAGCTGCTTGGGGAAGACTACCGGATTTTTGAATATGATTCGGGCGAGGCATTGACAGTACGCCCGGAAGCGGAATGGCTGGATATCTTATTTCTGGATATTGAAATGAAGCAGTTAAACGGCATGGACACTGCCAGAAACTTAAGAAAAAGAGATGCCCATACACTTCTGATTTTTGTCACGGCATACCCTGACTATGTATTTCAGGGATACGAAGTTCATGCTTTCCATTATATCCTGAAACCATATCAGGAATCTAAAATCCTGAAAGTGTTAGGGCAGGCGCTGGAAGAACTGGGAAAAAGCAAAGAGCAATACTTTACTTTGGAACAAAAATCCGGCATATTGAAAATTTCCATGAAAAAAATACTGGCTTTTTCCAGTGACAAGAGAAAAATCGTAATCACTCTCAAAGACGGGCAAAAAGAAGGAAACGGGGAAACACTGGATTTTTACGGCAAACTGGATGACATCTCAGACAGCCTGCCGGACTACTTTGTCCGCTGTCATAACCGTCATCTGGTGAACCTGAATTATGTTACCGCTTTAGAAAAAGATACCTGTATCTGCGGACAAAAGCAATTTCCCGTCAGCCGCACCTACCGTCAGTCTCTGGAAATCGCCTTTGCCCGCCTGCTGCTGCATTATTAACCGGCACAGCATTATTTACTGCTAATCCATGTCATGCTGTCGTGCCGGCTGCCTGCGCCATTTCGTAAAAATACCAATTGTAAGGAGAATACACATGGATTTAATAACTGTTTTCCGTTATCTCAGCACCCTGTGCGACTTTCTGCAGGGCTTTCTCGTTTACCGGATTCTCTGCCATTTTACGCAAAAACGCTCCGGAAAGTTCTGGAGCCTCGTCATATTCTTTTCCTGTGCGGTACTTGCCAACATGGTTATTTTCCCCAATGATATGTTTAACGTAACGCTGGATTTCATTTGGTTTGCCGCCCTTATGCTGTTTGCCTTTCAGGGAGGTATCTGGCAGAAACTGGCTGCCGTGGCAGTTCTCTATCCACTGATTATCAGCGTGAACTTTCTCACCATGGATATGCTTGGAAAGCTGGGAACTTTTCTCGGATGGTCTGACGTCGTAGATATTTTATTCATCATTGCCGACTCCTGCCTGTCTCTGTCCATCTGGTATAGTATTGACAGGATTTTTAAAAAGCATCTGAACCAGATGGGAAAATTGTTCGATGAAAAAGTCTGGATGCTGTTAGACGTCATCTGTCTGGCATCCATGGTAAGCATTACCAGCTGCATCTATTTTTCTCCCGAAAAAAGCTACAAAATGTGGCCCGCCGCCTTCGCCTGCTTTGCCACCAATCTGGGCTGCATCGCACTGGCTGTCTACTTCATTGCCAGCATCCGGCAGAATATGGAGCGGAAAAACCTGATGCTGCAGAAAAGCTATTATGAAGAACTGGAACAAAATCAGGCGAAAATCCGCAAACTGCGCCATGACATGAACAATCATCTGATTGTGATAAACTCCCTGTTCCAATCCGGAAATCAGGAAGAAGCAGAACGCTACATGAAAGAATTGGAAATGCAGATGACTGCGCGCACCCGTGTCTTTTGCAAAAACAGCATCGCAAACGCCGTACTCAACGCCAAATACAATCTGGCGCTGGAGCACGGCATCGACTGCTTTTTCCATATTGACCTGGACAAACTGACCGGTATCGACGCCATCAGCCTCTGCTGTCTTTTTTCCAACACTTTGGATAACGCCATTGAAGCCTCCCTGAAAATTCCCAACCCTGCCGGACGCCATATATCCGTCAAAGCGCTGGTGACGGAAAACGGTTATTTCAGCTATGAAATTACCAATGCAAAAATCAATGTTATCTCAGGAGAGGGAGACCGGCTGAAATCCGATAAGGAGGAAAATACAGCCCACGGCCTCGGCCTGTCCAACGTACGGGAAATGGTGGAAAAGTACAGCGGCACTTTAGATATTTCATATACGGAAAATACTTTTACGGTGACTGTTTTTATTGGGAATTGCTAGTACAACCAATCCGCACATTTTTCCCCTCAAATGCAAACCCGTATTTTCTGATGCGCCCTGCCGGAATCCCCTCCGCCTCCAGCGATGCCGCATAACATTTTTCATCTATCTGCGCCAATGCCGCCTGAACGGTATCCTCCAACGTTTTCTCGTCTTCCCCATCATGCACCTTAAATTCCATAAGAATCGCATCATCCTTGTGGTCCTTTGGTTTCAGCATGACATCATAACGCCCGAACCCGCTTTCCCGGTTGGAAGTAATGATATACCGGTCTGAGAGTTCCACCATAAGCCCCAGCACAAATCCATGATAAAAACGCTCCGGTTCCGCACTTTCCGACGGTTTATTTCCGGTGTCAAAACTGCTGAACGTTGCAAGAGCCACCCGGTTCATATAATGATTCATTGCTTTTTTATCGCCTTGCAGCAGTGCTTTGATAAAATCATTATAAGCCGGTACATACCCCTTAAACCATCCTTCAATCATATTCCGGAACATCAGCCTCACTTCTTTGTTTGTCAGCTTCAGGTCATATTCTTCCTTCCCGGTATCTTCATCTATCGTATACTTTTCCACCTTCAGATACCCGCTGGCAAGCAGCAGGCTCCATATGGCATACTCATTATTGTCAAGCTGGTTAAAAACAATCTGCTCGTCTATCCTCGTGTGAAGTATGCCGCCTCCTAAAAGGTCTTCCATAATCACCTTTACATCTTTGCTCCCCTCACGGATTAGTTTCCCTACAAGACTGTTGCTGCTGGTGTTTGCCCAGTAGGTTGACAGTTTCTTATCCTTAAGGAAATTGATGATAGACCACGGGTTATAGATATCTGTTTTTTCCCCAAACGTAAAACCGTCATACCAGTCCTTTACTTTTCCTTCTCTCCCAGACATCCCAAATTCCAGCAGAGCAGCCGATACTTCCTCCTGCGTAAAACCAAAAGCAGTTTCATATTTGTTCGAAGTGGATGTCACAACTGTTAAATGATTCATATCCGAAAAAATACTCTCTTTACTAATCCGCGTAATTCCGGTCATAAGCGCCTTATCCAAAAACGGGTTTGTCTTGAACGTAGAATTGAACAGATTTCTGATAAATGCCACAATCTCCTCCCAATACCCGTTGACATAAGCCTCCTGCATCGGTGTATCGTACTCATCCAGGAGAATAATCACTTTCCTGCCATAATAACGCTGCATATAGTCTGACAGCATCCTTATGGAATCTGCTGCAATATAATCCTCCATTTCTGCAGAAATATTACGGAACATAGCCTTTTCATCCTCGTTCAGACAGTCTTCCTTTAAAAGAAAATCATACTGGTTGTATAATTTCTTGATATTACGGCAGATGGCTTTTCTTGCATTCGGAAATGACATTTCCTTAATATCGGCAAAACTCAGGGCAATCACCGGATATGTCCCCTGCATCTTCCTGTATTTTTCTTCTTTCCATATCTTCAGATTTTCAAAGACCTTTCCCTGTCCGGCATATTTTAAAGAGAAAAAACGTTCCAGCATATTTATGTTCAGCGTCTTTCCGAAACGCCTCGGACGGGCAATCAGCGTCACACTGTCCCCATTCTCCCACCATTCACGGATAAAATCCGTTTTATCCACATAAAAATAATTATTTTCAATCACGGATTCAAAATCCTGTATTCCTATCGCTACCGTTCTTGCCATACCACAGCCTGCCTCCTTATCCTCTTTTCTCTGCACTAACATAACAGTATCAGAACTGCACACACTCTAACTGTTTTCGACTGTTTCCATCAGCTTCACCAACCGGCTGGTTCCCAGCCGGTCCGCTCCCAGACGGATAAACTCCTCCGCATCCTCAAACGAAGAAATCCCGCCTGCTGCCTTTATTTTCACATTCTTTCCCACATATTCCCGCATCAGCGCCACATCCGCAAATGTCGCTCCTGCAGTTGAAAATCCGGTGGAGGTTTTGATAAATTCCGCCCCTGCATCCGTTACGATTTCGCACATCTTCTTCTTTTCCCCGTCCGTCAGCAGGCAGGTCTCGATAATCACTTTCAGGATTTTCCCGCCGCAGGCTTCATGCACCTGACGGATTTCCTCCGTAATCTCCCCATACCTTTTGTCCTTTAAAGCGCCGATATTTATTACCATATCAATTTCCGCAGCCCCGTTTGCCACGGCATCCTTTGTTTCAAATACTTTTACCGCCGCCGTACTGTAACCGTTAGGGAACCCAATCACTGTACAAATGGGCAGCTTCCCTTCCACATATTCTGCCGCCCGCTTCACATAAGCCGCCGGAATACATGCAGATGCCGTCCCATATTTCATCCCGTCATCCAAAATCCTGCGAATCTCCTCCCATGCTGCTGTCTGAGCCAACAGCGTATGGTCTACTTTTTTTAATATCTCTTTTCTGTCCATATTTTTCCTTTCTGCCATGAATCTAATATAAAATCCTCCTTACCGCAGCTTCCCAAGCACCGAATGCCCTATGGTCCCTTCCGGCATTTCCAGCCCGAAATTATCCGCTATGGTTGCCCCGACTACCGCAAAACTTTCCTCCTCCGGAAGCGCTCCCGCCCCTTCCATGGATGGGGAGTATACCAGAAACGGCACTTTTTCCCTTGTATGGTCTGTCCCTGTGTGGGTGGGGTCGTTGCCGTGGTCTGCCGTAATGATTAACAGGTCATCCTCACGCAGCTTCCCAAGCAAAATCCCAAGTTTCTCATCAAACTGCTCCAGCTCCTTCGCATAGCCCTCCACATTCCTGCGGTGTCCCCACAAAGCGTCAAAATCCACCAGGTTCACATAGCACAGCCCGTTAAACTCCCTCTCTGCTATCTCTATCGTCTGCTCCATTCCGTGTACCGAGCTTTTGGACTTGTTGGACTCCGTCAGTCCTTCCCCGTCAAATATATCAAAAATCTTTCCTACGGAAATCACATCCAGCCCGGCATCTTTCAATACATTCAAAGCCGTTCTTCCATATGGTTTCAGGGCATAATCGTGGCGGTTGCTGGTACGCTTAAATTCCCCCTTTTTCCTTCCCACATAAGGTCTTGCAATCACCCGCCCTACCTTCCACTCGTCTTTCATCGTAATCTCTCTTGCGATTTCGCAGCAGCGGTATAATTCCTCCAGCCCGAAGGTTTCTTCATTTCCGCAGATTTGCAGCACCGAATCCGCCGACGTGTAAACAATCATATGTCCGGTGGCAATTTCTTCTTCTGCCAGTTCTTCCAGTATCTCCGTCCCGCTGGCGCTCTTATTGCCGATAATCGTTCTCCCTGTCTTTTGGGACAATTCGTCAATCAGCTCCTGCGGGAATCCGGTTTCCGTAAACGTACGGAACGGTTTGGTAATATGAAGTCCCATCATTTCCCAATGTCCGGTCATGGTATCCTTTCCGGTACTCGCCTCTTTCAGTTTCATATAATACCCTGACGGCTCCTCCACAGGTGACACTCCTGTCATGGAATGCAGATTTGCCATTCCCAGCTTTTGCAGATTCGGAATCCGCAGTTCCTTCACGGAAGCCGCAATATGCCCCAAAGTGTCCGTCCCGGCATCGCCGTATGCCGCCGCATCCTCCATCTCTCCCACACCTAAGGAATCAATCACAATGGTAAAAATACGTTTGAAATGCTTCATTCTAATCCTCCCATCCTCTATGATACATGCCCTAAATCTTTGTACTTACTGCAAAGGCTTGACTGCTACGTTTTTCATTTCTATAACCATGCTCCATTACCCAAGGTTGAAAGAATGCAATTCTTTCAATCTTCCAGTCATGCCGCTTCAGCGGCACAAACAATCAGGTGTAAAACTTAGATGTTCTTAGGCGGCGTTTTTTGACGCCTTAGAACTTCTTTTCACACTTTCTCCTGCGGATAAACCAGCCCCCAGTCCTTTCGTATGGAATCCATCAGACCCATGACAAAGATACTGTCTTCCAAAGGCATGGAACTGCTCTCCGTCTCACCTTTTCCGATACGTTCCATGCATTCCAGAAATTCATATTCATATCCGCTGATTTGTTCCGGCACTTCCACGCGCTGCACCAGATTATCATCCGTATCAAAAACGGAAATGCTCTGAGGATTGTTGATATTTTCCACTACCATATATCCTTTTTCCCCGTAGAAAATCCCTTTGCGGTCAGACCGCCCGTAGATGCCGTGGGTCAGGACTGCCATCCGTCCGTCTTTATAAAATAAAGTAATGCTCTCCATTCCGTCCACACCGGTATCCGTAAATTGAACAGAGGATTCTATGCGCTCGATTTCCCCGCCGAAATGCATCACGGCAAAATTCAGTCCATACACGCCCACATCCAGCAAAGCGCCGCCCGCCAGTTCCGGTGCAAGGATTCTCTGCTTCCCGCTGATAGGATAGGAAAGATTTGCCGTCAGCACAGACACCTTCCCTATGATTCCGCCATCCAGCAATTCCTGTATCAGTTTACGGGAAGGCATGTATCTGGTCCAGATTGCCTCTGCTATAAACACTCCCGCCTCTGCCGCCAGCTCCCTGATTTCCTTCGCCTGCCCGCTGTTCATGGTAAACGCTTTTTCACACAATACAGGCTTTTTATGACGAATACAGAGTTTCATCTCCTCATAATGGCAGGAATGGGGTGTTGCTATATAAACAAGTTCCACCTCCGGGTCCGCCGCCAGTTCTTCATAACTGCCGTATGCCTTTGCAAAACCATATTCCTCCGCTGCCTGCCTTGCACGCTCCATGGTACGGGATGCAATGGCATAGCACTCTGCATTCTCCAAACGTTTTAGCGTCGGCACTGTCGCTTTCACAATTCCTCCTGTGCCTAAAATACCGATTTTCATATCTGCTTCCCTTCCTTTCTTTGCCCTGTTTTTCTAATTTTTTATTTCTCTATTTTTCTATTTTTTCTATTTCTCTATTTTTTCTACTTTTCCTTTTTTCTACTTTTTTTCTATTTTCTTTTTCTAATAACTTTCATATTAAAACCGTAACCAGTTATACTTTTTCAATGATACAGCTATGCTTCTTCGCCGTCCTGTCATAGCTTATCCCCACCAGTAAAATCTCATCTGTATACTTTTTTGCTTTCTCTGTATATTTTTTCTCCTTCATCTGCGCAATCGCCGCCCCGCAGCTGTCATCCACCTTCAATTCCAGTATCACTGCGGGTTTTCCGCTTTTCTTTGGCAGAAACATATAGTCGCAAAATCCCTTGCCGCTTTTCGCTTCACGTTCCACCCAATAATCTTTCCTCGCATACAGATAACATAACGTAATGACACAGGAAAGGGAATTTTCATCGCTATACTGCAAAAATGGAATCTCCCTGTCATGCACCTTTTCCAGCAGCTTTGCCACTGTACAGGAATCAGATGCAAGTGTGGCTTCCAGCATCTTTTTAGAGTCCTCTACGATTTCCTTCACCCCGTCCATACTTTCCCGCATCAGAACACGCTGGTATTTTTCCATCAGCTCCCGGTTCGGAATCCGGAGAATCCCGTCATGATAGGACAAAAATCCAAAGACTACCATAGCTGAAAGGATTTCATCCCTTGTATAAAGCTGTCCTTCTGACGCACTGTATCCCTGCAAATCCGCTTCCACAGGTATTCCCGCAACCATTTTGACAATATCCTCCCTCACCGCTGCCGTATTATATTCAATATAGTCCGCGATTTCATTCATGGGTCCTGTCTCTGTCCAGTAGTTTAAACATACACCGTCAATTAAAGCATAATTCACAGACCTCGGATTAAACAAATGTCCTCCGTCGCCCAGATAATAACCATCATACCAATACTCCAATTCTTCATAACTTACCCCATTATCTTTCCGGTTACAGAGCATTTTAACCTCATCCTCACAGAAACCGAAATATGCGTCATAGACATGGTCATTCATAAAATTATATTCCTTGAACATATTTAACTCCGAACCGCTGGAATATTTCGCAATCGGAAGCACGCCTGTCATATAGGCAAGCTCTACATACGGCTGGTCTTTTAACAGATTTTTAAAAAAAGAGAAGTTTGTGAATGCAGCGCAAACACTCAATGGAAGAATGCACGTTTTATGCATTCTTCGGTGTGAAACTTAGATGTTCTTAGGCGGCGTTCTTTGACGCCTTAGAACTTCTTTTCACACTTTCCACCCTGCGGCAGTTTCCGGAACATCCCGCGCAATACAAGCACAGCCGCAGCCGCCAGTATCACCTCCGTTACTGCCTGCGCATAAGCAAGCCCGTAAAGCGGGAACAGCATATTCAAAATCACAAGGGCAGGTATCTCCATAATAATCTTCCGTAAAATCGCAAAGAAAAATGCCTTTTTCCCCATTCCCACAGCCTGAAACACCCCGACTGCCAGAAAGTCCATGCAAAGAAACGGCAATCCCAGACACATGCCCCGCAGGAAACTGGTTCCGTAAGATACAATGCTCTCATTCTGAATAAACAGACGCATCCAGAAACCCGCCCCTGCATAAAAACATGCAGAAATCAACACCAGAAAAGAAATCGTACTTTTTCCTGAAAAAACAATGGTCTGCTTCATCCGTTTCCCATTACCCGAAGCATAATTATAGCTGATAAGCGGCATAACCCCCTGGGTAAAGCCAAAGGCAACATTCATCGGCACCATGTTCAGCTTTTGTGCGATTCCCATTGCCGCCACTGCATCTGCACCGAAAGCAGAAGTAAAATTATTCAGCACCGTCATGCCCGTCACATTTAAAAGATTCTGAATGGCAGCCGGGATTCCCACCCCGCAGATTCCCATAACGACTTCCTTCCGGAACCGGAACAGTTTCGGATTGATGCATACATACGTATTCTTCCGTTTAACAAACAGCAGGACAAAGAAATAGACACACGCCGCACAGTTCGATAAAAAGGTAGCAAGCCCTGCCCCTGCCGCACCCATGTTCAGTCCCTGCGGCAAAATGAAAATCGGGTCCAGTATAATATTCAGCACACAGCCGCTCATCGTCCCGATGCTCGCATGAAGCGTGCTTCCTTCGGAACGCACCATATACGCCATCACCACATTCAGAATCGCCGGCATAGCGCCATAAAGCACCGTCCATTTCAGATATTCCCCTGTCGCCGCATATGTCTGGGCATCCGTTCCCAAAAGTACCAGCAAAGGATTCTTAAAGACCGTGCACAGCAGGGAAAAAAGAAAGCTGCCCAAAACCGTACAATAAAAACCAAAGACCGAAACCCTGCGCACCGTATCATAGTCCTTTGCCCCCAGCGCACGGCTCATCATACTGGAACTCCCCACGCCGAACAGGTTATTAATAGCATTAAATGCCAGCAGAACAGGGGCTGCAAGCGTAACCGCCGCATTCTGTACGGGATTATTCAGCATCCCCACAAAATAAGTATCCGCCAGATTGTAAATCACCATAACAAGCGAACTAATGACCGTCGGCACTGCCATAGACAGTACCGCTTTTGATATAGGCGCCTGCTCAAACAAATATAATTTTTTCTTGTCTTCCATCTTTCCTCAAACTCCTAACCACAAAACCCATGTTTCACAGATACCCTGCCGGCTGCATATTAGCAGACACCGGTTTCCATACCTGCTTTTTTATAAAAACAGCCCATGCATACGCAGGTAAATTCCCAAAGGAAACAGGCAGCTTACATATTTCAATGACGGAATATACATACTCCCGTCCGCAAATACCGGACATATCAAAAGATTGGCCACCGTCATCACCACAATCCCCGGCAAAAAAGAAGTACTCCGGCGCATCAGGCTGCACACTGCCAGAATCCATATACCGCTTACCACTAAAAACAGCAGCATGAGCAGCAGCTCTCCGAACAGCCCTTCCGTCCCCTTTCCTAACCAAAGCACTCCCATTCCCGCCATCGCCGGCAGGGTTCCCGCTGCGAGTATTCCCATATATCCGTATATTCTCCGCTCCGCCCTGTTTAATGCCCTTTCGACCGCAGCGCCGCCCGTCTCAAATTTTCTTCCGTATGACAGAAACATCACTGTAAATATAAACAGCCCAAGCATTCCCTGCACAGGATAAACCTGTGTTTCAGCCCTTCCATCCGCTTCTCCGTATCCGGTATCCACGGATTCCATCTCCAGACGGAATACCTGATTTCCCTCCTGATAAAACCGGTTCCGCTCCAAAAGTGCCGCCGTTCTTTCCGTATCGGCATCCCCATACAGTTCCGCTTCGCTTTTCTTTAAGATTTCTCCGCTGTAAACCTGCAGCAGTGCGGAATACACCGTTTCCCTTGCCACTTCCCCCTTCGCCGTAAACGGGGTACAGATATAAGTGACAGCTTCCTTCAGACTGCCGCTTTTGATTCTGTCCTCAAAGTCTTCTGAAAAAAGGAAACCGCACTCCGCTTTCCCCGCGGTTACATCCCGGTACAGTTCTTCCTCCCCTTCATATATGCGGAAAGAAAATATACTGTCCCCTTCTGACAGCTTCTCCGCTATCTGCCCGGCATAACCATCTCCTTTATGACAGATACCTACTGTAACATTCCCGCTGTCCGGAACCGAAATAGAAGAGAGTACCCAAAGCAGAAGTACCATCCCCGCCGTCTGCAGCCAGTAAGACGGCTTCCTGCCATATGATTTTAACCAAAGCCTGTACCAAATCAAATATTTTTCCATAAAGATACCGCTCCTATCCCCGTTCCGGCTGCACACAGCCCAAGCAGCTGGAGCATTTCTTTCAGGGAAACCGTTCCGAACATCAGATTCAGATGATAGCTGCTCCATGCACTTAACGGCATCCACTCTCCAATCTTCCTGACGATATCCGGCAGATATGCCGCAGGCACCAGAAGTCCCGAACCGATTACCATAACAAGATTCATCGCCAAAACCACTGCCGCCCCCTGCAGACTGTTTCCTGCCAGTGCATACACTGCATGGAAATAAGCGGCGATAGCGGCACAGAGCAGAAGCAGCCCGCATACGGCTCTAAAATGAAAGCGCAGAAAATCAAGTGAAAATACTGCGGACACCGCACAGGCCGCCAAATACAATATCAGACTGCAAAGCCACAAAATTCCGGTCATGACAAATACCTTTGCCAAAGACATTTTCCATTTCCCCATTCCATAAACAGCCAGTTTTCCTGCCACAATCCGGCTCTGCTTCTGATACAGAAAACCGAAATTCAAACCTCCCATAAGCAGCGCCAAAAGCACCATGGCCGAATAGTAATACTGCCCGAAATCCACCGTGCCTAAAGGAGAACATACTGATTTATCAAAAATCCCGTCCCGCTTCATGACCTCTTCCATATAGAGCAAAGCTACCTGATTTCCGATTTGGTTCTTTCCTTCCAAAGCCTGATATTCATCCGCAATGCTCAAAGCAGCATACACCCCCGCTTCTGCGGTCTGAAGCATGGATACCCCGTCCGAAAGCAGCTCACGGAACAGTTCCACACGCAGCGCCGTCTTCTCCGGAAAATAAATATCGGCAGGCGTATTAGTTCCATTGTCCACATCCTCATAAAAATTCTCCGGCAAATCGATGACTGCCTCTACCTCTCCCTCCTGCAGCGCCCGCATTGCCGTATCCTTCTCCATATATTCGAACTTACAGACACTTTTCACACTGTCCATGCTTTCGATGAAGCGCAACGCCATCCGGGTCATTTTCTCCCCTTCGGGAACCACCAACGCCACATTTACAATCTGAAACACTTGTGACTGCAATAAGACAGTGCTTACCGCAGCCACGCCGAGAATCAGAATCATAAGCATAAACGCCATGCCAAGGACCGATTTCTTCCATACTTTTATACTTTTCTTAAACTCCAGGCCAAAATAAGTGCAAAATGTTTTCACTCTACTCTCCATACTGCGGCAGTCTTCATCACCACCACCAAAGGTCATCCAGCAGGTCGTACCAGTCATCCTCCGACATATTTCCCAAATCTACTTCCTCTCCTTCCAGCGCTTCCATGGATGCGCCTTTTTCCACCGATATCAGAAAGTTCAGTTCCACCGACATCAGAAAGTCCAGTTCACCGCCATAATCATAATCATCTGTTATCTCCATGGAAACCAATGCACTTTTGGCATTTGACTGCACATTGCCTTTCATGGATAATTCGTCATAATCATCCTCCATATCAATGGTATAATCACCGGACCGGAAATCATATCTCATTTCCAGGGAAAATTCGTCATAATCATACCCGTAAATGTTACACTCTTCCACGGAATCCGTAATGTTTCTTTCTATTTCCATGACTGTCTCATCCATGAAAACAAATTCCATATACAGATTTCCCTTTTTATCGCTTTCAAATAAAATATCCAGTTCCTCCGCTGCCCCTTCCACGTGAATGCATTCCACCCGGTTTTTGTAAAGATAAAACGTCACATCCAAATCCTGCATTTCACTGAAGATATACCACATATCATCAAAAAAATCTTCATAAGGATTATAGATTTCTTCCGGATAATTTCGGAAAACAATATCCTCCATTTCCTCAATCAGCTCCACCATATCTTCCGCCACAACGGTAAACTGATACCCGGCACATTTTCTTTCCTTTCCGTTTACCTCGAACTTTTTCGCAGCCACTTTTTCCAGCTTAAAGGACTGATACCATTCCAAAATGGGAGCTGACAGAATTTCCCCCAAACTCTCCTCCTTCTGTTCCAAAAAGAGGGTTTCGAAAAAGGCATCCAGTTCCTCCAGCTCATACTCCGTAAATAATTCGGTAAGGTAACCCGTCTTTTCCTCTGTATAATTGTAAGTGAAAATACGCTTATCCAAAAACGGGATATGTATTTTTACCTCATCGGGAGTCACGGCGGCAATAAAATGAATCGTTGGCAGATAGGCAATATCAATGCCTCCCTCCAGCTGTTTTTCCGACGTGCCGGAACGGTACTCTATTTCCAGCTTTGCATTCTCATCTGGCATTTCCATCTCCATACCAAGGGTATAATCATCCCCTGCAAGTACTAAGAACGGCGCCAAATCCTCTGCCAGATGCGACCGGTAAGCCATGGTATTGCCCAAAGCAAGAAGAACTTTTCCTGAATTGTCCACAAAAGCCCCGCTTTTTACTGCCGCTGCCGCAGCCGCCGAAACCATTACTACGAGCACGGCCACTACGATACCTACGCCTATCCACAGCTTATTTTTATTCCCCTCCGGCTTTTTGGGCGGTTCCATAAAGTTTATGGATGGCGCATTCCCCATCCCCGTCACCACTTCCCCGCTCACAGGGTCAAAATGCATCGCCGGCTCCGGTGCCCCTGTTCCGGATATTTCCGTTATCACGGGTTCCTGCGATGCCTGCTCCGTTCCTCCGGTTTCCTCTCCCTGCATCTCACTTACCAGTTCACCCGTTACCGGGTCATATCTCTCACTCATTCTTTTCCCTCTCTTATTCCAGTTCCGTAACCGCCCTTCCAGCGCCTAAACATGGCAGAGTAATTTCTGTCCGCTTTGCTGACAGAAATTCTCTGGGGCGCTGTCCGGACGGTTACTGTTTCCAGTTCCGTAACCGCCCTTCCAGCGCCTAAACATGGCAGAGTAATTTCTGTCCGCTTTGCTGACAGAAATTCTCTGGGGCGCTGTCCGGACGGTTACTGTTTCCAGTTCCGCCGCCGCCCTTCCAGTACCCAAACAACTATCATCCATCATGATGCCGCAATATAACCGCTTATCTTCTTCATACAAATGTCGCTGCCGGACAGTTCCAGCATTTTTCCGTCATTCATAACCAGGCACCTGTCCGCCGTCAGAATTTCTTTCTCCTCATGGGTAGTCATCACAATGATGCCATTCATTTTCCGGTACTCTCCCATCCACTGACGCACATTTTCCTGATAATAAATATCAAGCGCCGTGGTCGGTTCGTCCAACAGCAGGATGGGCGGCCATTCCAGCAGCGCACAGGCTATGCTCAGCCGGCGTTTCATCCCGCCGGACAGTTTTTCCACCGGAACAGACAGGATTTCTTCCAGTCGGAACTGCCGGATTACTTTCTCAGAAGCAGCGTTCTTCCCGGCTCCCCATAATTTCAGGTTATCCTTTACCGACAGTTCTTCCATCAGGGGATTCTCCTGGGGAACATAACCGCAGTACTTCCGGAATGCCTTTTTGTTCTTTCCGGTATCCTGTCCGAAATAGCGGATGCTTCCCCCGTCCGCTTTCAGGATTCCCGCCATAATCTGCAAAAGCGTGGATTTCCCGCAGCCGTTCTTTCCGACTACCGCCACGCATTCCCCGCATTCCACCCGGAAGCTGATATCATGAAGAATCTGCTTTTTACCGTACTTTTTCTTTATATGGGACACTTCAATCATTGCTTCACAGCTCCCTGCCTCTTTCACTAAATATTATCTTATTCTATATGGATACAGGGGTTATGTCAAGTTCCTTCCTGTCTGTCCGGTCAGATACCGTAACCGCCCGGTCTTCGGCTAAACTGTTACCAGATACCAGCTATACCCCTTAAACATTAACGTCTTCCTCTCTCCGCCAAACACAGGCTCCAAAGACTGCGTAAACCATTCCCGGACTTCCCCGGTATCCTTTCCGCCTTTCTCTATTTTCGCATTTACATTGGACTGAATCATCATAAATTCAATAAAGGAATCCAAATCAAATTCATATTCCATCTCATACTGTACCTGCCCAAGCATGGAAAAACCATACGGTTCCACATCTTCCCTTGTCCATACTTTCTCATTCCTGTAAGGCTTTGGAAATTCCCTCAGATAACGGTCATGCCACCATGCCGTATACGCCGCGTTCCCTGCCCCTTTCATCCGGTCTGATATACAGAAATCATAAATCAGGACATACCCCTGCTCTTTCATAATCTTTTGAAGGTTTTGCAGAAAAGCCGCCTGCTCTACCCACTGGATAACGCCCGCTGCCGTTACGATATCGTACTTTTCCCCCGCCGCAGGAATTTCCTCCGCCCTGCTTACAATAAACTCATATCCCTGCGCATCTTCACATACCTCTCCGGCAACCCGTATCATCTCCGGCGAGATATCCGCCCCTGTCACATGGCGGCAAATCCGTTTCAGCGCTTTCGAAGACAACCCTGCACCGCATCCCACATCCAGCCCGTGGGAAAATATCTGATTCGTAACCTCTTTCTGAAACCGCTCCATCACCTGTTTATGTAAAAAAGGACGTTTCTTATACCCCTGTGCAACCCTCCGAAAATCAAAATCCCTGCTGTCCATCTTTCCTGCCCTGTATCCCTTTCCGGGTGCTGACTGCTCCCTCTGTTTTCTCTTTTTGATTATACCCTTCAGACAGGAAAAAATCCAGTATTTTGGAGTCTTACGTACCCCTGTGGTAACAGTTCAGCCTTCGGCTTCCCTGTTCCCCCCTGCACAAAAACAGCCGTACATTCCTGCACAGCTGTCCCTGATTTTTCTTATTCGTTTTTATCCCTTTATCCCGCTATCCCGTCATTCATGTTCCCGTATCTTCTTCCGGATTGGCAGAACACAGGAGGGTGAAACGCTCAATTCATCAATCCCCATTTCCACAAACGTATCGGTCAGTGTTAAATCCGCCCCCAGTTCTCCGCAGATTCCTACCCACGCGCCGCCCTTATGCCCGTTTTCGATTACCATCTGTATCATCCGCAGCACCGCCGGATGGTGCGCATCATAGATATCATCCAGTTTTGCATTCTGCCTGTCAATGGCAAGGGTATACTGTGTCAGGTCGTTCGTTCCGATACTGAAAAAATCCACTTCTTCTGCCAATTCCCCGCTAATCATCACTGCTGCCGGAGTTTCAATCATAATCCCAAGTTCCACATCCCCGTAAGCAATACCGTCCGCCGTAAGTTCCTTCTTCACTTCTTCCACAATTTCCTTAATGCGTTTTACCTCGTTTACCGAAATAATCATGGGAAACATGATGCCGATATTTCCGTAAGCGCTGGCACGGTACAGAGCGCGGAGCTGTGTTTTAAAAACGTCAATGCGCTTCAGGCAGATACGGATGGCACGGTATCCCATTGCCGGATTTTCTTCTTTCTCCAGCCCGAAATAGCCAATCTGCTTATCCGCCCCGATATCCAGCGTCCGGATAATCACTTTCTTTCCTGCCATGGTTTCCGCTACGGAACGATAAATTTTAAACTGTTCATCCTCGGTAGGATAGGTATCCTTCTCCAAATACAGAAATTCGCTCCGGAACAATCCGATTCCGGCGGCATCATTCTGCATCACGGACTGTAAATCGGAAATACCTCCAATGTTGGCATACAGCCGGATTTCCCTGCCGCCTAAAGTTACCGTTTCCTTTCCTTTTAATTCCTGCAGCAGCAGCCTCTTCGCTTCCTCCTGTGCTGCCTTCTCCTCATATTCCGCCAGAACAGCCTCGTCCGGTTCTACAATCAGCTCTCCTTTGAAACCGTCCACAATCGCTTTTTTTCCATCGATTTCTTCCTCATAATCCAACCCGATAAGCGCCGGTACATTCATGGTTCTTGCCAGAATGGCTGTATGGGAATTAGAAGAACCGTAGCGGGTAACAAAAGAACGTACCCTGCTCTTATCCATTTGGACTGTTTCACTGGGAGACAAATCCTCTGCAACCACAATGGTAGGAACCTTTGCGCTTACCTCCTCTTTTTCTTCCTCCGTCAGAACCGAAATCAGCCGCTCGGAAATGTCCCTGACATCCGCAGCCCTTTCCTTCATGTAAGCGTCATCCATCATGGCAAACATATCGGCAAAATTATCCGCCGTAACCGCCACCGCATATTCCGCATTCACCTGCTGCGTACGGATGATATTCTGAATGGATTCCTGATAGTCCAAATCTGCCAGCATCATCTGATGTACTTCAAAAATCGCCGCCCCCGACTCACCCACTTCCAAAAGTGCTTTCCCATACAGCTTCTGTAACTGTTCATTGGCTTCCGCTACCGCCCTTTCCATCCGCAGAAGCTCCTGTTCCACATCCTCGACATGGTTCCGGAATACATTTTTCTTTTCTTTCTTTAAAATCTGTATCTGTCCGATGGCAATACCGTTAAAAACCGGTTTCCCGCTATAAGTTTTCATGCCCAACCTCCATGTATCTAAACAACGGATGGTGCGCTTCGCGAACCGTCCTTATGTTAACTAAATGTTTTCCGCAACGAAGG
This sequence comes from uncultured Lachnospiraceae bacterium, assembly GCA_947246015.1. Taxonomy (GTDB): domain Bacteria; phylum Bacillota; class Clostridia; order Lachnospirales; family Lachnospiraceae; genus Kineothrix. The sequence goes on along the minus strand of CAMXQE010000025.1, from coordinate 22,269 downwards.
CTTCCAAAGCTGCCGCCTCTTCCTGCTCTTTCTCTCCTTCTACCATAATTTCCACTTCTTCGCCGCCTTTTACCGAAAGTCCCATAATATTGAAAATCCGCTTGGCATCTCCTGTCTTTTCACCTTTTTTTATTGTCACCTTACTGCTGCATTTTCCCGCTTCCTTTACCAGCAGACCGGCGGGTCTTGCATGAAGTCCCATCTCATCTTTAACAACAAATGCAAATTTAACCATATAAATCCTCCATTCTTATTTCTGTTTCTTCCTGCTTTTCCTGTATCTTTCCAAAATGTTCCAACGCATAGGCAATCCCTGCTTCGTTATTTGACTTCGTAACGAAATCCGCCTTTTGCTTCGCTTCTTCTATGCCGTTTCCCATAGCGACCGCAATGCCTGCCTCTTCCAGCATCGGAAGGTCCAGTTCCTGATCTCCGAAAGCCATGGTTTCCTCTTTCCTGACACCTTCCTTTTCACAAATCAGGCGGAGCGCCTTTCCCTTATTCATTCCCTTGGGAAATATTTCCAGATAATTCTCCGAGGAACATGCCATATCTACATCCTGGCGGCTCTTCAAACTATCGTAAACCTTCTGTACAAGCGCAGGTTCGGCGCCGATTAGCACCTTATTCGGCCCGGTCCGGTTTTTCTCCCACTCTGCGGCAAGCATATAAACGTCCGCAATCTCTGCCTGATAATGAATCAGTTTTTCTTCCTCATCCACAAATTCATCCTTTGCTGTTACAAACCATTGCCTGTCCCGGAAAATCCAAAGGGGAATCCCGAACGGGCGGATACTTTCATAAATCCCTGTCATGGCTTCCGCCGGCAGATATTCCGCCCAGATACACTGCTCACCCTTCAGGATATAGGTTCCTGCATTACATGCCAGAATACAAGGCACATCCAACCGTCTGGCAATGGGTACCGTGGCAGCCGGCATCCTTCCCGTAACCAACGCAACTTTGATGCCCTGCTGCACTGCTTTGCGTATCGCCGCCGCATCCTGCTCCCTTATCCTTTTCTCATCCGTAAGCAGTGTCCCGTCCAAATCAATACAAAGCAACCTGCATTTCATGACATCCTGCTCCCGTCTACTGCATTTATCATCTTTTCCACATTTCTTCTTCCATTCTTTAACCCCAGATTCAGAATCGCTGCCGAAAAAAATCCGGCTGCTGTGAGACAAATGCCAAGAATGCCGGGAAAAAGAACGGAAGGAGTTCCTGACAAACCTGTATAGGCAATCGCCACACCAACGGCTGAGACGAAAATGGCAAGTTTTTTCCACGCATTGATTTTTTCCAGAGCTGTCATCTGCATTTTTATTTCTTCTATAAGACGTTCTTTTTCTTTGACATTCATGGCATAACCTCCGATTTTATTTAAATGAAACAAAACGATATTTCTTTTTTTAATATGCCAGTCCCGGGTTGAAGAATCCAACCAGTACGCCGACAAATGCCACTACTACCAGAATAAGCATTACTTTAATGGGTGACAGTTTCTTTTTTGCCATCAAAAACCAGCAGACGATAATAAATACCGCCGTCAGCAGGCCGGGGAACACCTCATTCAGCTTATCCTGCAATACCAGATACGGCTCGCCGGCATCGTTAAGCAATTTCAAAGATGTCTGCACACTGACCCATGTTGCCGCTACCGCACCGATAACAATACCGCCTAACGTGGAAACCGCATCCCTGAGCGCCTCACCCTGTGCGCCAATCAGGAAATCCACGGCTTTTCCGCCCAGATGATATCCCTTGAAATAAAGGAATTTCATACCAAAGTAAGCAAACAGGTTCCATACAATGATATAGAAGATAGCGCCAAGGGGAGAACCTCCGGTGGACATACCCATGGCAATACCGAGCAAGATAGGAATTACGGTTCCTACAATCAGGGAATCGCCGATTCCCGCCACAGGTCCCATCAGACCGGCACGCAGGCTGTTGATGGTTTCATCGTCCACGTCGTCTGCTCCGTTTGCCCTTGCTTCCTCCAGACCTGCCGTCATACCTACAATTACCGTGCCAAGCTGCGGCTCCGTATTGAAAAACGCGGTATAGGTATTCATTGCTTTTGCTTTTTCATCTTCGTCTTTATACAATTCTTCCACTAACGGAAGCATGGCACACAGATAACCGAATGTCTGCATGTGCTCCTGCGAGAAACAGGTTAAATGCCCGTAATACCAGTTATGGAAGGACTTTGATAATGCTTTCTTTGATAATTTTTTCTCCATAATCAGATTTCCTCCTCGTCATCATCCGCTATACCGGCAAGCTCCGGTTTCCTTGCGGAAAGCATTTTTATTCTGTAAATAAGGATGGCAAACATTCCTGCCACTACAGTTGCCGATACCAGATTGATTCCCATGGAAGCTGCCAGTACAAAGCCAAACAGGAAAGGAATGAAATCCGCCGCACCCTTTACAATCTGTTTTAGCAAAATGGCAATACCTACGCAGGGAAGCAGCGCTCCTACCGTAAACAACGTCTTCATGGCAATCCCGTCCATAGGGAGAGCCGTCTTAATCACTTCTACCACATTTGCACCCAGCTTACACATAATCATGGTAGGAATGAAAGAGCAAATCAGGTGGGAAATCCAGGGCAGCCCCATATCCACCAGATATAATTTTTTGTACTGCCGTTTCTCTACAGCTTTCCAGCCCACATGCTGCCATACCAGATTGATGGTCGCAGTTCCGTAAAACAATACGGTTCCCAAAGTACCAACCATGGTGCCGAAAGAAGTTGCCAGCGCCGCACCTTCTGAAGAACCTGCTGAAAGCCCATAACTGCTCAGGGCAACCATTGCCAGCGGGATTCCTATATAGCTGACGGCACGTACATCCGCCGATACCGTACCGCCCGGTGTAACCAGGGCTATGTAAACAACCTGCATGGCACATCCCACCAGAATACCTGTCGTAACATCCCCTAATACAACACCGCATACCAGTCCGCCGATTAACGGCCTTCCCAACGTATAATTACCAATGGATGTACCGCCAAGACCCGGCATACTGGCCAAACATGCGAACAAACCTAAAATAATTGCCTGTAACCAACTGATTTCCATAACTTTTCCTCCATTTCCGCTTCGCATCCACCCTTCCCGTGCGGTATCCGGCAGACGCTGTCTTAACTAGTGAAAACCGAACTGGCCTCTGAATTTCTTCCAGTTTCCGATTGCTTCTTCTTTTAACAGGGCAAACTCCACATTGTAGCCTGCGTTCATAATGTTTTCCAAAGCCTGTGCTTCTTCCTGGGTAATGGACTGGTTATTTCCCAGTTTCGTAGTTCCCGGCCTGTCATTGCAGGGACCTATAATAACCTCCTTTATCCCCGGCTGGAATCCCTGCTCTACCAGTATCTTTTCCATATCCAAAGGATTTTTGGTAATCAGGAAATAATTGTCCTTGCTCTCCAATACCTTTTTGCTCTTTTCCTTAAATTCCTCCAGCGTCCATACGAAAGTCTTCTTCCCGCTGGCGCTCTTATAAGCCGCCTTTAATACGGAATTGCCCGCTGCCGCATTGTTTACCGCAATCAGACCGTCACAGGGATATTCCAAAGCCCATCTGGTACAGGTCTGCCCATGAATCATACGATCATCTACACGAATAAATGAAACTGCCATTTTCTTTTCCTCCTTAAATATCATCCTCTGAATCTTCGCCCGTTATCTGAAACTCTTTCAATTCTTCCCTTGCTTCAGGAATCAGCATCTCCGGAAGTTCCTTAAGCTCCATGCCGTCTTTCATCAATACAGCGCTTAATACTAACGGAAGGCTCATTCCGCCTATCATCACAGTCTGCTTCAACAGATTCTTCTCCGCAATGACATTCGCCGCCGTTGTCAGCGGAGAACCTCCTACCAAATCACCGAACAACAGGATTTCATCCTCCGGTTTTACCGTTTCCAGACATTTCCTCACGTTCTCCGCATAGACATCCGAGCCCATGCCATTTTCCAGGCTTACGGAAAGGATATCTTCCCTTCCTTCGCCTGCCAGCATATCCAGTGCACTGTGCAGCCCCGGCGCCAGTCTTCCATGACTGACCAATACTACATACTTCATTATCATTCCCTCCTTCTTGCTACTCTGTTTGCCATCAGCCTTTGTTTGTAATGTCAGTATATAAAAAAGGCGGCACATGTTCATCTCACATGTGTCACCTTTTTTCCATGACATTTGTCACTTTTTTCATGACTGCTGTCACTGCCCTTTGATTCCGCCCGTATCATCGTCACCTTTCCCCACGTTCTTTCAGGAAATTGTTAATCTCCCGGTTCCATATAATCTGCTCCATACTGATATTGGAACTGCCCTCCATAATATTTCTCACCGCCTTATCCACCTCCGCCACAACTTCTTCATAATTCCGGAACCTTGGAGCTGCCACTGCATATTCTACCGCATCGCTCAATGCTTTCAGGCGAAACCCGCTGCCCTCCCCTGAACTGTCAATGAGAAGCTGCAAAGTTTTATCCGACTCCGTAACCTTTCTTAACACGGATACCCCTTCCGAATAAGTGAAAATCTCCGACTGTATCTGCTCTTCTGCCGAAAGCAGCTTCATAAATTCCCATGCATATTTTTCCTGTACCGTGTTTTCATTCATCGCTATCAAAAGCGTATCCAGCCTGGCAATATGAGCACCGCTGCTGCCGGACGGCATGGGTATGCATTCCCATTCAAAGCCGGAATATTTCTTTATGCTCAGAGGATAGGGCTTGTACGCCCTGTACTGTGAAAACAGCATGGGCTGAAATGCAACCCTGCCCAAATCAAAGTCTCTGCCCGTCACATGGTATCCCTCATACAGTCCTTCCAGTTTTTCCATAAATACAATCGCTTCCCTTACCCGTTCATCCGTCAGATAGCACTCCGTCCCCATTGGGTCAAACAGCTCTACCCCATTGGAGTCAAATGCCTCCAGCCATGTATAGCCTACCACTCCGAACTGGTCCAGCGTTCCGTTCCCGTCCGTATCCCTCGTCACGGCTTTGCAGATTTTATAAAAATCTTCCCATGTCCACGACTCGTCCGGGACGCCGATTCCTTCCGCATCCAGAATCGTTTTATTGACAAACATCAGTTTCGGCGCACATTCATAAGGCAGCGCATACTGCCTGCCTCCATACTCCCCACAGGCAAGGGCAGAAGAATAAAACTCATCTTTTACCAGACTGCCGTCGTCTTCCATGAAACTGCCCAAATCTTTCAAAGCGCCGATTTCCGCCAAATCATTAAAATTTTCACCGAAAATAAGAAACACATCGGGCGCCTTTCCCAAAACCATCTGTTCCGCCAGCCATTCCGGATAATCTTCTTTCAAAATCCCGCTGACATATTCTACCCGTACCCCTTCATTCTGCTCTTCAAACAAGGCTATGGCATCCTCTAAAATCCGATAGGAATACCCATTCTGTACTTCCCAATAGCTGTCGGAAAACACACCCACCGTTATGACCCTCTCCCTGCCGGAAAACAGTTTCCGCCAGCCATCCCCCATAATCACTAATGCAGCAAGCAGGCAAAACACTCCTGCCGCCAGAAAAATCCGGTTCCTTATTCCGGCCATGACCGTTACTCTGGTCATGCAGTCATTTCCGCTTCCGTCAATTTTTTCTGCTTTTTCCATCCAAGCCACGCATTACCCTTCTTCCCCAAATATCCGGTTCACTGCTCCTGTCTGTACCGCCCATATCGCCAGCTGCGTCCGGTCCCTTAAATCCAGCTTGCCCAAAATCGTGCTCAGCCCGTTTCTTACCGTTCCTTCCGAAAGATTCATTTTAGCGGCAATCTCCTTATTGGACAAACCGCTTCCCACCAGTGCAATAATCCTCCATTCCGTCTCCTTCAAATCCGTCACATTACTTTCATCCACCCGTATGGTGATATTGGACTGTGCCATTTTTGAAAATAACTTTACTACCTTGGATGCTATGTCACCGTTAATCATGGCAGCCCCTTCATATACTTTGCGTACGGCTTCCACCAGTTCTTTCATGGAAACGCCTTTCAATAAATAGCCGCTGGCGCCGTTTTTCAGGGCATTGAACACATATTCATCATCATCGAATGTGGTCAGGATAATGATTTTAATATTCGGATAGTTTTCTTTGATAATCTGCGTGCAGACAACCCCGTCCATTTCCGGCATCCGTATATCCATCAATATCACATCCGGCTTATTCTTCCTGACGCTTCTGACCACTTCCACGCCGTTTGATACTGTATCCGTCACTTCAAAATCCTGTTCGTTTCCCAATATGATAGACAGGCTCTGGCGAATCAGTTCCTGGTCATCTGCAATTAAAATCTTAATCATATCACACCGCCTCTCCCCATCGGATTGGAATACTTGCTTCCAGCACAAATCCATTGTCAGAAAAACAATTCAGGCTTCCATGAAGCATCCCCAGCCTCTCTTCCATGTGATGCAGCCCGAAACCTTTTTCAATCTTGGCACAGCCAATACCGTTATCCTTAATCCAGATATACAGAATATTATATTCCATGCTGATAGCAATCAGGATTCTGTCTGCTTTCCCATGCCGGATGGCATTGGTAATGCTTTCCTGCACGATTCTGTAAATAATTTCTTCCTCATCCTTGTTAAAGTGATTTAATTCCGCCGAACAGCAATACTCTATTTCAATATTGGAAGCCCTCTTTATTTCCTCCATCATCTGTTCCAAAGCCTTTTCCAGCTCCATCTTTTCCAAAGCATCCGGACGCAGCGCTTTTACTGACCGCCTGACATCCGTCATTCCCTTTCTTGCCACATCCGCAATCACCTGAAGCTGCTCCTTGACTGCGTCCGGAACGATGTCCATCAGCGTGATACAGGCGTCCAATCCTGTGATGATACCGGTAAGGGTATGCCCCAGGGTATCATGAATCTCCCTTGCCAGACGGTTCCGCTCACGGGTTTCCGCATTCTTAACAGATTCCCTGGCATATTCTTCCATCTGACTGTTCGCCAGTTTCAGCTCTTCATTCGCCCTGTTTAACCGTTCATTCAGGCTGAGGATTCTCTCCTTCTCACTCATCTGCTCACGCATCAGAAGTACGGTATAAATGATGAAAATCAATATATTCAGGGAAGTAACTATATTTTTCAGCCCCAGCATGACAGCCCGTACGTCGCTCCGATAATATCTTAAGTAAGTATCGAGAGAAATAATACGGTAACTGTCGGAAAATAAATTGTAATCTGCCAGCAGGTGTACCCCGCAGACAATACCGATTACAAGAAATTTCCATTTCACCTTTGCCATATTCCTTATGACGTCCGCCAGAATAAGAAGAATCATACCCGTATAACTGAAATTGAGCAAAGCGCCGAGTATCAGGCTGATTATAATTTCCACTCCCGTCTTACCATAAAAAAGCAGACTGTTTTCCGTCTGAATACATAAGAAAAACAGCAAACTGCCGTACAACAGAACCGCAGCCACGGGAATTTTCCATGGCTCCAGATTCATATGGCTGACCGTCTGTAAAAAATCCCGTGCAGTATTTTCATGAACATACCCAGACAAACTTGCTGCCATAATACCGGTGATATAAAGAATCATCAGAAGATTCAGATTCAGCATCCATATAAAAACCATATTGGGCACCTGATTTTCTTTCATACCGCTCCTCTCCTTCCCCGCTTTCCGTCCGGCTACTGCCAACGGTCAATGCCGAACTGCTCCACATTTTCCTTCGTAATCAGCTTTACCGGCACTAAAATATTCTTTTCCACCGATTCCCCCCGCAGCAAACGGTAAATCACTTCCGCAGCCTCCTGCCCGATTTCCGAAGGAAACTGCGCCGCCGATGCCCCCATCAGCCCTTCTGCAATCAATGCTTTGGAATCCGGCGAGGCGTCCACCCCGTACAAATCCACCTCTCCCAGCATATGCTGTTCATCCAGTGCAGCCGCGGCTCCTACGCCTGCCAAATCGTTCAGACAGAACACACTGTCAAACAGAACACCTTCTTCTATCGTCTGCCGCAGCTTCGGCATGGCAATTTCCAACTGTCCCTCACATTCGATTTCCCTGACAATTTCCATACCGGGATTTCGGGATACGGTATCCACAAACCCCCGTACCCGTTCCTGTCCCGATTTCGTTGCTTCATGTGTCATGACCACAATACGGGACTTTTCATGGCGGGAAAGAAAATATTCTCCCACCAGCACCCCCGCCTGATAATTGTCGGAAGTAATCGTACAGTCCGCCAGCGCATTATTTTGTACGTTGGTATCCAGCACAACGATAAAGATTCCCTGCTTTTTTGCCTGTTCCAGCGTTTCCGTCAGACGCACTTCATCCACCGGAGTAATAATCAGCACATCCACGCCCATATCCATCATCTCCCGAATCTGTTCTATCTGCCTGTCTACATCCAGCGCCGGATCACGGAGTACCATCCGGTCCCCCTCCGCTTCCACCTTATGGGCGATTTCTTCCCCGATAATCTTATAAAACTCATTATTCATCGTCATATAACTGGCGCCAATCAAAAAGGAATTTTCCTTTTGGTGAAAAGAAATATCCACCCTGCCCCCAAAAAAGAAAATTCCTGCTGCCAGAAAGACTGCATTCGCCAGTATCAAAACCATGTGACACACATATTTATATTTCTTATCCATGTGCGCAGCTTCCCTTTCATTCCATTGATTTCATTGATTCCATTGATTCCATTGATTCCGTTGATTCCTTTAATTCCTTTGTTCCCTTTGATTCCCCTTATTCCATCTGCTCCGTTTACTCCGCTGTTCCATTTCCTTTTGCCGCCCGCCGGTAAGGAATTGTCCAAAATGCCGCAAACGTGCTATACGTTACTGCAAATCACTATCCGTTCCCAGCCACCAGCGCAGCACATCCTGTATCTTTTCATCCCAGTACTTCCACTGATGGTCGCCTGCAGACTGTTCGCAGGTCAAATCATAACCCAGCTCTTTCACATGCTCCCATGCCAGCAGATTTCCCTCATAGAGAAAATCTTCCGTGCCGCACCATGCATAAAGCCTCGGCAGCTGAGCTTTCCGTGCCGCCAGATTCTCCGCCAGCGCCAGAAGATCGTTCTCCGACCCCTGCAATTCTTCCTCGCTTCCGAAGATTCCCATAAACCGTGCCCGCGCATCCGTCTCGCTGTTTCTCCGGTAATCCCCCACGATATCCAAAGCGCCTGACAAAGACGCCGCAGCGCCGAACGTATCTGCGGCACGCAGCCCCAGCTTCCATGCACCGTATCCTCCCATGGACAGCCCGGCAGCCAGCGTATCCTCCCTTTTCCCTGACATACGGGGGAAGAATTCCCTGCAGATAGCAGGAAGCTCCTCCGAGATAAACGTCCAGTACCGCATACCGTAAAGAGTATCCGTATAAAATCCAAGATGCGTCGTCGGCATCACTACCGCAATCCCTAATTCGCTGACATACCTTTCGATGGAAGTCCGTCTCTGCCAGATGGTATGGTCGTCGCTCATTCCGTGCAGCAGATACATTGTCTTATACAGACCACCGGATGCCCTTCCCTTCATCCCAATCTGCCCGTGGGTCTGCTGCGGAAGAATCACATCCATATTCATACACATACCAAGCACATCCGAAAAAAAGTCCACATGCAATAACGCCATCTCTTATTCCTCCCATGATGAATGAAACCTGCTGGTGCCATAGTTCCTCTTAAATCGCACCCTTTACAGCCTTAGCAAAATTTCATCCCCTGCGCATCTCCGTATATGCCAAAAGCAGCGGTCCCACGCCCTTCGCATCATCCTCTACCACAGGTTCCGACATATAATACTCAAAGCTGCCGTCCCTTCTTGTATTGTCCGCAGGCCCCAGTCCTGCCACCAGGCAGATGCCGCCCAGACTTAAATTTCCATCCTTTTCCTTCAGATACCTGTCACAGATACCCTGGAATGCCTTCAGACCGTACTCTCTATAGCTTTCCGGCAAAAATCCAAGGCGCACGCCTTTTAACAGGGAATATGCCATAATCGCGCTTCCGCTTGTTTCCAGATAATTCGGTTCCTTTCCGCCCAGTGCCGGAAGCTGGTACCACATACCGCTCTCATCCTGATATTTCAGCATAGAATCCGTCAGGTCTACAAATACCTGTTTCAAATTCTCATATTCTTTCCTGTATTCCTCTCCCGGTTCGCATTTATTCAGGGTATCCAAAAGCGCCATGGAATACCATCCCAGCGCCCGCAGCCAGAAATTGCGGGAAAGCCCCGTTTCCTTGTCGCACCAGAATACGGAGCGGGATGCATCATAACCGTGATAATACAGCCCCGTCTCCTCGTCCCTGATATATTTCACCACGTTGGCAAACTGATGGAAAATATCCTTATAGTTTTTCTTATCGTTAAATTTCGTTTCGTATTCCATATAAAAAGGCTGTCCCATATACATCCCGTCCAGCCACACCTGATTCGGGTAAATCTTCTTATGCCAGAAATTCCCCTCTTCCGTCCTCGGCTGACTCTGCACCTGACTGTATATCAAATCAATCGCCTTGCGGTATTTTTCTTTTCCATTGATTTCATACAGGGAAAACAGCGTTTTTCCCGCATTTACATTATCAATATTGTACTCCTCCACGGAATAGCCCACAATCGTACCGTCCTCTCTTACCCTGTGGTCGATAAAGGCATCCGCAAACTCATAATATTTCTTTTCCCCCGTTGCCTGATAAATCTCCAAAAGCGCCAGTATCATACAGCCGTCAATATAATTCCATCCCGCTGCTTTCCCCTCCCGCGCCTTCTCGATATTCCATGCCGGCACATCCAGTGTACTTTTTTCAATCAACCCGTCAATATACTTCTCAAAAATCGGCAGTTTCATATACCCATACCTTCCCTTCTTTATCCATGCATCACGTGAATGCGGATTATCTCCTATACTTAACCTTACACGAATTTGGAAAATCCGTCAATCATTTCATAAAAACATGTCAATGATATGGATGCCGTGCTCCGCCACTTTCTCAAATCCCAATAGAATATCCGAAAGCAGGAAACCCAAATCCACACTGCAATCTCCGTTTTCCACACGCTTCCTATGGTTTTTCATGATTTTCCTTTTGAACCGGCTTAACTCCATTCCAAGCTGAAGCACGCTGTCTGCCTCCGAAATATTCATTCCAACGCCCCCGCCCCCTGCATTCCATTCCTCCCAATAAGCCATGACGTGACGCATCAGCTCCAGTACGATATCGCCGCATATCTTCAATTCCTTCTCCGCTTCTTCCGAAAACTCCAGCTTCTTTCCCTCCATTTTGCCCCTATTGATGGCAATACCAAGAGAGTAATCGGCTACGCGCTCCATATTTCCCACGCCGTGCTGCATGACAGACATTTCTTTTGCCTCTGCTTCTGACAATGGATTCAGCCCCAGCCGGAACATATAATCGTTGATTTCTTCCTCATACCGGTCCACATAGTCCTCCAGTTTCCGCAGATTCCCTATCCGTTCCTCACTGAAATCAAAGAGGAGTTCCAGCGCCCCGCAGAATGTTTCGCCCGCCAGCTCCAGCATAGCCTGCGCCGTTTTCCTGCACTGCAGGAGGGCAAAAGACGGATTGTCCAGAAAACGCTTATCCATGTTGGACAATGCAGCCAGTTCCTTCGGAAGTTCTTCCGCCATCTCTTCTTTTTTCTCCGGAATGGAAACACATGCAAGCCGCACCAGCCCGCCTGAAAACGGCAGCAGGATGACGGTGGAACACAGGTTGAAGCAGGAATGTGCGAATGCAATTCCTACCGCCGCTGCGGGCTGTTCCCAAAAAACAAAGGGAACAAAATAATGCACTGCATAAAAACCGGCCATAAACACAGCCGTACCAATCAGATTGAAATACAAATGCAGGAAAGCCGCCCTTTTAGCATTCGTACTGGCGCCTATAGAGGACAAAAGCGCCGTTACGCAGGTTCCGATATTCTGTCCCATTATAATCGGCATCACCGCAGAATAGGGAACCGCCCCGGTGCTGCAGAGTGCCTGAAGGATGCCGACCGAAGCGGAAGAACTCTGTATCACGGCGGTAAGTGCGGCTCCGGCAAGCATCCCTGCCACCGGATGGGAAAATGCCAGAAACAGCCTCGTAAATTCCGGCACATCCTTTAACGGCTTTACCGCAGAACTCATGGTGTCCATCCCCATCATCAGAATCGCAAACCCCAGCAGAATATTTCCCCTGACTGCCTTCCGCTCCGTTTTACAGAACATTAAGAAAATAACGCCGGCCATTGCCAGTACCGGTGCAAAATTTTCCGGTTTTAACATACGGATGAACATATGATTGCTTTCCAACCCGGCAAGGCTCAGAATCCAGGAAGTAACCGTAGTCCCCACATTCGCTCCCATAATAATACCGACTGCCTGCTTTAACTGCATGATTCCAGAATTGACAAAGCCCACCACCATCACCGTCGTAGCAGAAGACGACTGTATGACGGCAGTCACCGCTGCTCCCAGCGCAACTCCCTTTAACGGATGAGCTGTCATCCTGGCAAGGACGGCTTCCAGCCTGCCGCCGGACTGTTTGGACAGCCCCTCCCCCATCATATGCATCCCATACAAAAAAAGCGCCAAACCTCCCATCATGGTAATCACATGAAATATGCTCATTTTCCATCCTCCTGTCCATAACACGGAATCCCTTTACATAACAAATACAGCATTCTCCTGAAAAAACAGGGCAAACCGCCTGCAAAATTCAGGTAACAGTCCGGCCGGAAGCCGAATTGTTACAAATTTATGTAAAATTTTCCGTCTGTACCTTGCCGTATCATTCGGAAAGTGCTACACTGCTTCATGTTTATCCATGATTCTTTTCGGGATATGTACCGCGCACCCTGCGCGGATTGCACACAGATATGATTTAGATGAAAAAGACCGGAGGTATGAATATGTTATTTTTGAATCTGTTGCTGCTCATCGTTGGATTTTTTGCATTAATCAAAGGCGCTGACCTGTTTGTGGACGGCAGTTCCTCGCTGGCCAAAAATTTCAAAGTGCCGGGACTGATTATCGGACTGACCATCGTTGCGCTCGGAACCAGCGCTCCCGAACTGGCCGTCAGTATTTCCGCCGCCGTCCAGGGCTCTAACGAAATCGCGCTGAGCAACGTGGTTGGCTCTAATATTTTTAACCTTCTGTGCGTCCTCGGGGTATGTGCCGTCATCCATGCCGTACCTGTGGATAAAGGCATTATCCACAGGGATTTTCCTCTCTACATCGGCGCCACGCTCCTGCTTCTGTTTATGACCTCCTTCCAAACCATCTATTCCGGCAGAATCTTTCAGCTTAGCATGAATGACACAGCCGGAACCATAGACCGGACGACAGGACTTGTCCTGCTGGCCATTTTTCTGATTTATATCCTCTACCTGATTTACGATGCAAGAAAGCATCCGGAAGAAGAAAAACCCGAAAACTGCTTACCGGTTTGGAAATGTCTTCTTCTCATCCTCACCGGCCTCGTTTTGATTGTTGCAGGTGGACAGGTTGTCGTTTACAGCGCAAAGGAAATCGCAAGAACCATGGGAATGTCGGAAACCCTCATCGGACTGACGATTGTCGCCATCGGCACCTCGCTGCCGGAACTGGTGACTTCCGTTGTTGCCGCCAGAAAAGGGGAAACGGGGCTTGCCATCGGCAATGTCATCGGCTCCAGTATTTTCAATCTGCTCTTTATCCTGGGAATATCCGCTGCGATTCATCCGATTGCCATCAATACCGCCTCCGTTTATGATATGGCAATCCTTATGGTAATCGGTATCATTTCCTATATTTTCTCTCTCAGCCGGGAATCCGTCAGACGTTCGGAAGGCGTGGTTATGGTCATCCTTTACCTGCTGGATATTCTCTTTGCCATTGTACGGTAATTCCCCGGGAACCATAACCATCTTGAATCTCCCAGCAGACTTTACATGATTTCTTCTTTTTGGTATAATACAGATACCACACAAACAGACATATGGAAAGCAGGTGATTTATATGCCGGGTGAAAAAGAAATCAATGTTAATCTCTTTGAACGCCTGGATTTACTGGATCGCTTAGAAAGAGTTGCACGGAAAGCAGATTGCGAACCGGTATTACAGGAAATTGAGTTTGAACGCAAACTGATTGAACGTAAGTTATATCAACAGCCGCCATTAACAAAAGACGAATAACTGTAATCGGAGGAGCAGAAGCATTCGGAACAACGAAGCTTTTCTCCTCCTTTTATTCCCGCAGGCAATGAGGAAAGTTCCATGCACCGCTGCTTGCGGCGGAGCTGTTGACTTTCATTTCAGGTTTCACATCCCGCCATGCAGGTAAACTGCTTTAATAAAATAAAGCAGACTTCCGGCCACTTTCCCCAATGCGATTGCCAGCACCACAATTCCAAGCCCATGACGGAATCCGATTCTTCTCGCAAAAATAGGAATGGTATTTAACATTTCTGCAATGGCAAGAGCCAGACAGCCCACAAATATTCCCGCAAACAGGCCGAATGCCATCACTACCGCCGTGCCGATGCCATCCCAGAGCAAATCCGTGCCTGTTCCTAAGAGCTGCCTGTCCCTGACAAATTCCCCGATTCTCCCATACCGGTCAAATACGCTGAAAAAAGTCCCTGCGATGACACCGAGCACTACCGCTTCCTCAAAAATAAAAACCTTTCTGCTCACATGCAATTTTCCCGCAAACCGCGGAATCAGCCCTACGGAAATCAGCACCGTAAAGACGCCGCCTGCCGCAAACACCCCAAAGCTGGTTCCCACAACAGCCAGGAACAGTTGTTTAAGAAACATCAATGGTCTTTCCCTCCCTGTCTGCGGTTTCTATCAGTGAATCATTCACATCCTTTTCATAAATACGCATCTCTACCTCTATGGGCGTAGGGTCTTTCGTAATCCTTCTGCCGCCGATATGGTTGAAAAATACTGTAATTCCCACTGCCAGACCAATGGAATAAGTAAATTCCAAAACAGAATAGCCCGGAGCCTGCTGCCCCATCACCAGCTCATACACCTTGCCGAATACCTGATTGATACCCACATCATTGTGAAATGCCATAATCGTGAATGCCGTACCGAAAAAGCTGATGCACGCCACAAAGATAACTTTCAGTACCTGCACTATACCCTTGTGTTTGTCCACGTCCACCAGCTCCACCAGCACATCCGTTTCCCCCATATTCTGCACTTCCGCTTCGGGACACTGCTGCGTGATAAGCTCGATGAGTTTCAGTATGCTGAACACCTGCCGTTTCTGTTCCTCTTTCCCGAAACGGTGTATCTTAATCGCTTTCACTTTCGCCACTATATGAGCGTCCTTGCAATAGATTTTCGCCACATCCTTCAGGAATACATCTTCCTCCGTGACCTCCACATTTCGTTCCGCTTTTAAATAAAGAGTCTCCTGTGCCATAGAAATCCTCCGAATTTGCTTTCCCTATATGATTGCCTGAATGAAGATTTTTATGCACCTTTCCATTTGACCTGTAATACATAAAATCGGGTTATTGTCTAAATCCCTGCATCTGCTCCTTCTATTCCAATTCCGGCACAATGCTGTATTCCATATACTCATAATGGAGTTTCGTTCCCTCCGCAATGGTATCCGGCAGCAGCGCCCGCGCTACCAGTTTCAATTCATCGCTCTGAATATCCGTTCTCCTCAGATTCGCATAATCCCCGTCAATACTTACCACAACGTAATCAAATGTATTCATATTCCTTCTCCTTTTCCCAAAACGTATTTGAAAATTCATTTCAAAATTTATGCTATGTATTCTGCTAATTGAGGATACTCTTTTAAATGCATTCTTACATAATACCGTTTAAAACCTGCAAAGGCACTTTCTTTCCTTAACAACGCTTTCAATGTCCGGTTCAGTATCTTTGAATCCGGTTCTTTTTTATATGCTTCCAGTTTCTTATACAGCACATTCATTTCTCTTTGCAGCATCTTAAACCGCATATCGCTCTTATATACTCTCATTCCTGTATTCCGGATGTTAAAAACTTCCGTTACCAGCTGTGCCGCCAATACTGCTTCCCTGTCGCCGGAATCCACTTCCTTCACCAATACATTCTGCCCCCGCAGTTCAAATATTATGGCTTCCTCAGGATTTCTCTTACAACAGTCCAAAATACCCGTATCATACGCTTCCTGATTCTTCACATTATTACAATGCCCGCATGACCAGAAAAGATTCTCCCAGTCAAACTTCCTGTCTTTATATCTTCCGTTTTTATGCGGCAGCAAATGCTCCACCTGCGGGTCCTGAAGCCCTTTCATCCCACATATATAACACTTCCCGTGAAAATCCTTTTTCAGCCTTTCTATCACATCCGGCTTTGAATAACTTCCATTCGCTTTTTCCATCTCTTCTGCCAGGGATTTTGGTGCAGGGAAACTGCGCTCTATCTGAACCATTACACATCCTCCCTGTTTTCAAAATCCAGTTTCAGCTTCCGGTATTCCGTCGTAATCCCCAAAGCCAGATAATCCGGTATTTCCTCCAGAAACAGTTCCAATCCGGCTATCTCCTCCATATCCTCATCCGACAGCCTGCCTTTGTTTACCAGTATCCGGTATCTGTTAAATTTCTCCTTCAAAGACTCTGACATCGTATCCGCCCGAAAATATCCGTCTACAATCCCGTCATAAGGGATGTCGGTCAATCCCTCCCCCACCAGCAGATGGTTTTCCAAATCATAAATCACCGCATCCTTCAGACTGTTCAGAATAAACGGCGAATGTGTGGAAACGATAAACTGGATATTCGGAAATACTGTTGTCAGCAATTTCATAATATTCCTTTGCATCTCCAGATGAAGGTGTGCATCTATTTCATCGACCAATACAATCCCTGACATATGAAAATCAAACGTCCTTTTTGTCTGTTTTTCCATCCGGAGCATAAGGTCCGCCACAATATCCAAAACAGCCGCATACCCGCTGGAAAGCGTATTAAATCCAAAAGGCTCCCTTCCTCTTTCCACAATGCTGAATTGAAAGGTTTCCTCATCAAATAACAGTTCCAAAGAATCGTCTTCAAAAATGCTGCGCAGCAAATCCCGCAGTTTCTCAAACCATCTGCTTATCTCCTCTGACTTTTCCCTTTTTCCCCCTGCGGCGGCCAACGCCTGTGTCATTTTCAAATCCCGCAGATACTTCACGAAATGCACGCGCGGACTATCATTTATTAAATAACGGCTTTTCAGTTCCACTTTTTCCACATGAGCGGAATCCTCCACCTCAAAGCTCCTGTCCGCCTTATAATATGCAAGGACAAATTTTCCCTCGCAGAACATATGGTACAATTCGTCCAAAGACCGGCTGAATTTCAAGGTTATCCCTATATCCCTGACCGCCTCGGCATCCAATGATATCTCTGCGGGCATTACCATCGGAAAAGTCATTGAAAAAGCAGCGCCTCCCTGCCTGAACATAACCCTGAAATATTCCGCCGCTTTATCCAAAACGCTTGTCTTCCCGCTTCCGTTCCTGCCGGTAAGAATCAAATGTTTTCTTTTCTCCCTGTCCAAAGGAATTTCAATCTTTTCCAAATGCCGCACCTTGTCTATCGTAAAGTCCGTAATGAACAGCCCTTCCATTTCTTCCCTCCCGAAAATACCGCCTCATACTTGTTTTTCCAATACATTTCTTCCATCATACCAGCTTTCCTATGTATTCGCAAGCAGCAGGGCATATTCCTCATGACAGATAGTAACAGTCCATCATCTAATAGTCCTCCTCATACCGCGACATATTCAGCTCCTCAAAATCAACGGCATAATCCTTATACCCAAACCCGTCCTCTTCCCGCGTATAATGAATGCGGATGACGTTTTCATCCGGCAGGTATTCCGCCCACTGACTGTTCGTTCCCCAATTATACCAGTCCTCTGCATCCAGCAGACCGCTTCCTGACCCCGACAGCACCCGCATACCGTCATAACGGTATATCTCCACTGCCCCGGCGCCGTCCCCGCCGTACATGACATTGCAGATAAGCTCCCTGTCGCCGTCCCCGTCCAAATCCACCATATAATCACTGCGTTCCTCCTCGAACGCAGACGGACGGAAACTGTCCGCCAGGCATACCAGTTTCCCATATTCCAACGCATAGTAATACCTCGTGGAAAACCAGTCCGGATACCTGACATCCATATAAAACCCGTTGTGTCCAAGCAGATTCTCAAAAGGTGTCACACTATACTCCGAAGGAAACCCGTAATCGATATCTTTCCGGTAAACCCGGAAGATGGTTTCTCCCTCTTCCCCGTCCATCACCAGCTGCAGGGAGCGCCCCGGTATCAAATCCCGCAGAGAAATCCCATACTCTTCCGCTTCCACTGTCCAGTAAGTCTTCTGCACCTGTCCCCCGTCCAAAATACCGCTCCAGAATATCTCCTCCCCTTCCTCCTCACTCACATAATCCATGCTTCCTTCATATAAAACCCCGCTTTTCTCCATATCCAAAATCACCTGGCTCTCATCCCAATAGTTTATATCCCACTGGCGAAGCACCGACAATCTCCCCTCCTCACCCATTCCATACATCCATTTCCTTCTATATCTTCCGTGACCGCTTTCGGCAACCACAGTCTCACTCTCCTCATACCGCACATATTCAGACGGCATATCGATGCAGTCTGTATGAAATTCTCCCTGTTCCGCATCCCATAAATACACATGGCAGTTATTCATGTACTCCCCCTGAAACCTTCCGCCTTTCACACTGCCAAGCAGCAAATCCGTAAAACCGTCAAAATTCATATCATCCAGCCACCATTTCTCCGCACTTTCCTGAGAAAGCATACTGGAAAACTGCTGTATCCGTTCCTCGTCTCTCCACAGACAGATTACGAACACGGACTCCTCTTCCTCCCTGTCTTCATAACACTTTTCCATCGTCACCGTATATTCCGTTCCGCCTTCCGTAAACCGCATGACATACCCCTTGTCATCCGCTTCCCAGCCTCCCATTTCCCGCAGCCACTGCGGTGCAGGCACCGCATCTGCATACTCCGCTTCGCCGGTTTCCGTACCGGTACTGTTGCTTAATGCCTCATCTCTTCCTTTATCTGGTAAGAAAACCACATGTTTCCATTCCGATGCCCCACAGCACAGCACTGCCACGCACACCCAGAGCGCCAATGCAGCGACCGCTCTTTTCACACCCTCTTCTCTCATCGTATCCCTCCCGCTCCGCATTTTTTCTCCTGTACCTGCTTTTCATTTTATCATACACTTGCATCAGAATTGCATCATTCCACGGCCGGGGAAATATTTTTCACATTCCGTTCCGGCAGCCTCATGTTTTTTCTAAGAAATTCTGCTTATAAAATTGACAAACTCTTATTTAATGTTACAATTAAATATATATTATTTTATTTTTTTCTAAAACATATAGAACCATCCACAGAAAACACTTACGGATGTAAAGGAGGCAGTTATGGCAAAAGCAGAAACAACACGCATACCAAAAGTAAAAGCGCAGAAAAAAACGGCAAAAGCCAGCGTCAGCATCGGAAAGGAACTGGATAAAGGCTTTTTAAGCCTGCTTCTGTTAATGGTCATCATCGCTGTCATCGGTCTTTTTTCTTTAATTAAAACAGAGATTGATTATTCCACCGCGATGAAACATTATGGTTTCAGTCAGGGATACATAGGGCATATGGGCATCTCTTTCAGTTCGATGACTTCCAACCTTCGGGATATGATTTTGGAATCGGACGAATCCAAAATATCTGCCCTCAATGACTCTTTGGAAACAAATAAAGCAACCCTGTACGAATATCTTGCCCTGGTGAAAGAAACAGCAAATACCGGCACCGAACAGGCGCTTATCAAGCACATTGAAGATACCATGACCTCTTTTAGCGACACCTATGCAAGCGTCGTTACCAAGGCAATGGAAAATGAGGATGAAACCGCCTATAAAATTTTGAGCGTTGCTTCAAAAAATTACGGTTCCATCATCGAAAGCGATATCAACAAACTCCTGAACTTCAATATCAAGAAATGTAACGAAACCATGACCTCCGCTTCTATTTTCGGTATTGTCATGATTATCATTGTTTTGGTATTTTCCGTTTTTGCAGCTTTATGCGGGCGCATTATTTCCAAACGGATTGCCAACTCCATCAGCAGCCCCCTTGGAGAGCTGGTCATAGCTGCCAACAAACTCAAAGAAGGGGATTTGGATATTGAAATTGCCAATACTTCCGGCAATGAACTGGGAACGCTTGCCAATGCTTTCCGTGAAACCTGCAACGGCCTTAAAATCATGGTTTCCGACATCAATTACCTGACTGCGGAATTCTCAAAGGGTAATCTGGATGCAAGGAGCCAGAAGCGCGATTCCTACAAAGGCGATTTCGAGACGCTCTACCGCTCTATCCGCACCATGGCTGAAAATACCAGCCGGGCTTTGGAACAGATTAATGTTTCCTCCGAACAGGTTGCATTAGGCTCCAACCAAATGGCCGAAAACGCACAATCGCTTGCCGAGGGCGCAATGGACCAGTCCAGCGCCGTAGAAGAATTACAGGCTACCATCAGTGATATCGCCAGTCAGGTAGACTCCAATGCCACTCAGGCAGAAAAGGCATCTTTGGGCGCCAACAGTGCAGTAAACGAGGCAGATATCAGCAATCAGGAAATGCAGACCATGATGGAAGCAATGAAGCGTATTTCAGACACCTCACAACAGATTGGCAATATTATCGCAGGCATTGAAGATATCGCTTCCCAAACGAATCTCTTATCCCTCAATGCAGCCATCGAAGCTGCCCGCGCCGGTGAGGCCGGAAAGGGCTTTGCAGTGGTAGCAGACCAGGTAAAGATGCTTGCCGAACAAAGTGCCCAGTCTGCCAAAAATACACGCGCTTTAATCGAGACCTCTCTGCTGGAAGTGGAAAACGGCAGCCGGATATCCTCCAGAACCGCCGAATCCCTGAAGCGGGTAGTAGCGGAAATCAACGATATCAAAGACGATATGGAACAAATCAGCCAGTCTGCCAGAATGCAGGCAGAATCCATGCATCAGTTAGAGCAGGGCGTAGACCAGATTTCCAACGTAGTACAGTCAAACTCCGCCTCCGCAGAGGAAGCCTCCGCTACGAGCCAGGAACTGTCCGCACAGGCTGCTACACTGAGCCAGTTAGTCGGCGAATTTAAACTCCGTGTAATGGGATAATTATTGAAATCGAGCAGGCGGAATTTCTTATAACTAAGATAACTAAGAAATTCCGACCTCTCACACTATCGAGAATGATACAATTTTTGAATGGGTGCTATCGTTTTTACATTTGCTGCAAACACTCTCAAATCAACACTTTGGGGAATGGCAGATGCACCCGTGCATGGGCGGCTATCGTTTTATTTTTCAGAATTGCCGCACTTTCGATATTTGAGAGTAAAATTTAACGATAGCCTATTTTTCAGCAAGGCTATCGTTATTTTTTGTACCCATAGAACTTTGCGCAATTTTGCAAACACCCCTATCAACCTGGATTAGGCTAACTGTTTTCCATCTCATTTTCTATTAAATCTTCTTTGCAATATTTCATTGTTTCCCTCCTCAAAGACTGATTTTTTTCTGTTCTACAGATTGGAATTTGAAATTCATTCAACCAGTATAAGCCCAAAGTGATTCTGAATATCGCCCTTTTCCCGTAATGTATGTATTTCAAGATTGTTGTTCCTTACTATTGCAAAAACATCAATTCCACACGCTTCCATAGCCGGAACGGTTTTATCTGGAAAATTACAGTGGTCGGGATTGCATTTTTGACATTTCCTGCATGGCCCGCTTCCAAAAGCGATAACTTTGTAATAATCATCCAAAAATAACTCGCGTGCTACCTTTACGGCAAGAGGTGTCACTATGCTCCTTTCATGGCACCGAAACAGAATCCCGTATTGAAAGCAGTTTATCATTTCCTGCGTTTCTTTCCATGTGGGACAATTTGACGGACAGCAATGGCTTTTTCCATAAGTATCACACCCGTATTTGCAGCGATAGACTGTCCAAACTGCCGTCACTATGGTATCAGCCGCTATCTTTATGGCTAAATCAGCTCCGTTTTCTTTTAAAAGTTTGTACTACCAAAAAACCAGGGAATCCCAGGCATCATCAGGTACTTCTGATACCGGATTAACCTGAGCCTTCACTAGTATAACATAAATTAAGTTGTTGATAGTTTCGTTTTCTGGTATAATAGACATA
>CAMXQE010000024.1 GCA_947246015.1 uncultured Lachnospiraceae bacterium | reverse complement strand
CGGTGTCAAATCGAATGAAAATACAGCTAGTTAATTATTATTCGATGTACTAGAGCGTGTTTGAAAATTCTATTCCAAAGATGTGCGTCACGATGCAAATCATGGCATGTTTTTAACATTTTTCTCATTTTTCTGATATATACTTTCCCCCAAAATATCTAAAATAGGAAAAAAACAAGCAGGTGTATGTTATGAAAAAAAGAGCGGGTGCAATGTTAATGGCAGCAGCAATTGCTTTTTCTTTATTGGCGGGCTGTCAGAGTGCAGATACGGCAGAGAGTTTGAAAGTATATTATGCCGCAATAGAAAGCGGATCTTATTATGAAGGATGGGCGGAGCAGTTGAAAGAACAGGCACAGATGCAGGGCTTGGAATTTGATGTGGGTTATGCGGAGAATTCCGTTGAAATGCAGGATGCCCTGATAAAAAATGCCGTTGTGCAGGGTTGTGATGTATTCTTGTGCGGACCGGTTTCCTCTGATATTGTGACGGAGCTGAAAGCAGCGGCAGGGGATACGCCGATGGTATTTATCAATAATGCGCCGGAGGATGGGCAGTTGGAAAAAGACCGCTATATTTATGTAGCATCGGATGAATATATGGCAGGTCAGTATCAGGCGGAATATATATTGGAGAAACTCGGAAATAAAGATGAAATTAATATTGTAATATTAAAGGGTCCGAAGGGAGCTTCCGGCACCGATGGCAGGACAAACGGACTGAAGCGGACGCTGAAAGCAAGTGGGAAAAACATTCATTATGTATTTGAAGATTTTGCAGATTATAATGAAGAAACCGCCAGGGAATTGATGGAGATATTCTTAAAGACCGGAAGAACGTTTGACTGTGTGGCAGCAAATAATGACGATATGGCGCTTGGAGCAGTTGCAGCCTGTGAGGAAGCAGGGCTTTCCATGGATTCCATTATATTTTTAGGAGTAGATGCTTCGGCGAACGGATGCCAGGCAATTGCTGACGGAAAAATGGATTTTACGGTATATCAGGCAATGTCTGACCAGATAACTGCTGCGGTCCGGGCAGCGGAAAAGCTGGCAGCCGGACAATCCATAAAAGAGATAGAGGGCGCTACGGAGGATGGGAAATATATTCTGATTCCCTTTGAAAAGGTAGACAGCGGGAATGTGGAGCAATACAGGTAGCCTGATATTTTTATTCCCGCGGGCAATGAGGAAAATGTTACAGGAAAATAGCCATGCCTGCATGGATATTTGACAAATGCCGCGAGGGTCAGTGCAAACGCATTGAAAATGGGTTAGCACTCTTACAGGTTGAAAATTTTAAGGATATAAAATCCGGAGGTGTTCCTATGAAAAAGGAGAATCAGGCGAAATTTATTTCAATAAAAACAAAGCTATTGGGGATTATACTGCCTGTGGTGATAGTGATTGTGATAGTGCTTGCAGGTTTATCCTATTATGTATCGAAAAATGTGATTAAGTCAAATGCGGAAGAACTCTTAAAGACATCTGTAGAGAGTCAGGTTACGGAGATTGAATCGTGGCTGAATCAGAATCTGATGTCTTTTAACGTCCAGAAACAGGCGCTGGAGTGGATGGATTTTGACAATGAGCAGATGCAGACCTTTCTGGATGCTTATTGCGGCTTTGACAGTAATTATCCGGACGGGCTGTATATTGCAGATGCGGACGGCACGCTTTATACCGGACAGGCGGTTGGAAGACCTGAGAAAAATGTTGTTTTACGGGAACCGGATGAGGACGGAAATTATATGAATAACGGTGATTTTGCCGTTGCCGAGGATTTGGCGGACGATAAGGACTGGCAGTTTCTTACGGCGCTGGAAGGAGAGGCAGAAGCCGGAATCCTGGATCATGAGATTTCCATTCAGACCACAAATGAAGGAACGGTGGATTACAGTATCCAGTTAGTGCAGGCGAATCTGCCAATCCAAAGACAGGGTGTATACAGAGTCAGCTTTGATGCTTATGCGGATGCGGAACGAACCATGCATGTGGGTATTTCGGCGCCGGACCGTGATTATAAACGTTATCTGGAGGACCAGACAGTCAGTCTGACAACGGAAAAGCAGACTTTTACTTATGAATTTACAATGACGGATAACAGTGACGGAAATGGCCGCCTGGATTTTAATCTTGGAGCAGCCGGTTCGACGGCAGGAATAAAAATAAGCAATGTGTCAATGGTTCAGGTGGATGGGGCAGCCGTTACAGGTACAGGAACGGAAAGCCCTGAAATTGATGTGACGCAGACGGAGTGGTTTCAGGCAGGGCTCGGCAGGGTAAACATGGGAGTTACCAATGCGTATACCAATGAAAACGGGGAACAGGTCATCAGCGCCTGCGGCATGTTGAAAAGCTATTCGGGAGATGTCCGTGTGCTTTCGGTAGATTTATCGTTGGATAAAGTCAGCGTATATGTAAACAGTTTTATTAAGATGGAAGGTGCGGAAGCCTTCTTGGTAAATACGGAGGATAATACGATTCTTGCTTCCCGTGATACGGAACTGATTTCCCGAAAGTTAAGTGAGCTGGATGACGATTTTATGCATAGTGTAGCTGATAAGATAACGGATAATGAGCTTGATGTAGCTGAAATAAATGGGAATCTGACGGTTTTTGAAGAAGTGGACGGAACGGAGTGGGTACTTGTATCCTATATTCCCACCAAAACAATTTACAGTGATCTGAATCATCTCAGAAATATTATGATTCTGTTCGGAGTGATTTCGGTCCTTGTACTGACCGTACTGATAGAGAGGATTGTGCATATTATCATTCATCCGGTAAAGAAATTAACAGAAGTTATTACGGCTATGACGGATGGCGATTTTACGGTTCACAGCCAGACGTCTGGCAATGATGAAATCGGAGTGATGGGCAGGTCCGTAGAGAGGTTTATTGCGGTAATGTGCGGTATGATTGCTTCTATCCATGACGTTTCCGGTACGCTTCATCAGCAGGCGGATGAGAGCAGAGATATTTCCGGTCAGATGTTTGATGCGTCCAGGCACCAAAACCAATCCATGAAGGAATTAAATAGAACAGTGGAGGAGCTTTCGGTTTCCGTAAATGGAATTGCGCAGAGCGCGACAACGCTGGCAACACTTGTGGAGGAAACGAAAAACGACGGGGAAGGCGTTAACGGCAAAATGAAGGAAACGGTTCATATTTCCCAAAAGGGCAAGGAGGCAATGCAGGATGTAAGTATGGCAATGCAGAATATCAACAGTTCCGTGACCAAACTGCAGGTGGCCATTGATAAAGTAGGAAAAGCCTCGGAGGAGATTATAAGTATTACAAGAACCATCAGTAACATTGCCGAAGAAACCAATCTGCTTTCCTTAAATGCGTCAATTGAAGCTGCGCGTGCAGGCGAAGCGGGAAGAGGATTTGCCGTGGTAGCGGTAGAAGTCGGCAAACTGGCACAGACAAGTGCGGATTCCGTTCGGGATATTGATAACCTGATTTTAGAGATAAAGACATTAATCGGTGACGTGGTGAATCAGGCAAATGACAGTGTGGGTAATATCAACAGCAGCAGTGTGCTGATTGGAAATGCAGTAAGAACTTTTGACGTTATTTTTGAAAATATTATTTCGGTAGGGGATTTGGTCCGGCAGATGATACAGAAGGTAGATCAGGTAGAAGATGTAGCAAGGGATGTGGCTGCAATTTCCGAGGAGCAGGCAGCAAGTTCCCAGGAGATACTTGCATCTTCGGATATTTTGGTGGAACAGGCAAACGGGCTGATGGTACATAGTGAAGATGTGGCAAAAGAATCTGAGGAATTGACAGATTCCGCACAGGAACTGGCGGCACAGATAGGAGTTTTCAGGATTTAGAACAATAAACATGTAGGAGACAGGAGGGTTTTATCAGATGGAAACAATATGTTTTTTAGACAGGGACGGAACTTTTTCCATAGGACAGCCGGAGAATTACAGCTATCTTTATTTTCCGATTGCCGGGGAAAAGGGATTAAAGAGTTCTGTCACACCAAATTTGGGAGGCGACAGTAAAATCAATCAGGAGTCTTTTTTATTAGAACCTGTAAGCTCTGAGAATCTGCATAATAACAGATCCACAAGGAATTTCTGGTGTATTGTGGAAGATATCGGATGCTGGTCGGCAGCAGGGGCATCGGCAGAAGCGGAAGATAAGAAATTTTCCGATGGACAGGATTCCAGTGTATTGACGGCAGGGCTGATGTGGCAGACGGTGAAAAGAAACTCGGATAAATATAAGCTGGAAGCAGAGATTACTTCCTTCGTTCCGGTAAACGACAATGTGGAAATTATGCGTGTCATCCTGCGCAATACGGCGGAAACGGAACAGAAGATTACACCGGTTGCGGCTGTCCCGGTTTATGGAAGAAGTGCGGATAATATCAGGGATCATAGAAATGTTACATCCATGCTGCATAGAATTCATACGCAGCAGTACGGCATCACAGTAAAACCCACCATGTCTTTTGATGAAAAAGGGCACCGGAGAAATCATCTGACATATTTTGTGGCAGGAGCTGCAGGAAATGGCGAAAAACCTCTTTCCTTTTATCCTACGGTGGATGCTTTTATCGGAGAAGGCGGTACCTTTACACATCCGGAGGCAGTTTACAGGAACAGAGCGGGGATGCCGTCGGGAGTGGAAATTGCCGGGAAAGAAGCAATGGGCGGCATCCGCTTTGAACAGGTAACGCTGAAACCGGAGGAAACTGCAGAATATATTGTCATTATGGGAATTGCACAGAAGGAAGAAGAAACAGACGGGATGATTTTAAAATATGTTTCTTCCCCGAAAGTGGAACAGGCGTTCCGGGAGGTGAAGGAATACTGGCAGGGGAAAGTCAATGTCAGATATCATACTGGTGATGAGCGGTTTGACATTTTTATGCGCTGGGTAAGTTTCCAGCCGTTTTTAAGACGGCTCTATGGATGTTCTTTCCTGCCTCACCATGATTATGGGAGAGGGGGAAGGGGATGGAGGGATTTGTGGCAGGACTGCCTTTCCCTTCTGTTAATGGACCCCGGAGAAGTACGCCAGATGGTAGTAAGCAATTACGGCGGGGTACGGATGGACGGAACGAATGCGACCATTATAGGGAATCAACAGGGAGAATTTATTGCTGACAGGAATGGCATCAGCCGTGTCTGGATGGATCATGCCGTCTGGCCGTTTATGACAACCAGACTTTATCTTGACCAGACCGGGGATTTGGAGATTCTGCTGGAAAAGGTGAGATATTTTAAGGATGCGCAGGCTGCGCGGGGAACGGGTATCGACCATGATTGGGATGACGGGTACGGTATGTGGCAGAAAACGGCTGACGGCAGCATCTATACCGGAACGATTCTGGAACATCTGTTGGTAGAGCATCTGTGTGCATTCTACGAGGTCGGGGAACATAATGTGATGCGTCTTCGCGGTGCGGACTGGAACGATGCGCTGGATATGGCGGCGGACAACGGCGAGAGCGTGGCATTTACCTGTGCCTACGCAGGAAATCTGAAGCTGCTGGCAGACTGTCTTAGTCTCTTAAGGGACCGATTATCTTATACGCAGACAGAGCTTTTGGAAGAAATCGGCGTTTTACTGAAAGGGGATGCGGAGATTTATGAAAATGTGGAGGCGAAGCAGCAAATCTTAAGGGAATACACGGATTTGTGCAGACATAATATCAGTGGGAAGACGATATCGGTGGCAGTGGACGAGCTGATTGAAAATCTAATCGGTAAGGCGGACTGGATGATGGAGCATATCCGTAAAGCAGAGTGGATACAGGGAGAGGACGGAGAAGGATGGTTTAACAGTTATTACGATAATCATAAAAATGCGGTAGAGGGAATTTCCGAAAAAGGTGTGCGGATGATGTTGACGGGACAGGTTTTTGCCATTATGAGCGGAACGGCATCCGGGGAACAGATAAGCCGGATTTGCAAAAGCGCCGACCGTTATCTGTATGATGCTTCCATTGGCGGATACCGGCTGAACACGGATTTTAAGGAACTGAAGTTTGACATGGGAAGAATGTTCGGATTTGCCTATGGAGAGAAAGAAAACGGAGCGGTATTTTCCCATATGACGGTAATGTATGCAAATGCACTTTATAAAAGAGGATATGCAAAGGAAGGCTATAAAGCGCTTCAGACACTGGCAGATACGGCGCTTGACTTTGATACAAGTAAAATCTACCCCGGCATTCCGGAATATTTTAACAGTGAAGGACGGGGGATGTATCATTATCTGACAGGCGCCGCAAGCTGGTATATGATGACTATGATAACAGAAGTATTCGGAGTTCATGGGGAAGCGGGAAATCTGGTGATAAAACCGAAACTTTTAAAAAAGCAGTTTGATGAAAATAAAACAGCTTCCATCCGGTTCCGTTTTGCAGGAAAAGAGTTTGAAGTTACATTCAAAAATACAGATGAACTGGAATATGGAGAGTACGGAATCGGTGCGGCGGACTGCGATGGAAAGACATTGCAGATTAATGATGGCATACAGGTGCTGATTGAACGGGCGGCAGTGAAGTCTATGGATGATGGTCTGCATAAGGCAGCGGTAGAATTGTGCCCGATTCCGGAAAAATAGAAACAGGGCAAAAGACCACTGTTACCATGAAATACGGTAATAGTGGTCACGGTATTTTTTCGGAGTGAGGCCGGTCAGCTTCTTAAAAGTCTGGATAAAGTGGCTCTGGGAAGAAAATGCCAGATAATTGGCAATTTCAATCAGGCTGTAATCGGAATACTTTAACAGGTGCTGCGCTTTTTCGATTTTCATTTCACAGATGTAATCACTGACGGAAATGTTAAGCTCTTTCTTAAAAAGCCTGGAAAGATAGCTGGGGGAAAGCCCTGCATGTTCCGCAAGCTCCTCCACGGTAATCCGTCGGTTGATATGGCTGTAAATATAGTCCATGCAAAGGACGATAGGTTTTGAAATTATGGCGCTTTTTTTCACCAGCATCATTTTTCTTGTATAGTCAAGAGCCATTTGCTTGTGCAGTTTTGAGATGGCTTCAATAGAGGTGCAGGCATCCATTTTTAAGATGTAGAAGTCGCTGAGACGGAATGCCTGTTCTAATTCCATGCCTGCCTCCACACAGCGTCTTGTGACCATGGCGACCGTGACAACAAAATGATATTTTATATTGGTCAGGGGATTGGTAGAGAGGATACCCATTCCGTCCGGATTGGTAAAAGCATTCTCCTGACAGTTCTTTTGTACAAAGTCTATATCCCCCGAACTGACTGCCTGATAAAAAGAATATTCTTCTTCTAACGGGCGGTGGGAAAGCGATTCCTCGCTCTTTTGAAGTTCTTCCTGAAACCATTCGTTTCGTAGATTCATATTGTTTTCCTTTCAAACTTGTTACTGGAACGTAAGTATTTTTATTATAGCATGAATCTGACATTTTTGTACATAACCTTGTATATCGAAATCTGGTATAAGTCTATAATCATAATCAAAATGAAATTGAATAAAAGGGAGGAAGAAGATGAAGTTTGGTTATTTTGATGATGCGAAACGGGAATATGTGATTGAAAGACCGGATACGCCGGCTCCGTGGGCGAATTATCTCGGTTCTCCGGAGTACGGCGCTGTTATTTCCAACAATGCCGGCGGATACAGCTTTGCAAAATCCGGTGCGAACGGCAGGATTCTGCGCTATATTTTTAATAATTTCGACCAGCCGGGGCGTTATATTTATATCCGTGATAACGAGAGTAAAGATTACTGGTCGGCTTCCTGGCAGCCGGTTGGAAAAGACCTGGAAACTTATAAGAGTGAATGCCGTCATGGAACGGCATATACCAAAATGAATGCGGATTACAGTGACATTCATTCGGAAGTTTTATATTATGTGCCGCTTGATAAATCTTATGAGGTTTGGAACCTGAAGCTGACAAATTCTGCCAGGACTGCAAGAAATCTGACGATTACAGGATATGCGGAATTTACCAATGTCAATAACTATGAGAATGATCAGGTGAATCTGCAGTATTCACAGTTTATTACCAGAACTTCTTTTATGGGAAACCGGATTCGCCAGATGGTCCATGGCAATCTGGACAATTTGGAAGATGGAAAAGATGTAGATGACAAAGTCGTAATCGAGCGTTTTTTTGGTCTGGCAGGTGCGGAAGTTTCCTCATACTGCGGAGATAAAGAGAAATTTCTTGGTCGGTATCATGGCTATGGCAATCCGGACGGCGTAATATGTGGAAATCTCGGCGGAGCGCTCAATTATAATGAAAACGGATGCGGCGCCCTTTCCGCACATATTTCATTAGCGGCGGGGGAATCAAAAAATATAGCATTTATTTTGGGCATGAAAGAGGATGCGGAAGCGGAAAGTATTTTGAAACGGTATCGGAATCCGGAAGAAACCTGCCAGAGCGAACTGGAGGAATTAATTGCTTATTGGCATGGAAAGCTCTCTCATTTTCAGGTAAAAACGCCCAGTCCGGAATTTAATACCATGATTAATACGTGGAATGCCTATAACTGTTTTATGACTTTTATCTGGTCGCGTGCGGCCTCTTTTATTTACTGCGGCCTCCGCAACGGATATGGATACCGTGATACGGTACAGGATATCCAGGGAGTCATCCATCTGGCGCCGGAAATGGCAGTAGAAAAGATTCGTTTCATGCTTTCCGCACAGGTAGATAACGGGGGCGGTCTGCCTCTTGTTAAGTTTACCCATCATGCGGGACATGAGGATACACCGGATGACCCTTCTTATGTAAAAGAAACAGGACATCCTGCATATCGTGCGGATGATGCCCTTTGGCTGTTTCCCACTGTTTATAAGTATGTTTCCGAGGCAGGAGCCCTTTCCTTTATGGACGAGGTTATCCCCTTTGCCAATAAGGACGAAGGAACGGTGTATGAGCATCTGAAACGGGCCATTGACTTTTCCCTGAATCATTTGGGACCTCATGGTATGCCTGCCGGATTGTACGCGGACTGGAACGACTGTTTGAGGCTTGGCAAAGATGGGGAGTCCGTTTTCGTGGCGATGCAGTTCTACCTTGCCATGTCAATTATGAAGAAGTTTGCAGCGTACAAAGAAGAACAGGAGTATATCCGTTATCTGGATGAAAACCAGGAAAGACTTGAAGCAATCATACAGGAATGGTGCTGGAATGAAGACAGGTTCATACGCGGTTTTACGGAAAAAGGTGAAGTGATTGGGAAGCGCACAGATTCCGAAGCAAATATGTGGCTGAATCCTCAGAGTTGGGCAGTCATCAGCGGGCTTGCCTCTGAGGAACAGGCAGATGCAGCATTAGATACGGTATTTGAGAGACTGAATACGGAATATGGAGCAGTTTTAATGGATCCGCCGTATCATAATCATGCTTTTGACGGTGCACTGTCCGTGATTTATAATGCGGGAACCAAGGAAAATGCAGGTATTTTTTCGCAGTCGCAAGGCTGGATTATTCTTGCGGAGGCGCTGCGCGGGCATGGCGGGCGTGCTTTTACCTATTTCATGGAAAATGCTCCGGCAGCACAGAATGACCGGGCGGAAATCCGCAGGCTGGAGCCGTACTGCTATGGTCAGTTTACGGAGGGAAAAGACAGTCCGCATTTCGGACGTTCTCATGTGCACTGGCTGACGGGAACTGCGTCTACGGTTATGGTAGGATGCGTAGAGGGAATATTGGGTATGCGCCCTGATTTCTATGGACTTAAGATAGCGCCTTCGATTCCAAAGGAATGGGAATCATTCGAAATAGAGAAAGATTTCAGGGGAAACCATCTGCATATTGTAGTGAAAAATCCGGGACATGCGGAATCGGGATGCAGGAAGCTCACGGTTAACGGGAAAGAAATGGAAGGGAACTACATTCCGGCAGAATTACTGAAAGAACAGTCGGAAATTGAATTGCTTATGTCATAGATGAATATTGTGACATCAATTTGATATTTTTAAAACTATTTTTATATATCATTATGAACAAAAAGTATATGGTATTGATATAAGAAGTAACGGAAAAAAATTTCCGGGATAACACAATTTATTTACTACAGGAGGTACATATTTATGAAGAAGAAATTACTTAGTATGATGCTTGCGTCTGCTATGTTAGCCGGTGTTCTGGCAGGATGCGGTTCAGGAAACGCCGATTCATCCGCAGCAGATAATGCGGGAAGTTCAGATGCCGGAACAAGTGCCGCTGCCGAAACCAATACGGCTGCTGAAACGAATACGGATACCCAGACAGACGGAGCTGATACGGCAGCTGCCGCAGGCGGTGCAGAAGGAGCGGTTCTCAATATCTGGTGCTGGAATGATGAGTTTCAAAGCCGTTTTAATGACTATTATCCGGATGTTGTATCTGTTTCGGATGACAAATCCACAACATCCCTGGCAAATGGTGTGGTAGTAAAGTGGACGATTAATCCTACAACGGATAATAATTACCAGAATAAATTAGACGAAGCATTAATGGCACAGGGCAGCGCAGCAGATGATGACAAGATTGATATTTTCTTACTGGAAGCTGACTATGCGCTGAAATATGTCGGTGAAGATGTAGATGTTGCAGTGCCGCTTTCCGAACTGGGAATTACGGCAGATGATCTTGCTGACCAGTATCAGTACACAAAAGATATTGTTTCGGATGCAAGCGGCAGACAGAGGGCAACTTCCTGGCAGGCTGCTCCCGGACTGTTTGCTTACAGGCGTTCGATTGCTAAAGATGTCCTTGGAACGGATGACCCGGATGAAGTTCAGGCAGCCCTTGCTGACTGGAGTAAGTTTAATGAAGTGGCAGCCAAAGCGAAGGACAAAGGCTATTACATGCTTTCCGGTTATCAGGATTCTTTCCGTACATTCTCCAATAATGTAGATAAGCCGTGGGTGGAGGGAACAACCGTTACGGTAGACCCTAACATCATGGCATGGATTGAGCAGACCAAAGAATTTACAGATAGCGGATACAACCATAAATCCTCGCTTTGGAGTGATACATGGGCACAGGATCAGGGTGCGGACGGAAAGGTGTTCGGTTTCTTTTATTCCACATGGGGAATCAATTTTACGCTGGTGGGCAATGCCGGTGAAGCAGGGTTCGGCGACTGGGCAGTATGTGAGGGACCTCAGCCCTATTACTGGGGCGGAACATGGGTTGCTGCTGCAAGAGGGACCGATAACCCGGAATTGGTGAAAGATGTCATGATAAAACTGACCTGTACAAAGAGCATTATGAAAGCAATGACAGAAAACCGCGATATTCAGGACTATACCAATACGATGTCCGGTATGCAGGAAATTGCTTCCGATCCTAATTTCCAGTCGGAATTTTTAGGAGGCCAGAACCATATTGCATTGTTCTCCGAGGTGGCTCCTACGATTGATATGAGCAATGTTTCTTCTTATGACCAGGGATGCAATGAACAGATTCAGAATGCATTTGGCGATTACTTTGACGGCAATATTGACGTAGACACGGCAAAAGGCAACTTTGAAACGGCAATTAAAGAGCTTTATCCGGAAATCACAGAGGTTGTATGGCCCTGATAATTCGGCCGTAGCTGCCAGAAAGGGGCGGGCATGATGGCATTCGCCTGCTCCTTTTACTAACATAAGGACGGTTCGCGGAGCGTGCCGTCCGTTGTTTAACCTGAAAATGGATTGCGCAAAAAAGCAATCACTGTTTTTGAAAGGATAGGATACTATGAGGGAAAAGAATTCTAAGAAAAAAACAGTAACCTATGAAAAATGGGGGTATGTTTTTATTCTTCCGTTTTTTGCATCGTTTTTCATTTTTTCCTTTCTTCCGCTGCTGGATACAGTGCGTTATAGCTTTTATGAATATTACCGCTCCGGGCTTAAGGAAATCGGTCCGAATTTTATCGGGCTGAAGAATTATATAGAACTTCTTGCAACAGACTTGCCGAAATATGCAGCAAATACGTTTATCCTGTGGGTAATCGGATTTGTTCCGCAGATTGTAATATCACTTCTGCTGGCTTCGTGGTTTGTAGATGCAAGGTTAAAAATCAGGGCAAAGCAGTTTTTTAAAGTAGTGATCTATCTTCCCAACCTGATTATGGCGGCTGCTTTTTCCATGCTGTTCTTTACTTTGTTTTCCGATACCGGTCCGGTGAATTCTTTTCTTGTGAATCAGGGGATTACGGCAGAACCCATAAGATTTATGGCTACCGTTGGGGGAACCAGAGGTTTAATCGGATTAATGAACTTTCTGATGTGGTTCGGAAACACGACAATCATGTTGATGGCAGCGATTATGGGTGTCAGTCCCTCGCTCTTTGAAGCGGCGGAGATAGACGGATGCAATCCCACACAGATTTTCTTTAAGATTACGCTGCCGCTAATCCGGCCGATTTTGGCATATACGATGATTACATCTATGATCGGCGGTCTGCAGATGTTTGATGTGCCTCAGGTCCTGACGGGCGGTTCAGGAAATCCGGACAGAACATCCATGACCTTGATTATGTATCTGAATAACCATTTAGCAAGCAAGAATTACGGTATGGCGGGTGCTTTGTCCGTATACCTGTTCCTTGTCAGTGCAATTCTCTGTTTTATTGTGTATAAAATGATGAATGTGGATGATCCGGACGGGTCAAAAGCAGCAGCAAAGAAACAGAAGAAACTTGCGAAGAAGGAGGCGAGAGGCTAATGAAAGAAACGAATCATTCTCATGGGCGTACAATAGCTGCGCATGTCCTGTTAATATTTTTATCGTTCCTGTGCCTGTTTTTCTTCTATATATTAATTGTGAATGCATCCAGGACGCATATAGAACTGCAGAAAGGTTTTTCTTTCCTGCCGGGAACGAATTTTCTGACGAACTTAAGGAATGTAATGAATGATGCCAATGTTCCGGTTTTTAAGGGCATCGTTAACAGTTTAGTTGTAGCGGGCGGAAGCGCAGCGCTTAGCACTTATTTCTCGGCAATGACGGCATACGGGCTGTATGCTTATGACTTCAAGCTGAAGAAGCCAGCTTTTATGTTTATCATGATGATACTGGTTATGCCGACGCAGGTGTGCGCACTCGGTTTCCTGCGCCTGATTACGGGAATGCATTTGGATGATACGCTGATTCCGTTGATTGTACCGTCCATTGCCGCACCGTCAGTGTTTTATTTCATGCACAGCTATATGCAGTCTTCACTGCCGTTATCGCTTGTGGAAGCAGCCAGAATTGACGGTTCGGGTGAATTCCGTACCTTTAATTCCATCGTAATGCCGATTTTGAAACCGGCAATAGCAGTGCAGGCTATTTTCTCTTTTGTCGGTTCCTGGAACAATTATTTTGTTCCTGCATTGGTTATCACAACGAAGTCGAAGCAGACATTGCCGATTATGATTGCAAGTCTTCGAAGCGCGGATTTCTTAAAGTTTGATATGGGTAAAGTGTATATGATGATTCTGATTGCAATTGTACCGATTATTGTTGTATATCTGTTCCTGTCAAAATATATCATAGAAGGTGTGACGCTTGGCGGTGTGAAAGAATAGCAGAAGTAATGGAGAATAAGAGGATAAGAAGATAAGAGGGATGCGGCATGAGCGAAGAATTTCATGTGGTGAAAGAATGGTTCACCAGGAAGGAAGGTGCGGAGAAAGTACCTTATCCGGCGCCTTTTAATCAGCCGTTTTACATAATATTAAATGTGGCAGTCGGCGGAAACTGGCTGGGAAATCCGGATGAAACAACGGTTTTTGACGAGACTGCTGCGATGAAGGTGGACTATGTCAGAGTGTATCAGAGGGAATAGTCCAATACTTGCAACGCTGCATATAAAAAATCCGAAAGAATAGTTGACGGCGTCCATTATTTTGCATTACAATAATGTGGACGCAGTCAACTATATTTTTGATATAAGGACGGTTCGCGGAGCGTACCGTCCGTTGTTTGGGAGTGAACATTATGAAGCGTTTTATGAATCCAAGAATTATGCTGATTCTTTCCATGACAGTGTTTGGTACACTTGGTCTGTTTGTGCGGAATATTTCCGTATCTTCCGGTGAGCTTGCCTTATACCGGGCAATTCTGGCGGCATTGCTGATTGCCGTTTTTCTGTTTGTTACAAAACAAAAAATTCCGTTTAAGGAAATCAAAAAAGAAATTCCCCTTCTTTTATTGTCAGGTGTGGCAATGGGTTTTAACTGGATTTTGCTCTTTGAAGCCTATAAGTATACGACAGTTTCCGTGGCGACCCTCAGCTATTACTTTGCTCCGGTCATTGTGACGGCAGCCTGCCCTGTTTTGTTCAGGGAAAAGATGACGGCAAAGCAATGGCTCTGCTTTTTTATGTCTACGCTGGGCATTGTATTGATTACAGGAATTGGGGATATATCCGCCCAGAGCAATCATTTACTCGGTATTCTTTTTGGGCTGGGCGCTGCCTGTTTTTATGCGGCGGTCATTCTGCTCAATAAATTTATCAAGGGAGTTGAGGGGATTCACAGGACATTTTTGCAGTTCCTTGCAGCAATTCTTGTTCTGATTCCTTATGTGGGATGCACAAGCGGAGTGACCCTTTCCGGTCTGAACCATACAGGGTGGGTATGTCTGCTGATTGTAGGATTTGTACATACCGGAGTGACTTATTGTCTGTATTTTTCCTCACTGAAAGAACTTCCCGGGCAGAAAGCCGCGATTCTGAGTTATATTGATCCGCTGGTGGCGGTTCTTGTATCGGTTCTGATTTTAGGGGAGAGTATGACCATCATGCAGGTAACCGGCGGTTTTCTGATTTTAGGTTTTACTTTATGGAACGAATGGAATGGATGGAATGGATGGAATGGATGGAATGAAGTGACGCCTGAGAAGGAGACGGAGGTAAAAGAATGCTGACGCCTGATCAAATTGCAGATATTCAGGGTTTTCACAAAGTATATCAGAATCTGTTTAAAACGGTGGATGCGGCGATTGCGGAAGCCGGATATTCTTTAACCGAAAAGGATGTTTTACTTGAAATCAGTAAATCGGAACACTGTACGGCAAACATTCTGATCGGGCAGTTGGGTATTGACCGCAGCTATATGAGCCGGATGCTGAAGCAGTTTGAAAAGAATGGCCTGATTTGGAAGACGGCTTCCGGTGCGGACAGCCGGATCAGGTATATTCATCTGACCGATTTTGGCAGGGAAGAATTTAACCGTCTGAGTGATATTCAAAACCGTCAGATTGCCCATGCGTTTGAGAAATTGTCTGTAGAGGATGTCCATGCAGTCTGCTCGGCTCTTGTTATGACAAGAAATAAACTGTCGGATGCCAATGATGTGATTACCATTCGTCCGTTTAAACAGAGCGATATTGAATATGTGATTTCCAGGCATAAAACGCTCTATTATGCGGAGCGGCATCTGTCCGGTACATTTTCTGCTTACGTGGATGAAATCGTTTATGATTTTGTAGAACGCTTTCAGCCGGAAACCGATTGTCTGAATATTCTGGAATGCAACGGAGTGCCGGCAGGCAGTATCGCCATTAAGAAAGCGGGAGAGGGTACTGCACAGCTTCGTTTTTTCATGCTGGAGCCGGAAATGCGCCGGCGCGGGTATGGGAACCGGTTAATGGAGATGGCGCTGGATTTCTGCCGGGGCAGGGGCTACAAAAAAGTTTTCCTGCTGACCATTACCGCGCAGGTGATTGCACGACATGTTTATGAGACCCATGGGTTTTATAAAGTGTCAAGCACTGGAAAACCCCAATGGGGAGAGGGGGTTATCGAGGAATGCTGGGAATTGGAGTTGTAGGAATTTCAGATGATTCACTGACTAAATAACAATAATTATAAGATTGGAGTTGAAGAAAGATAAAAAAAAGTCTAAGATACTATAAGCGGGCAGGCTGCTTAAAGCAAAAAGGGCAGATGTTTTTATGCGTAAAATACTGATTGTAGGCGATTGGATGTTATCAGACAAGGAGATTGTGAAAAGATGCCGTTAGTGAGTATTATTGTTCCGGTTCATAATGCAGAGAAGACAATTGACAGATGCATAACCAGTATCCTGAACCAGACGTACAAAGATTTTGAACTGATATTACTGAATGACGGAAGCACGGATGATTCCGGGATTATTTGTGATGCTTACGCAGGAAAGGACAAGCGTGTGCGGGTGCTGCATAAAGAAAATTCGGGCGTCTCTGATACACGTAATATGGGAATTGCCATGGCAGAAGGGGAATATCTGCAATTTGTGGACAGTGATGACTGGATTACTCCGGATGCCACCGGGGTCTTTGTGCGTGCAGCCAAAGAGCATTCGTGCGATATGGTAATTGCAGATTTTTACAGGGTAGTCGGCGAGCGTGTTTCACAGAAGGGGGATATTGAAAAAGAAGGGGTCATGGACCGTGCCGGCTATGCCGTTCATATGATGCAGAAACCGGCAGACTTTTATTATGGAGTGTTATGGAATAAATTTTATAAGCGTTCCATCATAGAGGAACATCGGCTTAAAATGGACAGTGCAATCAGCTGGTGTGAGGATTTTATATTTAATCTGGAATATATCCGTCATGCCCGGGCTGTTTATGCATTGAAGGTTCCTGTGTATTATTACGTAAAAACAAAGGGCTCTTTAGTCTCGCAGGGGATTAGCATGAAGAAGACGATTCAGATGAAGCGTACCGTATTTTCATTTTATAATGATTTTTATAAGGATGTTTTTGGCGATGCAGACTATGAAAAAAGAAGAGGCCAGGTATACCGTTTCCTGTTTGATGCGGCAGGAGACGGAATTGTATCGCCTTTAAGTACACAGGGGAATTACAGGCTTGGTGACGAGAGAACCAATGTAAGCGAAGGCGTGCAGGAGGGAGAGGGCATCTTTTTTGACATTTATAGGGAAATGAAACTGCAGGAAAAGGCGTTTGATATCGTGGCTTTGAGAAATGATATGACAACGGCTGATGTGAAGG
Organism: uncultured Lachnospiraceae bacterium; assembly: GCA_947246015.1. Lineage (GTDB taxonomy): Bacteria > Bacillota > Clostridia > Lachnospirales > Lachnospiraceae > Kineothrix. The sequence continues at coordinate 47,372 of CAMXQE010000024.1, read as the reverse complement.
CGCTTTATTATTTAAGCCAGCCTCATGAAAACTGTACATTTCATGAGATGGCGGAGGTTTTAAATATTTCCAGAAGGAAGCTCTCCTTATCCATTCAAAAACTGCTTTCCAAAGAGATGATTGGAGTCTCGGAAAGTGAAAAAAACAAGTCAAAATCAAAAACCAAAATGAAGGAAAAGCAGCAGGAAGGGAAAAGGAAAGTAAAGGCCAGGGAATATGTGGTGACAGAGGAAGCGGAGACGGTTTTGTCGGAGATGCTGTTTGCATTATGTGATTTGGAACAGATACAATACGAGGGCTTTTCACAGGAAGAAATCGAGATATATGAAAAGCTGAATGAGAGAAAGAAGCAAAACATACGGAAAGCAGTCAAATCATGATTCAGATAAGACGGGCCATATGACGCTGGTACAGGAATCCTGTACCAGCGTTTGTCCTGCTTAATAATCATTTTTACCGCCTAAAAATGATTGGCGGTCTGCTCAATAATGCTCTGCATAATCTCTTTGGTAATTTGTCCGGCTACATAGCCATAGACGTTGCCGTCTTTATCAATCATAAAAGTGGTAGGGTAGGCGCTGATGCCGTAGAAATAGGCATTCAGCCCGCCCTCGTCCATAACAACGGGATAGGTGTAACCGTTTTCACTTAAGAAATCTGCAATCTCTTCCGCCGAACCTTCCTGCCCGTAATCAGGACCGGCGATGCCAAGTATGATTACGTCGGAATTATTTTCCCCGTATTCTTCGTAAATTTCCTGTATTTCCGGCATTTCTGCACGGCAGGGAGGACACCATGTGGCCCAAAAGTTGAGGAATACGGTCTTTCCTTTGTAGTCGGACAGGGTGTGGGTATTTCCGTACTGGTCCTGGAGCGTAAAGTCGGGAGCCGGGACGGTTGGGAGTCCGGCATCATCCGGTTCGGATGCAGCGGCATGGGAACTGTCCGGTGCGGAGTCCGGGGAGCCGGTCTTGTCTGCCGCGTCTGAAGGGGAACCATTATCGTTGACTGTATTGGTCGAATTTTCTGTGCCATCGGTGTCAGTTGTGGAATCGTCCGATTGTTTTTCGCTGCTTCCGTCGGCATAAGAACGGTCTGTATCGGAGACGGCGTCTGTGTCATTCCGGAGGATGTCTGTATTTCCCGACAGGTAGGCGCTGATGCCGTTCATCCATCCGGTGAACATCATGATGCCGATGAGCAGCATGAGAACGCCGCCGATTTTTACCGTATATTTAACCACGGCTCTGTGCTTCTTAAAAAATTCCAGTAAACTTCCCGTAAAGATTCCGACTCCCATAAAGGGCAGGACAAATCCCAGCGTATAAACGCCAATCAGGACAAAGCCGGTCAGCGCGGAGGCAGCCGATGCGGCCAGCAGCAAAACACTGGCAAGAGCCGGGCCGACACAGGGAGTCCAGGCAAAGCTGAAGGTAAAACCTAAGACCAAAGCAGTCAACGGATTCATGACGAGTGTGTCGGGCTGGAAGGAAATCCGGTGTTCTTTTTGGAATATTGTGTTCCCGAACAGGCCCAGTTGGTATAAACCGAACAGAATGACAATAATGCCGCCGATACGAGTAAACAGGGTCTGGTGGGTATGGAAAAAGCGTCCGGCAGCAGTAAAGCCCAGTCCCAGCAGGAAAAAGGCAAAACTGACGCCCAGCACAAAGAAAAAGGTGTTGCGTATGACACGGCTCCGTTTATAGGAGATGTTCCCGTCTTCGTCCATGCTTTTTGCCCCGCCGGACAGATAGCCGATGTATATGGGAATCAGAGGCAGGACGCAGGGCGAGAAGAAACTGAAAAGTCCCTGGATAAATACGGTAATGGCTGAAATACTGGTCTGAAGTGTGAGATTCATAGTGTGGCCTCATTTCTGCGCTGCTTTTTGTGCATACCAAGTTTGTGGATGCAGCGCAGACACAAACTCGTGGAGTGAAAGATTTGAAAAATCTTTCATTCTTTGCTCCTTTGCTTTTGGCGGATATCCTGCTGCATTCTGAGCTTGTGGGGAGTTGTTCCATAGGCTTCTTTGAACATCCGCATGAATTGTTTATAATTTGTGATTCCGTTCTTTTCCAGTAAAAAGGTAATGCTTTCGTCCGTCTGTATCAGTTCCTGATAGAACCGCAGAAGACGTACCTGTGATACATAAGTGAAGAAAGTCTGTCCGGTATATTTTTTGAAAAGCCGGCAGAAATATTCGGGAGTGACGGAAAGCTGTTCCGCGATTTCGTTCAGGGAAATCGGTTCCCGGTAGTGTCTGCGGACATACTGCATACTCTGTTCAATACGGAGAAAATCCCGTTCCGTCCGTTTTTTGGTCTGCACGCTTAAAAGGGACGAACCCTGTGTATAGAGAAGATAGAGTAAATGGTAAAGCCGGGTGAGAAACAACAGATGCCAGCCTTTTTCCCTCTTCCGGTCTAACGCCATGAACTCCTGAAAGAGTTCCCTTAACTGGAAATTCAGTGAGTCCGGAGAGGAATGATGGGGAAGGTATTCGGAAAAGTGGAGTAATTTCCAGTCCATGCTGATGCGCTCCAAATGGGCGGAGGGAATCTGAAGCAGATAATAACGGCAATCCCTGAGCGCATGTGTGTAGTGGATATCCTGAGGATTGACAATCAGGATATCGGAGGGGAGAAGCTCGTAAGAGGCTTCGTTAATATAGGCATTCATTTTTCCTTCCGTCAAATAAAGCACTTCCAAATGCCGGTGCCAGTGCGCCGGAACAAGAATATCGGAATTCTCTATGGCGGAAAAGTATACCTGAGTCAGATTGTCGTCATGAATCGTTTCATGTTCGCAATACATGCGGTGCCTCCCTGGAAATAGCTCCCGAAGCGTGTTTTGAAATTGCTTTCTGCAAGATGCCGTCTGAATTTGCGGGAATGAATTTTTAAACACGCTCTAAAGTCAAAATATCCATAAAATTTATATTTTATTATAACGAATGTCAGCGGCAATATCAAGATTGACCTATATTTCAAACAATTTTTATTATAGATTCCCCGGCAGTCAGTATTTATAATAGGGTTATAAGTCAGAAGCAGGGATGTTGGGGAAATCAGGAAAAAAAGCAGCCGGGCACGCGTGGCCGGTAATGGAAAATCAGGCGGAAACTGCCGGGAAAGAGGAAAATTAAAAATGGAAAAAATGAAAAAAATGGAAAAATGGACCAGAGTAATGTATCAGCCGAATCTGCCTCTTAGGGAGGGAGAACATGTAACTGCATCAAAAGAGCATATCGCGCTTTCAAAAGAAGCCGCAAAAGAGGGTATGGTATTATTAAAAAATGATAAAAATCTTCTGCCGCTTCGCGCCGGAAGCAGAATAGCTCTTTTTGGCAAAGGCAGTTTTGATTATGTAAAGGGCGGCGGCGGAAGCGGCGATGTAACCGTTTCTTATGTGCGCAGTCTTTATGACGGATTAAAACTTCAGGAAGACAGGGTAACTTTATATGAACCCCTTTCCGATTTTTACCGAAAGGACGTAGAGGGGCAGTATGCGGGCGGCGCGGCGCCCGGTATGACCGTAGAGCCGTCCCTGCCGGATGAACTGGTGGAGGGAGCGAAGGCGTTTGCGGATACGGCGGTGATTGCCATCAGCCGTTTTTCCGGAGAAGGATGGGACCGTTCCAGCGTGGAATACAACGGGGAATATAATCCGTGGGAAACAGAAACCAGTATGCCGAAAATTGCAGGAAGTATTTTTGAAGACGGGGACTTTTACCTGACCAAAAGAGAAAAGGAAATGGTTCAGAAGGTAAAGGAGAATTTCACGAACGTGGCAGTGGTATTAAATATCGGGGGAATCATAGATACCACATGGTTTAAGGAAGATGAAACGCTTTCTTCCGTACTGGTTGCATGGCAGGGCGGCATGGAAGGAGGACTGGCGGCAGCGGAAATCCTGTGCGGAAAGGCATCCCCTTCCGGTAAGCTGCCGGATACTTTTGCGGGACGGCTGGAAGATTATCCGTCCACGGAGAATTTCCATGAATCCGTACATTATGTGGACTATACGGAAGATATTTATGTGGGATACCGTTATTTCGAGACGATACCGGGAGCGGACCGTAAAGTATGCTATCCTTTCGGTTTCGGCCTGTCCTATACGCAGTTTGAGATAGTTCCCGGAGATGTCCGGATGGAGGACGGCGTCATCAGGATTGTCGTACAGGTGACGAATGTGGGCAAGATGGAAGGGAAGGAAGTCGTACAGGTATATTACAGTGCGCCGCAGGGATTGTTAAAGAAACCGTATCGGGAACTGGCTGCATTTGCCAAGACAAGAAGCCTCCTGCCCGGCGGGAGCCAGACGGTAGTGCTGGAATTTGCAAGGAATGATATGGCATCCTATGATGATTTGGGAAAGATTGCGCCATCCGCTTATGTGCTGGAAAAGGGAACTTACGAATTCTATGTGGGCAATTCGGTAAGGGATACGGTGAAACTGGACTTTGCCCTGAATCTCACGGAAAACGAAGTGACAGAGCAGTTGAGCCAAAAGGCAGCGCCGGCCGGTTTGAAGAAACGTATGCTTGCCGACGGCAGTTATGAGGAGCTTCCTTTATCACAGCCAAATGACCCGAATGAGTGTGTGCTTGTGAAGATGGAAAGCGGTACGGAAGAAGCATTGACTCCATTGGTCAGAGGCAGGGAGCGGTATCTGCTGCTGAAGCCCTATGCAGAAGGGGCAAGACCTTTGCTCGAAGTCGCAGAGGGAAAAATGACGATAGAGGAGTTTATCGCACAGTTAAGCAATGATGACCTGATTCATCTGCTGGGCGGGCAGCCGAATACGTCGGTGGCAAATACATTCGGTTACGGCAACCTGCCGGAGTACGGCGTTCCCAATATTATGACCGCAGACGGACCGGCAGGTCTGCGCATCTGTCTGTGCACGACGGCATGGCCCTGTGCCACCATGCTTGCTTCTACATGGAATACGGAGCTGATAGAACAGGTAGGCAGGGCAGGAGCGGAAGAAGTAAAGGAGAATAATATTGCCGTATGGCTGACTCCTGCGGTAAATATCCATAGGAATCCGTACTGCGGACGCAACTTTGAATATTATTCCGAAGACCCGTACCTGACGGGTAAAATGGGCGCTGCCATGGTGAAAGGAATCCAGTCACAGCATATCGCGGCGTCCGTAAAGCATTTTGCATGTAACAATAAAGAAACCAACCGAAAGCACAGTGATTCCAGGGTTTCAGAGCGTGCGCTGAGGGAAATCTATCTGAAAGGCTTTGAAATCATTGTAAAAGAAGCTGAGCCGTGGGTGATTATGTCGGCCTACAATATCGTAAACGGACACCGGGCTTCCGAAAACCGTGAACTTCTGGAAGATATCCTGCGCGGTGAATGGGGCTTTAAGGGGATGGTTACGTCGGACTGGTGGACGAGAGGGGAACATTATAAGGAAATCAAGGCCGGTAATGACGTGAAGATGGCGTGCGGTTTCCCGGAGCGTGTGGCGGAGGCCATGGAGAAAGGAGCGCTTAACAGGGATGATTTGGTAAGATGTGCAAAACGGGTGCTGGAATTGATTCTTAAGATTGACTAGAGAATTCTGCTGATGCAGTAAGGGGATAAAAACTGAGCTGCCGCCTGGAGCGTGTTTGAAAATTCGCGGGGCGGCAGCTTTTTTTTAACGGTTCTTAATGATATATCGTAGAAAATCCTGCTTGACAGCCCATATTTACTGCCTGTAAAATAATAGATAATAACAAATGAGGGATAGGAGATTGCGTTATGGAAAAAAAAGCATTAACGGCATTGGATATCTACATTAACAAGGTTTATGTACTGGTTCTTCTCCTGGTACCGGGGACCTGTGTCTTTGCGGGAATCGGATACACTGCAAACAAGCTTCAGGGTTTTTTCCCGGAGACAAGCTGGACAGGATTGATTATTTTTGACCTTTCCTGTATCCTTTATCTATTAATCGGCATTTTTTTCATTAAGACGGGGAAACAGGACGGACATGTACAGAAATCCAAATTAAAGCAAAGTAAGATTTTTTTAGTGGTTATTATGCTGACACAGTTTAATTTCATTTCCTATTTGGTGCCCACGACCGAATTCTGGGCATTTGCTTTCCTGTTTACGATTATTACCAGCCTGCTTTTGGATTCTAAAATGGTGGCGGTGACCATTGCGGAAATTGTCTTATCATTGGTGGTATCATGGGTAGTAAGGGGCGAGAACCTGCTTCCTGTAAAGAACGAATATTTTGTTACAAATGTAATCGGAAGATGTATGTGCATCGTATTGTCCATGTTCTATATCTTTCTTCTTACCTATATGGTAGAGCATTTTCTTCTGGATGCTAAAAAGGATGAAGTGGAGAAGAATAACGAACGGGTACAGAATGTTCTGAACAAAGTTACCTACATAGCCAATAACTTAGGAAAAGCCAGTCAGGCGCTGGTAGGTTCCTCACAGGCAGAAAGCGCTTCCACACAGGAATTGTCTGCTATCAGTGAAACTTTGCTGGAAACCAGCAGCGGAATGAGGGAGAAATCCGAACAGAGCAAGGACAATCTGGCACATTTGGAAGAATGCAGTTATAATATGAAGGTGAAGATGGAAGATGTAAACCGGCTTTCCAAGGAGCTGGTTGATATTTCCGTATCCAATGAACAGGCGCTGAACCATCTGCTCAGCATAAGCGGGACAGTGGAACAGTCCACCGGAAAGACGAAAGAAGTCACGGAAAAACTTTTGTCAGAGTCGGGTGAAATCGGAAGTACGCTGGATATTATCAACGAAATCGTAGAATCCATTAATCTTTTGTCCCTGAACGCTTCCATAGAGGCGGCCCGCGCCGGTGAAGCGGGGCGCGGCTTTGCGGTTGTCGCACAGGAAGTCCGCCATTTGGCAGACAATACGAAGGAATCGCTCCAGAACATAAACGATGTAGTGTCACGGGTGCAGCTGGGAACTAATGACGTATCCAGATTCATCAATGAAAATGCGGAGCAGCTATTGAATCAGAATAAAGTGATTGCAGAAACCGTGAAAGGGGTTCGGACTATGATGAATCTCTTAAAAGAATCGGTGGATGCCGTCGAACAGGCGGACCAAATCAGGGCGGTGCAGCGTCAGGTGATTCAGGAAACCGTAGCTGTGAATGAGAATATTACCAATGAAATCCAGTCTGAAACAGAAGAATTTTCCAATATTGCAAGCATGGTGCAGAATAACACACAGGAATTGCTTGCCATGTCAGAACAGATAGAGAATATTAACGATATGATAAGGGAATTGGAAGAATTGCTGGAAGCTTAATACAGACGGGTAAAATACCAATACAGGCAGAAAAGAGAACCTTCGAAAGCATTTATGCCATTCGGGGGTTCTTTTTCTTCCATGCATGATTGTTTTCCTTGCACTATCAGTTATTTCATACTATAATACAACGGTAAGAATTTTGGAAGAGGATTCCAGGTGGAAAGGCATGGTTACAGATATGATGGAATGGGAAAAAAATGTACGGAAGGTAGAGCCTTATGTTCCGGGGGAACAGCCGAAAAGCACGGAGGTCATTAAGCTGAATACCAACGAGTGTCCTTATCCGCCGGCGCCGGGGGTGCGCAGGAGAGCGGAGGGATTTGATTATGACAGGCTGCGTCTGTATCCGGATACGGAGGCAGGGGAGCTGGCGGATGCCCTTTGTGCATATTACAGGATTTCACCGGAGCAGCTTTTTATCGGCGTGGGAAGCGACGATGTGCTGGCGATGGCTTTCCAGACTTTTTTTAATTCGGGGAAACCGGTTCTGTTTCCGGACGTCACATACTCTTTTTATGATGTATGGGCGGAACTTTTCAGGATTCCTTATGTGAGAAAACCGCTGGATGGAGACTTCCGTATCGTAAAAGAGGACTATATGGTTGAGAACGGTGGTATTATTATCCCGAATCCCAATGCGCCCACAGGCGTATTTGAGGAAGTAGGAGTAATGGAAGAAATTATTGCGGCCAATCCGGACAGTGTGGTAATCATAGATGAAGCATATGTGGATTTCGGCGGCGAGAGCTGTCTTAAACTGATTGGGAAATATGACAATTTTTTAGTCGTGCAGACTTTTTCCAAATCAAGAGCGATGGCCGGGATGCGCATCGGCTTTGCCATGGGAAGCCCGAAACTGATTGGTTATTTAAAGGACGTGAAATTTGCTTTCAATTCCTATACCATGAATGCGCCTTCCATTGAACTTGGTGCGGAATCGGTAAAGGATGCGGAATATTTCCGGAATACGGTAAATAAGATTATGCGTACAAGGGAGCGGGTAAAAAAGGAACTGTCAGAACTCGGTTTTGTTTTTCCCGATTCGAAAGCAAACTTTATTTTTGCATCGCATGAAAAAACAGCGGCAAAGGTAATTTTTGAGGAGTTGAAGAAACGGAATATTTTTGTACGTTTTTGGGATAAACCAAGGATAGACAATTATCTGCGCATTACGGTAGGAACCGATGAACAGATGGATATTTTGCTGGAAAACCTGAAAGAAATCATTGCAATGCAGACGGTAGTTGAAAGGAGTATAAAATCTGATGATTAAGAACATATTAAAAGGAATTGTAATCGGGCTGGCGAATGTCATTCCCGGTGTGAGCGGCGGAACGATGATGGTGTCCATGGGGATTTATGATAAGTTAATCCACTGTATCACCCATCTGCTTTCCGAGTTTAAGAAGAGCGTGCTGTTCCTGCTTCCGATTTTTATCGGTATGGGGATTGCGGTAGTGGTGGTGCCGTTCGGCATCGAGTACCTGTTTGCGGAATATCCTTTTGAGACAAACCTCTTGTTTGTCGGTTTGATTGTGGGCGGCCTGCCGGCGGTGTGGAAAAATGTAAAAGGCAATTCCATCCGAATCGGGCATATCATTGCCTGCATCGCATTCTTTGCTTTGGTGGCAGGTTTGGCGCTGATGGGTGAGACGGAAGGGAACGCGGCGGATTTGAGTTTTAATTTCCTTTCCGTGGTAAAATTGTTTGCCGTTGGGATTGTGGCTTCCGCCACCATGGTGATTCCGGGTGTCAGCGGTTCCATGATGCTTTTGCTGATGGGGTATTACCATCCGATTCTGGAGACGATTACGGATTTTATTTCGGCTGTGTTTGCCCTTGATATGGATGGAATCCTGCAGGGCATGGGAGTATTGGTGCCGTTCGGCGTCGGCGTGGTAGTAGGGATTTTTGCTATCGCGAAGTTAGTGGAAATTATTTTTGAAAAATTTCCGCTGTATGCATATTGGGCGATTATCGGCCTTATCATATCTTCTCCGGTAGCGATTTTCCTGATGGGAGGAATCGGCAGTGTTACGGTGCTTTCGGTGATTGTAGGCGCGGCTGCACTGGCGGTCGGTTTTGTAGCGGCTTTGAAACTGGGAGAATGAATTTTTAAACATACGTTAGAGAAACATCCGTCCCGGTGCGGTTTGATGGAGGCTGGAAATAGAAATGGAAATAGAAATGGAAGCGTATACGGATTTTGCAAGTGTGTATGATACTTTTATGGACGATACGCCATATGCGGAATGGGCGGAATATATTATCGGGCTGTTGAAAAAATACGGGACAGACGGTTCACGTGAAGAAGAGGCCGGGCCGGGGGACGAAACGGAACGTGTACATCGGGAAGCGCTGGCGGCAGAGCGGAATGTGGTCGTGGATTTGGGCTGCGGAACGGGAACGCTGACGGAACTTCTGGCGGATGCCGGTTACGATATGATAGGCATAGATAGTTCCCAGGAGATGCTGAATCTTGCATTGGAGAAAAAAGAGCGGTCGGGAAGGGAAATCCTGTATCTGCAGCAGGATATGAGGGAATTTGAATTATACGGGGTTGCGGGCGCTTTTGTCAGTGTCTGCGACTCTTTGAATTATCTTCTGGAGGAAGAGGAAATCATAGAAACGTTCCGGCTGGTGAATAATTATCTTTATCCGGGCGGTATTTTTGTCTTTGACTTTAATACGGTCTATAAATATGAAACAGTGATAGGTGACGCTACGATAGCGGAGAACCGGGAGGAATGCAGTTTTATCTGGGAAAATTATTATGATGCGGAGGGGCAGATAAACGAATATGATATTACGGTATTTGTCCGTGAGGAAGAGGACAGGTTCCGTCGGTTTACGGAGACTCATTTCCAAAGAGGGTATACGCTGGAGCAGATGAAAGGGCTGGTGGAAAGGGCCGGGCTGGTATTTGTGGCTGCTGCGGATGCGGATACGCATGGGGAAGTGCGTGGGGAGAGCGAGAGGATTTATGTGGTGGCACGGGAGTGCGGGAAGTGATGAGGGGGGAATGGGGGGAGGACGCGTCCGCCGGAACCATCCGCTCCGAACAGCCTGCCCATGATGTCCTGCCGGGGACGGTTGGGGCTGTTCGGAGCGGATGGTTCCGGCGGACGCTGGGGGTAGGCTGGCGAAGGTGTGGGTTGGGGAGAGTGTAGGCTGGCGAAAGTGCTGGTTGGAGAAGGTGTTGGCTGGTGGGGAGTTAGAGGGTGAAGATGTTGGCTGGTGAAGGAACTGGTTGGTTGGGGATGAGAAAGGGGATGTTGTGGGGGCAAGGGCGAGGGGAGACGGCTGGCAGAGAATCGGGATTATATTGAGAGGGCGACGGCGGCGGGGGCACAGATTCGGGCTTTTGCGGCATCGACAAGGGGGATGGCAGAAGAGGCGAGACGGATACATGATACGAGTCCGGTCATAACGGCGGCATTGGGGCGGCTCCTGACGGGGGGAGCGATGATGGGGGCAATGCTGAAGGGGGAAAATGATTTATTGACTCTTCAGGTCAAAGGAGACGGGCCTGTGAGGGGATTGACGGTGACGGCGGATTCGAAGGGGAATGTGAAGGGGTATGCGAATGAGCCGCAGGTTATTCTGCCGGCCAATGATAAGGGGAAACTGGACGTGGGGGGCGCCGTTGGGAACGGTATTTTGAGTGTGATTAAGGATATGGGGTTAAAGGAGCCTTATATTGGGCAGACTGTACTGCAAACGGGTGAGATAGCGGATGACCTGACGTATTATTTCGCGGCATCGGAGCAGGTTCCTTCTTCGGTCGGGCTGGGTGTTCTGATGGACAGGGATAATACGGTGAGACAGGCAGGAGGGTTTATCATACAGTTGATGCCTTTTGCGGAAGAGGCAGTAGTTGCCGCTTTAGAAAAAAATCTTGCGGCATTTTCTTCGGTTACGGCGGTTTTGGATGAAGGCAGTACGCCGGAACAGATGCTGGAAATGTTATTGACCGGATTGGACATGGAAATTGCGGATACTATGGGGATGCAGTATTACTGCGGCTGTTCTAAGGAACGGGTGGAGCGTGCGATTGTCAGCATCGGTAAGGCCGATATCCGTGAAATGATAGCAGATGGGAAAGAAATAGAGGCCGGATGTCAGTTCTGTGACAGGAAGTATGTATTTTCCGTGGAGGATTTGAAAGGAATGCTGGAGCGTGCCAGATAGGCGGCGCAGAAATGAGGTAAAGGATGGAACATGGATTCATAAAGGTGGCGGCAGTGACTCCTAAGATACGGGTAGCGGATACTGTTTATAACGCGGGGCAGATTTGCCGGGATATGGATGCGGCCGTAGAGGGAGGAGCTAAGATTATTGTATTTCCCGAACTCTGCATTACCGGTTATACCTGTAATGATTTGTTTTTGCAGCCGCTGCTTTTGGAAAAGGCGAAAGAAGCGCTTCTTCAGGTGGCGGAATATACAAAAGGGAAGGATGTGCTGGTGTTTGCGGGGCTTCCGGTTGTGAGGGAAAATAAGCTGTACAATGTGGGTGCAGCGTTGTATGATGGAAAGATTCTGGGAATGGTGCCGAAAGCGAATATTCCTTCTTATGCGGAATTTTATGAAAGCAGGCATTTTACGCCGGGGAACAGTGAACCGGCAGAATATGTACTGCGGCATGGAAAAGGAGAAGAAAGGATTCCCTTCGGAACGAAGCTGTTATTTGATGTGGAAGCCATAGAAGGGCTGAAGGTCGGGTGTGAAATCTGTGAAGATATATGGGTGCCGGATTCACCGGGAACAGCCCATGCGCTTGCGGGGGCTGTACTTTTGGTGAATCTTTCTGCCTCCAATGAGACGGTAGGGAAGGATGAGTATCGGGAAATGCTGGTGAAGTCGGCCAGCGCACGGACCATTACAGGATATATATATTCCAGCGCAGGAGAGGGCGAGTCTTCGCAGGACCTGGTGTTTGGAGGACATAATATTATTGCGGAGAACGGTACTGTGCTGACACAGGCTAAACGGTTCCGGAACGGAACGATATATGGGGACGTGGATGTCCACAGGCTGCTGCATGAAAGGAGGCGCATGTCTACATTTCAGGCAGAACATGCGGAAGGTTATCAGGTGGTGCCGGTTCCGATGAAGAAAATGCAGACGGCGCTTTCCCGTACATTTGGCTGTATGCCTTTTGTACCAGGCGATAAGGCGGTGCGGGAAAAGAGATGTGATGAGATTCTTTCGATTCAGTCTTATGGTCTGAAGAAGCGGTATGAACATACGGGAAGTAAAAAGGCAGTGGTGGGAATTTCCGGCGGTTTGGATTCCACTCTGGCGCTTTTGGTTACGGTGCGGGCATTTGATATGTTGGAAATAGACCGGAAGAATATTCTGTCCGTGACGATGCCCTGCTTCGGCACTACGAACCGGACTTATGAGAATGCCTGCAAGCTGGCGCAGGTACTTGGGACGGATTTGCGGGAGGTCAATATTAAAGAGGCGGTATCGCTGCATTTTGCAGATATCGGACAGGATATGGAAAACCATGATGTGACCTACGAAAACGGGCAGGCGCGGGAGCGGACACAGGTGCTGATGGATATTGCCAATAAGGAAAATGCGCTGGTAATCGGCACAGGGGATATGTCGGAACTGGCTTTGGGATGGGCGACTTATAACGGTGACCATATGTCCATGTACGGTGTCAATGTGGGTGTTCCGAAGACGCTGGTAAGGCATCTGGTACAGTATTATGCGGATACCTGCGGTAACACGGAATTGGAACGGGTGCTTCTGGATGTGCTGGATACGCCGGTCAGTCCGGAACTTCTGCCGCCGGTGGATGGTGTAATTTCGCAGAAGACGGAGGACTTGGTGGGACCTTATGAACTGCACGATTTCTTCCTTTACTATATGCTCCGGTGCGGTTTTGAACCGGGAAAAATATACCGCATTGCCTGTGCTTCTTTTGCGGGACAGTATGGAGAAGATGTGGTTTTGAAATGGCTGAAGACATTTTACCGCCGTTTTTTTGCACAGCAGTTTAAACGTTCCTGTCTGCCCGACGGGCCGAAAGTGGGAAGCGTGGCAGTGTCGCCGAGAGGGGATTTGCGGATGCCTTCGGATGCGTGCGGCAGGATATGGATGGAGGAACTGGAACGGCTGGGGTGAAAACAGCCGGAAACAAAATAGCGGGAGTGCAGGCGGAAGATTCTCTGGTTTCTGTAAACATGGACTGTTTTACAAAAATCAGGAATCTTCCGCATTTTCAAACACGCTCTAATAATATTTTGCAATATGCTTTTCCACTTCTTCGATGTCTATGGGGAAGTTTTGTTCCAGTTTTTTCTTTGTGTCAGCTTTGGAAAGCCCTATATCTTTGCATATGATAATCGTGGCTTTGATGCCCTGCTCCATTCCCTCACCGATGCCTTCTTTAATACCTTCTTTAATGCCTTCCATTCTTTCATCTGCCAGCATTTCTTCGATTGCTTTGCACATATTGACCTGTCCTCCTTCCATATGGAATTTTTTCCGGTCCATTAATTTTCCTGCATTGGCAAAAGCGGCTGCCGCATCATAGGCGTCTTCTTCCATGGACTGGTATGCCGCGTCGCTTCTGATTAATTCACAGAGCTGCTGTTTGCTGTCTGCATGGCGGATAAAATCGAATACCTGTTTTAAATCTGTTTGAAATACAGTGGTATCTGTCAGTTTCCGTACTTCCAGTATATGTATTTCATAATTGCTTACCAGAGATTTCAGTTCTTTGGGAATATCGGTAAAGTCTAAAATACCGTACAAGTCTTTGCTTCCGTCCCAGTCATGGCCAAAATACAATACCAGTGTGATACAGGGATTAAGACGGCTGCTTTTGCCTGATTGTAGCATAGAAGAGTGGGGAAGGCAAGGTTATATAGCCGTTAAATGATGCAAAAATGATGCAGAAATGATGAGTTTATGATGCAAGGACATTTTATAATAAGGAACTGTTAAGAAACTGTGACTAAAGAGGAAGGAGAAGGTGAGTGAAAATGAAAAGGATGGGAAGAAAGATAAATTGGATGAAAGCAGCAAGACTGGCGGCATTGCTGATGGCGGCAGGAATAGGATGCACGCAAACGGGATGCGGGAACAGAAATGCGCAGGAATCGTTGATGAAAGATAAGGATGTCGGTATCAGGGGGCAGGAAGATGAGGGAGAGCAGAAGGAAGAGAAAAATGCGGAGTATGGCATAACAGGGGAAAAGGCGGGCGAAAAGGCGGAAAAGGAAAGTGAAAAAACAGGGGAATCCGTACAGAAGAGGCAGGAGGGGACAGAACGCTCCGCAGAGGGCGGAAGAAAGGTGCCGGCGGGGAGTCTGGAGCTGGTTCCGGCAGAACTTTTGGTTTGTGAACGGAAAACGGGAGAAGATACGGCGGTTTCCATCGGAAGTTTGGAGATTGTCCTTCCTTTTGGTTGGGAAATGGAGACGCGGGTGTCCGGTGAGGGAGTGGAACAACATGTGCTGGTGGATGTGCATTCTCAATGCGAAGGCGGAGAAATTGAAGGGCATAAGGATGGGTATGAACATGAAATCGTAATTACACCTTATGAGATTAACCGGATGCCGGAGTTAAACCGTCAGCTGGCGGCGGAAATGAGGGCTTATTTTTCAGTTCCTGAATTTTATGGGACAAGGGGAGTCACAAAGACTGCTGAAATCGACGGCTGCTGGATGTATGGGGAAAACAGTCATACATATGAAAAAGAGTATTTTCTTTTTTCGGAAAATGAGGCAGGCGGGATGGAGTTGTTCCATGTAAGGGAAGGTGATACGTGGATTACATCTTCCGGCAATGATTTAGAAGCATTCCGGGAGTTTATGGACGAGGGACTGGTATGGACGAACGGCGGGAAATATCCGGTTCACAGATATCCGAAGAGGGAAATGGAATCCTATTATCTGCTGAATGAAAATACAGGGAACCCTCTGCTTATGGTTGTGTGGAATTATACAGACAAAATATCGGTATATCAGACAAGTGATTACCAAACAGAGATATGCACGCAGAAACTGGAGGGGGATTTCTTTTCGGAATATATGGGGATTGCGGATTTGAACCAGGATGGATATGAAGATATCATATGTAAGCGTTGGATGCTGGATACGGAAAGCGCACTGGATTTTTCTGCGGCGGATGATTTTGACGGTTATTTTTGGGATGCCGGAAACAGCGAGTTTGTCTATGTGGAAGGTGCACAGATGTTGGAGCAGTCCGGTTCCTTTTGGGAGGAAATGCGGAAAGCACAGGAGGAGCGGCAGAAGGATGGAGGCGGACAGATACCGGAAGACCTTGCTGCCTATGTGGCGGAATATCTGTTAAAGGACAGGGAAGAACTGCAGAATGCCATGCTTGCGTTAGTGTCTGACAGGGAGCTTGCCATGGAAGAGGTGAAAGAACTGGCAGAGGAAAATGAGGATATTAAAAAAGAAATGCTGGCGATTGCGGCAAATCATTCCGGTACGGGTATATGGCTGAATGTGGATGCAGACAATGATGGAATCGGGGATGTGTTTCTCTGTCAGTATTTGGGCGGAACGCTTGGCCCGGTTACATATTATCTTTTTACGGGGACTGAAGACGGGCATTATAAGCTGACAGATCGGAAGGAAAGTTTGAAAGAGGAGTTTGGATTTATTCAATGGGAGGGGAAAAATTATCTGGCGAAAACTACCTGGGAATTTACAAAAAAGTGTGTGGACGGAATTTCCATTGAGTGTTATGAAAATGGCAGGTATCAGGGCGGGATATGGCTCTCCATCACTGCGAAAGAAGGGAAAAACGCCCGGAGTATCAAGACTTTTTATATAGCAGATGAAAAATTTCAAGGGCTTGCGGCCGGGCTGGAGGATTTTTCCAGAACATATGAAATCGGTTCACGGGTGCCGTATGGGACGGCGGAAGAAGAAAAAGAAAATTCCGATTACCAGAGGAGCTGTGATATTGATAATGACGGGGCTGCGGACGAGTATAATGTATCTCTTTGGCAGACAACGAATTACTATACGGTGGATTACCTGACTTTTGAATCGGAGGAGGAGTTAAGGACGCGGATTTATGACATGATAAATGGGGATGAGACTGCGGGGATTCCACTGAACTTGTGGGTGGATAAAACAGAGTACGGAAATGTGATTTACGTTTTATATGAAGATGGGCTTTATGATTTTCACATCTGCGGTTATATGCTTTCGGAAGGCTGTGAAAAATTGGTGCAGGTGGACTGCCAGACGCAGACAGAAGTGACGGTACAAAGAATCGAAAAATAGAACGAAGCGGACTGGTAAGGGAAGGTATGAAAGGATATGAAAGGATATGTCAAAAGGAGGAGTCCGGGATGCAAAAATAGAAAGGGGCTGTCGCAATAAGAATGATGTATACAAGATATGGAAAATCCAGCCCCGGAGCAATACTATATCTTGTATAAAAAGTTCTTAATGCGACAGCCCCTTTATGCACAGGGTGCGTAAGAAAAGCAGTTGTTTCGCGACATGCACCCCGTACGGAGAGCAGGAAGAAAATCTTTCCTGCCCGATTAACCATATAAGATTAAACCAAAAAGGACTGCAGGTTTTCATCCAAACGGTTGGCAAGCTGGGACAAATCTATAGTAAGGGTTTCCAAATTTTCGATTTCCTTCATCATCTGTTCCGTGACATCTGCCGCGTTTTCAGACAGGTCTGCATTGTCAGCAGCAGATTCTGATAAATCGGAAATAATCCGGGACATGTTGTCTTTTGCCTGATTCATACTGGAGACATTGTCCTGCATGTCGGATTCTTTTTCCGTAATCTGGATAATGTCGCGGTTCATCTCATCAAAAATCTGTTTCGTTTTTTCCACATAGTCTTCCTGACGCTGCAGGGCGCTTTCGATAGTTCCCATGACTTTCACGATGCCGTCTGTTTTTTCTACCAGCGACCGGATGTTGTCCCCGATTTTGGAAGCGGAATGGTTGGATTCTTCCGCCAGTTTCTGGATTTCCAGTGCAACGACGGCGAAGCCTTTACCTGCTGCGCCTGCCCTTGCGGCTTCAATGCTGGCATTCAGTGCAAGGAGGTTGGTTTCCTCAGCAATATTGGTGATGTAATCTGTTACGCTTTTAATCTGCTGGACGGATTCGTTCGTAATGGAAACCTGCATACCGATTTCTTTTACCGCTTCCCTGGAGGCTTTGCTGCTGCCGGAAAGTTCATCCAGAATGTTCCTGCTGTTTTGGGACAATCCTGCGATGTTGTCGGAAAGCAGATTGACGTCGTCTAACTGCCGTAAAATCCGGTCAATGGCGCTGCGGGTGGTCTCCACATCGCAGGCGGCATTTTGGGCGGCGGTTTTCTGGCTGTTGGCTTTTCCGTGAATCTGTCCTACGCTGTCATTCATTTCCCTGGCGGCAAGGACGTTCTGTTTTAACAGGCTGCTTAATTTTTCGGCAGCTTCCGTGAGCTGCAGCATACCGGCCTGAATGTCGTTTAACAGGTTTCCTATCTTATTGCGCAGTTTTTCCGTACCGGAAGCCAGCTCCCCGAATTCATCTTTCCACTTGATTTCTACCAGCCGGTCATCGGAAAGATTCCCTTCCGAAACTTTCAGGAGCACCCGCCGTACATCATGGAGTATTTTCGTCAGGCCGCCTATGTACCAGATGATAAATGCCACAACTAAAGCAAGAACCGCCATGGATACCAGCGTACTGGTCAGGATATAGCGTTCCATCATGTGTTCCAGCTCATCCGTGGGTGTGGACGCCATCAGTGCTCCGACAACGGTTCCGGCGCCCGGCTGGACGATGGGAATGATATAGGCGTGGCACATTTTTCCATCTATTTCAATGTTGCGGTACCAAAGCTGTGCGCCCTGCTGCAGAGTGTACTGACGGATGTTTTCGCCTGCGGTCATCGATCCAGCGAAGACCGTTTTCATTGCAGATAGAGGTCATAACTGCGGTATCCTGATAGAAAAAGGTAATGTCGATGCCTGTCTGCTCTTTTAAGTCATCTACCACGGAAGTTTCCTGCGAAACGTTAAAATTCATTCCGCGCCAAACGTTTCCGTCTGCTTTTAAGTCATAATCCCCGTATCCCTGGCTGGTATACAGGTTCATGGCGGCGAGTGCGCCGGATTTCAGACTGCTTTTTGTCTGGATGTACATACCTGAACGGAACTGAATCAGTCCGGTTGTAAGGGAGAGTACGGTCAGCAGCAAAAGGGGAACGCAGCATAAGGTAAGCATTTTCTGCTTGAATTTCATGGTTATCCCTCCCCCTACATTGAATCTTTCGTTATGACTGTGACTCCGGTATCTGTCTTGGTATTGGTATCTGTGTAGATACCCTCCAGAGACTGGATGGCGATGGTCATTCCGTCATGTCCCATGACACCGGGGTTCTGCTGCATGGTAGCATGGATGACGCCTTCCGATACCAGGGACAATACGGCATCCGACGTATCAAAACCCACAATAACGGTTTCCGTACCGGTTTCTTTTGCCGCTTCGCCCACACCTACGGTGGTTCCCTCGTTCGTTCCGAAAAATCCTATGTAATTCTGTCCGAGTCCGGCTGCTACTGCATTTTTGACATTGGCAACGTCGTCCTGCATATATACGGTGTCAGCCAGCGTAAACGCTGTTCCTTCGAAAGCTTCACGGAATCCGGTCTCCCTTGCCACGCAGGAAGCGGTGTCCACGGTAACGCCCATGATGCCGATGGTGCCTTCCGTGATACCCTTTTCCTGTAATGCCGCTTTCATCGTTTCCCCTGCGGTCCGTCCTGCCGCTACATTGTCAGTGGAAAGCGCCGTGACGCAGTCATAACTTGCCGCACTGTCCACATAGACGATTTTGCATCCGGCTTCCGCCGCTTTTTGCAGGCTTTCGTTCACACCGTCCGCGCTGTTGGCCGCAATCAGGATGGCATTGGCGCCATCTGCCACGGCATCGTCTACGCAGGCGCTTTGCAGTGCGTCATCATGGGCGTCAGGGCCTGTCCATTTGTATGTGATATTGCCCAGTTCGCTGACTGCCTGCAGGCAGCCGTCATCAATGGATTTCCAATAGCTGTCCGTTAAATCCATCGTAATCAGATATACGGTGTAATTGTTACCAGAAGCAGCGGAACTGTCCGTACTTTGTCCGCTGCTGCCCTGGGCGGACGGATTCTGCTCCGCATTTTGTGCTGATGGCTGCGCGGCAGGTACGGCGGCCGACTGCATGGGCTGCTCCGGCATGATGATTTCAGGTGTGGTCGATACCCCGCATCCTGTCAGTGAGAGCCCCAATAATACACTGCATAGTAAAGCTGTTTTTTTCCCCATGGTTTTACCTCCCTGTTGATTGGATTTTGTTACACTTGAACATTTGGTTAAATATTGGTTATGAATAAGTGAGCAGAATGCATAATCAGTTTGGATATGATGCATTCCTTCTTGTCTATTATAAACTGAAATTAAATGAATTTCAATAGTTTTAGCTAAAATTAGTTAAAAATAATGAAGTAAAAAATAAATATTTTTAATTATATTTAAGCATAATTTAATTTTAAAGTGAAAAAAGTAAAAGGAAGCGGGAACCAAAACGGGAACCGCTTCCTTTTATATGAAATAGAATGGACAGGAGGAATGTCATTGCCGGGATTCAGTAGTAGTTTTTGCTGCTGCCTCGGCTTTTTGCAGAGAGGTTTTAATGGCGTCCAAAAGAACCATGGAAGTATATTTGTTATCGTCCGCATAGGTGATTCCGTCCAGTGACTGATTTTCGCATATCTGGATGACAAGGTCTTCAAATGCAGGTTCAATCAGCGGGTACATGGCAGTTACCGCTTCGTCCAGATTGACAATGCGAATATCATTGATATTGGATTCATCTACTGTAACTTCAATATCCACCACGTTGTCGTTTAAAACGAGAGAAGTCGTGTAGACGCCGGGCATATAAGAGTTCGACGGCTGCTGGATAGTGGTTTCCTTATCTTTATTTCTGGGAAGGAACATAATAATTAAGAGGATGATGAACAGAATCCCCAGAATGGCAAAAATGCCCGTATATATTAATTCTTTTAAATGAAGTACAACAATTTTGGTTTTGGAACTCATAATTATATTCCTGCCTGTTTTCTTTTTACTATCTTATTAATGCAGGGGTGGTTTTATGACAAGATTGTTGGGCTGTTGCAGTTTCCATGCAGAGAAGAATTGAGTCTTGACAAATGTTAAGGAGAATTGTTATGATAATACTGAACAAGGGCGTTCTTGCGGGGAAAGAGCGCCCTTATTATATTGTAAGCAGTTATTCCCTGCCGTGTTTTGGTACCGGAAGGGCGGTTACGGAACTGGAAAGGAGAGAAAATAAGATGAAAAAGAATTATGAGAAGGATGATATTATGAGACTGGCGGAAGAGGAAGATGTGGAATTCATCCGTCTGCAGTTTACCGATATGTTTGGAAATCTGAAGAATGTGGCGATAACGGCAAGCCAGTTGGAAAAGGCACTGGATAATAGATGTATGTTTGACGGTTCTTCCATCGAGGGATTTGTGCGTATAGAGGAATCGGATATGTATCTGTATCCGGATTTTGACACTTGGCAGATTTTTCCGTGGCGGCCGCAGCAGGGCAAGGTAGCCAGGCTGATTTGCGATGTGTACCGTCCCAATGGGGAACCTTTTGAGGGGGACCCGCGCTATATCCTGAAGCGGGCGATTAAAGAAGCAGAGAAGATGGGATATACGTTTGAAGTCGGGCCGGAATGTGAGTTTTTCCTGTTCCATACGGATGAGAATGCGCTTCCGACTACGATTACCCATGAGCAGGCCGGATATTTTGATTTGGGTCCGGTGGATTTCGGGGAAAATGCCAGAAGGGATATGGTGCTGACGCTGGAGGATATGGGGTTTGTAATTGAGGCTTCTCATCATGAAGTAGCTCCGGCACAGCATGAAATCGATTTTCAGTATGATGAGGCCCTGGTGACTGCGGATAACATCATGACGTTCAAGCTGGCGGTGAAAACCATTGCCAAACGTCACGGGCTGCACGCAACCTTTATGCCGAAGCCGAAATTCGGTGTAAACGGGTCCGGTATGCATATCAATATGTCATTGGCCAGAGACGGAAAGAATATATTTGCGGATGCATCGGATAAGCAGGGTCTCAGTCAGGAAGCCTATTATTTTATCGGCGGTATTATGGAGCATATGAAAGGAATGACGGCGATTACCAATCCGCTTGTAAACTCTTATAAGAGATTGGTTCCGGGTTACGAGGCGCCGGTTTATATTGCATGGAGCGCTACAAACAGGAGTCCGTTAATCCGTATTCCGGCAGCAGGAGGAGAGGGAACCCGTGTGGAATTAAGATGCCCCGACCCGTCGGCTAATCCTTATCTTGCGCTTGCGGTATGTCTGCAGGCAGGTCTGGACGGCATCCGGAATAAGATTATGCCTCCGGCCAGTGTGGACTGCAATATTTTTGCCATGACAAAGGAAGAACAGAAGGCTTTGAATATCGATGAGATTCCGGGGACTTTGATAGAAGCGGTCGGAGAGCTGGAAAAAGATGCGTTTATCCGTTCTGTTCTCGGGGAGCATGTCAGCGTAAAATATATAGAGGCAAAGAAAAAGGAGTGGGAGGCATACCGCTCACAGGTGACGGATTGGGAAATACAGGCATATCTGAATAAATTTTAATATGGCTTTCTCATAATGTGCCGGCACGGGAGGGGAATGACAAGTGAGGAGGTGGGGATATGACAAGCATTATCGTAGCGCTGCCGAAGGCGGAAGATGCGAAGGGCATTAAGAACCTTCTGGTACGGAACGGTTTTCCGGTGGCGGCTGTCTGCACGACGGGTTCGCAGGCAATCAGCCATGCGGACCATTTGGGCGGCGGGATTGTCATATGCGGATATAAGCTGCCGGATATGATATATTCCCAGCTGAGGGAATACCTGCCGGCAGGATTTGAAATGCTCCTTATCGCTTCCAGACATATACTCGCCGAATGTATGGATAATGATATCATAAGCCTGGCCATGCCGTTAAAGGTCTATGATATGGTGAATACCGTAGATATGATGGTACGGGCGGCCGAAAGACGGAAGAAACGCCGGAGGGAAAAGCCGAAGGAAAGGGATGCCGGGGAGACTGCTCTGATTATGGAGGCGAAGAAGGTATTGATGGAGCGGAATCATATGACGGAAGAGGAAGCGCACAGGTATATACAGAAATGCAGCATGGACAGCAGCACGAATATGGTGGAAACGGCGCAGATGGTATTGTCCATGATGAAGGATTAGGAAATGGCAAGAGGATGATATGGAACATAAAATTTTTGATAAACATAATCTGAAACGACTTTCAGAAGTGCTGAAAGAGGTATGGGAAGAAATGCCGGAGACGGAACCGGATTTTTTGGAGGAGTATGCTGCTGACAGACAGAAAGAGAATGAAAAACGGATCAGTCGTATGATGGAGCAGGGAAAAGAAAGGCTGGGGGAGTATCCCCGGTCCTTTTTCGCGGTACGGAAAAGGAGAGCCTGGAAGAAGCGCACAGAAGGGTGGGCGGAAAGGATTCTGCAGGAAGAACCGCTTTTAGATATGGGCGGAGTGCTGGAAGGGAAGGAGCTTGAGAAGTTTCAGATATGTATGAAAACTTTTTTAAGGAAGGTCAGGGAATTTGATAAAGACCTTACTTTGCCGGATATGGGCCAGGCGGTGCGTAATTATATGGTATATGCCATTTTCCTTGCTTTAAACGGAATGGAATTAAAATACCGTCCTGCTGCGTTCGGGTACAGTATGCTTTATCCTTATACGGACAATTATATTGACAGTCCGGAACGGACGGGGCAGGAAAAGGAGCATTACAACCGGCTGATTGAAGATAAACTGAAAGGAAAGCAGGTCAGGCCCTTGTCCCGCCATGAGAAGAAAACGGTGGAACTTTTGGAACAGGTGGAAACGGATTATGGAAGACCCCATGAGGTCTATGACGGATTGCTGCTGATGCTGGAAGCACAGGAGAAAAGTCTGAAGCAGGGGAAGCGCTTTGGCGGAGGTGTGAGTGAGGCAGAGGCGCTTGGTGTATCAGTCTATAAGGGCGGTGTCTCTGTGCTGATGGACCGTTATTTTATTGATAAGCCGTTTACGGAGCAGGATTTATATTTTTATTACGGATTCGGGTTCCTGCTGCAGCTGTGTGATGACCTGCAGGATATTGCGCAGGACAAAAGAGAGGGGAATCCCACGGTCTTTTCCCTGTGCGGTACGAAGCAGGAAGCCACGGTGAAAGTGAATAAACTGCTGCATTTTGCAAGGAAACTATTTGAGTCCTGCGATACGGAAAAACAGGAGTTTAAAGCGTTTTTGCAGAAAAACTGTTATCTGCTGGTTCTGGCATCGGCGGCGGGAAGCGTGGAATGGATGGCGGAAGAATGGATGGAGCGGATGGAGCGGAGCCTTCCGGTACGGTCAGGTTATCTGCGTGATTACGGTATCGGAATGCTGGGAAGCGGAAGGCAGGAGGACGGAAAGAAAGAAGGAAAAATAGAAGGAAAAAAAGAAGGAAAAAAGAACAGGAGGGAGCATACAAGGTATATGCGGATGCTGGACGTGCTGCTCAGCGATTAGTTTAGGAAATTTATCAAACTTTCTTAAGAAATTCTTTGGAATTGAATGCGCTTCGTATTCAGTTTTCCCAGATAAGATAGGACTATCGGAAGAAAAAAAGGCATTCCCGTCTGCCGGATAAACGGGAAACAGTATCAGGGAATGCCGCCGGAGGAAAAGAATGGATATTTTACTTTCTGAAAATATGGTATACTGACATCGTGAAAATCCGGCCGTAAAGTATGGAATCAAAAGCGGTCCGGATGACAGAAAAAGCGGACGGAAAGGGAAAGAGAGGAGCTTTGGGATGGAAGCATATCATATACTGATTGTCGAGGATGACAAGGATATCAGGGACGGTATCGAGATTTATTTAAAGAATCAGGGCTATGTGGTATTTCAGGCGGCGGATGGAATCGAAGGGATACAGAAAATCGGGGAAGAGGAAATCCATCTTGCAATCGTGGATATCATGATGCCCCGTATGGATGGTATAACCATGATGATGAAAGTGCGGGAAAAGGGTTATGACTTTCCGGTCATCATGCTTTCAGCGAAGTCCGAGGAAGTGGATAAAATTATGGGACTGAATATGGGAGCCGATGATTATGTAACCAAGCCGTTTACGACGATGGAACTTCTGGCGAGGGTAAATTCTCACCTGCGCCGGTACGGAAAGTACCTGCAGGCGGTAGGAGGCGTGCAGGAAAACGACAAGGTACATGTGATAGGCGGGCTGGAGCTGAATGAGGAGACCGTGGAGGTCAGCGTGGACGGTAAACCGGTGAAGATGACACCGCTGGAATTCAAGATACTGCTCCTTCTCATGAAAAATCCGGGCAGGGTATTCAGCGCAGATGAAATCTACGAACGGGTGTGGAACGAGCAGGCGGTCAATACGGATACCATCATGGTACATATCCGCAAAATAAGGGAGAAAATAGAAATCAATCCGAAGGAGCCGAAATATTTAAAGGTGGTGTGGGGCGTTGGATATAAAATCGAAAAACAGTAGCATGAAATACAGTTTACTTGCGGCAGTTTTGATAGTCGCTCTTTGTTCCATCATTTTCGTGGCGCAGTATCCGCATTTCAAAAGAAATGCACAGGTGCTTAATCACCGGAATGAATTGCAGGATGAAGATTTTCTGACACGGCTGAATGTGAGTAATTATATTTTCTATAAGGATATTGTAGAAAAGGTGGAACAGAAGAATTACAGTTACGGGGATTTGTATCTGAGTTTGGAAGCGGCGGAGCAGGAGACATGGAGGGACGAATATATTCTTTCGGAGGATAAAAGCTATCTGAGTGAGAATACGGATTCCGGTACGGAGTGGCTCGAAGAGGAATTGCTGCAAACACTGAAGGAAGACTGGAGTTCGGCAGCATCGGAAGTGTCGCAGTTGATGGATTATTGCGTTGTAGACCATAAGACGGGAGAATATATCAAGAACACCGGAAGAAATATTGAAACACTTGCCGGACTGGGAAGCGGAAACGGGATAGAAAATGGAACGGAAAGTGGAATAGAAAATGGAATAGAAAACGGAACAGAGAGCTTTCGCACTCAGACAGACAGCAGGGATAACGCGCAGGAGGATTATGAATATTATGTGGTTGTGAGCTATGACAGCGTAGGCAATCCGGACAGAGTGGCGGTGAAGGATGAAAATCCGGATGAACTGCTGAAAAGAGTGCAGAATGTAATGAAAAGCAGGCCGCTGGAAAAGTGGATGCGGAATATCAACGGACAGGGAAGCGGGGAAGGGATTGTGTACGGATACAGCGAAGCGGAACACAGTACCCAGACCATTCGTTACCGCTTAGGAGCGCCGCATGATGTGACGTTTATTTATGCCATGACGGAAAGTCAGAAGGCGGTTATGCAGGCCAGGAATCAGGAGCCTGTGTGGTATACTTATTATCAGAGCGGGGCGCCGGAGTCTTATGCAGGGATGCTGTTTCTGCTGGCTTTCGTCACACTGGTGCTGATGCGGTTTAAATGGTATGGGCTTCACCTGACCCATACGGTCAGGATTCCGTTGGAAATCAGTGTTTTGGCAGTTCTTGTCTGGTTTGCCGGTTTTTCGGAACTGGTGATGGAGATGGTCAGGATTACCTGTACGGGAGAGTTTTCGGCTTTGCTTGAAGAGAATCTGCCATATCGGTTTGCGGACTATTGTCAGACGGTAACGCTCCTGCTGAATTTCCTGTTTTTGTTCCTGCTGTTCGGCGGCTGGTTTTATATTGTTAATTCCTTTGGCGGAGTATTTGTTCTTGGCATAAAGGGATTTCTGACAGAAAGAAGTATGGTTGTAAAGGCAGGCGCATGGATATGGAACGCATTTAAAAGGCATTACGGACGGTTCAAACAGGAAATGCTGCATGTGGATTTAGGGGAGAGTGCAATAAAAATGGTGCGGAAGGTAGTCATCCTTAATTTTCTGCTGCTGGCGGTGATGTGCAGCATGTGGTTTTTTGGATGGATGGCTTTGACAGGCTATTCAGTGGCCTTATATTTTCTTTTGAAAAAATACGTCAACCGGATACAGAAGCAGTATGGAAAAATGCTGGAAGCCACGAATTCCATTGCGGAGGGGAACCTGAATACGGTGTTTGACGAAGACTTGGGTGTATTCGAGTCCTACAAACAGGAATTGTACCGGATACAGGAAGGGTTCCGCAAGGCAGTGGATGAGGAAGTAAAGAGCCAGCGGATGAAAACAGAACTGATTACCAATGTCTCCCATGACCTGAAAACACCGTTGACGGCTATTACAACTTATATTGATTTGCTGAAGGAAGAGAATCTTACGGAGGAGCAGAGAAAAGAATATATCGCGGTGCTGGAAAAGAAATCGCTGCGGCTGAAGACCCTGATTGAAGATTTGTTTGAAGTAAGCAGGGCCAACAGCCGGAATGTGTCAGTGAATCTGGTGGATGTGGATATCTGCAATCTGATGCGGCAGGTCTATCTGGAATATGAGGACCGGGTGGAGGAAGCCGGCCTGATTTTCCGGTTCCGTATGCCGCAGGAGAAAGTGATACGAAAGCTGGACAGTCAGAAAACATACCGTATTTTTGAAAATCTGTATATCAATATCATCAAATACGCCATGCCGGGGACGAGGGTCTATGTGGATGTGGCGCAGGAGGAAACGGAGGTACGGATTGAACTGAAAAACATGTCAGCAACAGAGCTGCAGGTGGAGCCGGACGAACTGACGGAACGTTTTGTAAGAGGAGACAGTTCAAGGAATACGGAAGGAAGCGGGCTGGGGCTGGCCATAGCCAAGAGTTTCGTACAGATACAGGGAGGCCGGATGGAAGTGACGGTAGACGGGGACCTGTTTAAAGTGGTTCTGTGGTTTTAAGGAGTTCCGGCAGAAAATTATGGTAAAAAATCAGATAAAAAAACATTTGACATCACAGGTATGATATCATATAATGAACTCAATTGACGTGCACAGAAATTTATAAAAAAAATATTAAATTTTTGGTAGAGACGGGAGAGATAAAATGGATAATAATGTGAATACAACGAATGACAATGGTGGTTTTTTATGGG
Source organism: uncultured Lachnospiraceae bacterium (assembly GCA_947246015.1). GTDB lineage: Bacteria > Bacillota > Clostridia > Lachnospirales > Lachnospiraceae > Kineothrix. The sequence continues at coordinate 19,879 of CAMXQE010000024.1, read as the reverse complement.
GACTTCTTGGATGCTGTATCCCGATTGTCGGATTGGTACTGTTCCTCGTATGGAAGGATACAAAGCCTAAGACTGCAAAAGCAGCGGGAATCGGTGCGCTGGTAAGCGTTATCCTGATTGTGGTATGGTACATATTAATGGCAGTGCTGGGTATTGGTTTAATGAGCATTGGTTACTAAAATCGGCAGATTTCTGCAGATTTGTTTCGGATGCCATGCCAGGCCGGATCGTTCTTTCTTTTTCCATGGAAAGCAGTTTCCGATTTGTGCGCGTTGTACTGGTGAATTAGTAGGAATGATTGCAGGGATTCCGATAGCAGTTATTTGGGGGTGTCCCGAATTTTGGTGGGTGCTGCTGCTCATGGTTCCTATGTTGCTGGATGGTTTTATACAGCTTCTGACACCTTATGAGAGCGGTAATTACCGCAGGCTGTTTACCGGATTCCTGTTTGGTATTGCATTGATATTTGCCTTTATCTATTTTCACCGGACCTGTATATGGATTGCAGGAAGTATTCTGAAATGGTTCGGAATGGATCCGGTAAAGGTTGATTGGGCAATGGAACGGTTATCATAAAACAGAATAGTGTGATATAATTTTATAGAAGAGGATGCGTCAGGTATCCTCTTTTTTCTGCACAGGGGTGTATGATGTGGATGGAAAGGGTATGGTAATGGTATGGGCGAGCTGCTTCAAAGAATCAAAGAAAATGTGGCAAAGGTAATCATTGGGAAGGAGGATGTAGCGGAACTGCTTCTGACAGCATTGGCTGCAGGCGGGCATGTACTGTTGGAGGATGTGCCGGGGACGGGGAAGACGGTGCTGGCGAAATCACTGGCGAAATCCATGGATTTTTCCTTTGGCCGGATTCAGTTTACGCCGGACCTGCTTCCCAGCGATGTGACGGGACTTTCTTATTACAATCAGGAAAAAGGAATGTTTGTATTTAAGGAGGGACCTGTTTTTACGAATCTGTTGCTGGCGGATGAGATTAACAGGGCGACTCCGAGGACGCAGTCGAGTCTGCTGGAGTGCATGGGAGAAGGGCAGGTGACAGTTGATGGTGTGACACGGGCGCTTGGCGTTCCGTTTTTTGTCATCGCGACACAGAATCCGGTGGAGACATTGGGATGTTATCCGCTTCCGGAAGCGCAGATGGACCGGTTTCTGATGAAAATAAGTATGGGGAGCATGAGCGCGGAAGAGGAGCGGCAGATGATTGACCGTTATATTAACGCAAAACCTTTGGAACTGATAGAGCCGGTCTGCACATTGGGAGAAGTGGCCGGACTGCAGGAGGCGTGCAGGAATATTTATGTCCATGCGGATTTGCGGGATTACATCGTGCGTCTGGTGCAGGGGACGAGGAAATACGGCGCAGCTGCGGGGGAGAACCGGGGGATTGCAGAAGGAGTCAGTCCGAGGGGAACGCTCGCGCTGCTTCGTGCGTCGCAGGGATATGCGATGGTACGGGGAAGGGATTTTGTGGTTCCGGAGGATATTAAAGCGGTAGCAGTGCCGGTGCTTGCCCACAGGATGATAACGGAATCCGGTTTTGAAGAGCAGAAAGTATCGATGATTGTCGGGTTGTTAAACAGTGTTGCGCTGCCCACAGAGGATTGGACAAGGCCATGATTAGTTTGTTTTTCTTAGGGGTATTGTTTTTGGTTGTCGTATGGAATTTCTGTTTTGGCCGTCTTTGGTACAGGCGCATGGAGGTTTCTCTTGACTTTGTGCAGGATTATGTATATGCGGGGGAACAGGCGCAGTTGACGGAGCGGATTGAAAACAGGAAGCGGATGCTGCTGCCTGTTTTAGAAGTGGCGTTCCATATACGGAAAGAGCTGGTGTTTTGCGATTTCGAAAATACAAATGTGAGTGATTATACTTATAAACGGGATATTTTTGCCATGCTTGGGAATCAGCGTATTATCCGGACGCTGACTCTGGACTGCACGAAGAGGGGCTGTTACCGGATTGACCGTTCGCATGTAACCACCTTTTCCCTGCTGCATCAGCGGCGGTATTCCATGGAGTTTCCGGCGGATACGGAATTGTATGTGTATGCCGGGCGGACAGAAGTTTCCGATATCATGGTGGTCTGTGAGCGGATGATGGGGAATGTCCAGTGCGCAAGGCTGCTCTGTGAAGACCCGTTTGCCCATGCTTCCATTAGGGAATATACCATCACCGATCCGATGAAGACAATCAACTGGAAAGCGAGCGCGAAAACGGGGAATCTGATGGTTAATACGTTTGAATCCACATTAATGGAAAAGGTAATGATTTATGTGGATGTGGAGGATGCGGGGATATTGAAATATGAGGACTTAATTGAGGAGTCCATTTCCGTAGCAGCATCCCTTGCCGGCCGTATGCTCCGGCGGGGAATGGAAGTTGGAATCCGTGTCAATGCAGAGCCGGAAATGCAGGAAAGCGTATATCTGAAACCGGCAGGCGGCAGGCAGCAGCTGACGGAAATAGAGCGGATGCTGGCAAGGCGGAAAACAGGGGAAAAAACAACGGCGTTTGCTTCCATACTTACGGAACCGGCGGAGGATGCGGTTATGATTTTCATTTCGAAAAACGTGTCGGAAAATCAGGAGACGATTGCCGGTTTCATCGGAAAGGAGCGTCAGGGGATATGGGTGGTTCCTGTTCCGGGAGGGGAGGAGCGTCAGGTGAAGACAACGGACAATATCCGCGTAATCAGGCGGGAGGTGGAAAGGTCATGAGAAGAAAAGTAAAAATCGTGACAGGATGGCTCCATGTAACGCTGATTCTGGCGCTCCTGCCGCCGGTGATATATGCGGTAGGCGCGGAACAGAATATGGAGACCGGCCGGACGCTTTATTTTAAGTGCCTGCTCATAGCGCTGCCTGTTGTAGTGACGGGCATTGCCATAGAAAAGTGCAGGGGATTGTTTTCTTATCTGCTGGTGTGTGCGCTTACGTTTGCCGCCACATGGGCATTGGGATGGGCGGCAGCAGGCAGTCTGCACAGGAACGGGGATGCGTTCGGATATCTGTTGATTCTTTTGGCGGAGACTCTGTTTGTAGCAGTCCGCCGCCTGGTGGCGCGGCTTCATGAGAAGCGTGAGGAAGAGGCGAGAAAAAAGAATGAGCCGACGGAAGCTCCTTATTCGGATATATTGAAAGAACCGTCTTTTATGATGCTGCTTTATTTTGGCGTTATTTATGTGATGGCATTGTATATGAACAGCCCGGAAGTATGCAATGAAGCCTTTTTCAGTGCGCCTGTTTATGGAGCCGCTGCGCTGCTGTACCGCTATGTGAGCGAGACGGAAACGTATCTTTCACTGAATAAAAGAACCTGCAATCTTCCGGCTAAGAGGATTTACGGGATAGGGAACGGAGTGCTGGCGATTTTCCTGCTGCTGCTGATGGCCGCGGTTCTGCCGTCTTTTCTGGCGATTTCAGGACGGGAGTACCGCGATTTGAGGAATGGGTTCGAGAACTGGAATCTGGAGTATAACGTCGGGGCGGGAACGCAGAATATGCCGGGCGGGGCGGAGATGCTGCCGGACTGGGTAAGGGAAATGGGAGAACCGAAGCCGACGCCGGTATGGGCTGCCGTTTTGTTTTATGCAATAGGAGCGGCGGTTTTGCTGCTGCTTACAGCGGCGTTAGTAAAAATGATTCTCGACATGTTTCGGGAATTCCGGGGGACGAGGGATGAGAACGGGGATATTGTGGAGGAACTGAAGGATACGGATGAGGAGTACCTGAATGTGGCGGAAGCCCCGAAGCGGGGAGGAGGCCGCCGTCTGTCGGAGCGGGAACGTATTCGCAGACAGTATCGTAAGTTTATCCGGAAGCACAGGAAGGAACGTCCGGCAGCCTATGAGTCGCCGGCGGAGATAGAGGCAAAGGCGGGGATTGCACAGAGCGGGGAAGGGAAGGAAATGCATGTAAGATATGAGTATGCGAGGTACGGGAAGGAGACGGAGTGAGGGCGGCTTTAGGGTGTGCTGAAATATTCAACGAACTTTTTTAATATCATATCCATGTCAAGATGTCCGTCGTGGATAAAATAATTCTTATCGCGCTGTGCCATATTTCCCATCACGCTTGACAGTTCTTCTTCTGACAGAAAATAATTATATAGCCTTGTCTCAAAAATGCGGTTTGCGATTCGGACTTTCCCGTCCTTGTTTACAGCATATCCGAACATACAGGCCAGATTGATTTCTTTGGTATCAGGATTGTACGAAAATTCATTTCCCTGAAACAGCATTGCCCGGAACATCTGCTTCATTTCCGGATATCCCGATGTATAGTCATAAATTGCCTCTGCTATGGCTTCCATATCCATGCCCGTGTGATAATCTGCCTCATATTCTTCCAGCATACCTATAATCTGGGCAGTTGAAAAATTTATTTCAACATCAAAATCAGCAGCAATATTCCAGGGACTGTTGTATTGACGCTCCGATTCGGGACGCAGTTTTAATTTCAGGTTTTTTATGTTGTATACTCCGGCAAGAACCACAGAATGAAAAATGGGCGCTTTGCCGCGTTTAAGATAATAGCTTCTCAGCTGTGATAAAAAGTCAATAAATACCTGATTATTTGACGCACTGTCAACCTCGTCTATCATCAATACAATCGGCTGCTTCGCTTTTGCGCACATCCTGCTAAGGCAGATAAACAATTCCATCAGGCTCCGGTCCGCCGTTTCATTCATGAGATGCAGCAATGGTGTTACTAATTCTTTCCTGTCATGGATATCCATGATATCAAATACCTCAATCATGGTTCTCGTAAAAGCTTTTACAAAGGTTGCCGCATCTGCAAAATCCTCTGTTCCGATTTCCTGAAAATCAAGTGAGAGGACAATATAGTCTTCCTTTAAATATTCTTCCGCAGCTTTCAGTATTGTAGTTTTTCCATACTGCCGTCCTCTGTTAATAATGAAATAGCTTCCTTCATCTATATAATCTTCCCTGATTGTTTTCAAACGGTTATTTAGATTTACCATATAATGCCGTTGGGGATTGCACGCACCTGTTATATTGAACCTTTGCTTCATTGATGTTTCCTTCCGCTGTATTTGATGATTATGGGATTATTTTAACATCATATTTGGAATCTGTAAATGACATTGGTTTACTGGCATTTGCACAGTGTTTTTATTATATATTGACAGGGCGGTGGGGGGGTAAAATGAAAAAAATGTTTAAAAAGGGAGAAATAGGAGAGAATGTCACATGGTTACGAATATGGAGATGGAATCTTTGTTGGAAGAGAAAAGGGATATGGAAAATTTTACAGTTTTGCTCAATGAAGTGCTGCGGGAGACAGACGATGAATCATTGAAGGAAGAGGTAAAGTCAAATTTACGGGAAATATCCCAGGCGTATCGCTTTTTTGTTGTGGGAGCAGAAAAAACAGGACGTACTGCATTTCTTCGCAGATGTTTTTTGGAAAACAGGAAGGAATTGCTTGCAATGGGAGAGACGGAGGGCATTTTGGAACTGCGGTACGGAGTGCGGGAAGCTGTTATTCCGGTCGAAAATGGGTATAATAGAAGATTTGTTCCTGATTCGGCTTTGGAAGGCATAGCATTGATTGATGTGGGAGGAAGGGAATTTTATCAGAGGGAACGTGCTGCTGAATTAGCGAAAAGTGTAGATGTTATTTTGGCAATATTTTCAGCGGAAAATATACAGGATGAGTATACATGGGATTTTATCGAGAAAAATGCCCTGAAGAAAAGAGTGGTATGCATTTTGACGAAAGCAGACCTGTATCCGGATGAAATAGTTGAAAAGAAAAGGAATAAACTTCTTGATTATATGGAAGAACTGCAACTGTCAGTCCCTGTATTTGCAGTGTCGGATAAAGAAGAGGATTTGGATGCTTATGAGAAAATAAAGTCCTATATAAGCAAAAATATTATAGGAATCGACCCGGCAGAGAAAAAAAAGAAAGATAATTTTTATATGCTGATAAAAATATATGGTAAGTTGAAAAACTCTGTGGAGAAAAGAAACAGGCAGTATGAGGAAGATAAGCGTATTCTGGCAATTATGGATAAGCGTATTAAGGAATTCTATGACAGTCAGGAGGGAGAGATAAAGAAATTAAAAGATGTTATCGTGCGGACTATACGGGAGGAGATAGATAATTACCAAAGAAGTATCCTGCGCCAATTTGAACCCGGGGAATTAAAGCGGAATCCGAATACACAGAAAAAGAAGGTATTTATGGATTGGCTGCAGCATGAGGTGAACCGCTATGAGACCATACTAAATAATCGTATATCGGAACAGACCAATAAGGTCATGAGGCATTATATTACGGATATTGATGATGTTTGCAGCAAATTGCAGGAATGTATGGAAGAAAGGGAGGCTTTTTTGGAAGAGTGTGATTTCTTTTACGGTTCCCTGGCAAAGAGCAAATCTGCCATGGTGAGAAATACTATGCAGGTTGTCTCAGAGAATCATAAGGATTACCAAACGCTGATGCAGGCATCGGGGGAACTGTTTGATAAAATTTGGGAGGAAAGAAGAAAACGCGACAGGAAGGTTGCAGTCACTACTGCAGCTTCTACTGTGGTTACGGCAACGGCAGGAGCAGCGGGAGCAGTAACCGTTGCAAATCTGCTGGCCGGAGGAGGTGCTGCTGCAGCTGGCGGCATTGCGGCAGCCCCTGTATTAGCGACTGTTATGGCCGCATTGATTTTGGGATCGGTAGGATATGAAGCCGGAAAGAAACTGGGGGAAATGTATTTTGACGGGAAATTGGAAAAGAATACGGAGAAGTACATAGGAGAGTTTAAGGAGAGTATCAAGCAGACAAGGGAATTGATGGAGAACAAGACATTGGAGAAACTGGAAGAATTGTTTCAGAATGAATTTACAACTTTGGACAGGAATTTATTGCAATTCCGTGCGACGACCAATATTGATGCCCAAAAGGTTCCTCTTTTGGAAAGTAAAGTACAGGAATTGGAAAGTTTGATAGAACGGTTGAAAAATTTCTCTAATGTGGAACTGGAAGCAGGAGGAAACTATCTATGAATATTATTGATATTACGCAGGAGTTATTGGATTACCTGCATAGTCATAACGGGAATCGGAGAACCTGTGATGCTATGGAAGAATGTCTGGAACTGTTACAGTCAGACTTAACGGAAGAACAGCGGGAAAGAGAAATAAAGCGTGTAGGTGAAACCCTTACTTTTTTAGCGAACCAGGAACAACAGAGGCAGGAAGAATTGGCTTCAGAGGAGCAGAAAAAGAAGCGTTTTATAGAGAAGAACAGGGGAATGGTAGAGGAGTGCTGGAGGGAGTGCCGCTCCATGGCACAGCGAAAGAGTATGGAGCAAAGTCATTTGGTGCAGGGATATGAAAATGAATTCCTGACAGAGATGAATGTAGAACTGAATGGAAGCGATATGCAGGGAAGGGAAAAATTGATGCAGTTGACGGAAAGGAGCCGTCTTCGTTTAAGCGACAGTATACGTCCGATAGCGAAAGAATTCGTGGGAAATGTAATGGAAGAGTTTGATGAGTGCATGGAGAAGGTCAGAAAGGCATTTGCTGAAACAAAAATCAGGGAGTTCCATCAAAGCCACCGGGAGATGTATGAAAGTGTTATGGAAAATTATGACAGTATACAGAGGCAGATACAGGCAGAAGTTGAAACGTATGTCTATCCGGATGAGCCGTTTCGGGAGTTTGCAGAGAAAACCGGTTCTAAAATGGAAGCGGTAGGGACACGAAAAAATTTTGGGTTTTTTATCCTAAAGATTCTTCCGCTTATTATTATTTTCGTGAAATATGTGGCAGAGCATTATATATTTCCGAAGGAAACATGGATGGATAAACTTGTGGGCATTTTAGAGCGCTGGATGGAAAACAGTTCGCTGACAGGAACATCTATGCTTCGGATTGTGGAAGTAGTTTTGCAGTTTGCGCAGGAGCATGAAGAAACGTTTACTTTTTCTGCGGAATTTATCCTGTTCTTTCTTTTCTTTGGATGGCTTTATTATATTTATCTGAAATTAGTAAGCAATATGAAACAAAAGAGCCTTTACCGCAAACAGCAGGCCATTATGGCTTCGGCTGCGAAGTCATTTCTACAGGAACTTAAGATTGGAGAAGAAATCAACAGGATGCTGGCAGGGTATGAACGGAAGATAGAGGAATATTATATGCAGAAGCATAGAAGCCTGTTTGAAAAACTGGTATACAGTGAAAACGGGACAGATAGTGAGAATGTACTGCAGAAGCTGCAGGATGCATATTCGGAATGTACGAGATGATTGTATCAAACGGATAAAAGGGGATAAAGAATACACAGGAACGGCAGGAGAAAAAAGCTGCCATACATAAATGAAGGAAAAGAGTAATTGAAGAATTGGAATAGGAGAAAAAAAGATGGCTGTTAAAGTTTTTGGGAAAATACAGGGTGGAATCAGCGATACATTGGAAAAAGCAAAAGGGCTGGCGGAAAATCTGGCAGAAAATCTGACAGGGCAGGAAAAAGAAGAAATGAGTCTTGGCAGTGTAAAGAATCAGAGAAATGCGGTAATGCAGGAGAAGCAAAAATATCTATGCTATTTGGGAATGGCAGCTTATAATCTTCACCGGGAAGGAAAACTTGAGCAGGAAGAATTGAAAAATGATTTTGGCAAGCTGATAGAGATTGACAGCAAACTGGACGAACTGGAAAAATTGATAGAGAAGCTGGAGAATTCGAAGAGACCGAAAAATGTTTGTGAATGCGGTGCAAAACTCTCTAAAAGTGACCAGTTTTGCCCGAATTGCGGGAAAAAAGTCAAGAGTACCATTATATGTAAATGCGGAGCGGAACTTCCAGCGGATGTCAGGTTCTGCAATCACTGCGGAGCGGATGTTTCTTTACTGGAAAAAGGCGAAAGTGAAGCGTCTGCCGCCTGGAAAGTATGTATTTGCGGTGCGAAGGTGCCGGAGGGACAAATTATGTGCATGGAATGCGGGCGTATTGTGGAATAGGAAGAGAGGATAGAAAGATGGTTTGCAAACGTTGTGGCGAAGAAGTGGAAGAAAAAAATATTTTTTGCCCGAAATGCGGAAAAAGGCTGCAAAGAGCCGGAGAAAAGAAAAAGATAATAGGGATATTATCGTTTGTTTGTATGCTGCTTGCCGCAGGAGCAGGATTGTACATCGTTAAGCATTTGGAAGCGGACAGGCAGCCTGATTCAGTAGAAGTGAATATTGCAGCAGCAGAGGGAGTTGGTATGGAGATTTTTAGCCAGGAAACAAACAATTTCGATATAGAAACTGATAAGGCAGCCGGGACAGAGGAGATAACGGAAGTACCGGATGAATTAAAGTTATATTTATGGAATCTTTCATTCGAATCTGTAGAGATGATTATGGGTGAAACACATTCGATAGAATTAGAAAAGGAGATTCCGGATGCGGTATGGACTTCATCGGATGAAAAGATTGTACGGGTGGTGGAAGGTCGGCTTGATGCGGTCACGCCGGGAAAAGCTGTTGTCACACTTTCGGCAGATGGAGAGAGCTGTTCTTGTAATGTGACCGTATGCGGTTTTGAAGATATGACTTTGGCAGTGGGCCATTCGAAAAGTATGGAAATGAACGATGCTTTTTCTGAGGCTCGATGGGAGTCTTCCGCTCCTGAAATTGTATCTGTGGAAAACGGAGTGATTACGTCCCTAGCATCAGGTGCAGCTGCCGTGACGGCATATTTGGATGGGATTCCTTATTCTTTCGAAGTAGTAGCAACAACACCCGATATAACGACGACTTCAGTGCGGAAAATTATAGGGAATACGGAGCAGGTATCCATTTTGGGAACCAATGGGAAGACTGAATGGAAAAGTGATAATATGGCAATAGCGACTGTTTCCGATACAGGGGTGATTACTGCAGAGCCGACCGGTGCAGGGCAAAGTACCGTAGTGCATGTCTTTGTAGACGGAATGGAATTTCAGATAGATGTGGCGGTGGAGCCGATTCCGCAACTTTCGAGCACTTATAAAATGTATGGTCATCAGGATGATTATTTCTATAAAAATGCCAGAGTAGCTATTTGTACCAATGCAGATGAGACAGTAACATTTTCATATCGGGAAGATAATGTTAATAATAAATATTTTTATCGGGAGAGAAAAGTAGAAAATGTATTAAATGTGGCAGATGCAGATTATAGCAGCGGCAACACTTATCCGCTATATTATGCGTTTTATGATAACGATAATGAAAGTTATACAGATGTATACCTGGTGGGAACTTCGCAGAAAGCAGAAGTATTGGTTCAACAGATGAAATACTGGTATAACATAGAAGATAATGCTGACGGAGTGGAATTGGCAAGGTCTGTTGCAATCTATGAGCCATGTGAAAATTATGGCATTATACATATTTACAATCGTGACAGTAGTTCTTCGGGAGGGAATCCATTGTTAATTACAGTTTCTGTTGATGGATATCAATATCAGTTTGTGATGAGGCCGCCCAATATTTATGGAATGGGAGAATTTAGTTATATGTTTATAGATAATTTGCCGCCGGATTATATGATTGAAGAATGCTCAGTAGATGAAATAGTGGTTCCCGAGAAGGTCAATGTTGATTATTCGGCATTGCAGGCAAATTCTCGCAGTTACATTCCTGGTAATGAATGGATGGAAAGGATAGGAACTAAATTCGTGGAGGCAGTGGAAGACCAGGCAATAGAGATGGCGGCAGGAGCCCTGCTGAAAGCAATTTTTCTTTGAAGCCTATAGTTTTTCCGCATTTTTTGCATAGTTTTCCGCAGAGTATACGGTATGGATATGGAAAAATAAGTGGTATATTTATTTACATGTAATGCGTAAACTCTAAGTGGATTATAAGGGAGCGATTTTCCGGTTTTCAAACGCGTTCTGCCGTATTTTTGTACCGGGAGGGCGGTTACGGAACTGGAATGGAGGGATATGGTATGAAGATAAGATTTACAAAAATGCATGGATGCGGGAATGATTATGTTTATATTGACGGAACGCAGGTGCCGGGAGAATGGCGGAATTCGGAAGAGAAAAAAGCCAGGCTGGTGCGCAGGTTAAGCGACAGGCATTTTGGAATAGGCGGGGACGGAGTGATATTCATTCATACTATGCCGGAAGCGATACAGGAGGAATCAGGGAAGCGGGCGGATTTTGAGATGGAGATGTACAATGCAGACGGTTCCAGGGCGGAAATGTGCGGAAACGGAATCCGCTGTGTGGCAAAGTATGTATATGATAAGGGATGGACGGATAAGAAGGAAATAAGTATCGTCAGCTGTGGGAAGGTGAAGCATCTGAGTCTGACCGTAGCGGAGGGAAAAGTAGTCAATGTGAAAGTGAATATGGGGGCACCTGTGCTGAACGCGGATGATATCCCTGTCGTCTCCGGACAGGCGGAAGTAATAGGAGAAGAGATTGAGGCAGACGGAAAAACTTACAAAATGACATGTGTGTCGATGGGAAATCCTCATGCGGTCATTTTTGTAGAAAATGAAAATATATTGACTGAATTGGACAATGAGGGTGACGGAGCTACCGGAGAGGAAGAAGCTGACAGATTTGGAAGGGAAGTAGTGGAAGGAGTGGGTTCCCTCATAGAGAAACATACCCGCTTTCCGAAGAAGACGAATGTGGAGTTTGTGAAGGTACTGGACCGCAGGAATGTGCAGATGCGTGTATGGGAAAGGGGAACTGGAGAGACGCTGGCATGTGGAACAGGAGCATGTGCGGCGGTAGCAGCGTGTGTATTAAATGGTTTGACGGAAGAGAAAGTTACTGTTAAACTATTAGGGGGCGAATTGAATATTCTGTGGGACCGGAAAGAGAATCTGATATATATGACGGGGCCGGCTGAAACTGTTTTTGACGGAGAGACAGATATAGAGATATAGCCATGTGCGGATAGTTCTTCCGGGATTGCGGCCGACAGAAAGAAAATATGCGTAAAGGAGAAATTATATGTTTAAAATTAATGACAATTATCTGAAATTACCGGGAAGTTATCTTTTTTCCACGATAGCAAAGAAAGTGAATGCTTATTCGCAGGCGAATCCGGATAAGAAAATCATCCGTCTGGGCATCGGTGATGTGACCCAGCCATTGGCTCCGGCTATTATAGAAGCGCTGCACGGTGCAGTGGATGAGATGGGAAAGGCAGAGACTTTCCATGGCTATGCGCCGGATTTAGGCTACGAGTTCTTAAGGAATGCCATTGCGGAGAACGATTATAAGGCAAGGGGATGCAATATTGCGGCGGATGAGATTTTCGTTTCTGATGGGGCAAAGTGCGATTCCGGGAACATTCAGGAGATTTTCAGTGTAGATAATAAAATAGCCGTATGCGACCCGGTATATCCGGTTTATGTGGATACGAATGTAATGGCGGGACGGACAGGTACTTATAATGCGGAAGCGGAAACATGGAGCGATGTGATTTATATGCCCTGTCTGGCGGAAAACAATTTTGCGCCGGAGCTGCCGAAAGAGACGCCGGATTTGATTTACCTTTGTTTTCCCAATAATCCTACCGGTTCTGCCATAACGAAAGAACAGCTTCAGGAATGGGTAGATTATGCCAATAAAGCGGGTGCGGTGATTATTTATGATGCGGCCTATGAGGCATATATCTCAGAGGAGGATGTTCCGCACAGCATTTATGAGTGCGAGGGTGCAAGAACCTGTGCGATTGAACTTCATTCTTTCTCGAAGAATGCGGGATTCACCGGAGTGCGGCTGGGTTATACCGTGATTCCGAAGGATTTAAAATGCGGCGATACAGCCCTGCATTCCTTATGGGCAAGACGCCACGGAACCAAGTATAACGGAGCACCCTATATCGTACAGCGCGCCGGGGAAGCGGTTTATTCCGAGGCGGGTAAGGAACAGTTAAAGCAGCAGGTGGCTTACTATATGAACAATGCGAAATATATTTTAAATGGACTTAAGGATGCGGGCTACACAGTGTCCGGAGGAGTCAATGCTCCTTATATCTGGCTGAAAGCGCCTAAGGGTATGACCAGCTGGGAATTCTTTGATTATCTGCTGGAAAAGGCGAATGTGGTAGGAACGCCCGGTTCGGGATTCGGTCCCAGCGGGGAGACTTATTTCCGTCTGACCGCTTTCGGAAGCTATGAGAATACGGTGGAAGCTGTGGACAGGATTAAGGCGTTGTAGGCGGGAGCCGGATTTTCAGGAATGGATATGTAGAATAAAAACAAAGGGGGAATCTCCCCGCAGTCGGATGATTTTCTGCGGGGAGATTTTTTTATGCATACGGGCATCCATAGGATATTTGTCAGCAAGGCTGACGGATGCCCGGTACAGGGGCAGAGGAAAATTATTTTCCCTGCCCGATTGCCATAAATTTTGCGGATGAAGCCGTATCTATATCAGAGCGTATTTGAAAACGCATTCTGCGGGGAGGAGGAAGCGTGTGGGCGAGGAACAGTTTGAGAAATGCATAGAGGCCATGATACTGGGCGATAAACAGGGTCTCCGGCAGGTGTATGAAGTCTATGCGGGATATATTTATACGATTGTGTATGGTATTTTAGGTAATAAGGAACATGCGGAAGATGTAACCAGTGAGTTCTTTATTAAACTATGGGATAAAGCAGATTATTATAAGCCGGGAAACGGGCATAAGGGCTATCTGGCAACGATGGCGAGGAATCTGGCAGTCGATTATCTTAGAAAGTACAGACGGGAGGAACTTACGGCAGCGGTGCATGGAATGGAATGCGTCAGAGAAGGGGATAACGGGTCCGGCATAATGGACGGACGATGGAAAGAAACGGAAGACAGGGCGGTCAGTGTAGAAGATGAAGTCATTGGGAATATGGCATTGAGGGAGGCATTGGAACATCTGAAGCCGGAGGAGAAGCAGATTGTGGATATGAAGGTGCTGGGCGGCCTGACATTTAAAGAGATTGCCAGGCTGCTTTCCCTGCCGATGGGAACGGTTACATGGAGATACCAGAATTCGATGAAGAAGTTAAGGAGGTGCGGTTATGGAGAAGTTTGAAAAAGAATATAGGCAAATGATTCAGGAAGATATGCCGGACCTTTGGGGGAGAATAGAAGCGGGTTTAAAGGAAAAAGAATCGAGTATGGAATTAACAGGGGAAGCAACAAAGGCAGCCGGAAAGTCAGCCGATACCGGAACGGGAGAGAAGGAGAAGACAGGAGGCCGGCCGGGGACGGGTATATGGGAAATGCCGGAAAAATGCAAGGGAGTTTTCATATCAGGATGGAAGCGGTATGCGGTTACAGCTGCCGCCGGTCTGTGTGTGTTGCTCATGATTCAGGCAGTGTTGTTTTCCATATCATCCAAGTCTTCAGATACGGGAGAAAACAGCAGCAGTGCACGGGTCGAAACAGATGGGATGTATGCGTCGGGGATGGAAGGCGCCGCTTTTAATACAGTGGAACCAGAAACAGTGGAACCAGAAACAGTGGAATCAGAAACAGCGGAATCAGAAACAGCCGCATCAGAAACAGGAGCATCGGCGGACAGCGGGGCAGAAGAAAATAAAGCATGGGAGAGTACGGAGCAGGAAACTGAAAGTGCGGCAGGGATAAGCGTGGAACGGGAAACAGGAGAGATGGAGGCAGAAAGTGCGGCAGGAGAAAGTACGGCCAATGAAGGGGAAGGAGAGATGAAGTCCCTGCATTTGGAGGATGGAACAGTCATCGGGCAGGTACAGGTTATTGTACTTGAAGCAGATGGTATGCAATATCATACAGTTTACCGGGTGGAAGTGGAGAAGGATGACAGCGGGCTGTTAGCGGAAGGATTGAAACTGCGCATCCTGTCGGATAACGATACGGAACTTGCGGAAGGAGAGGAATATCAAATAACGGTTCTTTACAGTGAGGAAGCGTCCGTTCCTTTTCGTTTGGCGGACTGGAAAGAAGTCGCGCAGTCCGAATAAAATTTTTTCAAAAAAATCCATAATTTTCCTTTTCTTATCCGTATCTATAATAGAATTTGGATAATGGAATCTGTTCTTGATTCTATTGTAGAAACGGAAAACGAATGCTGTATATGGTCAGGGAGGATGGATTATGAAAAACAGGATGAAAAACAACAGAAACGGGAATGGCGGAAGGCTGGAAAAAGAATGGATGAAAAAGGAAGGGATAGAAAAAAGACGGGTGGAAAAAAAGTGGACGAAAAAGGAGTGGATGGAAAAGGGAGCGGAAGGAAATGAGAGGACGGCATACCGGTTGGCGGCAGGGCTGTTAGCGGGTGCTATGTTAGCCGGGGGTATATTGACGGGCTGCGGTTCCAAAGGCGGGGACAGGTCAACGTCCACAGGACTGTCAGAGACAGCGGTGAATACGGCGGCAGAGGAGGGGTATCTGTATGAAGAAAAACCGGCGGCGATGGATGCCGGAGCTGCAGAGATGGCAGGCAGTACGGAAGAAGCAGCAGACAGTGTGGCAGAGACAGTATGTAGTACAGTGGATGGGGAAGATGACAGGGCGTACCGGCAGGGCGGTACGGAGGAATATTCGGAATGGGAAGAAAAAGGTTTTGCTTCCGTATATAACGAACCTCTTTCTACTTTTTCTGCGGATGTGGATACGGCGTCTTACAGCAATCTGCGCAGGCTGATACAGGACGGCTATGGAGTGGATGAACTGCCGGAGGGAGCGGTCAGGATAGAGGAAATCATCAATTATTTTTCCTATGAAGATTTGAAAGAACCGGAGGGCAGGGAGCCTTTCGGAGTGACGACACAGATTATGCCCTGCCCGTGGAACCGTGAAACGCAGCTGCTGCGTATCGGTTTGAAAACGAAGGACGTGGATGCTGAAGATTTTCCGGATTCCAATCTGGTATTTCTGCTGGATGTATCGGGTTCCATGTATTCGGCAGATAAGCTGCCTTTGTTACAGGAGTCTTTTGCCCTGCTGGCAGAAAACCTCACGGAGAAAGACTGTGTGTCCATTGTGACTTATGCGGGGGAGGATGCAGTGGTGATAGAGGGTGTGCGCGGCAATGAGACGAAGAAGATTTGCAGAGCGCTTTATGATTTGGAAGCAGGCGGAAGCACGCATGGAAGCCGGGGAATCGAAACGGCTTACCGTTTGGCGGAGGAGTATTTTATAGAAGGCGGAAATAACAGGGTGATTCTGGCTACCGACGGGGATTTGAATGTGGGGCTGACCACGGAAGAGGAGCTGGAGGAATTAATCAGTGAGAAAAAGGAATCCGGCGTTTTCCTTTCCGTACTGGGATTCGGCAGGGGCAATATCAAGGATAATAGGATGGAAACCCTGGCGGATAAGGGAAATGGCAATTATGCCTATATTGATTCTCTCAGGGAAGCCAATAAAGTGCTGGTAGAAGAAATGAGCGCGACGCTTTTAACGGTTTGTAAAGATGTGAAATTCCAGGTGGAATTCAATCCTGCGGTAGTGGAGGAATACCGTTTGATTGGGTATGATAACCGAAGGCTGGCGGCAGAAGATTTTGACGATGATAAGAAGGATGCGGGGGAAATCGGTGCAGGCCACTGTGTGATTGCGTTGTATGAAATCGTTACTACGGAGCAGATAAACGGGAGAGGAAAATCGGACAGGGAGCTGAAATATGCCCGGTTTTATGAAGATGCCGAAGGCGGGGATGAAAGGGATACAAAAAATATAAAAGCGGAAAATGATATAAAAGAAGAAAAAAATGAAGAGGCAGAGGAAAAATCCTACGAGCAATATGAATGGCTGACGGTCAGCATCCGTTATAAAGAGCCGGAGGACAGTGAAAGCAGGCTGTTGGAGTATCCGGTGGATTTTTCCTCTTACACGGAGGAACCGGGGGAGGATTTCCTTTTTGCGGCGGCTGCGGCCGAGTTTGGACTGGCAGCGATGGAGAGTGAGTATAAGGCGGATGCTTCGTTAAGACATGTGGCGGAAGTAGTGGATAAACTGGATTCTGCGGATGAGTATAGAGCAGAATTCGGAGAACTGGTGTATCAGCTGCAGCAAAATTGAAACCGTCCGGTTAAACTCACGCATTCTTATGGGCTGATTTGTTACCGCTGTTACCGCAAAATTTCAGATAAGGCGAAAATGAATATCAATCCGGCACGGTATATGTTATAATAGTGCCGGATTGTTCAATTTAGAATTTTGAATGGAAAAGGAACGGAGAAAAGAGCCAATATGGAAAAGCAGAATATGATTTGCGGCAGTTCTTGTACCGTCCGGATGGCAACAGAAGCCGATGCCGGTGCATTGCTGGCAATTTATGAGCCGTATGTGAGGGAGACGGCGATAACATTTGAATATGCGGTTCCTACGGTAGAGGAATTCGCAAACAGAATCCGGCATACTTTGAAAAAATATCCTTACATAGTAGCAGTATGGGGAGAGAAAATCGTGGGTTATGCCTATGCGTCTCCTTTTAAGGAAAGGGCTGCTTATGACTGGGCGGTAGAAACCTCCGTCTATGTGAAGCAGGGATTGCATGGAGGCGGAATCGGAAGCAGGCTGTATGCCGTTTTGGAAGAGATGCTGAAGAAGCAGCATGTTATAAACTGCAATGCCTGCATCGCCTATCCGCATCCGGAGAGCGAACGCTTTCATGAAAAATGCGGCTACCGAAAAGTGGCGCACTTTACAAAATGCGGATATAAAATGGGGAAATGGTACGACATGATATGGATGGAAAAGATGCTGGGAGAGCATCCCGCAGAGCCGGAGGCGGTAGTACCGGCGGGGTGTATTCTGTGCGAGGATGGTTTTCCGGTAGTTGGTGAGGAATCATAAAAAAGAAAGCCTTATTATGAAATGAATGATTGAGGAGTAATAGTGATGGAGCATATATATGAATTGAGGAATGGATTGGAGAGCGCATTTATTAACCATAGTGTGAATTCAAATCTAGCCTACCGTCCAGAATTTGTGTCAAATGATTATAAGCAGGGAAAGATCGTGCTATCAACTATTGAACAGGAACTTATGAATTGCGAAGAGTTCTTTATTAGTGTTGCATTTATTACATTGGGTGGGATTGCGCCTCTATTACAGACGATGAAAGAATTAGAGCGGAAGGGTATTAAAGGAAAAATTCTTACAACAGATTATCAGGTTTTTAATGATCCCGAGGCTTTGGATAAGTTGCATTCTTTGAATAATATTGAATTAAAAATGTTTTATACCAATGGGGACAGGGATGGTTTCCACACAAAGGGTTATATTTTCAGAAAAGAAGAAGTATATCGCATGATTATTGGCAGCTCTAATTTGACGGCCAGTGCGTTGAAAGTGAACCGTGAATGGAATACAAAACTGGTTGGATATGAATCGGGCGAAATGGTTTGTGATATTTTGGAGGAATTTCACTCTCTATGGTGCGATCCGCATAGTTTAGATTATGACGATTTTATTGAAAAGTATCGTGTCAGATATGAGTTGACTAAGAAACAGAGGAAAACTGCAAAAGAAGCATCACTCATTTCATTGGAGCAATATAGATTGCAGCCTAATGCAATGCAAGTTGCATTTGTAAAAAATGTCCGGGAATTGATTTGTAAAAAAGAGAAAAAAGCACTTCTGATATCTGCAACAGGGACCGGAAAAACTTATGCTTCGGCTTTTGCATTGAGGGAAATGAATCCCAAAAGGATATTATTTCTTGTACATAGAGAGAGGATTGCAAAACAGGCGTTGATTAGCTATCAGAAGGTATTCGGCAGTAAGCGTGCGGATGGAGCGTCCTATAAATATGCCTTACTTTCCGGAAATACTTCCGGGGATATAAATAAAATAGTAGATGCAGATCTGATATTTGCGACAATGCAAATGATGTGTAAAGATAATGTTTTAACTGAATTTTCTCAGGATGCGTTTTCTGTGATCTGCTTGGATGAGGCGCATCATTCGGGAGCAGACAGCTATCGAAAGATTATGAACTATTTTAAACCGAATTTTTGGCTGGGAATGACTGCTAGTCCGGAGACAAACCGGTTTGATGTATATGAAATCTTTGATCATAATATTGCTTATGAAATCCGGTTACAACAGGCATTGGAAGAGGATTTACTTTGTCCATTCCATTATTTTGGAATTACGGATTTGAGTGTTAATGGTGAAATAATCGGAGATGAAGATTGTGAGGATGGGCTTCGCAGTTTTAATCGCCTGGTAAGTGATGAAAGAGTAAATTACGTTATAGAACAGGCGCAATATTATGGATATAGCGGTGAGCGTGTGAAAGGTTTGGTTTTTTGTAGTCGAAAAGAAGAAGCCAGAAATCTTTCTCAGAAATTTAACGAGAGGGGATTCCGGACAGAGGCATTGACCGGAGAGGATAGTGAAGCCAGAAGAGAATCAGTAATTGAACGGTTAGTTGCAGATGTTCCGAAACAGAAGATGAAAGAAGGAGATTATCTAGATTATATTTTTACGGTTGATGTTTTTTCAGAGGGAGTAGATATTCCGGAGGTAAATCAAGTGATTATGCTTCGTCCGACTCAATCAGCTATTGTTTTTGTACAACAATTGGGACGAGGACTTAGAAAGGCAGCAAATAAGGACTTTGTTATTGTTTTGGATTTCATTGGCAATTATAAAAATAATTTTTTGATTCCAATTGCACTTTCTGGTGACCGTAGTTATAACAAAGATAATATCCGCCGCTATGTAATGGAAGGAGAACGGATAATTCCAGGTGTGTCTACGATACACTTTGATGAGATTAGCCGTAAACGTATTTTTGCAGCAATTGACACAGCGAATTTTAACGATATTAAATTAATTAAGGAAAATTATACAAATTTAAAGCATAAACTAGTGTAATATAAAATAAATAACTAGCCAAATATTTCTTCCTGTGATATAC
>CAMXQE010000023.1 GCA_947246015.1 uncultured Lachnospiraceae bacterium | reverse complement strand
GTTGTGCCAGAGGGCAGTGCCTTACGAGCTTTGAATGGGTTTGGCGTTTACCGCATTCTGGCTAGACTGTATATGCAGTTGAAAGAAAATGTCAGGAAAGCTCTGCGAAAGCAGGGCTTTTCCCGTTTCAAGAGGGATTCTGATGCGTAATGTGTATGATTGCGTTGAGGTTTTCGGAAAACTGTTGGATAAGGAATACTATTTGGTACTGGGAAGAAAGAATATATCTGTCCCGTTACAGATATTTTATGAAAAATGAGAAGTGAAAGTGGTATAATCTATATGTTAGGGAAAACTAAAATTGAGTATATTTTTGTGTAGAAAATACAGGGAAATTGTTAATGCGCTATTCTCGATTTTATGTTACGATTTAAACAATACAGATAGTAGTGAAAGGAGACAGTATGAATGGCTGTTATGACATATAATGACCAGCTAAGGCATATGTTTGCTAATGTAGAATGTGTATTAGCATTTGATACGGCAGCCGATTATTTAGGGCTGACCAATGGCGGATTTCGAGCGGTGGCACAGATATTTGTCAATAAAAAACAGAATATTGAAGGAACAGAACAAATTTTGGTGCCATCATTGGAAGCTCTTGAGTATGAAGAACATAATGGACTACTATGTACTACGGTGAATAGAACTATTATTGACCTTTTGGAGCAAAATGGTGATGAGCAGATTATTGCGGAGAGTTTGGCAAATTACTATGAGGAACATGGTGAGAGTTTCGAAGGACTTAAGATACCGAAACATCTGCAACCAAAATTTGAAAAGTATAAGGCATGGGCATTAGAATACTATGAAGAGTAGGTGATGTTTTGGATTTGATGGAGTTTTTATATCGTGTAATGGAAGAATTGTCAAAAGCAGGTGTGCCTATTGTGTTTAAAGGAGCAATGGTTCTTAACCTTGCAATCAGAAATAACAATCCATCAAAGGTAGAACGTGCAACCAGGGACATTGATGGAGATTGGATCGGAGAAGGTCCAACTATGGAGGAAATGGAAAAAACATTGCAAAGTGCAGTAAAAAGGGTTGATTCGTCACTGGATATTCAAATTAGCAGAATATTTGGTGAAAGGAAATCGGCGGGGTTTAGAATCGTCAATGGAAAAGGAGAAAAAATCGCAAGTATTGATTTGAGCGTCAGGCAGAATAAGTTTTGTGAATCATATATTTCATATGTGAATGGTATATCAATTAATGGTGCCAGCTTGTCAAAGATATTATCAGACAAAATATATGTAATTTCGGGTGAGAATGTATGTAGGAGAATGAAGGATGTACTGGATATTTATGTATTGTCTTTTATCACAGAAATTGATGTAGATGAGTTATACCGGATATGGGTAGATACAGGTAGGAAGCTTGGGGATTTTAGAGCATACAGAACATATTTTGCCGAGCTCAAAGAAGCTTATGATAAAATGAAAGGAATTAAGAATAAGCCGGATTTTGATGAAGTATATCATCGGGTATGCAATGTGGTATATAAATTTGAGCTGCAAAAAGAAGCGGAAATTCCTAATAAGAAGGATTAGGATAGTATCTGTTAATTTAGAAGCCGGAGAGGAATAGAGCAATATTGGGAAAAATAAAAAAGAAAAAGCTTTTCTGTCTGTTTTTGCTTAAGACTTTTATAGAAAGTAAAGCAGAACATTCAGAAAAGCTTTTATGAATTTTAAAATATTTGCAATGCTTATTTCGGCCGTACGGTCAGACTTACGATATGTCCGTCTTCCGTAGCTTCGCGGACTGTTGCGATTGCCATGATATGGTAGCCGCCGAAGTTTGCAATAAACTCTGCCTGTGTATCGTTTACCACTTCCGCATCAGCGATGGAATATCTGCGGAACAGGAATTTGTTACGGAAGAACATATTGATGGCTTCCTTGCCGTATAAGTGGTATTCCGGCTGTGCGGAGTTATTGGAGCAGTAATCGTTCAGTACTCCGTCATCTGTAAAAAGATTTCCTAATGCGGCAAAATCTTTGTTTTCCATGGTTTCAACGTATTTTTCAATTGGCCTCATTTATGTATTCCTCCTTTAATATACTTTTTCAGAATTGAGCAGTGCGTCGGTTCCGCCGTCTACGAACATTACATTTCCGTTAACACCTCTTGCGGCAGGAGATGAGAGGAAAACAATGACCTCAGCAATTTCTTCAGGGTCCATCAGCGTTTCCTGACCGTATTTGGTAGGAATGGGAAGTGCGTTCAATGCCATTTTTGCAGAAGTGCTCATGGTGGCTGTCATGGCTGTGTTTACATTGCCGGGAGCTACCGCGTTGATGCGGACGCCGTTTGCTGCCCATGAGGAAGATATTCTTCTGACCCAGCGGGCAAGCGCATATTTGGTGGAAACATAGAGACTGTTGCCGTCGCTTAAATTGCTGCTGTCCATTTCTTTAATCAGGTTCAGAACCCTTCTTTCATCGCTGATGTTATTTAACAAATCCACATAGTCCATTCTTCCGGCGCCCTGTGAAATCGTGTTGGAAGTAGTGACCACGCAGGTACCGTGTTTCATTTTCAGCAAATCATAGACACCGTTGGCCAGTGTGACGGTTCCGAAATAATTTAAGGAAATGATGAGAGGAAGATTGCCGCACGCACCGGATACGCCCGCATTGCAAATCATGCCGTCCAGTCCGTCAGGACACATTTCATGAAGTTTGTCGATAGCTTCGTTTCTTCCTTCCGGATTAGCCAGATTGACGCAGATATCACCGTCTTTCATGTCAATATTGATGACTTTATGTCCCCGCTCCTTTAACAGTTCCACTGTTTTAGCCCCGATTCCGCTGGAGCCGCCCGTAATTGCAAATACACCCATTTTTAATAACCTCCTTTTGTGTGAACCACTTTGGCAAGTGGTTGTTTACATCCTTCATGTTTCCTATTATAATCAAAAGTGAACTCTTTTAAATAACCAAAACAGGAAAAAAATAGGATATCAGATTATGTTGACATACGATTTGGAACAAAGAGGGAATAAGACGCTGTATGAATACCTATATGAATGTATCCGCAGTGACATTTTGAACGGAAGACTCCGGCCGAATGAAAAACTGCCCTCAAAAAGAACTTTAGCCAAAAATATGGATATCAGTATCAAGACCGTTGAGAATGCCTATGAGCAGCTGCTGGTGGAAGGATATGTGAGGGCTGAGGAAAAGCGGGGATATTTTGTGAACGGTGTGGAAGGCAGGGAAGGTTTCGGGAAGCCTTCTGTGGGACCGGCGGGAGGAAAAACTATGGCAGAGCAGGAGAAAGAGGAATGGTTTGCCGATTTTACTTCCAATTATAAGGTATATGAAAAGTTTCCGTTTTCCACATGGGCGAAAATCATGCGGGAGACGTTGTCCTATCATGATACGGAGCTTTTGGAAATGGTACCCACACAGGGAATATACCCGCTGCGCAGGGAGATAGCCAAACATCTCTACGAGTTCCGCGGAATGGAAGTTTCGCCGCAGCAGATTATAGTGGGGGCTGGAACGGAGTATTTGTATGGCAGACTGATTCAGTTATTAGGACGGGATGGTATTTATGCACTGGAAAATCCGGGCTATCTGAAAATGACGAGACTGTACAAAAACCATGGGCTTTCTTACCGCTATGTGGATATCGACGGGCAGGGAATCTGTCCTGATGCACTGCGGGAAAGCGGGGCTAATGTAGCGCATGTGTCGCCGGGACATCATTTTCCGGTGGGTTTTGTCATGCCTGTGACAAGGAGGCAGGAACTGCTGGAATGGGCGGGGGAGGAAAGGGGCAGATATATTATAGAAGATGATTATGACAGCGAATTCCGTCTGAATGCAAAGCCGGTTCCGGCTATGCAGACTCTGGATGCGGAGCATCGGGTGATTTATTTAAATACGTTTGCACGTACTCTTTTTCCATCCGTGAGGATAGGATATATGGTACTGCCGCCGAAGCTGCTGGAGCGCTATCAGGAAACCGTCAGCTTTTATTCCTGCAGCGTATCCGCATTTGAACAGTATACGCTGGCTTCATTTATGGAAAAGGGATATTTTGAACGTCATATCCGCAGGGTGAAATTATATTATAAGGAAAAGAGGGACGAACTGTTAGGGGAGTTAAAGCAGTCTTCCCTGTGGGGGAAGTGCCGTATGATTGAGGAGAATGCAGGGACGAGGTTTTTACTGCGGGTGGACACGCCGCTGACGGACAGCCAGATTAAGTGGTGTGCGGGGCAGCGGGGACTGAATCTTTCCTGTCTGTCGGAATACTGCCGCGGACAGGTGGACGGGATGGAGGGAATACTGTTAATCAGCTACGGAGATATCCCGAAAGAACGGATGAAGGAAGCGGTAAAAAGGCTGACAGCCATTTTTGAATAAACCCTTGACAAACAGGAAAACGGTGGGTATAATTGACAGAGTGTGAGTCAGGCTATGTGAAGTCAGGCCATACTGACCAAAAGGAGTCTGCTATGTTAATAAACCTAACTGATGTGCTTGTATCTGAAGGAAAAGCAGTGGAAATGCAGGTGGAGTCCGAGCTTACGGAGATAAACTGCAGGATGGGGACATATACCATTGAAGCGAAGACGCCGCTATCCCTTACTTTGACGAATGCCGGAATGAATAAGGCATCCATAGAGGGCCGGATGGAACTGGATTTTGCCATGTTCTGCGACAGGTGTCTGAAGCCTGTATCCCGAAAGGTGAGACTGGATTTCATAAGACAGGTTTCCGCACCGGACGAACACAGGTCAGAGACAGACGACGATGACCAAAGTTTTATGGATGGCTATCAGTTGGACATAGACGGCTTAATCAGAAATGAGTGTTTTATAAACTTGCCGGTGAAGGTCTTATGCAAACCGGACTGTAAGGGAATCTGTATGCAGTGCGGAAAAGACTTGAATGAAGGAGAATGCGGCTGTGACACATTTGTCCCCGACCCAAGGATGGCAAGGATAAAAGATATCTTTGACGCGGATAAGGAGGTGTAACGATGTCTATTTGTCCCAAGAATAAATCTTCTAAAAGCAGGAGAGATAAGAGGAGAGCAAACTGGAAAATGAGCGCTCCCACATTGGTAAAATGCAGCAAGTGCGGCGCACTGATGATGCCTCACAGAGTATGCAGGAAATGTGGCTCTTACAACAAAAAAGAAATTATTGCAGTTGATTAACTGCGGGGAAATCAAGGAGTTGCCGGATGTGTGATTCCTTGATTTTTTTATGCACAGGGGTGCATAAGGAAATTAGCTGCTGTGCAGCACGCACCCCGCGCGGCGAGCAGGGAGAGAAACCTTCCCTACTCGATTTCTGCATTCTTTCAATAAAAATACTTGATTTTTATATAGGGGTTTAGTATATTAGAGGAAGATGTTAGGAGGTTTATCATGTCGGAAATGGTAAAAGTCGCTGTGGATGCCATGGGCGGGGATAATGCACCTGGAGAAATCGTAAAAGGTGCGGTGGAAGCAGCTAATGAAAATGAACATGTGAAAGTCTTTCTGGTGGGGGCAGAACCTCTTATTCGGGAAGAATTAAAGAAATATTCTTACAAACCGGAACAGGTGGAAACCATAAATGCGACGGAAGTGATAGAAACGGCAGAACCGCCGGTGATGGCGATTCGGAAGAAAAAGGATTCTTCCATTGTAAAAGCCATGCAGATGGTAAAGAGCGGAGAATGCGATGCGTTTGTATCCGCAGGCAGTACAGGGGCCGCCCTTGTGGGCGGACAGGTTATCGTGGGACGGCTCAAAGGAGTAGAGCGGCCGCCGCTGGCGCCGCTGATTCCTACGGAAAAAGGAGCAGCGCTCCTGATAGACTGCGGAGCGAATGTGGACGCCAGACCTTCCCATTTGGTACAGTTCGCTAAAATGGGAAGCGTGTATATGGAAAGCGTTATGAAAATAAAGAATCCAAAAGTGGCGATTGTGAATATCGGGGCTGAGGAAGAAAAAGGCAATGCATTGGTGAAGGAGACTTTCCCTCTGCTGAAGAATTGTCCGGATATTAATTTCATCGGCAGTATAGAGGCGCGGGACATACCTGCGGGATATGCGGATGTGATTGTATGCGAAGCTTTTGTCGGTAATGTGATATTGAAATTGTATGAGGGCGTAGGCGGAACGCTGATTAAGATGGTAAAAGCGGGAATGATGACTTCCCTGCGAAGCAAGATAGGCGCGCTTCTTGTAAAACCGGCGTTAAAGGAGACGTTAAAGGCATTTGATTTGGAGCAGTACGGAGGAGCTCCGCTGCTTGGCTTAAAAGGTCTGGTAGTAAAGACCCATGGAAGCTCTAAGGCGATAGAAATTAAAAATTCTGTACTTCAATGTGTAACATTTAAGGAACAGAAGATTAATGATAAAATAAAAGAAAAAATTACTCTTAGAGATGAATGAGAAAGGGCTGTTAAAATGGAATTTGAAAAGTTAAGAAAAGTCATTGCCGAGGTACTTAATGTAGACCCGGAAGAAATCACGATGGATACTACTTTCACAGATGATTTGGGAGCGGATTCTCTGGATGTATTTCAGATTGTCATGGGAATCGAAGAGGAGTTCGATATTGAGATTCCGGCGGAGGCAGCTGAAAAAATCAGTACAGTTGAAGAGGCAGTAGAATTGATTAAAAATGCCATAAATTAGCAACGGAGAGGTAAACTGCTTCGGCAGTGAGGAATCGAAAGCCCTTTACAGGGCTTTTTCGATGTTTAAGAGGAGAGGTATGTTGGCGGAATATTCTTGGGAACGGTTGGAAGAAAAGTTAGGATATCATTTTAAAAACAGGGAACTGCTGAAACAGGCGATGACCCATAGTTCCTATGCCAATGAGCAGAGGATTAACAGGCGGCTGGATTATGAGCGGCTGGAGTTTTTAGGGGATGCGGTACTGGAGACGATTTCCAGCGCCTTTCTGTTTGAAAATTACCCGGAACTGAATGAGGGAGAACTGACAAGGAAACGTGCTTCCTTAGTCTGCGGGGCAGCGCTTGCATTCTGTGCAAGGGATATGGGGTTAGGAGCGTTCATCCTGCTTGGGAAGGGTGAGGAGGCTACCGGAGGAAGAGAAAAGGAGAATATTATTGCGGATGTAGTGGAGGCAATCATAGGGGCCATTTATGAGGATGGCGGATTTGAGAGTGCAAAGGATTTCATATACCGTGTGGTATTGTCGGATTTAGAGCATAAGCAGTTGTTTTTGGACAGCAAGACGCTGCTGCAGGAATATTCGCAGAAGGAATATGGCAGGACATTGGATTATGTGGTATTGGAAGAAACGGGGCCTGACCACGATAAGGAATTTGTCATTGAAGTCCGGCTGAATGGGAAAGCGATGGGAAGAGGCAGCGGAAAGACTAAGAAAGCGGCGGAGCAGAAAGCGGCGTATGAAGCGCTTTTGGCTTCAAAAGCCGGAAAATAGGCATTGGGAGAAGATATGTATTTAAAGAGTATTGAGATACACGGTTTTAAGTCGTTTGCCAACAAAATAAATTTTAAGTTCCATAACGGAATTACAGGTATTGTAGGGCCGAATGGGAGCGGAAAAAGCAATGTAGCTGACGCGGTCCGCTGGGTGTTGGGAGAGCAGCGCATCAAACAGCTGAGAGGCGCCTCCATGCAGGATGTCATTTTTTCCGGAACAGAACTCAGAAAACCTCTTGGTTATGCTTATGTGGCGATTACCCTGGATAATGCGGACCACCAGCTTCCGGTGGATTACAATGAGGTGACGGTGGCAAGAAGGATTTACCGTTCGGGTGAAAGCGAGTATCTTTTGAATGGGACGCCCTGCCGGCTGAAAGATGTCAATGAACTGTTTTATGATACAGGTATCGGCAAGGAAGGCTATTCTATCATCGGGCAGGGGCAGATTGATAAAATCTTAAGCGGTAAGCCGGAGGAACGCCGGGAACTGTTTGATGAGGCGGCCGGAATCGTAAAGTTTAAACGGCGGAAATATGCGGCGCAGAAGAAACTGGAAGATGAGAAACAGAACCTGCTGCGTGTGTCGGATATCCTGTCGGAATTGGAAAAGCAGACAGGACCGTTGGAAAGACAGTCTGAAAAGGCGAAGATTTATTTAAAGAAAAAAGAAGAACTGAAAACCGTGGATGTGAATATGTTCCTGTTGGAAAACCAGAGCATACGGGAGCAGCTGCAGTCAGCGGAGGAGAAATGTCAGATTGCCAGCGGTGATTTGAAGGAAACCACGGAAAAATATGAGGGGATTAAGGAAGAGTATGAACGGATTCAGGGACAGATAGAGCAGCTGGATGAAGAAATCGAAAAGTCCAGAACACAGCTTACGGATACCGGGCTTTTGCGCGGGAAGCTGGAGGGGGAAATCAATGTCCTGAAGGAGCAGATTAATTCGGCGAAAGGCAATGAAGGGCATCTGAAGACAAGGCTTGCAGCCGTTCAGAAAGAAATCGATACAAAGAGCATAGACAGGGAGTCCATTTTAAAGGAGAAGGACGAAATAGACGGACAGCTTGCCGAGACGGAAAAAATGCGGGACGAAGCGGGCGGTCTGTTAAGTGCTGTCCAGAACCGGATAGAGGAACTGAATAACCACATAGAAGATGGAAAAAACACTATTATTGATGCACTGAACAGCCGGGCAACGATTAAGTCCAAAATCGGGCGTTATGATACAATGATGGAGCAGATTAACATCCGCAAGGCAGAGCTGACTTCCCGGCTGCTGCGTGCGAAATCGGACGAGGTGAAGCAGGAGGAAACGATTAAGCAGCTCCAGGAAGAATTTGAGAGTATCAATACGGAAATCCGCAGACTGAATGATGCCCAGACGGTAATCGAAGAGAAACTGAGCCATATCCACGACGAGCTTTCGGCAAAAGACCAGAAATTAAGGGATACGCAGGTGGTTTACCATCAGGAGAAATCCAAGCTGGAAGCCCTTGCCAATCTGACGGAACGGTATGACGGTTACGGCGGAAGCGTAAAGAGGGTCATGGAACGCCGGGAAGAGGAAAAAGGAATCATCGGTGTTGTGGCGGATATCATTAAGGTAGATAAAAAATACGAAACTGCGATAGAGACAGCCCTTGGCGGCAATATCCAAAATATTGTAACCGAGGATGAAGAGACGGCGAAGCGGATGATTGCATTCTTAAAACAGCATAAAGCAGGGCGTGCCACGTTTCTGCCTTTGACCAGCATTACCAACCCGCAGGAGTTCAAAAATTCAGAGGCGCTGAAAGAAAAGGGCGTAATCGGGATGGCGGACGAACTGGTGCAGATAGAACCAAAATATAGGAATGTGGCGAAAGCGATGTTGGGAAGAATCATGGTCGTGGATCATGTGGACAATGCGGTGAAGATTGCCCGAAAGTTCGATTACGGTATCCGGATGGTGACAATCGAAGGGGAACTTCTTGTGCCGGGAGGAGCCATCAGCGGAGGTGCGTTTAAGAACAGCAGCAATCTGCTCGGAAGAAGAAGAGAGATGGAAGAGCTGGATGGCAGGGTAAAGAAATATCTGGTCCAGATTGACGGGCTGTTGGAAGAAATTGAGAATACGAAGAAAGAGCGGAGTAAGCTGCGGATGGAATTAGAGGATACGAAATCCGGCTTACAGGATAAGTTCATCGAACAGAATACCGCCCGTATGAATGTCATTAAGGCGGAGGAGAGGAAGAATGAAGCGGAAGAAGGCTTCGGAGCGCTAAAGACGGAAGAACAGGAAATAGAGAGCCAGATACAGGAAATCAAGACAGGAAAGGTAGAAACCGCAAAGGAACTGGAAGTTTCCGAGCAGCTGGAAAAAAATGTACAGGCGCAGATTGAGGGATTCCAAAAGGAACTGGAAGAGCAGCGGGAAACAGAATCCAGGCAGTCCAAAGAGGTATCGGAACGTGAACTGGAAGTAGAGAAAATGCTGCAGCGTCAGGAATTCCACAGACAGAATGCAGAGCGTATCGAAGGCGAAATACAGCGTTTTACAGCGGAACTGGAAGAGATTAAGCAGGGACTTTCGGACAATGCTTCCGAGATGGAGCGCAAAGAACATAATATCAGGGAGCTGGAAGAAACCATAGCTGCTTCTGATACGTCCCATTCTGATGCGGAAATCAGGTTAAAGGAAGATATTGCAAAAAGGGAGGAACTCACTTCGGGGCAGAAGAATTTCTTTACTACGAGGGAGGAACTGGCGGAGCGGATGGCATCTCTTGATAAGGAAGTATACCGCCTGAATTCCCAAAAGGAAAAACTGGAGGAATCCATTGAAACGCAGATTAACTATATGTGGGATGAGTATGAGATTACGCTGTCCGACGCGGCTTCGTTAAGGGATGAGGAGATGAACGACCTGCCGTCGATGAAGAAGGAGGCGGCTTCCCTGAAAGAGCAGATTAAAAAGTTAGGAGATGTCAATGTCAACGCCATCGAAGACTATAAGAATCTGATGGAACGTTACCAGTTCTTAAAAAACCAGCATGATGATTTGGTGGAAGCGGAAAAAACGCTTCTGCATATCATCGAAGAGCTGGATACGTCCATGCGCAGGCAGTTCCAGGAGAAATTTGCGGAAATCAGCCGCGAATTTGATAAGGTATTCAAGGAATTGTTCGGAGGCGGAAAGGGAACTCTGGAACTGATGGAAGACGAGGATATTTTAGAGGCGGGTATAAGGATTATCGCCCAGCCGCCGGGCAAGAAGCTGCAGAACATGATGCAGCTTTCCGGCGGGGAGAAAGCACTGACTGCAATTGCGCTGTTATTCGCCATCCAGAACCTGAAGCCGTCCCCATTCTGTCTGCTGGATGAGATTGAAGCGGCTCTGGACGAGAATAATGTGGCAAGATTTGCAAAATACTTACATAAATTAACGAAATATACGCAATTTATTGTAATTACCCACAGACGTGGTACAATGGAAAAAGCAGACAGGCTGTATGGCATTACCATGCAGGAAAAAGGAATTTCCACGCTGGTGAGTGTGAATCTGATTGATAAGGATTTGGACGACTAGGAGGGCAATATGGGAGAGGAAAAAGAAAAAAAGGGCTTTTTCAGCAGACTGAAAGCAGGACTTACAAAGACCAGGGATAATATCGTACATGGGATTGATTCGGTATTTAACGGTTTTTCCGCCATTGATGAGGATTTTTACGAGGAACTGGAAGAAATTCTGATTATGGGCGATATCGGCGTCAATGCAACCAATTCCATTATTGAAAAACTGCGGGTACAGGTAAAGGAAAACCATATCAAGCAGCCGTCGGAATGTAAGGAATTCCTCATCAACAGCATAAAGGAGCAGATGCAGGTGGGAGAGACGGCGTATGAATTTGAGCATAGGCAGTCTGTCGTTTTAGTCATCGGCGTAAACGGGGTTGGGAAGACAACCTCTGTCGGGAAACTGGCCGGCATCTTAAAGGACCAGGGGCGGAAAGTCCTTTTGGCAGCAGCGGATACATTCCGGGCAGCGGCAGGAGAGCAGCTGACCGAATGGGCGAACAGGGCCGGCGTGGATATTATCGGCGGTTCGGAAGGTTCTGACCCGGCAAGCGTGATTTTTGATGCGGTCAATGCGGCAAAAGCCAGGAATGTAGATGTCCTTTTGTGCGATACGGCAGGACGGCTCCACAATAAAAAGAATCTGATGGAAGAACTGAAAAAAATCAACCGGATTATCGATAAAGAATTTCCGAATGCACACAGGGAGAATCTCGTGGTACTGGACGGTACCACCGGACAGAATGCGTTGCAGCAGGCAAGGGATTTCGGAGAAGTGGCCAACCTGACCGGAATCATTCTCACAAAAATGGACGGGACGGCAAAGGGCGGCATCGCAGTGGCGATACAGTCGGAACTGCAGATTCCGGTAAAATATATCGGTGTGGGAGAGACGATAGAAGACTTGCAGAAATTTGATTCTGACCAGTTTGTGAACGCACTGTTTGATAGGAAGACTTCGGAAGAAGAGGTACAGGATAACGCCTGAAAAAATACAGGGAGGAGTATCCGGCTATACGGGTAAGGAGGATGAGGAAAAGCGATGAGTGAGAAAACGGGTGGAAATATGGGTGAAAATGTGGGTGAAAATAGTAATGAAAAAATGCTGACACTGGACAAATTTGAGGAAGCGTCGGAGGTCGTAAAACAGGTAACGCAGGAGACGAAACTGGTGTACAGTGATTACCTGAGCGGACAGTCGGGAAATAAGGTCTATCTGAAGCCGGAGAACATGCAGTTTACAGGCGCTTATAAGGTACGTGGAGCCTATTATAAGCTGAGTACGCTGACGGATGAGGAGCGGAAGAAAGGACTGATTACCGCTTCAGCGGGAAATCATGCGCAGGGAGTTGCATATGCAGCTAAGTGCTACGGTGTAAAGGCAGTCATTGTAATGCCTACGACAACGCCTTTGATTAAAGTAAACCGGACGAAAGGATATGGAGCGGAAGTCGTGCTTTACGGGGATGTATATGACGAGGCATGTGCACATGCTTATGAACTGGCCGAAAAGAACGGTTATACTTTCATCCATCCGTTCGATGATTTGGCGGTCGCTACCGGACAGGGGACGATTGCTATGGAAATCTTTAAGGAACTCCCGCTGGTGGATTATATTCTGGCACCCATCGGAGGGGGCGGGCTGGCGACAGGGGTATCCACCCTTGCGAAGCTTCTGAATCCGAAGATAAAGGTCATAGGTGTGGAGCCGGCAGGTGCGAACTGCCTGCAGGCTTCTTTAAAAGAGGGAAAGGTGGTCACGCTTGACCGGGTAAATACCATTGCCGACGGTACGGCGGTTAAGACGCCGGGAAGCAAGGTGTTCCCGTATTTGTCCCAGAATCTGGACGGGATTATTACGGTGGAGGATGAGGAGCTGGTAGTGGCGTTTCTGGATATGGTGGAAAACCATAAAATGATTGTGGAGAATTCCGGCCTTCTGGCAGTGGCGGCTTTAAAACATCTGGATATAAAAGATAAACGGG
Source organism: uncultured Lachnospiraceae bacterium (assembly GCA_947246015.1). Lineage (GTDB taxonomy): Bacteria > Bacillota > Clostridia > Lachnospirales > Lachnospiraceae > Kineothrix. The sequence continues at coordinate 51,672 of CAMXQE010000023.1, read as the reverse complement.
TAGTAGCTATCTTAAGCGGTGGGAATATGGACGTGATTACCATGTCTTCCGTCGTGCAGCAGGGACTCATTCTGAGGGACCGGATTTTCACGGTTTCAGTGCTTCTGCCTGATAAGCCGGGCGAACTGAGCCATGTATCCGATGTCATTGCCAGACAGAGCGGAAATGTCATTAAACTGGAGCATAACCAGTTTGTCTCCATCAACCGTAATGCGGCGGTGGAACTGCGGATTACAATGGAAGCATTTGGAACGGAGCATAAGAAACAGATTATCGATGCGCTGCATGAGAACGGATACCAGCCGAAAGTGGTCAGGACTATTATGTAGCCGGACGGAAGAGGAAAGTGGAAGAACAGATGGACGTGTGTTCTTTCACTTTTTATGCGCAGGGGCAACTAAAGGAAGGATGCCCCGCACGGCGAGTAGAAAATCTTCCCTGCCCGGTTATACAGGGGTGACGGTCGAATAGAATTTGTCAGGAAGGGGAATTTTAATAAGAAAATAAGAATAAGAAGCAATTGGAAACGGGGCAATTGGAAACGGGGCAGATGGAAACGAGGCAGATGGAGCGGGAGTATGAAGAAGATGCACAGAGATGCAGAAGGCAGGCAGGTAGCCGAAATCCAGCAGGAGTATGAAAAGAAGAAAGAAGAAGGTAAAACGGCCAGACAGAGGTTATGGGATTATATCATTATAACCATTGCTTCTGCGGTCTATGCGGTGGGAGTCAGCATGTTTATTGACCCGAATGACATGGCTCCCGGCGGGGTGACGGGATTATCCATTATCTTCAGCCGTATCGTGCCTTTGAGTACGGGTACGCTGATTATGGTTATCAACATTCCGATTATCATACTTGGGATGTGGAAGTTTGGATTCCGGTTCATTATTTCCACACTTTATGCGATTGTCATGACTTCTGTTTTTACGAATGTTTTTGCCGGATTCGCGGCTGCGACGGATGATATCCTGTTGGCAGCGTTAGCGGGGAGTGTATTGATAGCCTCTTCCATCGGCGTTATCTTTAAGCGGGGGGCGACAACGGGCGGAACGGATATTATCGTAAAATGCCTGCGGTTAAAATATCCCCATTTAAAGACGGGGATGCTGTTCTTCCTGATGGATGTCTGTATTGTGACATTGTCGGGTATTGTGTTCCGGAATATCGATTCGGCGCTCTATGCGGGAATTTCCGTGGTAGTAACCGCCGTGGTGCTGGATATGGTTCTGTACGGACGGGACGGAGCAAAGCTGGTATATATCATCAGCGACTGTCAGAAAAAAATCACGGACAGGCTGCTTGCGGAGCTGGATATCGGTGTGACAAGACTGAGCGGGGAGGGCGCTTTCAGCGGAAATGAGAAGAAAATCATTATGTGTGTGGTGAGGAAGCCGCTGGCGCCTAAGGTAGAAGAAATCGTAAAAGAAGAGGATGCGGATGCATTTATGATTGTCACCAGTGCAACGGAGATATTCGGAGAGGGCTATAAGAGCTATTTCGGGGAAAAGTTTTAGGGTTCTGAGTAAAAAGGTATGGATGATAAGGGATAAGATGAGGTGCAGATGAAAAAAGAACACGGAATGGGAAACGAACATGGACTGAAAAACGAACATGGATTTTCATATGAGACAGATGATGATATCAGGATACATGATCTGAATGATTTGGATTATGAGATGCAGCAGAAAGCATGGGGCAGCCAGGCGGAGAAAATGCCGGATGGCAGAAGACAGAAGACAGGGACGGCAGGAAAGGAAGCGTACAGGCCGGGACGGAGAAAAACAGGGCGGAAACAAACGCCGGAAAGCAGGATTACAATAAAAAACAGAAGGCGCAGGAAAAGGCGTGCCGTATTCTCCGTATGCGTATGTCTGCTGATGCTGACGGCGGTGGCGGGCTGTGTCGTTCTGGCGATGGAGAACCGGCATCTTCATGAGGAAGTGCAGGTTGCCATGGCTTATGTTGATGAGGTAAATTCCATTACTACATATACGGAGGAAGAGGTGCAGAAAATGACAGCGGATGCCGCAGCGGAAGCCGCAGAAAAATCCTCCATGGAAAAAGAAAAAGAGATTCTGGATGATATAAGAACGAGGATGGAGAGCGGCGACGGAACGGCTCCGATGCTGCGTGCGATTTATAAGAACGAACTGGTAGTGGCGGATGACGGCAGGTATTATTTTTTCCCGATTGTGGATACCCTGAAACGTCATTCCTATCAGGCGGATTATTTTCAGATGAATGAAGATGAGATATTGGAATATTGGGTAGACGGAAACGTGGTTTCGAAAAAGGGAATCGATGTATCCAGATATCAGGGAGATATTAACTGGAAGAAGGTAGCGGCGGATGGCATAGAATATGCATTCATCCGTCTGGGAATACGCGGTGCATCGGAGGGGAAACTTGCGATGGATGCGGAATATGAAGATAACATAGAGGGCGCATTAAAGAATGATATCGAAGTAGGCGTGTATTTTTTTACGCAGGCGCTGACCAAAGAGGAAGCGGTAGAGGAAGCGGAATTTGTGCTGGAACATCTGGAAGGATATGATGTGACGTATCCGGTTGTTCTGGATGTGGAAGAGGTGACGACGAAAGACCCCCGTACGGAAGATATGACAAAGCAGGAGCGTACGGATGTGTGCATTGCTTTCTGTGAACGCATTAAGGCGGCCGGATATACGCCGATGATTTACGGGAATCTGAAAACCTTCCTGCTGATGGTGGATATGGAGCAGCTGGAGGAATATGAGAAGTGGTTTGCTTTTTATCAGACACCGCTGTATTTCCCTTACGAATTCAGCATTTGGCAGTATACTTCTACCGGAAGTGTGGATGGGATTAAGGGAGATGTGGATATGAATGTCAGCATGAAGGACTGGAACCATGGATGATATGACAGGAATTTATGAAACATATGAAAAGACGGGATATCTCCAGAAACATTTCCGGCTGTTCCATATAGAGGATATGGAACGGAGAGAGTTTGCCTATCATTATCATGATTTTGACAAAATTATCTGTTTTTTGGGCGGCAGGGTGGATTATATGATAGAGGGCAAGAAGTATTCACTGGAGCCGTATGACTTCGTATTGGTAAACCGGAATGAAATCCACCGGCCGGAAGTAGATTTCAGTATGCCGTACGAGCGAATCATACTTTATATCGGGCATGATTTTTTAAGGACGTATCGGGGAGAAGACTATGACCTGACCGGGTGTTTTTGCAAAGCACAGGAACAAAAAGCCAGTGTGCTTCATTTCCCGGCAGGCATAACGGGCCGGCTGTATGAAACGCTGAAGCGTTTGGAGGAGCATACGGGAGAGAAGAGGTATGCGGGGGAACTGTATGAGGAACTGCTTTTTCTGGAATTCATGATACAGTTGAATGAAGCCTGTTTAGAGTATGAGCACGCTTATGACCATAGGGCGAAATATAATAAGAAAATTATAGATATGATGCGGTTCATCAATGAAAATCTGGGGAGGGATTTATCCATTGACAGACTGGCAGAATGTTTTTATATGAGCAAATATCATATGATGCGTCAGTTTAAGGAAGAAACGGGTTATTCCATTCATCAGTATATTTCGGAGAAGCGGCTGTTAGCGGCAAAGGGACTTATCCGGGAGGGGATGGGTGCGGGAACGGCTGCATTGGAATGCGGTTTTCAGGATTATTCGGCATTTGCCAGGGCATTTAAGAAGAAGATGGGAATGGCTCCTTCGGATGCCGGGGATAATCAAAGATAAAAAATGGCGGCTTTAAAGATTTTATAATATTGTCAAGAAAAAATACTTGACACACCTTGTTCATTATAGTATGATAGTCGAGGTGCTGATGCAGACAGGGCTGTTTTGCCGGAGACATTCATCAGGAGGCCGGGATGGAGAAAATTGTAGAGCAGGGTTTATTATATGATTTTTATGGAGAACTGCTGACAGAGCACCAGCAGAAGATATATGAGGCTGTGGTGTACAACGACCTGTCTATCAGTGAAATTGCGCAGGAACAGGGAATCAGCAGACAGGGAGTCCATGATTTAGTGAAAAGATGCAATGGCATTTTGGAAGGATATGAACAAAAACTCCATTTGGTTGCACGTTTTAATGAAATCAAGGGCAAGGTGCGAAGCATGAATGAACTGGCGGAAGATGAGACAGTCGGACATGAAAAACTGCGGAGGGAGATTAAGCGGTTGTCCGATGAGATTTTGGAAGCATTATAGATTATGGAAATGGATGCCCGGTAAATATGGAAGAGGTTGATTATGGCATTTGAAAGTCTGACGGATAAATTGCAGAATGTGTTTAAGAACTTAAGGAGCAAAGGGCGTCTGACGGAAGAGGACGTAAAGACGGCTCTTAAGGAAGTGAAGATGGCTCTGCTGGAGGCGGATGTCAACTTTAAGGTTGTGAAGCAGTTCGTAAAAGCGGTAGAGGAACGGGCAATCGGAACCGATGTCATGAACGGCCTGAATCCGGGACAGATGGTCATCAAGATTGTAAACGAAGAGATGGTTGCGCTGATGGGGTCGGAGACTACCGAGATACAGATGCAGCCGGGAAAGTCCGTTACCGTTGTTATGATGTGCGGCCTTCAGGGTGCCGGTAAAACGACAACTACTGCGAAAATAGCGGGAAAACTGAAATTAAAAGGAAAGAAACCGCTGCTTGTTGCGTGCGACATATACCGTCCGGCAGCAATTAAGCAGTTACAGATAAACGGCGAGAAACAGGAAGTGGATGTATTCTCCATGGGAGACAGCCATAAACCGGTGGATATCGCAAAGGCTGCTTTGGAGCACGCTAATAAGAACGGACATAATGTAGTAATTCTCGATACGGCGGGACGTCTTCACATTGACGAAGAAATGATGAAAGAACTGCAGGAAATCAAGGAAAATGTCTCAGTTCATCAATCGCTTCTCGTAGTGGATGCCATGACCGGACAGGATGCGGTCAACGTGGCGAAGGAATTTGATGAAAAAGTCGGGATTGACGGTGTGGTATTGTCTAAAATGGATGGTGATACAAGAGGCGGTGCTGCGCTTTCCGTAAAGGCAGTGACAGGCAAGCCTATCCTGTATGTAGGCATGGGTGAGAAGCTTTCCGATTTAGAGCAGTTTTATCCGGATCGGATGGCAGGCCGGATTCTCGGTATGGGTGATGTGCTGACCCTGATTGATAAAGTACAGGCAAGCATTGACATAGATGAAGATAAGGAAAAAGAAATGGCTGCCCGGATGAAAAAGGGCAAGTTCGATTTCAATGATTATCTGGAAAGCATGAAACAGATGCGGAAGATGGGCGGGATTTCCAGTATTTTGGGAATGATACCCGGTATGGGCGGCAAACAGATGGGTGATATTGAGTCCATGGTGGATGAAAAACAGCTGGCGCGGATGGAAGCGATTGTCCTAAGCATGACCCCTGAGGAAAGGGAGAATCCCAAGTTATTGAATCTAAGCCGCAAAAGCCGTATTGCGAGAGGCGCCGGTGTGGATATTGCAGTGGTGAACCGCTTTGTGAAGCAGTTTGAACAGTCCCAGAAAATGATGAAGCAGCTGCCCGGTATGATGGGCGGTAAAAAGGGACGGGGAATGTTCGGCGGTCTTGGCGGTATGAAATTTCCTTTTTAAAGCAGGATATAGAGTCCGATGCGCACTGCGCGCAGACGTTCTATTTCTTATATAAAACATATGAAAATTATAAGCATTATGCGGAGGTGAAAGAAATGGCAGTAAAAATCAGATTAAGAAGAATGGGTCAGAAGAAAGCTCCCTTTTATAGAATTATCGTAGCGGATTCCAGATCCCCCAGAGACGGTAGATTCATTGAAGAAATCGGGACTTATGATCCGAACACGGAGCCCAGTACCTTTAAGGTGAATGAGGAGCTGGCTAAGAAATGGCTGGCAAATGGAGCCCAGCCTACGGAGGTAGTCAGCAAGATTTTCAAGCTTGCAGGAATTTCTAAGTAAAGCCTGACGCTTTTGGAGGTGGACCATGAAAGAATTAGTTGAGGTAATTGCAAAGGCGCTCGTTGACAATCCGGATGAAGTAGTGGTAACGGAGAAGGAGGACGGAAGAAATATTGTCGTCGAACTTCATGTTGCACAGGAGGATATGGGTAAAGTCATCGGCAAACAGGGAAGGATTGCGAAAGCCATCCGTTCTGTGGTGAAGGCGGCATCCTCTAAAGATAATAAGAGAGTGGATGTAGAGATTGTTTAAGCCGGTGTCTTATCGTGAGTTCAACAATAACAATGGGAATTGTGAGATTCTATTGTCAAGCGGAGATAAGGATGGGTGCGCCCATCCTTATTTTATTCCCGCGAGCAGCGAGCCAAGTGACTGCAATATTCAGGAAGAGTAAAAAGGAAGATGGGAAGACAGGAATGGAAGAAAAATTAAGAGTGGGCGTAATCGCTTCTACCCACGGCGTCCGGGGTGAGGTAAAAGTATTTCCCACTACGGACAGTGCAAAACGTTTTGGAAAGATTAAAAAAGTAATCATGGATACAGGAAAAGAAGAATTGGAACTGGAAATCGAGGGTGTCAAGTTCTTCAAACAGTTTGCCATATTAAAGTTCAAAGGAATCGACAATATCAATGATATTGAAAAATATAAAGGAAAAGACCTCTGGATTATGCGTGAGAATGCGCAGAAACTGGGCCGGAATGAGTATTTTATTGCGGATTTGATTGGCCTTAAGGTCAGGGAAGAGTGCGGAAAGGCATTGGGTATACTGAAGGATGTAATAGAAACAGGCGCCAACGATGTTTATGTGGTGGAAATGGAAGACAAAAAGGAACTTTTGATTCCCGCAATCAAACAATGCATTCTGAACGTAGATGTAGAAGCGGGGGAAATGGAAGTTCATTTACTGGAAGGACTTTTGTAGGATGAATTTTTATGTTATGACGCTGTTTCCGGAGATGGTGGAACAGGGAATGAAGACAAGTATTCTGGGGAGGGCCATAGAAAAGGGGCTGTTGTCTTTAGAGGCCGTAAATATCAGGGACTATACGGAAAATAAACATAAAAAGGTGGATGATTATCCCTATGGCGGCGGTGCGGGCATGTTGATGCAGGCACAGCCGGTTTTTGACTGTTACCGGGCTGTCACGGAGAAAATTGAGAGCCGCAGGAAGGATCGTAAAGAAAGCGGAACCGGAAGGATTCCGGCAGGGATGCGGGTGATTTACCTGACTCCGCAGGGAGAGAAATTTTCTCAGCAGACAGCGCGGCAGCTTGCAGAGGAAGAAAATCTGATTTTCCTGTGCGGGCATTATGAGGGTATCGACGAGAGGGTTTTGGAAGAAATCGTAACAGATTATATTTCCGTCGGTGATTATGTCCTGACCGGAGGGGAACTTCCGGCTATGGTGATGATGGATGCCATTGCCAGGCTGGTACCGGGCGTGCTTCATAATGAGATATCTGCTGATTTTGAAACCTTTCACAACGATTTACTGGAATATCCGCAGTATTCCCGTCCTGAAATATGGCATGGGAAGAGAGTGCCGGAGGAACTGCTCTCCGGCGACCATAAGAAGATAGCGGCATGGCGGCTGGAGCAGTCTGAGCAAAGGACGGAACAAAGACGCCCCGATTTGTATGCAAAGTACAGCAGGAAGCAGCACTATATCCAATATATGATGAAAAAAGGGAAAATGCATTATATGGATATTGTGGAAAGCCTTCGGAGGGGGAAGGGAGAAATTGTGGAGGCATCGGAAGATGGAATCCTTGTACGGGATGAATCAGCCGGCGTTTACATGATAGCGGTCTTTGATGCATCAAAGGCCGCGGAAGTGGCCGGATGGATTCCCCGGCAGGGACAGGGCTGGCAGTTCGCAGTACATCAGGAATGTCTGCTGGAACCATTCGGGCGGCTTTTTTCTATCAGAGAATGCCTGCCGGTGTATCAGGCAGTCTATACCCGGAAGAATGCAGCAGCTGTACCGAAAAATATAAAACTTGAGCCTTTGGGAACAGGGTATCTGGAAGAGGTCATGTCTCATTACCGTATGACGGACGACAGGATGTATCTGGAGGAACGGCTGCAGAGCGGGAATATTTACGGGGCCTTTATGGACGGAACACTTGCCGGATTTGCCGGCATCCATCAGGAAGGAAGCATCGGAATGCTGGAAGTATATGAGGAGTACCGCAGGCAGGGAGTTGGAGGGGCTTTGGAAGCTTTTTTGATTAATCTTCAGCTGTCTATGGGGTATACACCTTACGGAATGATAGAGGAGGACAATGAAGTTTCTTTAAACCTGCAGGAGAAACTGGGGTTATGTATTTCGAGGGATTGTTTATACTGGATTGTGACATAAGCGGCAATGATAGTTATGCAATGATGGTTATGCACTGAAAAAATCCTTGCATTTATGCTGCATATATGGTAAAGTATTCATGTTGCGAAAAAAGGATGGTCCTCTGTTACTGCTATTTAAGGGTATTGCCGTTAAGTAGGTATTAAGAACGTCCAGAGAATTAAGGAGGAACATATGAACGAGATTATCAGGGAAATTGAGGCTGAACAGCTGAAAGAGAACGTACCGGAGTTTAACGTAGGCGATACTGTTAAAGTATACGGTAAAATCAGAGAAGGCAATCACGAGAGAATTCAGGTATTTGAAGGTACTGTTTTAAAGAAGCAGGGCGGCGGCAACAGAGCAACTTTTACAATCAGGAAGACTTCTAACGGAATTGGTGTTGAGAAGACATGGCCGTTACATTCCCCGAACGTGGAGAAGGTAGAAGTAGTCAGAAGAGGTAAAGTAAGAAGAGCGAAATTGTTCTACTTAAGGGATCGTGTAGGCAAGAGAGCGAAAGTAAAGGAAAAGTAAAAAGAAATGGAAGGGCAGTTACCGGATGTGTAATTGCTCTTTCTTGTTATGCACACACCGAATATTCCTTTCCTGTCCGATTTTGGATGAATGTTCCGCAAGGCGTGACATCCGCTGTTTTTTATAGTATACTGTCTTTAGTTTAAAGTCAGATAAATGGGATGAAGGCAGATGAGAAGAAAAGAGAAGGGATTAAGTTTTTTTGAGAAGAAGAAAAAATGGAACGCCCATATACTGAAGGAAATATTCGGTATGGCGTTTGGGACTTTTGCGGCGGTATTCCTGGCGGTGGTTCTGACATTCAGCATGGGAATGCGGACGAATACGGTAGGTATTTCCATGGAGCCTACACTGTATAACGGGGATGAAATATTAATAAACCGTTTTGTATATAAACTGTCCAAACCGAAGAAGGATGATGTTGTCGTATTCCTTCCGGGAGGCAATCCCAATGCGCATTACTATGTAAAGCGTGTAGTGGCGGTGCCGGGAGAAACGGTGCAGATTGTGGATGGTATACTTTATGTGGACAATGTGCCGGCGGATGAGGAAGTTTATGATAAGATGGAGGAAGCGGGAATTGCGGAAAATGAAATTCTTTTAGGAGAGGATGAATACTTCGTGCTGGGCGATAACCGCAACGGCAGTGAGGACAGCCGTTCCGGCAATATCGGCCCCATCAGGAGAGATACCATATACGGAAAAGCATGGTTCTGTTTAAAAGGCAGGAATGGTATGGGTATGATAGAGTAGAGGAGCAGGGTGAGAGATGAATTATCAATGGTATCCCGGTCATATGACAAAGGCAAAGCGTATGATGCAGGAGAATATAAAACTGATTGATTTGGTGATTGAACTGGTGGATGCAAGGATTCCTTTAAGCAGCCGCAATCCCGATATCGATGAACTTTCAAAAAACAAATTCCGGATACTTCTTCTGAATAAGGCGGATTTGGCGGATACGCGGCAGAACAGGGCATGGTCGGAATATTTTACACAGAAAGGTTTTCATGTGGCAGAGATTAATTCCAGAAACGGAACCGGAGTGAAGTCCATACAGAGCGTGGTACAGGAAGCCTGTAAGGAGAAAATAGAAAGAGACAGAAAACGCGGTATTGTAAACCGTCCGGTGCGGGCAATGGTCGTAGGAATTCCAAATGTAGGAAAATCCACATTTATTAATTCATTTGCAGGAAAAGCCTGTACCAAAACCGGAAATAAACCCGGAGTGACGAAAGGGAAGCAGTGGATTCGTTTGAATAAAGGTCTGGAACTTTTGGATACGCCGGGCATCCTTTGGCCCAAATTTGAAGACCAGGCAGTAGGTATGCGGCTGGCGATGATTGGTTCCATGAATGACGAAATCCTTCCAATGGAGGAACTGGCGTTGGAATTAATTGGTTTTTTACAGGAAAATTACCGTGGATTGCTGGAGAAACGGTATGGGGAAGATGCAGAGGATGAAACAGGGAAGGAAAAAGCGGCGGCAGGGGAATGGCAGGAAGATGCACAGGGCATGTTAAACAGGATAGCAAGAAGCCGGCATTGCTATGCGAAAGGGGAAGTATTGGATTTAGCGAGGGCAGCCGGCATCGTCATAGATGATTTCAGGAGCGGGAAACTGGGAAGGATTACATTGGAATTCCCGCAGGAATGAATGCAGAGGACAGAATGGCTTTGGACAGCGCGGAAATGGGGTAAAAAATGAAAAAGGTTTTAAAAGAAATATTAAGCACCAGTCTGTATTTACTTATTGTATTGTGTCTGACGTATGTGGTAATTCATTTCGTAGGACAGCGGACGCAGGTAGTAGGACAGTCTATGGAAAATACTTTGAGCAATGATGACAATTTGATTGTAGATAAACTAACGTACCGTTTCAGGGAACCGAAACGGTTTGATATTGTGGTGTTTCCGTTTCAGTATGAAAAGGATACTTATTATATCAAACGTATTATCGGAATGCCGGGCGAGACAATTTATATTGATGAGCAGGGAAAGATTTATATCAATGAGGAAGAACTGGAAGAAAGTTATGGAAAAGAAACGATAGAGGATGCGGGGCGCGCATATGAACCGATTACACTGGGGGCGGATGAGTATTTTGTGATGGGCGATAACCGCAACAATAGTCAGGACAGCAGGGATCCGGTGGTTGGAAACATTTCAAGAGACGATATTATCGGCAGGGCGTGGATACGCATCTGGCCGTTGAACAAATTCGGGATTCTGAAGCATCAATAGGGCATCGGCTGTGATTTTGAGCCTGCCTGTTTGGGAAAGGGCACAGGTAGTTATGGAACGGAAGATAAACGACATAAAAACAATTTTTCAGGCAGCCGATATTGCGAAGCTGCCTGAATTAATAAAAGAGTATGAAGCGGATAGCAGGAACGGGGTGCAGGCTTTGGTAAAAGGCGCCCGCCGGAAAGTGGAAGCGCTGGAACAGGAAATGGCGCGTACAGAAATAATGAAGAAGTATGAGAAGGAATACGGTGCATATTCCTATATCTGCGGTATCGATGAAGTGGGGAGAGGACCGCTGGCAGGGCCGGTCGTGGCGGGAGCAGTGATTCTTCCGAAGGATTGTAATATTTTATATATTAATGATTCCAAACAATTGTCCGAAAAAAAGAGAGAAGAGTTATATGATATCATAATGGAAAATGCAGTTGCTGTAGGACTTGGGTATGCGGGACCGGAGCGGATTGACGAAATCAATATTTTGCAGGCTACTTACGAAGCGATGCGTCAGGCAATAGAGGAGCTGGAAGTGCGGCCGGATTTATTGTTAAACGATGCGGTGACGATTCCGCAGGTGGATATCCGGCAGGTGCCGATTATTAAGGGCGATGCAAAGAGCATTTCCATAGCGGCGGCAAGCATTGTCGCCAAGGTAACGCGGGATAGGCTGATGGTGCAGTATGACGAGGTTTTTCCGGAGTACGGATTTGCATCCAATAAAGGATATGGGGCACAGATGCATCTGGAAGCACTCAGGAAATACGGACCGACGCCGATACATAGGAAGTCTTTTCTGAAAAATATCGATACAGCGAATCCGGGAGCAGTATAGGGATGATACGCGGAGGCTGTCAGGAGGTGTAATCATGAATCTTGCCGGTTTATTTCAATACGGAAATAAAAACACGGATAGCAAAGTGCCATCCGGAGGAAAAGTCAGTGCAAGCGGTTATGTGACTGCCGGAAATTCCAAACAGGCGGTAAAAGGACTGACACAGGGACAGAGCATCCATGGGGAAATCGTGGGAAAGAACGGAAATGAAGTTCAGATAAGGGTGGATAAGGATGTAGTAATAACCGCCAGACTGGATAAGGATATTCCGGTTTCCGTAGGACAGAGTATGACGTTTGAAGTAAAGAATAATTCGGGAGCGCAGATAGCCCTGCGTCCCCTGTTTGAAAATATGGCGCAGGACGCAAATGTGCTGAAAGCTCTGGAAGCAGCGAAACTGCCTGCAACGAATGAACTGATGCAGATGGTGTCCGCCATGATGAAGCAGGGAATGTCCATTGATAAAAACGCGCTTTTGGATATGGGAAGGGCGGTCATGGCGAATGTGGGAAGCAATCCGGAGACCGTAGTGATGATGAAAGCGCTGAACCTTCCCATTACACCGGAGAATATACAGCAGTTTGAAAATTATCAGGGGTATAAGCATCAGATTTTATCCAATGTAACGGATATTCTGATGGAAATACCGAAAGCATTCCAGTCCATGGCGGCAGCAGGACAGGGGGACATGGCAATGGACTTCTATACCCGGATTCTGAATCTTGCAGCCGGGCAGTTAGCCGGAGAACCGACAGAGGAGGCTGTTAACAGGGTTTTCACTGATATTATAGAAGAGAACGGGGAAATGGCTGCCACACAGGGGCAGAATACGGCGGAGCAGGGGAGTCCGGCTGCGGTACTGTCCGGCGGGGAAAGTATAGCGGATAAAGTGCAGGCTGGTATGGACAAAGAACTGGCGGAGATGGTAAAAGGCAGCAGCGGACAGGGAAAAGAGGCTGCGGCAGCAGAAAGCGGGAATGCGGATGCCATAGGGGAACAGGCCGGGCTTATGCAGTCTGACGATTCGCTTCTGGCAGGAGTATTGAACGGCGCAGGCAGGGCGCAGCTGGCATCTATGTTAGGAAAACTGGGAATGCCGGAGGGGATGCTTGCACAGGTGCGGGATGGAAACATGAGTGTGGAACTGCTCATGAAAGGAATACAGGAAATGACGGCCAGGCAGGGGGAAAACGTAAACCGTGCCGATATGATGAAGCTGTTCGGAAGCAGGGAATACACACAGGTATTGACGAAAGCAATGGAGCAGCAATGGCTGATGAAACCGGAGCAGGTGGCGGAAAAGAAGGATGTGGAATCTTTTTACCGGAAACTGCAGACACAGACGGCACAGCTGATGGATGCTCTGAATCAGGCCGGAAAGGATACTCCCCTGGCTAAAAGCCTTACCAATATGCAGAACAATCTTGATTTTATGAATCAGATGAACCAGATGTTCCAGTATATCCAGCTGCCTCTTAAAATGAGCGGCGGTGAAGCACATGGGGATTTGTATGTGTATGCGAACCGGAAAAGTGCGAAGAAAGAAGACGGCAGCGTAAGCGCTCTTCTGCATCTGGATATGGAACATCTTGGACCGATGGATATTTATGTGCAGATGAAAGACAGGGATGTGAGCACCAAATTTTACCTGCAGGATGAAGCGATGATAGATTTCATTGCAGAGCATATCCATCTGCTGGATGAGAGGCTTCAGAAAAGGGGATATTCTTTTAAATCGGAGATGATGGTAACAGAGGAGACCAAGGGCAGCTCCAGTGTGATAGAGACATTGACGGCACAGGAAAAGAAAGCAACGCTGTCAGCACAGTATTCCTTTGATGTGAGGGCATAGATATGAACGAACAGGAAAAAAGAGAAGTTGCAAGGCAGGCGCTTACAGGAAAAAAAATAAAAAAGACGGAGAAACCAAAACAGGCGATTGCACTTTCCTATGATCCGTCGGAAGCGGCCCCCAGGGTAATTGCCAGCGGAAAAGGAGCACTGGCGGAACGGATTATCGAGCGGGCGAAGGAAGTGGATGTACCGGTGCATCGGGATGACAAGCTGGCGGATACTTTATCGCGGCTGGAAATCGGGGATATGATTCCGCCGGAGCTGTATGAAGTAGTGGCAGAAATTCTGGTGTTTGTAGATGGAATGGAGAAAATCCGGGCAAAACTGAACAAGTAAGGATGCAGCTGGTTTGAAGACTTTAGGGAACTTTTAATGAAAGGGGAATTATGAATCAATGGATAAGAGGGCAGTCGGAGAACTGTTTGAAGAAAAGGCATGTGCATATATGGCGGAACGGGGATTTCGGATTTTGGAAAGAAATTTCCGCAGCAGGCAGGGGGAAATCGATGTAATTGGAGAGGATGGAGAGTACCTTGTGTTTGTGGAAGTAAAGTACAGGGCTTCGGGAGTGAGCGGTAGTCCGGCGGAATCTGTAACTGTGTCGAAACAGAAGAAAATATGCAGGACGGCGGACTATTACCGGTACCGCCACGGAATCGGAGAGGGCAGGGCGGTACGATACGATGTGATAGCGATAGAAGGTACGGAGGGAAACGGGACAGGAAAGAAAGAGGACGGTTTACGGATTATCTGGTATAAAAATGCTTTCTTTCATATAGAGGTGCGGAAATAGTATGTGAGGTATATGGAATAAAAGTTCATGAAATGGCAGGGAATCGCATAGCAGGAGGGCTGGAATGGAGATTAGGAGAAAGAAAACGGGGACTGTGACAGGAATGGAAACGCTGGAGCGGAATGTTTCGGGAGAGATGGAATACCTGACTTTTCCGTCTTTGAAGGAAACGGGAATGGTGCGGCATCTTTTTTCAACCCGTGCAGGCGGTGTGAGCGAAGGAATGTTTTCTTCCATGAATTTAAGCTATGCGAGAGGGGACAGGAAAGAAGCGGTAGATGAAAATTTCCGGCGCGTGGCGCAGGCTTTGGACTGTAACATGGAGGATTTCGTCTGTTCGGACCAGACACATACTACAAATGTGCGCAGGGTAACAAATGCGGATAGGGGAAAAGGGGTCGTGTCGCCGAAAGATTATTCGGATGTAGACGGAATGATTACCAATGAAAAGGGAATTGTTCTGGCTACTTTTTATGCAGACTGTGTCCCTTTATTTCTTGTGGATACCAAAAACAGGGCAATCGGGCTGTCACACTCAGGATGGAAAGGCACGGTCGGGCGCATGGGTGAATGTACCCTGAAGGCCATGCAGGAAGCTTTTGGGACGAAAGCGGAGGATGTGGTTGCTGCAATCGGGCCTTCTATCTGTCAGGACTGCTATGAGGTGGGACGGGAGGTGGCAGAGCAGTTTATAGAAGGTTTTTCACAGGAGGAGGCAGACCGGATTCTGATTCCGAAAGGCAATGGCAAATATCTGCTGGATTTATGGAAAGCGAATTTTTATATCTTTGTGCAGGCAGGAGTTCCGGAGGATAGAATTCATGTGACGGATATCTGTACCTGCTGCAATCCTGATTATCTGTTTTCCCATCGGGCAAGTCAGGGAAAGAGAGGAAATCTCGGAGCGTTTCTGGGACTGCTTTAAGAAGTTTTCAAGAGAAAAATGATTAAAAGACATATATATGGTTGGCTTGGAAGGTATGCTATAATTCAAAAACACAGGAAGGATATGATGATATGGGATTAGCTGATTCGGAACGCAAAAAAGATGAAAAAGTGGATGGTGTGATTTATGATATGTCACCTGCGTCTGGATACCAGCATGGGATTATTAATAGCAATATTCATACCACTATAAAGCTGGGACTTAAAAATAGTATATGTCTTGTGACTATGGAGAATTTAGACTTCAGATATCATCCCGATATCAATGATGATTATTTATGCCCGGATATCATGGTTATATGCGATAGGAAACATTTGAAGGGAGGAACTTATAGTGGAGTTCCCAAATTTATTGCTGAGACTTTAAGCCCTTCAACAGCAAAATGGGACAGGTCGGAGAAAAAAGATATTTATGAAAAAGCGGGTGTAGAAGAGTATTGGATTGTTTCTCCGCAAGGCTCGGTTGAAATATATTATTTAGAAGATGGCAAATATGTGTTAGAGCAAAGTTACATGCTGCAAGATGACAAAGAAGATAAGGACTACAATGCAGAAATTGAAATATCTTTAAGGGGATTTCCGCATATAAAAATGAGATTGGGAGAAATTTTTGAAGGACTTGACTAAGCGGGGTATAGTATTACAGAGGAACAGATACAGGATTATGTTGATTACATTTTTTTGGATTATAGAGCAACAGGAAAGAATAGACGGATTAATAATTTCTTTATTATCCTCAACAATTTTAGCAATAATTGGAAGTATGACTGATAATAATGGATAGTGAACAATTATCGCTAAAAATGTAAGAAAATTATGAAGGTTAAGAAAATCTTAAATATTTTCCTACCTATCCCTTAAAAAAATAAAGTTATATTGATAGTAGAAAGGATAAAGTTATGGCGGCAGTACTTGTATGTGATGATGACAAAGAAATCGTGGACGCGATTGAGATATATCTGATGCAGGAAGGATATAAGGTATATAAGGCATATGACGGGGAACAGGCAATCCGCATACTGAAAGAAGAGGATATCCACCTTCTGATTATGGATGTGATGATGCCCAGACTGGACGGTATCCATGCTACATTGAAGATACGGGAATACAGCAGTATTCCGATTATTATTTTATCGGCGAAATCGGAAGATACGGATAAGATACTGGGACTGAACATCGGGGCGGACGATTATGTGACGAAACCGTTCAATCCGCTGGAATTGATGGCAAGGGTGAAATCCAACCTGCGCAGATACACAACTTTGGGAAATCTGAATGTGGAAAATAATGCGTTGTTCCAGGCCGGAGGATTGTGTATTAATGATGAGACAAAAGAGGTTACGGTGGATGGGGAGAGCGTGAAACTGACGCCCATAGAGTATAATATCCTGCTTCTGCTTGTGAAAAATCAGGGAAGGGTTTTTTCCATTGACCAGATTTATGAGAGTATATGGAATGAAGAAGCCATCGGCGCGGATAATACGGTCGCTGTCCATATCCGGCATATCCGGGAAAAAATAGAAATCGATCCGAAAGAACCCCGGTATCTGAAGGTAGTCTGGGGAGTGGGATACAAAGTAGAGAAGCAGTAGGAGCATAACAGGGAGGCTTGCAGAATGAAAGGGAAACCGCTTGACAAAGGCATCAGGAAAGCGTTGCACATTTTACAGCATGTATTGATTATCGTGGCAGCAGTTATTATTTTGGTGGTGCTGACCGGTTCCAGCGTGATGATAAAGGGTGTGGACAGCAATTACAGTTACAGCATGAAAAATGAGGAAAAAGGCAAAGTATACGAAGATTCCCTTTTGTTCAACTACATATATGGAAGGGGTATTGCGGATGTGGCGCGTATGGTGGCAGTGCGCTCCCAGATGGAGACGGAAGGACAGTTTGACGGTGACAAGGAAATCGACGTAACGACTTTTTATTATCGTTTTGAAGGGACACCGCAGAAATACCTTACAGTGAAGTACCGGTTAGAGGATTTGATTAAATGGGGGCAGTACGGGTTTGAATATGAAGACCGCTGGTTTACGGCTGAGCAGGCGGATGAATTTCTGAGCAGCACAAGCAAATATACGAGCATCAATTACGACGGCATGAAGCTTCAGGGCGGTATCGTGACCCCTTTCAATGCGCAGATAGAGGAGCGTGTGGAAGAATACAGCGTATCGGCCAATTGGAAAGACGGGGATTTCCAAAGAGATGATACGAGTGCGCATATTCTGCGGAACCGTTATCAGACCGTAGATGGCGAGAATATCGAATATTACGTGGGGACATGGGCGGATTATTATGATTTGTGCGAATATGTGACCAGCGCGGCGGCCGGATTGAACGGCAACTATGAAGAGTATCTGCATTATAAGGAGTTTTATGACGGGGAAAATACCAATCTCCGTTTCTATATCCTGAAAGAAATCGGCAGCAGAAAAGAAATCTATACAAATCTGGACTCCCGCAGCCTGACGGAAAAAGAAATTATGAAGCAATTTCAAGGATATGGAAAATATTTGTACTTTAATCCGGAAAATATGATATTTGAAACGAATACGCGGATTGAAGAAGAAACAGTGCGCAGGGTTTTCAATGGTTTCCAATATGCCTATCCCGAAAGTATCAAGGTATGGATTGGCGTAGATACCGCTTATCCGGCAAAGGATGTATATGTGCAGGGATTGACAGGTTACAAGAGTTATGTCCCTTATTACTGGCAGCTGATTGGTGCGGCGGGAATCTGCATTGCCCTGTATCTGTGCCTGTATGTTTATCTGACCATGAAGGAAGGACTGGTTATGGACAGGGAGGGGAATGTGAGTATTGCCCTGAAAGGAATCGACCATATACCTACGGAATGCGCAGTATTGGGAATCATTTTGCTATTGGGAGGTATCATTGTCAGCCTGGTGTATATTTATGACTCCATGTCCTTTGAATACTATTATGAGACATGGTTTAAAGTAGCCGGAGGGGCAGTGATACTGGTGTGTGAACTTCTGTTCACCTGTTTCTATTACAGCATGGTACGCCGGTTGAAGGCGGATAATCTTTGGAAGGAGAGCCTGACCTGCCGGCTCATTGTTTCAGGAAAGACGACCGTATGGAAAGTGTACGATAACGGAAATGTGATTATCAAAACATGGGTGCCTTATCTGGCGTTCCTTATTTTGAACCTGATTCTGATTCTGTTCGGGTGGAAAGGGATGATTGCCGCGGCATGTCTGGATTTGCCTTTCGGTGTGCTGATATACAGGAATACAAAGGACAGACAGCGGATTGTAAGGGGAATTGAGAAAATTAAGGAAGGCGACTTTCATTATAAGGTAGATGAAACGAATCTGCATGGAGATAACTTGGTACTGGCGCAGGCGGTGAACAGCATCGGAGACGGAATCCGGACTGCAGTAGAAACCAGTATGAAAGATGAGCGGCTGAAGGCAGATTTGATTACGAATGTATCCCATGATATTAAAACGCCGCTGACGTCCATTATCAATTATGTGGACTTAATCAAACGGGAAAATATAGCGGATGAAAAGGTGCGGGGTTACGTGGATGTACTGGATAATAAATCCCAGAGGCTGAAGCAGCTGACGGATGACCTGGTGGAGGCATCGAAAATATCTTCCGGCAACATTGCGCTTCATTGGGAGAAGATTAATCTGGTAGAACTGGTAAACCAGACGCTGGGGGAATTTTCCGAAAAATTCGAATTAAAGAGGCTGACTCCGGTGATGACCGCCGTGAACGGAAGTATGTATATAGAAGCAGACAGCAGAAGGATATGGCGGGTGATGGAGAACCTTTTCAATAATATTTTCAAGTACGCCATGGAGGGAACACGGGTGTATATGGATATAAGGGATGGACTGGACGAAGAAGGAAATCCGTATGTGGAGTTCTCCATTAAGAATATTTCGGCGCAGCCGTTGAATATCAATGCGGATGAACTGACAGAACGGTTTATCCGGGGCGATGTGGCACGCAGTACGGAAGGAAGCGGCCTGGGACTTTCCATTGCAAAGAATCTGACAGAGGCACAGAAAGGAAAGTTCGAGATTCAGCTGGATGGGGATTTGTTTAAAGTGATTCTGATTTTTCCGTTGTTGTAAATGAATAAGATATAAGTTATATCTTATAAGAAAAAGGGCCGCGGCGTTAAGTGAAATTCTCACTTAATGCCGCGGCCCTTTTTCTTATAGCTGTAATTCTTCCCGGTTATTATATTTTAAGAGAATCTCATGAATCTTATCCGTGGGAGTGGATACGTTCGCCATGGAAGAATCATGGTTCATGAAATCGATGATGGAGGCAAGGAATTTGCTCATATCCGCTTCGATATAATAAGGGCGTTCCATTAATTCAGGAAGCTGGTAAGTAAGATTCGTAGTTATAATTTTATCAAAATAGCATTTTTCATAAGCCTCGTCAAATGTTTTTAAACCGTCCGTAAACAGGCCGAAAGTACAGCAGATAAAGACCCGTTTCGCATTCATCGCTTTTAGCTGTCTGGCCGTATCAATCATGCTTCCGCCGGAAGAAATCATATCATCAATAATGATGACATCTTTTCCATCAATGTTATCGCCTAAGAATTCATGGGCAACGATGGGATTCTTGCCATTGATGATGGTGGAATAATCCCTTCTCTTATAAAACATACCCATATCCACACCAAGTACATTGGCGAAATAAATGGCACGGTCAAGAGCGCCTTCGTCGGGACTGATGACAATCGTGTGGTATTTGTCGATGAGCAGATCCTCTTCCGTACGCAGCAGAGCCTGAATGAACTGATAAGGCGGCATGAAATTATCGAAGCCGGATAACGGGGCTGCATTCTGGACGCGGGGATCGTGGGCATCAAAAGTGATAAAATTAGAGACACCCATACGGCTCAGTTCTTCGATGGCATAAGCACAGTCCAGGGATTCGCGGCCATTTCTTTTATGCTGCCTTCCTTCATACAGAAAAGGCATTATTACATTGATGCGGTGCGCTTTACCGTTCGAAGCGGTAATCAGGCGCTTTAAATCCTGATAATGGTCATCGGGAGACTTGTGGTTAATATAACCGTTCATCTTATATGTAATGCTGTGGTTGCATACATCCACAAGGAAAAATAAATCTTTACCGCGGATGGATTCATTGAAGACAGCTTTTCCTTCACCGGTACCAAAACGGGGACAGGAAACATCTACCAGATAATTATCCTCCGTGTATCCCTGAAAAGCGGGATCGTTCTTGGCAATACTTTTAACCGTTTTTCTGAAGGAAACCAGGTAGCGGTTGATTTTGTCAGCCAGCATGGCTGCGGAGTCTGTAGCAACGATTTTAAGCGGGGCCACCGGAATGGCAGCTTCCAATTCACGTAAATTAGGCATAATGACCTCCCCGATGTAAAAATATCCTATATAATTTATATCATTCCTGATAGTGACACGTCAAGAAAATTCTAGTAGAATAGAGAAGAGGCTGTAACAGACCGGACAGAGGCTGAACTGTTACAGGAGGCTATTGATAACGGTAATTTGGATTTGTCTGTATCATGGACGGATAAAGGAGTACAGGATGGAAAAAAAAGGGCATATAGTCCGGAGGGTGCTGGAGGGGAGCATTGCGCAGGAAATGGAAATAGAAGCAGGGGACAGGCTGCTGGCGGTAAATGGGGAAGAGATAAGGGATATTTTTGATTATCAGTATCTGGTGCAGGATGACTACATCGAGGTGTTGGTGGAAAAGCCGGACGGAGAAGAGTGGCTGCTGGAAATCGATAAGGACTATGACGAGGATTTGGGGATTGAATTTGAGAATGGTTTGATGGACGAATACCGCTCCTGCTGTAATAAATGTATTTTTTGTTTTATTGACCAGATGCCTGCGGGGATGCGCGAGACGTTGTATTTTAAAGATGATGATTCCAGGCTTTCCTTCCTTCAGGGGAATTATGTGACGCTTACCAATATGTCGGATTATGATATGGAACGGATTATTAAGTATCATCTGTCGCCGATTAATATTTCCTTTCAGACGACCAACCCGCAGCTGCGGTGTAAAATGCTGAACAATCGTTTTGCGGGGGAAGCCTTGAAAAAAGTGGACAGACTGTATGAAGCCGGTATTGTGATGAACGGGCAGATTGTGCTTTGCAAGGGTGTGAATGACGGAGCGGAACTGGAGCGGAGTATTTTGGATTTGACGAAATATCTGCCCTGCCTGGAAAGTGTTTCGGTAGTTCCGGTAGGGTTGTCCAAATACCGGGACGGACTGTATCCGCTGGAGCCGTTTACGAAAGAGGATGCCGCCGCGGTGCTGGGAATCATCCATGGATGGCAGGAGAAACTATATGCAGAACATGGCATCCATTTCATACATGCCAGCGATGAATGGTATATTCTGGCTGAGCAGGAACTGCCGGAGGAGGAGCGGTATGACGGTTATCTGCAATTAGAAAATGGTGTAGGAATGCTGCGTCTGCTGCTCAATGAATTTGAAGAAGCGTTGGGAGAAATCAAAGAAAGAAAAAATGGGAAAAGCGGAAAAAAAAGTTTTGGAAAAGAAAGTCCCGGAAAAGAAAGTGTTGGAAAAGAAAGCTTTGGAAAAGAAAGTACGGGAATGCGGGAGAGAACAATATCCGTTGCTACGGGTCTGCTGGCATATCCATATATCAGGGATATGGCAGAGCGGCTGGAAGAGGTTTGTACGGGTGTCTGCATTCATGTATATCCGGTTACGAATGAATTTTTCGGTGAACGGATTACCGTGTCTGGGCTGCTGACCGGACAGGATATTGTGAAGCAGCTGACCGGAAAGGAATTGGGGGAGCGTCTGCTGCTGCCGCAGAATGTACTCCGCAGCGGAGAGACGGTTTTTTTGGACGATATGACGGTAGAAGAGATGGAAAAGTCTTTACAAGTAAAGGTAGATATTGTAAAATCAAGCGGACGTGATTTTATCGACACTATACTGTATGGAAATATAGATTCTTAGAAAGGCATGGTTATAACATGGGAAAAAGAAAGAAGCCGATTGTTGCAGTGGTAGGAAGACCGAATGTGGGAAAATCCACGCTGTTTAACGCATTGGCAGGAGAACGGATATCCATAGTAAAGGATACGCCGGGTATTACGAGAGACAGGATATATGCGGATGTTTCCTGGCTGGATATGTCTTTTACACTGATTGATACGGGCGGTATCGAGCCGGACAGCAAGGATATCATTCTGTCGCAGATGCGGGAACAGGCACAGATAGCCATTGATACGGCGGATGTGATTTTGTTCATGACCGATGTGAAGCAGGGATTGGTGGATGCGGATGCAAAAGTGGCGGATATGCTCCGCCGTTCAGCTAAACCTGTGGTGTTAGTGGTCAACAAAGTGGACAGCTTTGAAAAATACATGGCGGATGTGTATGAGTTCTATAATCTGGGAATCGGCGACCCCCATGCGGTTTCCGCGGCGAATAAAATGGGGCTGGGAGATATGCTGGATGAGGTGGTTTCCTATTTTGGCCAAACGGAGGATGAAGAGGATGAGGATGACAGACCGAAAATTGCCATTGTCGGGAAACCGAACGTCGGAAAATCGTCCATTATAAACCGGATGGCCGGTGAAAACCGGGTTATTGTATCCGATATTGCAGGTACCACGAGGGACGCCATCGACACGGAGATAAAATATAACGGAAAAGAATATGTTTTTATCGATACAGCCGGACTTCGGCGTAAGAATAAGGTGAAGGAAGAGCTGGAGCGCTATATGATTGTACGGACGGTCAGCGCAGTGGAACGGGCGGATATTGCGGTGCTGGTCATCGATGCCACGGAAGGGGT
The DNA here is from genome assembly GCA_947246015.1 of uncultured Lachnospiraceae bacterium. Taxonomy (GTDB): domain Bacteria; phylum Bacillota; class Clostridia; order Lachnospirales; family Lachnospiraceae; genus Kineothrix. The sequence goes on along the minus strand of CAMXQE010000023.1, from coordinate 28,297 downwards.
TACAGAACAGGATGCCAAGATTGCGGGAATCGCCCATGAACGCGGAAAGGCAGTTATCATTGCGGTGAATAAATGGGATGCGGTGGAAAAGGATAACCGGACCGTAAATGAGTTTACGAAGAAGGTGCGGGAGATTCTGTCTTTTATGCCTTATGCGGAAATCGTCTTTATATCGGCCGTAACGGGACAGCGGCTTAATAAGCTCTATGAAACGATTGATATAGTCAGTGAAAATCATTCCATGCGTGTGGCAACGGGTGTGCTGAATGAAATCATGGCTGAGGCGGTGGCGATGCAGCAGCCGCCTTCCGATAAGGGAAAGAGGCTGCGGTTATACTATATTACACAGGTATCGGTAAAGCCGCCGACGTTCGTGATTTTTGTCAATGACAGGGAACTGATGCATTTTTCGTATACGAGGTATATCGAGAACCAGATAAGAGAATCTTTCGGGTTCCGGGGAACGCCTCTTAAATTCATTATCAGGGAAAGAAAGGAAAATAAGTAAAGTGGAACGAATCATTTGTTTGGCAATCGGATATTTATTTGGACTGTTTCAGACGGCCTATATTTACGGCAAAATGCACGGTATCGATATCAGGCAGCACGGAAGCGGAAATGCAGGAACTACCAATACGCTGCGGGTACTCGGTACAAAAGCCGGACTGATTGTATTTGCAGGGGATGTGCTGAAATGTATTTTTGCAATTGTCATATGCAGTCTGATATTCGGCAAGTCCCATCCGGATATGGTATATCTGTTTAAAATGTATGCGGCGGCAGGTGCCATTTTGGGACATAATTTCCCGTTCTATTTAGGATTCAAAGGAGGGAAAGGGATTGCAGCGACGGCAGGGCTCATTCTCTCTTTTCACCCGACCTTTATTCCGATGGGAGTGGTGCTGTTTTTCGGTGCTTTCCTGCTGACCCATTATGTATCGCTTGGTTCATTACTGGTATATGCCGGATTCATCATCCAAATTATCATATCGGGACAGATGGGGCTGTTTGCCGGAATGTCCCAGGCATCTTTAATAGAAATGTACATAATTGCCGGATTTCTGACGGTTATGGCATACTATAAGCACAGGGAAAATATCAGACGATTGTTAAAAGGTGAGGAAAGAAAGACTTATCTTTTTAAAAAGAATAAAACGGAGGACAAATAAATGGCGGATGTAGGTATAATCGGAGCCGGAAGCTGGGGCACGGCACTGGCAAAGCTGCTCCATAAGAACGGACATAAGGTTACTGTCTGGTCTATTGTGGCGGAAGAGATTGCCATGCTGAAGAAAGAGCATGAACATAAGGAGAAGCTGCCGGGGGTAAAACTGCCGGAGGATATGGTGTTCACAACCAGTCTCGGGGAGGCTGTAAAGGGAAAGGATACGCTGGTGCTGGCGGTTCCTTCACCTTATACGAGAAGTACTTCCCATATGATGAAAGAGTATGTGGCGGATGGACAGATTATCGTGGATGTGGCGAAAGGGATTGAAGAAAAGACACTGTTTACGCTGTCACAGATTATTGAAGAAGAGATACCGCAGGCAAGGGTCGCGGTGCTGTCCGGGCCGTCCCATGCGGAGGAGGTCGGAAGGGAAATCCCTACTACGATAGTTGTAGGGGCGAAGGAAAAAGAAACGGCGGAGTATTTGCAGAATCTGTTTATGAACGAAGTATTCCGTGTCTATATAAGTCCGGACGTATTGGGCATTGAGCTGGGCGCTGCGCTAAAAAATGTAGTGGCTCTGGCGGCCGGTATTGCGGACGGATTAGGATATGGTGATAATACAAAGGCGGCTTTGATTACGAGAGGGATTACGGAGATTTCCCGTCTCGGTACGGCGATGGGAGGCAGGGCGGAAACATTCAGCGGTCTGACCGGTATCGGAGATCTGATTGTGACCTGCGCTTCCATGCATTCCAGAAACCGCAGGGCCGGAATACTGATTGGTAAAGGTTATACGATGGAAGCGGCCATGCAGGAAGTAAAGATGGTAGTGGAGGGTGTGTATTCAGCAAAAGCAGCAATGGCGCTGGCAGAAAAATATAAGGTACAGCTTCCGATTATCGAGCAGGTCAACGCAGTGCTGTTTGATGGAAAGCCGGCAGATGAAGCGGTGAAGGATTTGATGCTGCGGGATAAGAAGCTGGAGAATTCGGAGCTTCCATGGTAGTGCGGCAGCCGCCAAATGCTGCAGATACCTGGCTCGCTGCCCGCGGGAATTAAAATACAGGATTGCTTTTGGGGTATGAATATCGTAACATAGAATCAGCAAGTAAAGGCGCGGAAAGAAACAGTAAGTATAACCGCATGTTCAGGCGGTTCATACAGGCGCGGAAAGAGGAGAAGGATGAGTGAAGTAAAACAGGGATTTGGGAGTACGGCGGAATATGTAGCTTCTGAGGAGCTGATGGCAAGCGTGAATGTGGCAATTGCCCTGCAAAAGCCCCTTTTGATTAAAGGGGAGCCGGGAACAGGAAAGACAATGCTGGCGGAGGCAGTGGCAAAATCACTGGGCAAGAAGCTGATTATATGGAATATCAAGTCCACAACGAAAGCACAGGAAGGGCTTTATGTTTATGACACGATTCAGAGACTGTATGACGGTCAGTTCGGAGAAGAAGGCGTGGATGATATTGCCAGATACATTAAGCTGGGGAAACTGGGGGAAGCTTTTGATGATGAGGAGCAGGTCGTTCTTCTGATTGACGAAATTGATAAGGCAGATTTGGAGTTTCCCAATGATTTGCTCTGGGAGCTGGATCAGATGGAGTTTTATATCCATGAGACGAAGAGGACTGTTAAGGCAAAACACAGGCCGATTGTCATCATTACTTCCAATGCGGAGAAGGAATTACCGGATGCTTTTTTAAGGAGATGTATTTTCCATTACATTGATTTTCCGGATGCGGAGCTGATGGAGGAAATTGTAAAGACTCATTTTCCGAATATTGAGGAAAACCTGCTGAAAAACGCAATGGATGTTTTTTACTGGATACGTTCTTTGAAAGATGTGCGCAAGAAACCGAGCACTTCGGAATTGATTGACTGGGTCAATGCCCTTCAGATAGGCGGGATACCGTTGGAAAAGATTAAGAAGGAACTCCCGTTTGTGGGTGTTATTGTGAAAAAGGATGAGGACCTGGAAACTGTCCGGGGAACTGTGAGGTAGAAGGATTTCAGGGGCATTGGGAAAAAGGCGGTATGGGCTAAAAATACCATGTACGGCAGTTGGGCAGAGTGGTAACGGGCTGCGGAAAGGCAGGATGTATGTTTGGCAGATTCTTTGATACGCTGAAAGCGAAGGGGTTGAATGTGACGTTAAGCGAATGGCTGACGTTACAGGAGGCATTGGATAAAGGGCTTTGCGGGAGCAGCCTTACAGAATTTTATTATGTGGCGAGAATGATTCTGGTGAAAAGTGAAACAGAGTATGATAAATTTGATTTGGCCTTTGAGGAGCATTTCAAAGGGATTCATTCGGATGATGAGATTACATCCCAAATGCTGCGCTGGCTGGATAAGTCCGATATGATGGAGCTGGCCCATGAGGAAGCGAGAGACCACTTAAACCGGATGGAGGAAGTACAGATTGACAAGGAAGACGTGGAGGAGAAGTTCAGACAGCGTCTGAAAGACCAGGACAGCGAGCACAACGGCGGAAGCTACTGGATTGGAACGATGGGAAAGACTTCGTTTGGAAATACCGGAGGAAATGTAGGCGGTGTGCGTGTAGGCGGAACCACCGGCTATCAGTCTGCCTTTTCCGTGGTGGGGGCGCGGAAATACCGGGATTTCAGGGATGACAAGATTATCGATAACCGCCAGTTCATGCAGGCGCTGCGCCGTCTGCGCCAGTTTTCCACCAAACTGGATATTCCCAAGACCGAACTGGATATTAACGGAACGATTGACAAGACATGCAACAATGGAGGCTGTCTGCAGATTGTCATGGAAAAACCAAGGAAAAATTCGGTCAAGCTGCTGCTGTTAATGGATTCCGGCGGGACGATGATTCCTTATACCACGCTGTTGAATGAGCTGTTCCAGTCCGTGCATAAGTCCAATCATTATAAAGATGTAAAGACTTATTATTTCCATAACTGCATTTACAGTAAGCTGTATAAAACGCCGGAGTGTGAAAACGGCGACTGGATTGACACGGAGTGGATGTTCCGCAATCTGGACAGCGACTATAAAGTGATTATCGTGGGAGACGCGGCCATGGCGCCGGAAGAATTGTATTCCACAACGGGCAATTACAGAGGACCGAACGGCGGGTTATCCGGAATGGACTGGCTGCTTTTAATGAAGAAGCACTATAAGAAAATTGTCTGGATGAATCCGAAGATGGCGCCGGGGAACGCTCCATGGAGGGAAGCGGAGACTGCCATTAAGAATATTTTTCCGATGTATAAGCTGACCGTGGACGGGCTGAATCAGGCGATGGTGAAACTGATGGTGAATAAGTAAGCAATGCAGTATGAAACGATATAGAAAATAGTATCAGTATGCGGGGAAATGTTTTCCGGTAAAAATCAGCCGGTTGAAATATTTTCCCGCTTTCTTTTTTGGATTTTGGAAGGAAACAGTTCAGACTTATATTATTCTGCGGGTAAAATCGCGCTGTATGCGAGTTATGCAAGCGCCAAAATGAGGTTTTGGAGCATTTTGTGTGCATCAGGCGTGACAGTGAAGCTGAAGGCTGAACTGTTACCTTAAAATAAAATTGTTATAAAATATCAGTTGACAGATATTCATTAATAGGTTAAAATACATTTAATTTGAAAACAAAAGGCGTAGAACGGAACAAGTAGTAAGCAGGGAAACTTACAGAAAGTAACCGGCAGATGAGAGGTGCAGGGGAAGCTGTTTATGAATACATCCGGGAGCTGCATGGCAGAATGAGAGGCAAAACCGGCAGGAATTTTGTAAGGTTATGCATTTTTAGTAGGCTGTGACGTGTTTCCCCGCGTTATGGTGGAGGAGTATCGTTGTTCGTGAAGAACCCCTGATTTGTTTGTGAAAGGGAATAGCGGATGGCCGTACTTGCAAAGGCAGATGGCGTGAGTTATCTGTGAATATAGGTGGTACCACGGTTTATCCCGTCCTATTCAGTCAGGGCGGTTTTTTTTGTGCACAGAGTTAAGAAGATTAGCGCATACACCCCGCACAGCGGGTAGGAACCCGCTTGTATAAAATGTTCAATCTGCAGAACGTCAGAGGAAGATGCAGGGATGTCTTTTTAAAACAAAGGAAACCGCCGCAGGAAATGCAAAAAAGAAAAGGTTGTGGGAAGTGCATTCTTGTGACCGGAGAAAGGAGTATGTTAAAAATGAAAGTATTTGAGGAACTGAAAGCAAGGGGGCTGTTGGCGCAGCTTACGGATGAAGAGGAAATCAGGGAGCTGGTAAACAACGGCAAGGCAACATTCTATATCGGTTTTGACCCGACGGCAGACAGCCTTCATGTGGGACACTTCATGGCGCTCTGTCTGATGAAAAGGCTGCAGATGGCAGGAAATAAGCCGATTGCACTGATTGGCGGCGGTACGGGGATGATTGGAGACCCTTCAGGAAAGAGCGATATGCGTACTATGATGACGCCGGAGGAAATCCAGCACAATTGCGACTGTTTTAAGAAACAGATGAGCCGGTTTATTGATTTTTCAGAAGGAAAGGCAATGCTGGTGAACAATGCGGACTGGCTGATGGGTTTGAATTATGTTGAAATGCTGCGTGAGGTAGGGGCGCATTTCAGCGTCAACCGTATGCTGACGGCGGAGTGCTACAAGCAGCGTATGGAAAAGGGATTGAGCTTTTTAGAATTCAACTACATGATTATGCAGAGCTACGATTTCTACGTGCTGTACCAGAAATACGGCTGTAATATGCAGTTCGGCGGTGACGACCAGTGGAGCAATATGCTGGGAGGAACGGAGTTAATCCGCCGTAAGCTGGGTAAAGATGCCTATGCGATGACGATTACGCTGTTGTTAAATTCCGAAGGGAACAAGATGGGGAAAACCCAGAAGGGGGCAGTATGGCTTGACCCGAACAAGACATCACCGTTCGAGTTTTTCCAGTACTGGAGAAACGTAGCGGATGCGGATGTGCTTAAATGTATCCGTATGCTGACCTTCCTTCCCTTGGAGCAGATTGATGAAATGGAGAAGTGGGAAGGAAACGAGCTGAACAAGGCGAAGGAAATCCTTGCATTTGAATTAACCAAGCTGGTGCATGGAGAGGAAGAAGCGGGAAGGGCCATGGAAAGTGCGAGGGCGTTGTTTACCGGAGGAAATGCGGCAGATATGCCCACCGCTGAAATGACGGAAGAAAACTTCAGGGAGGACAAAATAGATATCCTGACCATGTTAACAGCCTCCGGTCTGGTAGCGTCCCGTTCCGAAGCGCGCCGTGCAGTGGAGCAGGGAGGTGTTACCGTAGATGGGGAGAAAGTAACGGATACCAGGGCAGTGTTTGAAAAAGAACAGCTCACGGGCGACGGCATCGTGCTTAAGAGAGGGAAGAAGAATTTTAAGAAGATTATTTATAAGGTTTAAGCATTCAGGAAATTTGGTGGTAATCATTCCTGCCGGATAAAAGGGTGGATGGAATAACAGCTAAAAAAACAACCGCTTCCGTTTGGGAAGCGGCTGCTTTTTTTGGCTTATTTTTTCGTATTCAATACTTTCTCAATATACCGGAAACCTGCAAATCCGTTTTCATCCATAAACAGATTTACATCCGTGCCGGCCGGTATGGTCAGTACATAAGGTTTTCCTTCATAAATATAATTCACGATTACCGTTACATCCGGTCTGCTTTTGATGGCTTCTAACATGGTACGGTTAAAGCAAGTCCATGTTTTGGTATTGATAACAATTTGATTTTCCTTTGTATTTCGAAGGGAATTTGCTGTTTTTGCCAAAAATTCTGCATATTCAGCGCCGGGGTCTTTTTTCACAATGCTTTCCTGCGATTCTGAACCGCCTGATGATTCTTTGGAATCATCGGAATCCTTTGAGTCACTGGGTTTTTGAGAATCGTCCGGATTCTGAGAATCATCGGGGTTCTGAGAGTCATCGGGATTCTGAGAATCGTCTGGGTTTTTAGAGTCATCGGGGTTCTGAGAATCGTCCGGGTTCTGAGAGTCATCGGGATTCTGAGAATCGTCCGGGTTCTGAGAGTCATCGGGATTCTGCGGTTCATCGGGATTCTGAGAATCATCCGGAGTATCTGTATCGTCTGCATTGGAGTTCAAAAGCGGTAAATATGTATTTTCGATTTCAGAAGCAGAAAGTACTCCTGTGGTAATACCTCGTATCTCATTATCAGAATTTACCATAACAACTAAAGGGGTTGTAATTGGATTGCCTAAATTAAACAGATTCACGTAAGCAAACATAGCATTATTTGCACCGTTTACCCAGTCGGATGTGGCAAATGTTATGTAGCCTTCTGAACAATAATTATCACGGAAAGTGACTACATCATCCACGGAAATATTGGGCGGTCCGACAACTTCAATAGCACATACTTCGACATCGCCGCTCTTAATCCATTCGCTTGATGAAATATCACTTAATGTCTGTATACAGTTCCAGCATGTGGTTTTAAAGAATACCAGTATCTTAGGTTTTCCGTTGCTTTGCGTGGATACTTCACCGCCGTCAATGTTGTTAAAGGTATAATCCAAATTTGCCGTACCTGCCGGCACCTCGGCTGCAGCCGCCTGTAATGCGGGCAGAAGCAGAATAAACGCAGCCAGCATTCCTAAAATTCTTTTCTTCATATAGATTTCCTCCATAATATAATATAATGCCAAAATTATAATATATAAAAATAATTGTGTAAAGATATTTATCGTTAATTTTTGAAAATCAGACAGGAAATTAATGATGTGACAGCTTATAGCTGACGCTGGCAAGAGGATTCTGGTGCTTTCCTCCATTTTTCCATTCCAGTTACCTTCCAGGGAATAAAATTCATCTCCCAGGCATATGATTGTAACAGCAAAACAGCAAATACGGAAGGGGAGCTTCTATGGATGCAGTACATACACATAACTTATACAAAGACATACAATTCCGCACAGGAGGGGAAATCTACATGGGAGTGGTGGGGCCTGTCAGGACAGGGAAATCCACCTTCATCAAACGTTTCATGGATATCATGGTATTACCCTACATGACGCAGGAGCATGAAAAAGTAAGGGCGCAGGATGAACTTCCTCAAAGTTCCGGCGGAAAGACCATCACTACCACGGAGCCGAAATTCATTCCGAAAGAAGCGGCAAAAATTACGCTGGGAGACGACATTGATGTAAATGTACGGCTCATCGACTGTGTAGGCTACATGGTGGAAGGCGCCACCGGACATATTGAGGACGATACAGAGCGGATGGTAAAGACCCCCTGGTCGGCAGAGGAAATTCCTTTTACGCAGGCGGCGGAAATCGGTACGCGGAAAGTCATCAACGACCATTCCACTATTGGAATCGTAGTTACCTGCGACGGCAGTTTCGGGGAGATACCAAGGGAAAATTATGTGCCGGCCGAGGAACGCACGATACAGGAATTAAAAAAAATACATAAACCGTTTATCGTACTGGTAAACACGGAAAAACCCTATTCGGAGGAAGCGGTAAAACTGGCAGAAAGCATCAGCAGGAAATATCAGGTCAGTGCCATGCCGGTCAACTGTGAGCAGCTGAAAAAAGAAGATATTCATGATATTTTAGAAAAGATTCTGTATGAATTTCCGCTGACCATGATAGAATTTTACATGCCGAAGTGGGTGGAAATGCTTCCGAATACCCATAAAATGAAAGCGGATATCATACAGCAGATTAAGGCGCTGATGGGAGAACTGGGATGTGTGAAGGATGTGGCAGAAGGCGGCATCCGGTTGGAAAGCGAGTATATAAGGAAATGCAAAGTAGACGGCGTGGATATGGCGACCGGATGCGTATCGGTGTCACTGGATGTGGACGATTCCTACTATTATGAAATGCTGAGTGAACTGGTAGGGGAAAGCATCACCAGCGAATACCAGCTTTTGAATGTGCTGCGGGATATGGCGAAGATGAAACGGGAATACGTGAAAGTGCTTCATGCCGTGGAAGCGGTACGCTGCAAGGGATATGGCGTAGTCACGCCCGACCGGGATGAAATTACGCTGGATAAGCCGGAAGTGATACGGCACGGCAATAAATTCGGTGTGAAAATAAAAGCGGAAAGCCCCAGCATCCATATGATACGGGCGAATATTGAAACGGAGATTTCCCCCATCGTAGGTACGGAAAAACAGGCGGAAGACCTGATTCGTTACATTTCCGATGCGGGAACGAGCGAAGAAGGAATATGGGAGACGAATATTTTTGGCAAAACGGTGGAGCAGCTGGTAAACGACGGTATTTCCGGAAAGATTGCCATGATTGGTGAAGAAAGCCAGATGAAGTTACAGGAGACAATGCAGAAGATTGTCAACGACAGCAACGGCGGGATGGTCTGCATTATTATTTAGAAAAGCTTATTTTGTCCGAATGCAAAGATATATAGTTATAAAAGGCAGGTAAAGGGCTGTGGGTACTTATTGTTGTATCCGCGGCTTTTTTGCTGGCAGATAACGGGAAACCAGATAATTCAGATGACAGCGGCTCCGTGAAACAGCGATTGAAATTCCAGACAGAACAGGCTATACTGTTAGAACGTATTGGAAGATGGATAAACTTGTGCTGCCAGCTTGACAGCGGAATGGAGAATTTTATGAAAACCTATACGATTTACAAGCATATTGGTAATTTATCCCAGCCAAACAATGGATGGACAAAAGAGCTGAATTATATTTCATGGGATGACAGGGAGCCTGTTTATGACATTAGAACGTGGAACGCAGAACATACAGAATATGGAAAGGGTGTTACGATTACGGCGGGGCAGATGGTTGTGCTGAAAAAAATACTGGAGGAGATGAAAATGTTTTAAAGTCTATGGAAGTCAATTTTCAGTTTTCGCCTGTAATGGTTTGAAAATCAGCTTCTGCGTTTACTTTTGTGTTTAAATTGGGGTAAACATTGCCTTTTTCCGGTACTCATGTTATATTAACTATATTGGAACACTATGGGAAGAAGGTAACGTATTTACGGGAAATCCAAAGGGCAGGAGGGACAGGAAATGAATAAAGATTATGAGAAACTGATGCGTTGTTATGAGAGTTTCCGGAAAAAAATTGATTTTAAGCCGAGGGTGGCAATTGTGCTGGGGTCCGGTCTTGGGGATTTTGCGGATACCATAAAGGTGGAAGAGGAGCTTTCTTATCATGAAATAGAGGAATTTCCGGTATCCACCGTGCCGGGACATGCAGGGAAATTTATTTTCGGCACATTGGGCGAAGTTCCGGTTGTATGCATGAAAGGCAGGGTACATTATTATGAAGGATATCCCATCGGGGATGTGGTGCTTCCGACACGGCTGATGAAACTGATGGGGGCGGAGATTCTGTTCCTGACCAATGCGTCAGGCGGTGTGAATGAAAGTTTCCAGGCGGGGGACCTGATGATGATTACAGACCATATTTCCGTTTTTGCCCCTAATCCTTTAATCGGACCCAATATTGAGGAATTAGGAACCCGTTTTCCGGATATGAGTACGGTGTATGATAAAGAACTGCAGGAGATTTTAAGACAGACGGCGAGGGAGCATGGAATTTCCATGAAAGAGGGTGTGTATGTACAGTTTACGGGGCCTTCTTTTGAGTCTCCGGCGGAAATCCGGATGACACGCGCCCTTGGCGGGGATGCCGTAGGCATGAGTACGGTGGTGGAAGCAATAGCGGCAAACCACATGGGAATGCGCATTTGCGGAATTTCCTGTGTCTGCAATCTGGCGGCTGGTATGACGGAAAATCCGCTGACCCATAAAGAAGTGCAGGAAGCAGCGGACAAGGCAGCGCCATTGTTTACAAAACTGGTGGCGGAATCGGTAAAGAAGTTTTAGGTAAGCAGGTAAAGAAGTTTTAGACAAGAAATTTTAAATTAAAAAATTTTAGATTAAAAAATTTTAGATTAAGAATTTTAGATTAAGAAATTTTGGGTTTGGGATGTTAAGGTTAAAAATTTTAATGCCGGAAAGGATACAACAGTATGGTACAGAAGGAAACAGCGGATATGTTGGTGAAAAAAGCATTGGAGGCGCGGGAGAACGCCTATGCACCCTATTCCCGTTTCCGGGTAGGGGCGGCTTTGTTAACGGAGTCGGGCAGTGTCTATACCGGATGCAATATTGAAAATGCCGCTTACGGACCGAGCAACTGTGCGGAGCGCACTGCATTTTTCAAGGCAGTGAGCGAGGGAGAGCGTTCTTTCCTGGCAATTGCCGTTGTGGGAGCGGGTGAGACGGATAGCGGTCAGTATGCTGCGCCTTGCGGCGTCTGCCGTCAGGTGATGGCGGAGTTCTGCCGTCCGGAGGAATTTGATGTGATAATGGCAAACATGGCGGGAGAATATTGCGTAAAAACCCTGAGCGAACTGCTGCCGGACAGTTTTGGGGCGGCAAATCTGCCGTTATGACCTGTGCAAATCTGCCGGAGGCGGTACATTTGCCCCACTGCCGTGGTTTTGTATAATATTTTTACAGATTATGTGGAAAATAACAGAAAAATGGAAAGGCGAAGCAATGAACATTCGTTTTTATAATGCAAAAGTGTTGACGATGGAAAAGGACAAGCCCATATTGGAAGGAGAAGTATGGGTGAAAGATGAGCGGATTTTATATGTGGGGAACGGGTCTGGTATGGAGAAGGAACAAATTTTCCAAAACGGCGGGCCGACATGTATGATATGGGATGAGGAAATCGACTGTAAGGGCAATCTGCTTATGCCCGGTTTTAAAGATGCCCATACCCATTCCGGTATGACGCTTCTGCGTTCTTATGCAGATGATTTGCCGCTGCACGCATGGCTGAATGAGCAGGTTTTTCCCATTGAGGCAAAGCTGACGGAAGAGGATATTTACCATTTGACGAAACTGGCGGTTTTGGAATATCTGACCAGTGGGATTACGTCCATATTTGATATGTACCTGACGCCGGAGAGCATCGGCAGGGCGTGCAGTGAGATGGGGATGCGCTGCGTGCAGACGGGCGGCGTGAATAATTTCAGCCAGTCTGCGGAACTTTTGGAGAAATGGTATGGAGAACTGAACGGAAAAGACCCGCTGCTTTCGTTCCGGCTGGGATTCCATGCAGAGTATACCTGTTCCAGAGAATTGATGGAGAAGATTGCAGACCTTGCGGGAAGGCTGAAAGCACCGGTTTATATGCATTTGTCCGAAACAAAAAGCGAGGTTGACGGGTGTGTAGAACGTTATGGTATGACGCCGGGAATGTTTTTGGATTCGATTGAGATGTTTGCATATGGCGGTGGGGCTTATCATTGTGTGTGGCTGACGCCGGAGGAAATGGAGCTTTTTAAGGAGAAAAAGGTAAGCGTTATTACGAATCCGGCATCGAATCTGAAACTTGCCAGCGGGATTGCACCCATACAGCAGTTTTTGGAAAAGGGGCTGAATATTGCCATTGGGACGGACGGACCGGCAAGCAACAACTGTCTGGATATGTTCCGTGAAATGTTCTTGGTTACAGGACTGGCGAAGGTAAAGGAACAGGATGCTTCCGCAGTGGATGCAGAGGATGTATTAAAGATGGCGACGGTGAACGGGGCGGAGGCAATGGGGCTTGCGGATGCGGACGTGCTTGCCAAAGGGAAACTGGCGGATATGATTCTGATTGATTTGCACCAGCCGAATATGCAGCCTTTGAATTACATCGAAAAAAATATTGTATACAGCGGAAGCAAACAGAATGTGAAAATGACGATGATTCACGGAAAAATCCGTTACCGCGACGGGGTATTTTATACAGGGGAAGAGCCGGAAGACATTTATGCAAAAGCAAATGAGATTATCGGAAGATTAAAAAATTAGAGTCAAAATTTCAGGCTTTTTGAGGTTGGATTGGCAGGCAGTCATGCCTTTCAGTCATAGATAAATGGCAACACATAAATTTATGTAGGAGGTTTAAGGAGATATGCTGGAGAAATTTTTTAAACTACGGGAGAACCGGACCGATGTGAAAACCGAAGTTATGGCAGGTATCACAACTTTCATGACGATGGCGTACATATTGGCGGTAAACCCCAATATCCTTTCCGCGTCGGGAATGGATAAGAATGCGGTGCTGATTGCCACGGCGCTTGCTTCTTTCATCGGTACCCTGCTGATGGCATTGTTTGCCAACTATCCGTTTGCGCTGGCGCCCGGAATGGGGTTAAATGCTTATTTTGCCTTTACTGTAGTGGGGCAGATGGGATATTCCTGGCAGATTGCTTTGCTGGCGGTATTTGTAGAGGGCCTGATTTTTATTGTGCTTTCCCTTACCAATGTGCGGGAAGCAATCTTTAATGCGATTCCCATGACGTTAAAATCGGCGGTGAGTGTGGGTATCGGACTTTTCATTGCATTCATCGGATTGCAGAATGCGAAGATTATCATCAATGACGATTCCACGCTGCTGACTTATCAGAAATTTGCGGGAGAGGAGTTCTCTACAGTGGGAATTACGGCGCTGCTGGCATTGATTGGTGTGCTGATTACGGCAGTTCTGCTGATTCTTAAGATAAAAGGCGGGATTTTGTTCGGGATTCTTGCTACATGGATTCTTGGTATTCTCTGTGAGCTGGTGGGACTGTATGTGCCGAATCCGGACGCCGGATGGTATTCCACCATTCCTCATGCGATTGTAAGTTTTGATTTTACGGCGATAGGGAATACATTCGGACAGGTATTCAAAGCAGATTTTTCTTCGATAAAATTATTGGACTTTATTGTCGTTATCTTTTCCTTCCTGTTCGTGGATTTATTTGATACGCTGGGCACTTTAATCGGAGTATCTTCCAAAGCGGATATGCTGGACAAAAATGGAAAACTGCCGAAAATCAAAGGCGCTTTGATGGCGGATGCTGTGGCTACCAGCGTAGGCGCACTGCTTGGTACTTCCACTACTACTACGTTTGTGGAAAGCGCTTCCGGCGTAACGGAAGGCGGAAGAACCGGTCTGACGGCGGTTACTACGGGATTGCTGTTCCTGCTGGCTTTGATATTCTCGCCGCTGTTTTTAACCATTCCTTCTTTTGCAACGGCTCCGGCGTTGATTATCGTAGGATTTTACATGATGGGTTCTGTGGTAAAGATTGATTTTGACGATATGACGGATGCGATTCCTGCGTTTCTCTGTATCATTGCCATGCCTTTAGCATACAGCATTTCCGAAGGAATTGCTGTCGGTGTGATTTCATGGACTCTGCTCTGCCTGATTACCGGCAAGGCAAAAGAAAAGAAAGTCAGTGTGCTTATGTATGTTCTGACTGTGTTGTTTATTTTGAAATACATTTTCTTATAAAAAAACGTTCAACCTGTCGCCCATGGAAAAGAAACATGGGCGACAGGAATGTAAAGGCAGAATGGATGGGTATGAAGGTAACATATTTATATCACAGCGGATTTTCCGTTGAATTGGAAACCTGTGTGCTGTTGTTTGATTATTATAAGGGCAGGCTGCCTGAGTGGGAAAAGAACAAGGCGGTATATGTATTTGCCTCCCACAAGCATCAGGACCATTTTAATATTAGAATCTTTGATTTGGCCAGGCGGTATGAAAACATACATTTTTTCCTCGGAAGCGATATCAGACTGAATGAAAAATATCTGGAAAGAAATGGAATACAGCCTTCTTTAAAAGAAAAAATGACAAATACAGGAAAGAACAAGGTATTGGAACATAACGGGATTTTGGTGCGCACCCAGCGTTCCACCGATGAGGGAGTGGCTTTTATCGTCCGGGCGGAAGGGTATTCCATTTATCATGCCGGCGATTTGAACTGGTGGCATTGGGAAGGGGAACCGTATCCCTTTAACGAGAATATGGAGAAAGATTATAAAAGGGAAATCGATTCCATGAAGGAGCTTTCCCTTGACGTTGCTTTTGTGGTATTGGACCCACGGCTGGAAGGAGCCTGCGGCTGGGGGATGGATTATTTTTTGGAACAGGTGAACGCCAGGTATGTATTCCCCATGCATTTGTGGGAAAAATATGAGACGATAGAGCAATATAAAAAGACAGGGACGGGAAATAAAAACCGGGAGCGGATTATGGATATCCGGGAAGCGGGACAGGAGTTCGAACTATGGAATATATAGTGTTGGTATTAGCGATATTTGCTGTTATTGCATTGATTATGCTGAAAGGGCTGTATGATGACCATAAGAGGAAAGCTGATTTTGTGAAATGGCTCCGGGAAAATTACGGAGTGCTGCGGGAGCGGGAGGAGTATAAGCCGGAGGAAATGGAGAAAATCTCCCGTTATTTCAGGGAACATGAGGCGGATGGTTTCCATATTGATGATATTACGTGGAATGACCTGAATATGGACGGGGTGTTCCGGCAGATGAACCATACTTATTCTGCCGCGGGGGAAGATTATCTGTATTATCTGCTGCGTACGCCTGTGCAGAATGGGGAAAGCCTGGAGGAACTGGAACAGAAAGTACGGTATTTTTCAGAAAATGCGGAGAAACGTGTAAAATACCAGACACTTTTTGCACAGATTGGAAAGACCGGAAAATATTCCATTTACGATTACCTGCATTATTTGGATTTATTGGGTGAAAGGAGTAACGGAAAGCATTATCTGGGGCATCTGGCCATTGCCGCTTCCCTGCTGTGTATGCTCGTGTCCGTACAGATAGGAGTGATTGCGCTGGTAGTGGTGATGAGCCGCAATATCATCGCCTATTTTAAAACGAAGAATGAAATCGACCCGTATCTTACCAGTTTCGGGTATATTTTGCGGTTGTTAAGGAATGTGGAAGACCTGGAGAAGATTCCGGCGCCGGTTTTTGAAAAAGAACTGGCAGAATTAAAAGGATGTCTGAAGAAAATGGGGAAATTCAAATCCGGTTCTTCTATCCTGATGTCGGCATCCCGCATAGGTTCATCCGGTAATCCGCTGGAGGTGCTTTTGGATTATGTGCGGATGATTTTCCACATTGATTTGATTAAATTCAACAATATGCTGGCGGAGGTAAGGAAAAACAGTTCCGAAATCGACCGGATGATTACACTGACCGGCTCTATGGAGGCGGTTATTGCGATTGGATGTTTCAGGGCCTCAAAGGATGTATGGTGTCTGCCGCAGTTTCATGAAGGCAGGAAATTAAAAATAGAAAATGCTTATCATCCCATGATAGAAAATCCGGTGAAGAACCATATTATGACAGAGCGGGGGGTGTTGTTAACCGGTTCCAATGCATCCGGGAAATCCACGTTCTTAAAAACCGTGGCAATCAATGCTATTCTGGCGCAGACGGTGCATACCTGCATGGCGGACAGTTACAGCGGCGGCCTGTACCGGATTATGTCCTCTATGGCGCTGAGAGACGATTTGGCGGGCGGAGACAGTTATTATATTGTGGAAATCAAATCTTTAAAGCGTATTCTGAATGATTCTGCGGACAGCGGACGACCTGTGCTCTGTTTTGTGGATGAGGTGCTGCGCGGTACGAATACCGTAGAGAGGATTGCGGCTTCCACGCAGATATTGAAAAGCCTTGCAGGAAGGAACGTGCTTTGTTTTGCGGCGACCCATGATATTGAACTGACGCATCTGCTGGAGGAATCTTATAATAACTATCATTTTGAGGAAGAAATCGAAGAGGATGATGTAGTATTTAACTACCGGCTGAGAAAAGGGCGTGCAACGACCCGTAATGCTATCCGGCTGTTAGGTGTGATGGGGTATGAAGAAAACATTATTGAGGAGGCTGAAAAGCAGGCGGAACATTTTTTAAAGACCGGTTCATGGTCGTAGGAAACGGATGAACACAGAAACGATGAATGGGAGGAATGGCAACATGAAAGTGACAATCTATACGGACGGCGCGGCCAGAGGGAATCCGGAGGGACCGGGCGGTTATGGTACCATACTGCATTATGTGGATGGGAAGGGAATACTTCATGAGCGGGAATATTCGGCCGGCTATAAAAAGACGACCAATAACCGGATGGAACTGATGGCGGTTATCGTAGGGCTGGAAGCATTGAACAAACCATGCGAGGTAGAAGTGATATCCGATTCCAAATATGTGACGGATGCATTCAACAGCCATTGGATAGACGGCTGGCTGAAAAAGAACTGGAAGACCAGCGGGAACAAACCCGTAAAGAACATAGATTTATGGAAGCGGCTGTTAAATGCCAAAAAGCCCCACAAAGTAAGTTTCATATGGGTAAAAGGGCATGACGGGCATCCGCAGAATGAAAGATGCGATTTTTTGGCCACAAGTGCGGCGGATGGGGATGGACTACTTGACGATTTCATAGAAGAAGTGGTATGATAAATAGCAGAGAGATGGAATCGGCATAAAGGGTTCCGTCAAAAAAAGGGACGAGTGGAGGGTCATCGGTATGGCAAGTTTAGTTTTGTTCATAAATTCTTTTCTGTCTTATCTGTTGCTGTTTGTATTAATTGTTGCATTGGTAGTGGTTGCCTGCATTCTTGGTGCGAAATGGAGAAAGAGTTCGGACCTTAAGAAATCGGGCGGTGTGCAGCCGACGATGCCGGAAACGGTTGAGACAGGGAAGTAAAGCGCATACGGAAAAGATGGCAGGGTGTCCATGGAATGTGGACACCCGATTTTGTTATAAGCACGCCGGTATAGGGAAAATATGACGCTAAAGCGGCGCTCGGGCCGGGGGCCTATAATTGCAAAGGAGGGCATGTGATGGGGCAGTTTGATACGGTTCTGTGGGATGTGGACCAGACGCTGCTCGACTTTAAAAGGTCGGAGGACTACGCGGTACGGTATTGCTTCGGACTGTTCGGCCTGGAAGTTGATGACAGGATTGTAGAGCGGTATTCAATAATCAATGAGGGATACTGGAGACGGATAGAAACGGGTGAAATCAGGAAAAAGGATGCTTTGACCGGCCGGTTTCAGACCCTGTTTGGGGAAATCGGGATTACGGGCGTGGATGCAGAAGCTTTTCAGGAAGAATATGCGGAAGCTTTGGGAAGCGTTTATTATTTTCAGGATGATTCTTATGAACTTGTAAAGAGTCTGAAAGGAGTTTGCCGCCAGTATTTAGTGACGAATGGAGTGACCAGGACGCAAAGGAAGAAACTGCAGTTATCCGGTCTGGATAAGCTGGTGGACGGGATTTTTGTTTCGGAGCAGATAGGGGCGCCGAAGCCTCAGAAGGAATATTTCGAGCGGTGTTTTGCACAGATGCCCGGTTTCAGGAAGGAGAGGGCAATTATTGTAGGGGATTCCCTGACCAGTGACATGCTGGGCGGAAACCGGGCAGGAGTCGCGACCTGTTGGTATAATCCGGGAGGATTGGAGAATCTTTCCGAAGTCCGTATTGATTATGAAATACGAAATCTGAACGAAATACGGGGAATTCTTGGCATTGAAAATGACAGGACATAGGGCAGGCATAACATGAAACGGAGGGACAACGGGTGGCCAGAACGGGCAATCAGAAGCTGAAGCTGCTGTATATCGCCAAGATTTTGGAAGAAGAGACAGATGAACAGCATTGTATTTCTACGCAGGAACTGATAAAGAGGCTGGAAGGATATGATGTTTCGGCAGAGCGGAAGTCGATTTATAACGATATGGAACAGCTGATGAAATTCGGGTATGATATTGTTTATGTAAAGGCGCGGGCGGGAGGCGGATATTATCTGGCAGGAAGGAGATTCGAACTGCCGGAATTGAAGCTTTTGGTGGATGCGGTGCAGTCTTTTCGTTTTATTACGCTTAAAAAGTCAAGAGAATTAATCCATAAGATAGAACACCTGACAGGAAAGCATGAAGCAAAGCAGTTACAGCGTCAGGTGTATGTGGCGGGGCGGATTAAGACAGAGAATGAAAGCATTTATTATAATGTGGACAGTATTCACAGGGCGATTCAGGACAATTGTCAGATAGAATTTGCCTATATGGAGTGGACACCGGAAAAAGAATGGAAACCCCGCAGAGACGGGGCACGATATCTGGTAAGCCCATGGGCGCTGACCTGTAAGGATGAGAATTATTATCTGATTGCGTATGATGGGGCGGCAGACAGAATCAAACATTACCGGGTGGACAAGATGGGAAAAATCGAAGTGATGGACGGGATGTCCAGAATCGGAGGAGACAGCTTTAAGCAGTTTGACATCGGCGCTTATACGAACAGGACTTTCGGTATGTTCGGCGGGGAGGAAGCGGTCGTTACACTGGAGATGCCGGAACGTATGCTTGGTATCGTACTGGACCGGTTCGGAAGGGAAACGGATATCCGCCGGAAAACAGAAGAGGAAGGTCTCTATCTGGTAAGGATAGAAGTGGCAGTCAGCAGCCAGTTCTTCGGCTGGCTGGCCGGACTGGGCGCACTGGTGAAAATTGTTACACCGGTGAATGTGGCGGAACAGTACAGAGATTATCTGGAAGAGATTCTGAAAAGATATAAAGGAAAGGCATAAAAGAGGGGGATAAAGAGAAAACTTTGTCGATTTCACTTTTCTTCTATGTCCACGATATCCGGCAGGGGAATCTCTGTTCCGTCCTGCATCCGGACAACCTGCTGATACCGGTCGATTTTTTTGATGCAGCCATGCACTGTGATGTAAGTCCCACCCTCCTTCCTTTTATCCGGAAGGAAATAGGTAATGGACACTGCCCGGTGTGCCGGTATCTGTTCCTGAAGCATTCTCAGTTTTTCATCCAGAATAAATAGCATATCTTCATTCAGTTCCATCCGTTCTTCTGTTTGGCGGCCTGTTTCCCCAATGGCTTCCCGGTATCCGGTGAGGGCCGCAAAAGGAGAAAACTGTGCGGCGCGGTCTGTTTCTGGCATGTGCGGATGGGAGCGGGAGACATGGTGCGGGAGATGAAGGATATCATCATAACGGTGCATGTTCTCGTGAGGATTCTTATATTCCATTGTTCTTTCCTCTTTTCTTTTTAGATTTTTTATGGACTTTTTTATGAATTTTTTATGGAATTCTTTTTGAGTTTGGTTATGCCTTATGCCCGCCAATCTGCCTGTTCCGCTCAAAAGTCATGGCGCCGTCTTTTAGGTTCATCCCTTTCAGTATTGCATTTTTCCCAAATTTCTTTTTGATATCCAGCATAGCCTTCTGCATTTTCTTTTCGCGTTCCAGGACGGCTTCTTCCTCTTCCCGTTGTTTTTGCAACGCATCATAGTCGGTAAAAAGGTCAAGCTGTTCAAAGGTATTTTTTTCTTTGACAGCATTTTCTTTCACCACATGGTTTGCGGTGATATTTACTCTCCGCACCAGCAGTTTTTTATCCACAATACGGTCATACAGTTCGGTCACTGCATCCATAATCAGCTTCGTGGAAGAAGTCTGCCGGTTCAGACTGGCAGTTCCATGGGCATGTTTCGGAACCCTGCGGCCATATGCGTCAGTAGTAACAGGCCCCTTATAGTATTTCCGTATTTCAGGATTGGCCATATTTTCGATATCGTAACCTATGGTCAGTACGATTTGGTCTGTTACAAGTCCTTTGTCCACCAAATCAAGAACCAAAAGGTCGGTCATTTCCTGTACAATCAGCTTTCCCTTTTCAAAGGTGTAGGGACATTGGAGAACCTGTCCGGACCCTAAACTGTTTGTTTCAGGCTGGTATGCTTTCACGTCGGCAAGCGTACAGGGTTCCCATCCCCATGCATGGTCAATCAGAAGTTCCGCATTGATGCCGAATAAACGGTATAGTAAATCTTCGTTGTAGTAATCAGAGGATTTCCCGATGGAACATCTGGCTACATCGCCCATGGTATACATGCCGTTTTCTTCCAGTTTTTTGGCATATCCTCTTCCCACACGCCAAAAATCCGTAAGGGGACGGTGGTTCCATAAAAGTTCCCGGTAGGTCATTTCATCCAGTTCGGCAATACGCACACCGTCCTCATCAGGTGTGACATGTTTTGCGACAATATCCATGGCAATTTTGCTAAGATAAAGGTTGGTGCCGATTCCGGCCGCAGCGGTAATGCCGGTAACCTGCAGAATTTCCCGTATGATTTTTCCTGCCAGTTCACGGGGCGTCATCCGGTAAGTATCCAAATAGTGGGTTACATCCATAAAAACCTCATCAATGGAATAGACGTGGATATCTTCCGGGGCCACATAATTTAAGTAAATCTGGTAAATCCTTGTACTGTATTCCATGTAGAGCGCCATCCGGGGCGGTGCGGTAAGGTAGGAAACGGAAAGGGAAGGGGAGGATTTCAGTTCCGCATCTTCATAAGAAGAACCGGTAAACCTGTGGTTTGGCGCCTGATACTGCCTCAGGGCATTTACTTCCCTGACTTTTTGGACTACTTCAAACAGTCTTGCCCTTCCGGAAATGCCATAAGCTTTAAGTGAAGGAGATACAGCAAGGCATATGGTTTTTTCGGTGCGGGCGGCATCGGCAACCACAAGGTTTGTGGTCAGAGGGTTCAGCCCGCGTTCTACGCATTCCACGGAAGCATAAAAGGATTTCAGGTCGATGGAGATATAAATATGGTTTTCCTGCGTCATTTTATCAGCTCCCTGTTCTTTTAATACATATTATAACAGAACTGATGTTCTTTTTCAATTCCAATTTATGGAGAAAGAATAAGCAGGTCATAGTTGTATTGGAATATGAATTTCGCTATAATAGGAAAGTGATGTAACAGTAAATGGAAATACAGCAGATGAAAAAGTAAAATTCGTATCTGCGGTTTTATAGGAGGAACGAAGATGGAACTCGTATTTGCGGACAGGATGAAAGATTTTGAAGAAGGGATTTTTCAGGTATTAAACGAAAAAAAGAATGAACTGGAGGCGCAGGGGAGGAAGGTTTATAACCTTTCCGTCGGAACGCCGGACTTCAAACCGGCGCGGCATATCATGGATGCCGTAGTGGAAGCGGCGAAAAAACCGGAAAATTATAAATATGCGCTGGCGGATTTGCCGGAACTGACCGAGTCAGTCACGGGTAGATTCCGAAGAAGGTATGGTGTGGAACTGGAAGCAGACGAAATTATGTCGGTATATGGCTCGCAGGAGGGGATAACCCATATCGGACTGACGCTCTGCAATGAAGGGGATGTGGTACTGGTGCCCAATCCGGGGTATCCGATTTTCTCTATCGGCCCTTCCCTTGCTGGGGCAAAGCTGGTAACTTACGAACTGCTGCCGGAACATCAGTATCTGCCGGATTTGGATGGGATGGATGCACAGATACGCAGGGATGCAAAGTTCATGGTGGTATCTTATCCGTTGAATCCTATCTGTAAGACAGCTCCCCGCAGTTTTTATGAGAAACTGATTCCATGGGCGAAGGAGAATCATATTATTATCGTTCACGATAATGCTTATTCGGATATTATTTATGACGGCCGGGAGGGGATATCCATTCTTTCCATTCCGGGGGCAAAGGAAGTGTGTGTGGAGTTTTATTCCTTATCCAAATCTTTTAATTATACGGGAGCCAGAATGGGATTTCTGGTGGGAAACAGGGAGATAGTGGCGAACTTTAAGAAGCTGCGTTCACAGATTGATTACGGGACGTTCCTTCCGGTACAGTACGGTGCCATTGCGGCGTTAAACGGGCCGGATGACCAGGTCAGGGAGCAGTGTGCGGAGTATCAGAAGCGGAGGGATGCGCTTTGCGGAGGGTTCCGCGGGATTGGATGGGACATACCGGACAGTGAAGGGACGATGTTCGCATGGGGAGCCATCCCGGAAAAATTCGGGGATGACGATGTGGCGTTTGTCATGGAACTGATGGAAAAATCCGGCGTGCTCTGTACACCGGGAAGCAGTTTCGGCACTTTGGGGAAAGGGCATGTGCGGTTTGCACTGACGATGCCGGTGGAGGAGATAAACAAGGCGGTGGAAGCTGTGAAACAATCAGGAATCATGAACAGCTGATGAGGACAGTATGGAATACAACAAAAATTTATTTTTTCTATGGGAAAATATATCACAAATTTTTTCATACTTTTTGGTGATTTTTTATTCTTTCCTATCATTGACACATGAACCTGATTTTACTATACTAGTATGTAGCCACTAAATATAGAAGGAAAAGACATATTTATCACCATATATAGTAATATACTAACTATAGTAACGATGGATATGTACACGCATTTCGGACGCTGAAAGCGTCTGTGATGCGTATTTTTATCCTATACATGCGGCTTAAAAAGGGAAGACAGGGAAGACGACGACAGGAGGCAGATGAATGGGCAGAGAAACTGCGGCGGCAGAAAATGCAGTAAACTATGGGGAGGAATTTAAACCAGAGGGGAACGTCAAGGTGGTAAAGAAGGACGGAAGTCTGGAGGCCTTTAATGTGCAGAAGGTAATTGATGCAGTTGGTAAAAGCGCCTACCGGGCATTGACCAAATTCACGGAGGACGAAAAGAAACATATCTGCAAATATGTGGTGGATAAGGTTATGGAACTGGAGGAGGACCAGATTCCGATTCCGATTATGCACAATATCGTGGAAAGCGCTTTGGAGGAAGTAAAACCCATTGTTGCCAAGAGTTATCGGGATTACCGTAATTATAAACAGGATTTTGTACGGATGATGGACGATGTATACAAAAAGAGCCAGTCCATCATGTATGTGGGGGATAAGGAAAATGCGAATACGGATAGTGCGCTGGTGTCCACCAAGCGGAGTCTGATTTTTAACCAGTTCAATAAGGAACTGTATCAGAAGTTTTTTATGACGACGGAAGAAATTCAGGCGTGCAGGGACGGCTATATTTATGTTCATGATATGTCCGCAAGGCGGGATACGATGAACTGCTGTCTGTTCGATGTGGCGAACGTGCTGACGGGCGGTTTTGAGATGGGAAATATCTGGTATAATGAGCCGAAGACGCTGGATGTGGCTTTTGATGTCATCGGAGATATCGTGTTAAGCGCGGCGAGCCAGCAGTACGGTGGTTTTACGGTACCGGAAGTGGACAAGATACTGGAGCCATATGCGGAAAAAACTTATCAAAGGAGCCTGGAAAAATACAACAGGCTTGGAATCGGCAGGGAAAAGGCAGAAGAGGAAGCCTATGCGGATGTACTGCGGGAATTTGAACAGGGTTTTCAGGGCTGGGAGTATAAATTCAATACAGTAGCCAGCAGCCGTGGGGATTATCCCTTTATTACGGTGACGGCGGGCATCGGAACGGGGCGGTTTGCGAGGCTGGCAACCATTTGTATGCTGAATGTAAGACGCAGGGGACAGGGGAAAAAGGAATGTAAAAAGCCGGTGCTGTTCCCGAAGATTGTATTTTTATATGATGAAAACCTGCATGGACAGGGGAAACCTTTGGAGGATGTGTTTGAAGCAGGAGTCAAATGTTCCGCCAAGACGATGTATCCGGACTGGCTGAGCCTGACCGGAAAGGGCTATATTGCCAGCATGTATAAGCGTTATGGGAAAGTGATTTCCCCTATGGGATGCCGCGCTTTCCTTTCCCCGTGGTATGAGCGGGGCGGAATGCATCCGGCGGACGATGCGGATACGCCTGTTTTCGTAGGACGGTTCAATATCGGAGCGGTGTCTTTGCATCTGCCGATGATTCTGGCTAAATCCAGACAGGAGAGCAGGGACTTTTATGAGGTGCTGGATTATTACCTGAATTTAATCCGTCAGCTTCATATCCGCACGTATGCCTATTTAGGGGAAATGCGGGCTTCTACCAATCCGCTGGCGTATTGTGAAGGGGGATTTTTGGGTGGAAATCTGAAATTGAGCGATAAGATTAAACCGATTTTGAAATCGGCAACAGCAAGTTTCGGCATTACGGCATTCAATGAACTGCAGGAATTATACAATGGGAAATCTTTAGTAGAGGACGGGCAGTTTGCCCTTGAGGTTTTGGAGCATATCAATCAGAAGATTAACGAGTATAAGGAAGCGGACGGCAATCTTTACGCCATCTATGGGACGCCTGCGGAAAATCTGTGCGGTTTGCAGGTGAAGCAGTTCCGCGCGAAATACGGGATTGTAGAGGGCGTTTCCGACAGGGATTATGTGTCCAACAGTTTCCACTGCCATGTGACGGAGGACATTACGCCCATTGAAAAGCAGGATTTGGAATACCGCTTCTGGGAGCTTGCCAACGGCGGTAAGATACAGTATGTGAAATATCCCATCGATTATAATCTGGAAGCCATCAAGACGCTGATACGGCGTGCTATGGATATGGGCTTTTATGAGGGTGTCAATCTGTCTCTGGCTTATTGCGACGATTGCGGGCATCAGGAATTGGAAATGGATGTCTGCCCGAAGTGCGGCAGCCGGAATCTGACGAAAATTGAACGCATGAACGGATATCTGTCCTATTCCCGCGTCCATGGGGATACAAGGTTAAACGATGCAAAAATGGCAGAAATAGCAGAAAGGAAGAGCATGTAAGAATGAGGTATCACAACATAACGAAGGATGATATGTTAAACGGCGACGGACTGAGGGTCGTGCTGTGGGTCGCCGGATGTTCTCATTGCTGCAGGGAATGCCATAACCCGATTACATGGGATCCGAATGGCGGGCTTTTATTTGATGAGGCCGCCAGGCAGGAGATTTTTGAACAATTGGAGAAACCTTACATATCAGGTATTACTTTTTCAGGCGGCGATCCGATGCATTCGGCGAACCGTCTGGATGTGCGCGGTTTGATGGAGGAGATTAAGGAAAAATATCCGAATAAGACAATTTGGCTGTATACAGGGGAAGTGTGGGAAAATCTGTATCACGATTCCATGATGCAGTTTGTGGACGTGCTGGTAGACGGGGAGTTTCAGGCGGAACGGAAGGACCCGAAACTCCTTTGGAAAGGGAGCAGCAATCAGAGGGTGATTGATGTACGGGCATCACTGGAGAAAGAGGATTCGAAAGTGCCGGTGCTGCATTGCGGGGATTATGCGGAAAAAATGCCGGAGTGAGGATAGGAGAAGCTGCAATGGAAAGGATTAAAATAAAATATTTTACGGATAAGATAGAGAAGCTGGCCTATATTGACGGAAAGTCAGACTGGATTGATTTGCGGGCGGCGGAGAGTATGGATATGAAGGCGGGAGAGTTTAAGCTGATTCCGCTTGGGGTTGCGATGGAACTGCCGAAAGGGTATGAGGCGCATGTGGTGCCGCGCAGCAGTACGTTTAAGAATTTCGGGATTATTCAGACGAATCATCAGGGGGTGATTGATTCGTCCTATTGCGGGGATAATGACCAGTGGTTCATGCCGGCTTATGCGTTGCGGGATACTCATATTGAGGTGAATGACAGAATCTGTCAGTTCCGGATTGTAGAGAATCAGCCGAAGCTGGTGTTTGATGAGGTGGAAGTATTGGAAAACGAGAACCGCGGGGGGATTGGCAGTACGGGGAAAAATTAGACTGTCTGTTCGGTCATAACGGTCTCAAGGCTCTGCCTGGCGGCGGGCTTTTAGTTAACATAAGGGTGGTTCACAGAGCGTGCCGTCCGTTGTTTAGAACAATTCAACACGCCCAAGCAGCAAATCTATTAGGCTACAGTGGAATATTCCGTTGTCGTCATAGAAGTTGTGAGAAATATCCATGCGGACAATGATTTTCTTGAAAAAGTCCTTTGTCAGCATCAGGGATGCAAGTTCGGAAGATTCCTTTTTCTCTGTATTCATTTGGAAAGCAGACTGGATGTAGATTTTTTTATCTGCATCATTCACTACAAAGTCGATTTCTTTCTGCATATTTGCGCCGCCGGTTCGGTCGGTCACAACACCAACATCAACGGAATATCTTCTTCGCAGAAGCTCGTTATAGATGAGGTTTTCCATAATGTGTCCAGGATCATATTGGCGATAATTCAGTCTCGCATTGCGGAGTCCAATATCTGTGTAATAATATTTGTTTGGATACTTGAAATAAGTCTTTCCCTTCACATCATAGCGCTTTGCCATAGAAACAAGGAATGAATCGATGATGTGCTGTACATAGTTTGAAACCAATGTGGAATTAACTTTTTCATTCTTAATACTGGTCAACGCATTGGCAATATTTGTAGGATTGGTCAGTGAACTGATTTGCGAAGCGAGGAAATCTAGAATGTTATTCAAAATATCTTCACGTTCAATACTATTACGTTCAACAATGTCTTTTACATATAATTCGCTGTACAGAGAAGACAGGTAATCTTTTTTCTCTTTTTCATCATCCAATGCCAGCAGGCGTGGCATACCGCCATAAAGCATGTAGGTATCCAAAGCCTTTCGCTCATCACCGCCGATGTGGGAGTAAAATTCTTCAAAGGACAATGGAAACACATGAATCTGAGTAGCACGGCCACGGAACTCAGTAGCAATATCTTTTGACAGTCCCTTTGAATTGCTTCCTGTTACATATACATCCAAGTTTTTATATGCTTTGAGTTCATTCAGCATATCATAGATGGACACTTCGATTCTGCCGTTTTCGTTATCAATGACCTTTGTGGTAAGTTGAACTTCATCGATGAAAAGATAAAACCTTTCGTTTTTCTGTTCCGCAACAATGGACTCGATATGCTCACAAAGTGTTATCGGATTTCTGAACTTATAATATCGTCTTTGGTCCAGTTCGATTTTTATAACGTGGTCTTCCTGAACTCCCTGTGAAAGAAGATACTCATAAAACAGGTTAAACAATAGAACTGATTTTCCGCAGCGGCGGATGCCAGTGATAACCTTGACTTCTCCGTTCCACATGTGATGAATCATATGATTCAAATAAGAATCTCGTTTAATCATTACAGCCACCTCGTACTTGCGACGAATACGTCGCTACTTTCTTATATATTATGCCACGAATTTCTCAAATTATCAATAGCGCCGGAGAAAGTTCATAATGAAGTTGCGACAGTTACGTCGCAAGTACAAGGTAATTATATTAGATTCCGTTCGGAATAATGTCATTGATATACGCAAGGTTTCTGCGTAATATTTTATGTTGAAGGGGAAGAAAGATTTTTTAAATAGAATTCTGCCAGTGTCAGTGAAGCGGCAATTTCCTGTTCTGAATATTGAGAGCAAAGGGATTGAAACAAACGGTAATTCTGCATTTGAACCGGTTCTTTTGCACCAAATAGTAAATAATCCATACTTATATGATAAGTATGGGAAATCTGTGCCAATACATCAATGCTGGCAGTCCTTTTTC